>CACMXD010000036.1:0-2117 GCA_902617485.1 uncultured Alphaproteobacteria bacterium | reverse complement strand
GGGACATCCTCAGTAAATTTCCTAACATAGTCAGTAGCAGGATTTAAAACTATATTATCTGGTTTGTCTAATTGTTCTATTATTCCATCTTTCATAATAGCTATTCTATCAGCAAGCCTCAATGCTTCGTCAAAGTCATGAGTGACAAACATAATTGTTTTATTCAAAACAGACTGGAGTCTCAAAAACTCGTCTTGCATTTCTTTTCTAATTAAAGGATCAAGCGCAGAGAAAGGCTCATCTAAAAACCAAATATCAGGTTCAACTGCTAATGACCGCGCAATTCCAACTCTTTGTTGCTGTCCACCAGAGAGTTCTCTTGGAAAGTAATTTTCTCTACCCTTTAGGCCTACAAGCTCAACCATTTCAAGTGCTTTATGAATACTATTTTCAGTAGTGACTCCTTTTACTTGAAGCGGAAAAGCAATATTTTCTAAAACTGTTTTATGTGGAAGAAGAGCGAAATTTTGAAATACCATTCCCATCTTTTCTCTTCTTAGTTCGATTAATTGCTTATTATTCATTAAGCAAATATCCTCACCATCAATTAAAATTTTACCAGAAGTTGCGTCTGTTAATCTAGATATACACCTTAGTAATGTTGATTTTCCTGATCCGGAAAGACCCATAACTACAAGCATTTCTCCCTGATTTACATCAAAAGAAGCATTGTTAACGCCAACTATGCACCCTGCTTCTTGAAATTTTTTGGCGTCTACATTCCCTCCACTTTCAGATAAAAGTGTCTGAGCGTTATTACCAAAAATTTTATAGACAGATGAACAGCTAATAGTTGGTGACATAAATTAATCTTTCCTAAAATAAAATTAATTCCCCCCTCAAAAGAGGGAGGAATTCAAATTAGAAATATTACTTCATAAATAGATCGATTTGATCTCTATTATTTGCAATATATGCAGTTGCAGCTTCAGCATGAGTCATGCCTTCGTTGTCAACGTAGTTTGCCATTTCACCAATGTTAGGTGCTGTAAATTCCATTTTTGTATAGAACTTATATGCAGATGTATGAGTGATTGGGAACTTAATGTGAGCAGCTTTTTTAAGCCAACCTTTTGGAGAACCACAACCAGTAGTCTCTAAAGAACCACCTTGTTCTAGTCTACATCCCTCGAAGTATGGAGGAAATTCAATGAAAGTA
This sequence comes from uncultured Alphaproteobacteria bacterium, assembly GCA_902617485.1. GTDB lineage: Bacteria > Pseudomonadota > Alphaproteobacteria > HIMB59 > HIMB59 > HIMB59. The sequence goes on along the minus strand of CACMXD010000036.1, from coordinate 958 downwards.
AAACCAGCTGCATCTGTAAAGTTTGGAGACCAGTTAAAGATAATTGTGCCTCTTCCTTCTTTTTTAGCTGCTTCTAATTCAGCCCATAATGCATCTGCAGTACCTGCAAATTTTACCATCCATAAATCATCTATACCAAGACCTTTAAGTCTGTTAGGCATAACTTCTGTGTGCCACTCATAAGGACCTTCTAACCATCTACCTTTACCTTCAGAGTCTGGTGTTGCAAAGTTTGCTGCACACTCTGGAGATTTAAGTGCTTCCCAGCTTGGAAGACCAGGACATAATCCATCTTCGATTACCCAGTTAGGAACACCCATTTCTTCAAAAGTAATAAGGTCGTGACTTCCAGCATCAATTAATCCACCTTTGTCCATAGCTTCATAAAAAGGCAGAGCCATTGTTGACTCCCAAGTTTCGTGAGCAACGTGAAGTTCACCTACTCTGACAGCTTCATATCTTGTTGCTGACTCAGCAGGGACTAATTCAACATCATAACCAAGCTCTTCAAAAGCTTGTGCCATAACGTTAGCCATAACGATTTGGCTTGACCAGTTTAAAACTGGAATTCTAATCGGGTCTGCTGCTTTTGCTACAGATGTAAAACCAGCAAACAGGACTAGAGCGTAAAATAATGAAATAAATTTTTTCATTTACTCCTCCTATATCTATTATAATAGTAGAAGTAATATAGGGCATAAGACAACAAGGTTGAAGCCTTAAAATCCATAATATGAAACAACTAGTCTTTAAAAAAAACCAAAAAATCAATAAAAAAATGATTTTTGTGAGTAAAGAAAATCTGTCGCATAATTACAGGCAAATCGATAAGTTTTCAGGTAATTCAAAGATTATAAGCGTAATAAAAGGTGATGGCTATGGGCACGGCCTTTTGGAATGTTGTAAAATATTAAAAACGAATAAATGTAAAGATTTTTATGTTGCTAGGTTAGATGAT
>CACMXD010000035.1:0-2203 GCA_902617485.1 uncultured Alphaproteobacteria bacterium | reverse complement strand
TTGCACCTGAACCAATTGAGAAAGGTGTTTCGAACTTTTTTAGTAATTTAAAAGAACCAATAAGAACAATTTCTTTCATCTTTCAGGGGGAATTCTATAAATCAATTAATTCAATAGGAAGATTTACAATCAACACATTAACTAGTTTAGGAACTTTTGATCTAGCGACAAGAGTTGGAATGGAAAAAAATGAAACTGACTTTGGAATTACTCTTGCAAAAAGTGGTGTGTCAAGTGGTCCTTACATAGTAATACCAATTATTGGTCCAAGTAATTTAAGAGATTTTAGTGGCGATGTAGTTGAATATATTGTTGATCCTATATCAAATAATGTTCCCAACAGAGAATACATAGCTTTAGGAAATGGCTTAAATGAAAGGGCAGAAATTGATGAACAATTAGACAGAGTTAGAGATGCCTCTTCAGATAGATATGAGATGATAAAATCAATTTATTACCAAAATAGAAACGCTCAACTTGAAGAAGAATATATACAAAACTTACCTGTGCCAAAAATTTATATTGAATAGTTGGTAAAACTATAATTACATATACATAATGAAAATTATAATATTTTTATTTTGTACATTTCTTTCTTTTTCAACTGTTCAAGCTTCAGAGGTTTCTGAATGGTTTGAAAAAGAGTCAAATCAATTTTTAGAAATAATTATTAACAAAGAGGGTACCGAAAGTGAAAATTATGAAAAATATAAAATTTTTATTAATAAAAATTTTGCTGTCAAATCAATTGCATATGGTCTTATCGGAGAGAATATTATAAATAAGAGCTCTGAGAATGAATTATCATTATATCTAGAAGTTTTTACTGATTATCTCATAAAGACCATTTATAAATTAGCAAACTCAAGATCTGGATCCATAGAGTTAAAAGATGTAGATGTAAAAGATAATATTTACATAATTAAATCAATAATATCTGATAAAAAAGCTTCTGCTAATCTCTATTGGAAAGTTGTAGACACAGGATCTTCTTTTAAGATTATTGATGTAATTGTTGAAAATACCTCTTATTTTGTGACTAAAAAGTCAGAATTTAATAAAATACTAAGAAAAAATAAAGGAAGCTTACAGGCTTTAATAACTGAAATAAAAAAAATATAGAATATTTTTCTAAGTTGGTGGGCCCGGCAGGACTCGAACCTGCGACAACGGCGTTATGAGCACCGCGTTCTAACCAACTGAACTACAGGCCCATGATTAGAGTTGTTACTATTATAATCTTATGAAAAAAAGACAAGAAATTAAATTTATAGTTTTTTTATGAGTCCATAAAAGACTTAAGCTTTTTAGACCTAATGGGGTGTTTTAATTTTCTAAGTGCTTTTGCTTCTATTTGTCTAATTCTTTCCCTAGTAACACTAAATTGTTGACCTACTTCCTCTAAAGTATGGTCAGACGACATCCCAATTCCAAATCTCATTCTAAGTACTCTTTCTTCTCTTGGAGTTAAGGTAGAAAGAATCTTAGTTGTGGTTTCTCTCAAATTTAATTGCATAACTGCATCCTCTGGTATAACTGCATTCTTATCTTCAATAAAATCTCCCAAGAAACTGTCATCATCGTCTCCAATAGGTGTTTCTAAACTCACGGGTTCTTTTGCTATTTTTAAAACTTTTCTAACTTTCTCAATTGGCATTTTTAATCTAATAGATAACTCTTCAGGAGTTGGTTCTCTTCCCAACTCTAAAATTAATTGTCTACTCGATCTAACTATTTTATTAATTGTTTCAATCATATGTACTGGAATACGAATAGTTCTTGCTTGGTCTGCTATTGATCTGGTAATAGCTTGTCTAATCCACCATGTTGCATAGGTAGAGAATTTATACCCTCTTCTATATTCGAATTTATCAACTGCTTTCATTAAACCTATATTGCCCTCTTGTATAAGATCTAAAAACTGTAATCCTCTATTTGTGTACTTTTTTGCTATTGAAATAACCAGACGTAAATTAGCCTCGATCATCTCTTTTTTAGCTTGATTAGCTGTTCTTTGCCCTGACTGTATTTCTCTAACTTTTTCTTTAAATTCAATTGTATTCTGATTTGCTATTTTGGATAAACTTAAGACTTCTTTGTAAATTAATTTTAACTTATCACTATTTTTTTGAAAAAGAGGTTTGAAAGACTCATCCTGAGAAATCATATGTTTTTGATATAGAGTATAGGTATCTTTCAACTT
>CACMXD010000034.1:0-2472 GCA_902617485.1 uncultured Alphaproteobacteria bacterium | reverse complement strand
TCCTTCTTTGACCTCATAGGCCATTGCGGTATATCTTTTAACAAAAATTTCTTCAACAGGATCCATTAAAGGGTCTGGTAATAAAAATTCCCCCTCTTCACGTTTTTTATTTCTTTGAACAATTACTCGTAGTTCGGATGAAGGAATATTTTCATGTGTAATTTCACTTTCGCCTGGTGCAGAAATTATACAAACAATGGAATCGTTTGTTTTAAACTCCTCAATTGAACCTGAAAGTGAATTTTGAGAAAATACTAAAATCGATTGATTAATAGACTCTACCTCATATCCAAGTTTTTTTAATTTAGTATGTGCTATTTGAGCTGACTCCTCCTCACTCGTAAGGATTTTTTTTGTTAATTGTCCGTTGTGCTCGTTATTAAGACCTAAAGCTGATAGATTACACTCTCGCTTTGAATTAAAGCATACAATCTCGGCCTGTTGATGGCCTTCTAAATTAATTATTTTAAATTTGTCATCTGGTTCTAATTTTAATGTAAGAGAACCTCCGCCAGTTACCAAATAATTTTCTAAATCGTCACCAAGAGCTGGTAATCCAGGTTCATAAGGTTGAGTAACTCTTGGGATGATCATTCTCTATGCTAATCCAAGAGCTTTTTTTCTTTCCTCGGCCCATTTTCTCACAATTACATCTACAGAAATAGCCATTAAAGAAACGAATAAACCTAGTGTTATAGCAACACCAGGACCGTCTTGAGCTCTTGATAATGCTCCAAAAATAAGTTGGCCTAAATCTTCAGTTCCAATTAACGCTCCTAAAATTACCATTTGAAGAGTGAAAACAACTGTTTGATTAACGCCAAGCATAATTGTCGGGAAAGCTAAGGGAATTTCAATATTTGTCCATCTTTGTATTCTTGAGACACCGGACATGGTGCCTGCTTCATGTAAGGAGAGTGGGACACTATTTAGACCCCAAACAGTATATCGAGTAGCAGGAACTGTAGCATAAACAATAGCAGCTATTAACACTGAGGTATCAGTAATATTGAACAAGAAAATAACAGGTATTAAGTAAACAAAAGATGGAAATGTTTCAAAAAAATCACACACGGAGAGAATAATTTTTGATCCCCTCTCAGTTTGTGCAAATATTGATCCAACAATTATTCCATTGAGAGATGCCATAATTACAGCAAATGTTGCCATGTACATTGTAATTAAAGCTCTGTCCCAATATTTAGACATAGCAATAAATAACATCATACCCCCAACTAATAAGCTTGTTCTAATTCCACCAATGATATAAGCGACACCCATAGTAAGAGTCAACGTGGCAACTACTGGCATACCTAGATAAGCTTTTTTCATAGGACCTAGAACTTCGGTTAGAAGAAACTTATTGAAAGAATTGAGAGAATAGAAAAAAGTTTCCCAAACCCAATCAACAGCAGCATCAATATAGTGAGCAAAAGTAAAACCTTTTTCAATAGGTATGACATATAAGTAATTAATTTTATCGAAGTAACCATTTGCTATAAAGGCAATGATTGAAAAAATTAAAATTGAGGTTCCAAAGATGATTAAGAGTTTATATCTTTGAAAAAAAGTTAAATTTTCAAAATAATCAACTTGTTTATTCGCCCATGCTTTTGTAAATCGATCAAGAATAACAGCAATTAAGACGATACAAAAACCTGCTTCAGCAGCTTTGCCAATTTTTAAACTATTCAAGGCAATTTTTAAATTTAGACCAAGTCCTTTTGCACCAACGAAAGACGCAATTACAACCATTGCAAGGCATTGCATAATAACTGTATTGACACCATTTAAAATATCTCGTCTAGCTGTTGGTATTAATACTTTAAATAAAAGCTGAGTTTTTGTACAACCGCTCATAAGTCCCGCTTCTACTACCTCAGGTGAAATTCGTTTTAATCCTAAAATGGTATTTCTTATCATTGGCGGAGTAGCAATTACTATAGTAGCTATCGAACCTGCATGATCGCCTAAACCAAATAAAGCAATAATAGGGACTAGATATGCAAATTGAGGCATAGTTTGCATTACATTTAGTACTGGTTGCAAAGCTGTCTCAACTTTTCTATCTAGGTATCCCCATATTCCAAAGGATAGACCTAGTACAAAACAAATTGGTGTTGTAATTAGAACAAAAGAGAGTGTTTGTATAGATGGTACCCAATTTCCAAAGATTGATACATATAAAGATCCTATCCCTCCAAGTAAAGCCAATCTGATACCACCAAGTTGGAACCCAAGCAAAAAAGCACCGACTGTAGCTGCTGTCCATGGAAGTGCAGGCCATGTCATCCAATCATTATCTTTCAACCAAGCATCACTAACAAAAACATCAATTATTTTGTCACCTCCCAATAAAAGTTCTCTTACAAAAGTAATTAAAAATAATAAACCTTTAGATATAGATTTTGTGAATTCACGAAATGCTGCTTTTTCTTCATACATTTCAAATATGGGGTCCCATACTTTGAG
>CACMXD010000033.1:0-3132 GCA_902617485.1 uncultured Alphaproteobacteria bacterium | reverse complement strand
TTGAAGCTCTTAAAAGGAACCAAAAATTTTCAGTTTCCAACCTTACACCATCAATTGTAATTAAATCAACTCCACTATCGTAGTGTTTAGGAATATCTTCAACTATTTTATCTAAAAGACTAAATTTAATTTTTTCATCACAATATAATTTTATCTCAGGTGTTGATGATGATTTCATATAAACACTTGTTAATTCATTTAATGTTTTTTTTGTATTATTGAGCATCCTTATTAATTTTAAAGATGCATATATGGCGTCATCATATCCATAATATTTATAATTATAAAAAATATGTCCACTCATTTCGCCTGCTATATCTGCATTTTTTGAAGATATCATCTCTTTGATTAATGAATGTCCAGTTTTTGACATATGAATGTCAACATCATTATTTTTGAGTGTATCGAAAAGTATTTTACTACATTTTACATCAGCTATAGCGACCAAGTCTTTTTTTTCTTTTAAAAGATCTAGAGATAAAAGTAAAAATATAATATCTGAGTAAATTAATTCTCCTTTATTGTCCAATATTCCAATTCGATCACCATCACCATCAAAAGCAATACCCAAGTCGAATTGTTTTTCTTTAATATAGTTTGATATCTGAATAGTATTTTTCTTAATTGTTGGATCGGGGTGATGATTTGGAAAATTACCATCGATGCTTCTATTCAAAATAATATTAGTTCCTTTTATAGAATTAATAATTTTATGAATTATTGGCGCAATGGCTCCATTTCCTGGATCCCAAACTATTTTAAGCTTATCTAAATTATTAAATTGTGAAATAATTTCTTCAGTATAAGGATTAATAATATCTTTAAATTTTAATTGACCCAAAGTTGAGGATAAAGAGGCATCGTCTAAATTGTTTAAAGATTTTATCTTTTCTCCAAAAAAAGGTTTATTATTAATAATTATTTTTAATCCATTATATTCTTTTGGATTATGAGAACCCGTAATCATAATTAAATTAGGAATATCTAGTTTTTTTGTAGCATAATAACTCACTGGTGTTGGTATTAATGAAATATCTACTACATCAACACCATGTTTTCTGAAGGTATCAATAAGTTTATTTTTTATTTCTAAGGAAGATAGTCTTCCATCATGACCTATAATGATTTTAGGAATATTAATATTAGAAATTATATTTGATATTTTTTTTGCAATATTTTGTACATCTTCTAATTGTAATGATTTTTGGTAAATGCCCCTAATATCGTATTCTCTAAGTATTTCAGGGTTGATCATCGCAATAAACTATAAATTTAATATATAAGTTGCAATTGATAAAAATGATAAAAATCCAAATACATCTGTGAAAGTAGTGAGGACAATTCCAGATGCCAAGGCTGGATCTATTTTCATTTTATTAATTGTGATTGGGATAATTATGCCAACTAGACAGGCAAAACCTAGATTTATTAAAATGGCAAAAGATATTGCAAATGCTAATACAAGACTATCAAACCAATAATAAGCTATTAATCCCATTATTAAAGAAAGTGCAAATCCATTGATACTTCCTATCAAAAATTCTTTAACAACTAATTTAATATAGTTTGTATTATTAATATCCTTTGTGGCAATAGCTCTTACATAAATGGTCATAGCTTGTGTGCCTGCATTACCACCCATTGAAGCTACTATAGGCATCAGAACTGCAATCGCTATCATTTGCTGTAATTGGTCTGAATATATATCTATAACAAGAGAAGCTAATATAGCTGTCAATAAGTTTAAACCTAGCCATATGAATCTTGAAGTAGCAGATGTAAAAGCACCTTTATAAAAGTCATTCACAAATAAACCTCCCAATTTTCTCATATCATCTTCTGACTCTTCATGATCTATTTCGACAACATCATCAACTGTCATTATACCTATCATTTTATTATCCAAATTTACAACAGGTGCCGAAACTAAACCATACTGTCTAAAGGTGTAAGCTATATCTTCAATTTTTTCTTCAGATTTAATAATATGTATATCTTTATAAATAATTTCTTTTAATTTTTTAGATCTTTTTGATCTTAAAACTCTTCCTGAAGGCACATATCCAATAGGGATATTTTGATCATCTACAATAAAAATATTATAAAAATCCTTTGGACCTCTTCGGGTATTTCTTAATTGATCGATCAATTCACCAACAGTTAAGTCAGACTTGATAGAAAGATAGTCTCTGTTCATAAGTCTACCAGCAGAATTTTCATCATAACGTAAACTTTCTTCAATTCTTTCTCTTTGCTGAGATCCGAGCTTAGAAAGTATCTGGACTAATTCTTTTGTTTCAAAATCACCGAGAATTTCAACCGCGTCATCTAAATCCAAGTATTTAATTAAATTAACCAATTGTTTGTTAGGTATCATATGTAAAATATCATCACGTGTTTCTTCGCGTAAATAGGCAATAAAATCAGGGTGAAAGTTTTTAGTATGAGTTTTTAATATTGATGACTGTAATTCTAATGGAAGACTTTCAATACTGTCTGCTTGATCAGCAGAATGAAGAGACTTTATAGACTTAATATATTCTTTTTTATTAAATTTTTGCATTTATATTATATATATGGTGCGGACGAGAAGACTCGAACTTCCACAGGATTTAATCCCACAGCGACCTCAACGCTGCGCGTCTACCAGTTCCGCCACGTCCGCAATTAATAGATTAATTAATAAAGAATGATTGAAATAAAACAACTAAAAGGGCAAAAAAAATATCAAGATGTTACAAAATTAATGAATATACATATTCAAAAAATGTATGAAAATGTAAAAGATGAGGAAATATGGTTTTTAGAGCATCAAAATGTCTTTACTGCAGGAAGCTCTACACCCAAAGAATTTAAAATAGATGAAATAAACAAAATCCCAGTAATTAAAGTTAATAGAGGCGGTAAAATAACTTTCCATGGCCCTGGCCAATTAGTCATTTATCCCTTAATTAATTTAAAAAAAAGAAAAAAAAATATCATAGACTACATAAATTCATTAGAAGACATATGTATAAAAGCGTTCAAAAAAAGCAATATCAAACTTTATAGAAAAAAAGAAAAAAATAGAGGTTTATGGGTTGAAAATAATAATGAATTAAAAAAAATAATATTTATTGGTTTAAGATACTC
>CACMXD010000032.1:0-3384 GCA_902617485.1 uncultured Alphaproteobacteria bacterium | reverse complement strand
ATAAAACTATCTCATTTTCTTTGATTTTAGTTGTATTTTTCACTTCAGTCTTTTTTTATTCACAATATAAGAATAAAACATTGAGTCCTGTTATCTATGATACTTTAAAAAATGATTTAAATTGTGATATAAAAAAATCCGAATTTATATTGGAAGAAAATTATCCACTAGATTTAATGTTGTTTTTTAGTGACAAAGTGAAACCAGACTATTTTTCAGATTGCCAAATAGAATTAAAATTTAGTTCCCTTGATACAATGCCAATAGAAGATGGTGACTCAATAAATAAAACCATACTCGATATGACAACAAAATCACTCATTAATATCAACTTTAATAAATTATGACTTTCTTCAATCAGTTAAACTCGCAAGAAAAAAGAATAAGTATTTATCTTTTAATTGGAGCTCTTTTTTTCTTATTATTTGATTATTCAGTAGCTTCTTTTTTTGACAGTATTAATCATCAAACAAAGTCTCTTTTTGGAACACTTACTCACTTTGGTGACTCTTTATATTTTTTTGTACCTACTATTTTAATCTGGGGGTTAATAAAAATTATTAAAAGTAAAAATCAAATTATGGAAACTATAAGTGACATTAGTCTATTTATTTTTTTAAATATCTTATTAAGTGGTATAGTTACACAAATATTAAAACATATAATTGGAAGACCACGACCAGTTTTATATAATGGCTTTGAATTAAAATCTTTAGATATAATACAATTTGACTCCAAATGGCATTCATTCCCATCAGGTCATACCGCAACTATTTTTGCTTTTATCTTTTGTATGATATTTCTCTTTCCGAAAATTAAAAATGCATTGATAACCATGGCAATTATTATTGCATCCACCAGAGTTATAGTTGGTGCCCACTTTATTAGTGATATCTTTGGTGGCACACTTGTTGCATATCTTTCAACAATATTTATTTCAAAAAAACTAAAAGATAAAAACAAGCTATTTACATCTGAAAATGACAAATTAATCCCAAAAAATAACGTTGAAATAATTTCAAGTAATATTGCCAATCTTTATCAAAACATTTTCTCTCTTTACTTGAATTTTAATTTTTATTTTAAAACCCTCACTATAACACTCCTACTTTCTATTGTATTTTTTATATTTCCCACTTTAGATATAACTGTTAGTGGTCTATTTTTTGGACAGGACGGTAAATTTATTGCTTCAGAGTCCGACTGGTTTATTTACTTTGTTCGCAAAATGCTACTACCACTTATGGCTTTATTAGTTTTTTTTGTCCCCATAGCTGCTGTTTTCAAACAAATTTATTTTAAAGAAAAAATTTTAAATATCGCTGTTAGAGAGTGGGTTTACCTATTCTCTTGTCTCATAATTGGAACAGGGGTTGTTGTTAATTCTATTTTTAAAAATCTATGGGGTCGAGCTAGACCCAATGACACTATACAATTTGGAGGACAAGAGCCATTTACCATTCCATGGTTAAATGTTGATTATTGTAGCACCAATTGCAGCTTTGTTTCAGGAGATGTGTCCTTCTTCACATTATCTTTAGCTTTACTGATAATATTTAATAAAACATCATGGAACACTTTTGCATATGCTTCTATTCTTTTAATCTCATTATTAAGAATTATGGAGGGGGATCATTTTCTGAGCGATACTATTATGAGCTTTATAATCACCTATGTAATCATAAAAGGTCTAAATGACATTTTTAAGAGGTTCCCTGAGGATCTTAATTTAAATCAGTTAAAAAAACCTTCCTGGTTAACTCAGAAAAATTCTAATTAAAACACATTAAAATTTTATATTTAATATTTTCTATGATAATTTAATATGTGAAAAAAATTTTAATACTTTTTATAATTACTTTACTATGCCCATTTGCATTATTTGCAGAAGTTTTAATTCCTGAAAAATATCATGGTACATGGAGTAATGACTGTTCGAAAGAACAAGATGTTTTTATTATCACTGAAAGTAGCTACTTTAATCTCTATGAAAGTCAGGATGAAATAGACGAGTATGCGTATTTCTATCTTCAGTTTTCTGACTCAAAGACATATAAGGATTGGATTTATCTGGATGGAGAAATATTTGAATTTAAAAATATTTTTATGAAACTAGATAATGATATCTTAGAGGTTGTATTTGAGGAACTAGACAACCTCGATGGCTCCTATGATTTTTTAAATAACACAAACAATACTTTTACTTACGCAAAATGCGATAACACTCCTGCTAGTTTAACTCTATTATTTGGGGAGGTATTATCATATATGAATTCAAAAGCATCTTTATCTTGTTCAAATTTCACTAAGAATAAGGGAGAGTGCTTTGAAGATATTTTTAGTTTTTTAGATGTCTCTGGAAACAAAGCACTTTCAAATGCTGAGATTAATAGAGCTTCTAAACTTTTAGTTTTTTTTACTACAATAAACGGGCAAGAATTTGACGAAGCAGGAATGTTTGGAATAATTTCTAGTTATGCTATCACCCCTTTGCTTACTAAAGTTATTTTAAATAATTTTGATTTTGACGACAGCGCAGATCTCACACTAGAAGAAATACTTCAAGATAGAGAGGGTCTATTTGATTTAGATTTCAGTAAAAATGATCAAATAGAAATTGATAATCAAAAAATTAACGAACAAATTAGAGACTTCATAAATAAACTCCAAGGTTTTGGGAATTTTTTATAAATTATATTGGCGGTTCCGCAAGGATTCGAACCCTGACTAAATGATCCGAAGTCATTTGTGCTATCCGTTACACCACGGAACCCTGTGCTGATTTTATTAACTTTTTTATTAATTCATAGAGGATATATTTTTTAAGGGACAAATATGGGACACAACGAAACAAATTTAACTATATTAATGAAAGATTGCCCGAAGCCTCTTCAGTTCCATCAACCTTAACCTTAAAATCTTCCATGTGAAAATCTTTTTCATTTATATATCCACCAAAAACAAAATTTAAAATTAAGCCCTTTTTATGCCTAACATTAAGAATGATATCAAATCTATCTTTTTTATTAAAAGTTTTTATACCGTCAATATTTACGAATGACTGTTCATTTTTAATTAGATTATCTAACCATTCTTGAGTTATATGAACTTTATCGTCATAAAATTCAAAAGGTAAAATTTCAGATTTTATTTGATTACAAGTATCACTACTACCTTTGCAATTTATAATTTTATATTTTTTAACAATTAATTTATCAGAATCACCTATCTTTAATTGACTTTCGCTATCCTCATAATCTTTTTCAGTTAATTTTTTTTTATTTGCAGAAATTAATTTATTCAAAGAGTCAGAGTAAGCCTTATTATCTAACACTTTATCATTAAAAAGAGAAAATAATTTATTGAAATTATCACTATTAGTAT
>CACMXD010000031.1:0-3666 GCA_902617485.1 uncultured Alphaproteobacteria bacterium | reverse complement strand
GTACCAATCGTTCTTAATGTATTTTGAATATTGTAAGTTAATTCTATTTTTTGACCTGAGTTAATAAAGTCTTTACCATCTTTTTCAAATTGATCATCTAAAGTTTTGGGTACATCATTTCGTTTTTTTTCAGAGTGGTAATCATAAATTTTTCCATCATCAATTTTTGTCAAAATTGGGTTTAGATCTAAGTTATCTAAATCACTAGAACCATAATGGATTTGGGATAATAACTCAGTTTTTCCAATTATATCTTTTAGTGATTTATAACCTAAAGATGCAAGAATTTCTCTTACCTCTTCAGCAATAAAAGAAAATAAATTTACAACTTTTTCTGGCGTGCCTCCAAATTTTTCACGAAGTTTTTCGTCTTGAGTACAAACACCAACTGGACATGTGTTTGAATGACACTGTCTTACCATTATACATCCCATGGCAACTAATGATGCTGTGCCGATTCCATATTCCTCTGCACCAAGGATTGCCGCTATAACTATGTCTTTACCTGTTTTAATACCTCCATCAGTTCTTAGAAGAACTTTATCTCTTAAACCATTTAAAGCTAAAATTTGATGCACTTCACTAATACCCAATTCCCATGGTAGGCCAACGTATTTAATACTAGACTGAGGACTTGCTCCTGTGCCACCAGAGTGTCCAGATACTAAAATTACATCAGCTTTTGCTTTTGCTACACCAGCTGCAACGGTTCCAATCCCCGACTGTGCAACTAACTTTACACAAACCTTTGCCTTAGGATTAATTTGTTTTAAATCATAAATAAGTTGAGCTAGATCCTCTATAGAGTAGATGTCATGATGAGGTGGGGGACTGATAAGTGTTACGCCTTTTGTACTGTGTCTTAATTTAGCAATTAAATCGGTTACCTTAAAGCCAGGTAATTGGCCACCCTCTCCAGGTTTGGCACCTTGCGCTATTTTTATTTCTAACTCAGCACAATTATTTAAATATTCAGCTGTTACACCAAACCTCCCACTTGCAACTTGTTTAATTGCTGAACTTGGATTGTCACCATTTTTAAGTTTAGTGTATCTTCTAGAATCTTCCCCACCTTCTCCACTATCTGACTTAGAACCAATTCTATTCATAGCTATAGCTAGAGTTTCATGTGCTTCTGGACTTAAAGCTCCAAGAGAAATTCCAGGAGATACAAAGCTTTTTCTTATTTTAGAAATACTTTCGACATTATCTAAATTCAAGGAATGACTACTTTCATTAAATTGCAGAAGATCTCTAATTTGTATTGGTTTGGAGTTATAAATTCTTGATGTATATTTTTTATATAAGTTATATGAGTCTTTAGAAACAGCCTCTTGAAGCATGTGTATTGAAACACCCTCGTAGGCATGTACCTCACTGTTGGCCCTAAATCTATACTCTCCTCCTATATCTAGAATTACATCACTAGCTTTAAATGCCTGTTCATGCTGTCGCCTTACTCTTTTTTCTAAACCTTCTAAACCAATTCCAGATATTCTAGATGACATACCTGGAAAAAAACTTTCTACCATACTTCTACTCAAACCAATTATTTCAAAATTTCTCCCACCACGATAAGAGCTGATAACAGAGATACCCATTTTGCTAATTATCTTTCTTAAACCCTTTTCTATTGATTTTTTAAAGTTTTTAATTAATTGAGGGTAATCAATCTTTTCATAGATGTTTTTTATAAATCTATCAGAGATAAGTTTTTCTACTAGAGATGCATTAACAGTTGTAGCTCCAACACCTATTAGAACAGCAAAGTAATGAACGTCAAGACACTCTCTCGAGGAGACATTTAGTGAAGTAAATGTTCTAAGATTGTTTTTGATTAAATAACTATGTACAGCGCTTGTTGCAAGTATCATCGGTAAAGCAATTCTGTCTTGATTAATATTATCATCAGTTATAATCAAATGTTGAGATCCAGATCTCACTGCTTGCTCAGCCTCAGAACATATTCTTTGAATTTCATTTAAAAAATTAGTCTCATCATTAATATTGTATGTGCAGTCAATTTCAGTTGTAAATTTTGATAAATGAGTTTTTAAAGTTTCTAACTCATTGTCTAATAACAATGGGCTCTCTAAAAGCACCAAATTACATTGTTCAGAGTCCTCTTCTACAATGTTTCCTAAATTTCCGAGCCTAGTTTTTAAACTCATTACTACTTGTTCTCTTAGACTATCAATTGGGGGGTTAGTTACTTGAGCAAAATTTTGTTTAAAAAAACTGTGAAGACCTCGATATCTTTCCGTAAGTACACTTAATGGTGCATCGTCACCCATTGATCCAATAGCTTCTTGACCAGTTTTAACCATGGGGTCTAAGATTAAATCAAGAGTTTCAAGAGTAAGATTAAATGATTTAGCTATCTGAAAAACTTTATCTTTTTCCTCTAATGAGGGTTCATATATTTTATCTTTCGATAAAATATTATCTAGTTTTATGGTTTTTTTATTCCAATCTGAGTAGTTGTTACGATTACTAAGTAATTCTTTTAATTTGTCACTTTCATAAAATTTATTTTCTTTATAATTAACTGCAATTAATTCACCTGGGCCTACCCTTCCTTTTTTCAATATATTTTTTTCATCAATGTTAATCATACCTACTTCAGAACCTGAAATTAGCAGATCATCATTAGTTAATATGAAACGAAGAGGTCTCAATCCGTTTCTGTCCATTCCAGATATAATCCAATCTCCAAAATTTCCACACACAGCCGCAGGTCCATCCCACGGTTCAATCACAGCATTACAATAAGCATACATGTCTTTTAATTGATCAGATAAGTCGGGTCTATTAGACCAAGATTCAGGAATTATCATAGATTTTGCCATCGGCATGTCTCTGTCAGTTTGTACTAGAAGCTCAAAAGCTGCGTCAAGAGACGCAGAGTCAGATGCATCAGGATCGAGTATTGGTTTTAAATCATTAATCCTTTCATTAAAAAAAGGATGTGTAATTCTCGGTTCATGTGCGCTCATCCAATTTAAATTTCCTTTTAATGTATTAATTTCACCATTATGAGCTAAAACTCTAAATGGTTGAGCTAAAGACCAAGTTGGAAATGTATTTGTAGAGTACCTTTGATGGTAAATAGCAAATTTAGACTTAAATTCATGATCTAGTAAATCAGGATAAAATTCTGATAGCTGTTCAGCCAAAAACATCCCTTTGTAAACTATTGTCTCTGTTGATAAGGAACAAATATAGAAATCATTAATACTTTGTGATTTAATTTTATTTTCAATTCTTCTTCTTGTTAGGTAAAGTTTTTTTTCGATATCTGGTGTATATGCTTTAGGTGAAAAAATTATTTGTTCAATTTCTGGTTTAGTATAATTTGCTTTTTCACCAATAATTTCTGTATTTACAGGAACCTGTCTCCATCCATAGAGATTCATCCCAGCTTTTATAATTTCATACTCGACTATAGCTCTACATTTTTCTTGAGCCCCAAAATCTCTTTTTGGCAAAAATATCATGCCCACACCTAATATAGTATCTTCACTAGACCTGTGACCCATTTTTAATACTTGTTTGCTAAAGAACGAGTTAGAAACTTCCAACATTATACCAGCACCGTCACCTGTTTTGCCATCAGCATCTACTGCACCTCTGTGGAATACAGCCTTAAGCGCCTCAATACCTTTC
>CACMXD010000030.1:0-4143 GCA_902617485.1 uncultured Alphaproteobacteria bacterium | reverse complement strand
AGATTTTCAAGTTAAGTTTCTTGAGGGACTTCGTGCCGATCATTCAGATATTTTTGACGAAATTAATAATACAGGTAATTTCAGCGATGAGTCAGATAAAAAAATCGAGGATTATTTAGAAAAATTCACAGCTAATTATAGTTAATGCCAAATTTAAAAGAATTAAAGAATAGAATTTCCAGTGTTAAATCCACTCGAAAAATTACATCTGCGATGAAGATGGTAGCTGCGAGTAAGTTGCGCAGAGCTCAAGAATTAGCTGAGTCATCGAGGGTCTACGCAGATAGCTTAAGTTTTATTCTTTCATCTTTGGCTGGAAATACTAAAAATAGCGCTGACTTATCAGAAATCTTAACTGGTAGAGAAAATTCAAAAATTAGTCTTTTAATAATTAACTCTTCTGACCGTGGTCTATGTGGAGGTTTCAACTCAAATCTTTTTAGAAACGCAAAAAAATGGATTAGTGATCAACAAGGACAAGGTAAGTCTGTCAAAATAATGACTGTTGGCAAAAAAGCATCCAGTTTTTATAAAAAAACAGACTTAGATATTGTGGCTAGTTTTGAAGATTTAAATTCTAATGATAGACAACTTCAGGTTTCAGAGGAAATAAAAAATAAAATTATGGAATTATTCGAAAATAATGAAATAGATGAAGTTTCAATTCTATTTAATAAGTTTGTTTCTGCGATTTCACAAGAGCCTACATATCAATCGTTGATACCTTTAAGTAATGAGGAAACTAGTGAAGATGTGATTGAAGCCAATAACGCTATTTTTGAATTTGAACCTGATAAAAATGAACTTTTAGAGTATCTGGTTCCAAGAAATTTTTTAACACAAATTTATAGAAGTGTTCTTGAAAGCTCTGCGTCTGAGCATGCAGCAAGAATGACTTCCATGGACAACGCAACAAGAAATGCGGGAGACATGATTGATCGGTTGACACTAACATATAACCGAACAAGACAAGCATTCATCACAAAAGAACTTATCGAAATTATTTCTGGAGCAGAAGCTGTTTAGGAAAGGAGCAACAAATGGCAAGTAATAAGGCAGGAAAAGTTACACAGGTATTAGGGGCTGTAGTTGACGTCGCCTTTGAAGGAGAATTACCCCCAATTTTAAATGCATTATCTACGAAAGTGGGTGATCAAGATTTAATTTTAGAAGTAGCGCAGCACCTCGGTGAAAATACTGTTCGTACTATTGCTATGGACGCAACGGAGGGTCTTCAAAGAGGCCAAGAAGTTCAAGACAATGGCGATCCTATTTCTGTGCCAGTCGGACCAGAAACGTTAGGTCGAATTATGAACATCATCGGTGAACCTATTGACGAGCGAGGTCCAATTGAATCAAAAAAATCTCTTCCTATTCACAGAGCAGCTCCTGATTTTGTTGATCAATCAACCGAAACCGAAGTTCTTGTTACAGGTATTAAAGTTATCGATCTATTAGCACCTTACTCTAAGGGTGGAAAAATTGGTCTTTTTGGTGGTGCTGGTGTTGGAAAAACTGTTTTAATCATGGAATTAATTAACAACGTAGCTAAAGCCCATGGTGGATACTCTGTTTTTGCTGGAGTTGGAGAAAGAACTCGTGAAGGGAACGATCTTTACCATGAAATGATTGAGTCAGGTGTTATCAATCTTGAGGGCGATACTTCAAAAGTGTCTCTAGTTTATGGTCAAATGAATGAACCTCCAGGAGCTAGAGCAAGAGTTGCTTTATCAGGTTTAACACAAGCAGAATATTTTAGAGATGAAGAAAATCAAGACGTCTTATTCTTTGTTGACAACATCTTCCGGTTTACACAAGCTGGATCAGAGGTATCGGCTTTACTAGGACGTATTCCATCAGCTGTGGGATATCAACCTACCTTGGCTACAGATATGGGTGCACTTCAGGAAAGAATTACGACTACCAACAAAGGATCAATTACTTCTGTGCAAGCAATTTATGTTCCTGCTGACGATTTAACTGACCCTGCACCTGCAACGTCATTTTCTCACTTAGATGCTACCACTGTGTTAAATAGATCAATTGCAGAACTTGGTATTTATCCTGCAGTGGATCCTTTAGACTCCACTTCTAGAATCTTAGAGCCAAGAACTCTGGGTGAGAAGCATTATCAAGTTGCAAGAGATGTTCAAAAAACTCTTCAAACCTACAAAAGTTTACAAGACATTATTGCAATCCTAGGTATGGATGAATTATCTGAAGAAGATAAGCTGGTTGTATCAAGAGCTAGAAAAATACAACGTTTCTTAAGTCAACCTTTCCATGTTGCAGAGGTGTTTACTGGCTCACCAGGTAAGTTTGTTTCTTTAGAGGATACTATCAAAGGTTTTGATGGATTGGTCAAAGGTGACTATGATCATATTCCTGAAGCAGCTTTCTATTTGGTTGGAACAATTGAAGAAGCATTAGAAAAAGCTAAAAAAATGGCTGAGGAAGCAACGAAATAGTTATGATTAATTTGAAGGTCGTATCCCCTCAAAAAGTGATTTTTGAAAAAGAAGTTGAAATGGCAGTTTTGCCAGGAGCAGAGGGTGATTTTGCTGCAATGCCTAATCATTCTCCGTTCATCAGTTCTTTGCGACCTGGTCAAATGGCAATTATGTCTTCAAACAAAGTTGATGAGAGTTTCTTTGTGTCAGGTGGTTTGGTTATGCTTAAAGAAAAGGTTTGTGAGGTCTTAGTAGATCAAATAGAGCCATTGTCTGATGTTAATAGCTCTAACTACCAACAATCTAAAACCTATCAAGAACTAGAGGGTAATGAAACTGCTCTTGGTACGTTTGAACAAGTGGTAAATAATCCTCCTTATAAATAGTCTTTAAATTCATTTAATAATTTTTCGTAAATTGCTTTTTTAAAAGGCACTATGTTGGGAACTAAAAAATCTGGTTTAACCCATTTATAATCTGAAAATTCAGGGTGAGATGTTTCAATATTTATATCTTTCTCACTGCCTTTAAATTCATACAAGAACCATTTTTGACGCTGACCTTTGTATTTACCTTTCCAAAGAGTTTTTGATAAGTCTTTAGGTAAAGAATAGTAATACCAGTCTTTGCTCTGTGAGATTAATTTAACTTTATTTTTTTTAATACCAACCTCTTCTTCCATTTCTCTAAGAGCTGCCACTTCAGATTTTTCTTTAGGATCAATCCCACCTTGTGGCATTTGCCAAAATTCTGAAGGGTGGTCTATTCTTTTTCCAACAAATATTTCTTTATTTTGATTAATAATCATCATACCCACATTTGGTCGATAATCTTTGGGGTTTATTTTCATTAATTTAATACAGCTATGGTTTTGACTGCATCAATGGCACGAGATAGCTGATAATCTCTTTCAAGAATATCATCAGTGGACTCTTCCTCCTCACTTTCATCATTTGTCTCGTTATCTAAAGCTTCTCGATAATCTGACTCTCTAAACGTAAAGTTATTATCAATCACATTTAATTCAGCTCTAGGCACTACAACATCTGGCTCAATACCAACTGCTTGTATTGAGTCTCCACTTGGTGTGTAATACTTTGCAATTGTGAGTCTGATTGCACCGCTGTCAATAGGTATAATGGTTTGCACAGAACCTTTTCCAAATGACTTTATACCCATAATTACTGCCCTATCATGATCTTGTAATGCACCAGCAACAATTTCAGACGCCGAAGCAGAACCCTCATTGATTAATATAATCAATGGTTTTCCATTAATTAAATCCCCTTTTTTAGCAGAGTAAACTTGAACATCTTTCTTTTCTCTTCCTCTGATTGAAACTATTTCTCCTTTATCAAGGAACATATCTGTAACTGACACAGACTCATTTAATAATCCCCCTGGATTATTTCTTAAATCTAGAACATAACCAATTGGAGGATCAGTACCTTCTTCAAGCTCTTTTATACTTTTTTTTAACCCTGTCGTTGTTTGCTCATTAAATTGAATTATTCTTATGTATCCTACATCGTTAATTAGACGATGTTTAACAGACGCAACTTTAATTATATCTCTTTTAATATCGACATCGAATGGTTCTTCGGAAGATCTAAAAATTGTTAAAGTTATGGTAGTCCCTGGTTCGCCTTTCATAATATCAATTGCTTCTTTTAAAGTCATATCAACTACTGAT
>CACMXD010000029.1:0-4325 GCA_902617485.1 uncultured Alphaproteobacteria bacterium | reverse complement strand
AGAAAATAATATGGAAAATCAAAAAAACTTATTTTTAGCAATTATTATTTCCATGGCAATCATTTTTGGTTTTCAATTACTAGTGCCTCAACCTGAGAGAACACCAATTACTGAAGAACAAACAAATAGTGAAAGCCTAGTTGATCTCAGTATTCAAAAATCTTCAACTACTGTTTTAGCTGAGAGGAATGAAGTAATAAATGAAACAGGAAGAGTAAACTTTGATAATTCAAAGATTAAAGGTTCTATTAATTTAAATGGTGGGCTAATTGATGATTTAATCTTGGAAGAATTTAGAGAAACTCTAGATCCAACTTCTGACTTAATTGAATTTTTAAACCCCTTAGGATCTGATAATGCTTATTATTTAGATACTGGATGGGTAAGTTCCGATAGTACAATAGAGTTGCCTGATAGTTCTAGTATTTGGAGTGCTGATAAAAACTCTATAGGTATTAATGATCCTGTAAAGCTCACTTGGACAAGTGATCAGAATATTACTTTTGAGAAAATAATTTCTCTTGATGAAGACTATTTGTTTAGTGTCGATCAAAGAGTAATTAATAATTCTGGGCTTTCTTTTGATCTCTATCCATATGGTTTATCGAAAAGACAGGGTATTCCTGAAATGCAAAATTTTTTTATTTTACATGAAGGACCTCTATCAATAACTGACAGTGTTTTGAAAGAATATGACTACGATGATTTAAAAGACGATAAAAAGATTAAACATCCCTCTATAGGTGGGTGGATCGGAATGACAGATAAATATTGGCAAACAGCAATCATTCCTAATCAAAACGAACCCGTTCAACAGACATATAGTTATAGCTTTGTTGACAACGTAGATAACTTTCAAACAGATATTGTTGGGCAAAAAATTGCTGTTTCAAACAATGCAAGCATTTCACATAATTTTATGATTTTCGCTGGACCTAAAATTGTAAAAGTTATCGATAAATATATGGAAGAATATGGCGTTCAAGAGTTTGATCGTTCAGTGGACTTTGGTTGGTTTTATTTTTTAACTAAGCCAATCTTTCATACATTAGAATTTATATTTGGATATGTTGGAAATTTTGGTTGGTCAATTATCATATTTACAATTCTAATGAGAATTTGTTTTTTTCCTCTTGCACAACAATCCTTTAAATCAATGGCCAAAATGAAAAAACTTGCTCCTGAAATGCAAAGACTAAAAGAGCAATATGGAGATGATAGAGCTGGAATGCAAAAAGAAATGATGGCTTTGTATAAGAAAGAGAAGGCAAACCCTATTGCTGGGTGTTTACCAATTCTTTTACAAATACCAGTATTTTTTGCACTATATAAAGTTTTATTTGTAACTATAGAGATGAGGCATGCTCCTTTTATAGGATGGATACACGATTTATCTGCCCCAGATCCTGCAGGAATATTGGTGCTCTTTGGATTTGTAGATTGGAATGTTCCGGGTATATTACAAATTCTAAATGTTGGTATTTGGCCAATTTTAATGGGTATCTCTATGTATATTCAATTTAAACTAAACCCTGCTCCAGTAGACAAGATGCAAGCAAAAATTTTTGGTTTATTACCAATCGTATTTACTTTTATTTTAGGTGGCTTTGCGGCAGGTCTAGTTATTTATTGGACAACAAATAATGTTTTATCAATGGCCCAACAATACATCATACAAAGAAAAATTATGAAGAGTTAATGAGCCTTGTCTCAAATTACTTTAAAAAACAAACTACGTTTTTACTAAGCGCAACACAACCTCGTCAATATCCTAACGTAAGCTTTCCTGAAATAGCTTTTATTGGCAGATCTAATGTTGGAAAATCAAGTCTAATTAATGCAATTTTTATGAAAAAACTGGCGCATATCTCTAATACACCAGGTAAAACAAGACAAATTAATTTTTTTAATCATGGGGACTCAATGATGGTTGTTGATCTTCCTGGGTATGGATTTGCAAAAATATCTCAAAAGGAGGCATTTCAAATATCAGATCTTGTCTCTCAATATTTAACATCTCGTGAAAATTTAAAGAAAATATTTGTATTAATTGATAATTCATTGGGGCCAAAAAAAATAGACATAGAAATGATTGACTCGATGAAACAAATAAAACAAAAAATTATTATTTGCTACACGAAAAGTGACAAAAAAATAAAAGAAAAGTCTGCTTTTTTAGACAATTTAAATACTGAATTTGAAAACTACATTGTAAGCTCAAAAACAAACGAAAACATATTTGAAATTCAAAAAAAAATTTTTGAATTTTTATAAATCTTCTTGGCTTTTATATAATAAACATTAGTTTAAAACGCTTATGAACGATATAACAAATTGGGTTTTTGACTTAGACAATACACTTTATAAAGCGGAGTGTGGTTTATTTGATAAAGTACACATACTTATGGGTAAGTTTATTGAGGAAAAATTAAATTTAGCCTCTGGGGATGCACAAGCGCTGAGGTCCAAATATTATCACCAATATGGAACAACACTCAGGGGTCTTATGATTGAACATCAAGTAAATCCTGATGAATATTTGGACTACGTACATCAAATTAATTATGAGGTAGTTCAACCAAACATTCATCTTGCGGAAATATTAAAAAGCTTAAATGGAAAAAAATATATTTTTACAAACGCTAATTTTGAACATGTAGAAAAAGTTATAGAAAAACTTCAAATGACTAATATTTTTGATGGATGTTTTGATATTTCTGAAAGTGACTATATGCCAAAACCTCACAAAGAAGTTTACGACTCATTCCAAAATAAATTCAATTTAGACAATAGTTCAACAGCTATGTTTGAGGATCTTCATATTAATTTGAAAGAGCCACATAAAATGGGTTGGCAGACAGTTTGGGTAACGAATAACCTTGAATACAACCTAAATAAAGATGTGAATCAACAAGAAGATATCCAAAAAATTATTGATGAAAAAGGTTACATATCACATGTTACTGATGATTTGGAAAATTTCTTAAAAAACGTGATATAAAAGTATTATGGGCCATCAAGATATAATTGAAAAATTATGGGATCAAAGAGATCAGATAAATTTTATTGAGGATAATGAAGCAAAAAAAAATGTAGAGATTGTTCTTAACTTATTGGATGAGGGAAAGCTTCGAGTATGCGAAAAAAAAGAAAATGATTGGTATGTAAATCAATGGCTGAAAAAAGCAATTCTTTTAAGTTTTAGAATTCAAGATATGGAAATAATCACTGGCGGTCCAAGCGTTAAAGATGGATCTACTGCATGGTGGGATAAAGTTCCCTCAAAGTTTCAAGATTGGAAATCGGAAAATTTTCAATCAGCTGGTTTTAGAGCTGTTCCTAACTGTGTTGTAAGAAGATCAGCATTTATTGCAAAAAGTGCAGTGCTTATGCCTTGCTTTGTTAATTTGGGTGCATATGTAGATGAAGGAACTATGGTTGATACTTGGGCTACGGTTGGTTCTTGTGCTCAAGTGGGAAAAAACTGTCATATCTCAGGGGGCGCAGGCATAGGAGGAGTCTTAGAACCATTACAGGCAAACCCAGTTATAATAGAGGATAACTGTTTTATCGGTGCAAGGTCAGAAGTTGCAGAGGGTGTAATAGTTGGAGAAGGATCAGTATTATCGATGGGAGTATTTATTGGTGCTTCAACAAAAATTTATAATCGTGAAACTAAAGAAATA
Organism: uncultured Alphaproteobacteria bacterium; assembly: GCA_902617485.1. GTDB lineage: Bacteria > Pseudomonadota > Alphaproteobacteria > HIMB59 > HIMB59 > HIMB59. The sequence goes on along the minus strand of CACMXD010000029.1, from coordinate 639 downwards.
TATATGGGTAAAGTTCCTCCATATTCTGTTGTTGTTCCGGGTAGTCTTCCAAGCTCTAAAGGAGATGCATCCTTGTACTGTGTTGTGATTGTGAAAACGGTTGATGAAAAAACTCGTTCAAAAACCTCCGTAAATGAATTACTAAGAGACTAAAATGTTAGACACAATAGAACTATCAAAAAAATTAATATCTTTTGAGTCCGTTACCCCAGCAAAACAAGATATTTTTGATTTTTTATTGAGAATATTTGAAGAAAATGGTTTTACGACAAAGCAACTAAACTTTGATGGAGATGGAAGTTACGAAGTAATTAATATTATGGCTACATATGGGCCAACAAATACAAATGGAAAACATTTTAATTTTTTATGTCATGTTGATGTAGTGCCTCCCGGTAATTTAGAGGATTGGGACACTCCACCTTTTGAACCAACAATAAAAGATGGATATCTTTATGGTCGTGGATCAGAAGATATGAAGGGGTGTACGGCAGCCAGCATGGTAAGCGTATTTAAATTTATAAAGGAAAATAAAGATTTTAACGGCACCATAAGTTTTATTATAACTGGGGATGAGGAAGCAGACTCTGTGAATGGTGTAAAGAAAGTCGTAAAATGGTTGAAAGAGAATAATATAAG
>CACMXD010000028.1:0-4336 GCA_902617485.1 uncultured Alphaproteobacteria bacterium | reverse complement strand
GCCTGTTCGACCCTACCGAGCAGATTTAGTATCATAAAATTTATTTAGGTGCAACAACGAGGAATGCTTGTCTTCCCTCAATTTTTGGTTCCATTTCAACTCTAATAAGCTCTTCTAAGTCACTTTTTACCCTTTTGAGCATATCTATACCAAGATTAGAGTGTTCCATTTCCCTACCCTTATATCTCAAACTAAATTTGACACGATTGCCACCTTTTAAAAACTTCTGTGCATTTTTAATTTTAACTTGATAATCATGTTCTCCTGTACCGGGTCTTATTTTTATTTCTTTTGTTTCTATTGTTTTTTGTTTTTTTTTGGCCTCATTTTTTTTCTTCTGTTCTTGATACTTGAATTTTCCATAATCTATTATTTTACAAACTGGCGGATTATTACTTGCAGCAATTTCAACTAAATCCATTTTTCTATTTTTAGCTAAATCTATTGCCTCATTTGTCTTCATTACACCAAGCTGTTCACCGTCATCCATTAAAACTCTTACTTCTTCATTTTTAATTTGAGAATTGATTCTATGAAAAGGTTTTTTGTTATTTCTAAAACTAATTTTTTTCAAAATATTATAAATTCATACTAGGACAATATTCTAGATCTATGTTTATCAAGATTAGAGGTGATTTTATTCAAGGTAAAGGGTGTTCTGCTAACGTTGTTGTTAGAGTAATAAGATCTTTCATCATTTGACATTATTAGTTTTTTTAAAGCGATGTAAATAGTTTTTTTATCAATTTTATTTAATATTATTGTTTTAAAATATTTATTTATCTCTCTAAGACCTCCTTTATTAGATGATATAGTTGCTGTGCCTGAATTTATTGACTCGATCAAGGTTCTACCAAAAGGTTCGTTCCAAACTGAGGGTATAACTGATATAGAAGATTTTTTTAAAAAATCTTGTACATAGTTATTATTTTTAAAATTGTGAAAAGTAACCCTATCATGTTTATTAAGTGAATTCTCAAATTTATAATTAATTTTTCCAAAAATATGGGCTTTCCAATTAGGAAATTTATCAACAATCTGTGTAACTGATCGTAAGAAAATATCAAAGCCTTTCTTTTTTTCAAGCTCACCCACATAAACAATATTTAATTTTTTGTCTTTGAAAGGCACTTGTTTGGTAGGGTTAATACCATTATACATTATGATGAGCTTGGATTTTGAATACTTGTTTTTAGGAAGACCCTCTAGAAATCTTTTTCTTAAAAAATCACTTACAAAAAAAATTAGGTGGCAATTATCAAGAATCTGTAATCTTTTTTTTACCGATGAATATTCTTTAAATGATAAAGGGTCATTGTGATAAAATAAAAAAATTTTTGTTTCAGCTAAGGATCTTGATATTTCTAAAGCTGATTTTGGACGATTGTGTATCTCAACTATCTTAGGTGCTTTATTTTTAATAACCTTTAAAAAGGATTTAGTATGCCCCATATTCTTTCCAAAAAGCAAATGATTTATATTTTTTGGTACGTTTACAGATTTGAAGCCATTGAAAGTTTTTGAACTAATATTAACATAGACTCTTATTTTTTTTTTAAATTTTGATTTCTGATTTATATCCTTGATATAAAGAGATACTGAGCCAAAGTTTTGTGGACTAAATTTTTCCTTAAAGGGAGGTAGAATAGCTATCTCTTCAGACATATTTGGAAAGAGCTTTTATGACTCTTTTTGTCGGTATATTATTAATATTTTTATTTTTAATTATAATCGAATTATCGCTTAAAGGCCGATTTCTAAAAGCATAAATATTATCTTTCATTATTGCAATAACAGGCAAATTTAAATTACTTATAAAATGCATTGCAGAGGTATCATTAGAAATTGTAATTTTTGATTTTAAAGCAATTTTTTTTACGTATTCCCAGGGTGAACTGTTAATTAAATTAATTATATATTTATTAGTTGGTATCATTTTCTCAATATCTTTTTCATCTTTTCCTCCTATGATATAGCACCTGATCTTCTTATTAGTTAAATATTCAATAACTTTCAAATAGTTTTCAAATGGCCACCTTTTATCTTGACCAGATTTTGAACTGCCAGGTACGATTATTACCTGATTAATTTTATTATTAGACATATAAATATAATTTTGCATTTTTGGAATATTTAAAAGTTTAATTTGTTTATAAAGACCAGTTATGACATGTTCTTTATAATTTTTTGATTTATAACGAAGTGAAGAGAAAATACTTGTTCCATTTGATTTAGCATTAGAAAACAACTTTATAAAAAGAAGATAGGTACTAGATCTAGTTGAGTTCTGTAAATCAATAACATAGTCAAATTTTTTTTTTTTAATTTTTAAAAGAACTTTTATAGTATCGATAAATCTTCCTCTATCGTCGGTTATTTCTTTAAAATTGCAATTTAATAATTTAAGTGTTTTAAAGCCAGTTTTGGTACTACAAATAGTAGTATTGGGGTTATAATTTATGATACTCTTTATGACGTTAAATGACATAAATATATCTCCAGTAGATCCATGCTTTATAATGAGAATTTTTTTATTATGAGCCATTTAAATATACTTCTAATGTAGAATTTAACATCGTATTCAAAGAATAATTTTTCAACACATAATCTCTGCCATTAAATATATTTTTTTCCTTTAAATTAATTGCATATTTTAGGGCTTTATTAAAACTTAATTGATCATTTAACTTATATAACAATTTTTTGTCAAAAGGATACAATTGCTCTTTTACACCTCCATGATTAACTCCAATTGGAATTTTATTCATCGCTAAAGACTCAGATATTGTCCTACCAAATCCCTCTGGTTTAGATGAATTATTAACTATTATATCAGAACAATGATAAATTAATCGCATGTCATGTGTGGGGTTATTAAATATTATTTTATTGTAAAATTTTTCATTACATAACTTAAGTAAATTTTCTTTTTCAGTTTTATTATTTTTGTTTATGAAGATTAATAATTTTATTCTTTGTAATATAAATTGTGGCTGATTAATAAGTAACAATATTAACTGCCAGTGTCCTTTCCAATTTGAAAGTCGTGAGGGCATTGTGATTAATATCTCACTTTTTAGGACTCCTAATTTATCTCTAAAAGCCTCTCTAGATTTAAGAGTTAGTAAGCTTGGATTAAAATATTTAATATCTACACCCCTTGGAATTGTAGTTATTTTATTTTCACTAATGTTATAATTAGCTAATAGATTTTTTTTTGTAAATTTCGAATTACAAATAATTTTATTTCCTCTACATAAAAATGAGTTGTAATATTTTTTAATTGAATTGCCGCTATAAGGATTATGGCAACTGGTTATATAAGTTATTTTTTCATTTTTTTTTATTAAATTGTAAAAGATAAAAGCAGGAGCTCTAGATGATATATGAATTAAATTAATTTTTTTTTTATCAATTAATTTTTTTAATTCATCATTTAGCTTAAAAAAACTAAAAAAGTTTTTAAATTTATACTTATTTATAGTGAAGATTTGTTTCTTTTCCTCTAATTTTATTATGTCTTGGGTAAAGTTTTCACAAAGTATATAGTTTTCGATTTTTCTTCTATTGAGAAATCTCAAGATATCAATTACGCCCCTCTCAACCCCACCAAATTTTAATTGAGGAACTATTTGTAAAACTCTAAGATTTTTATTATTTTTACGCTGTGACAAAGTTTTTAATAATCAATAATCAATACAAAATAGCTTACAAATATTTTAAAAGAAGGAAAAAAACAATTATTTTTCTTCATGGATTAATGTCAGATATGAATGGTAAAAAATCAAAATTTTTAAGGAATTATTGTTTGAAAAATGATTTATCTTTTTTAAGTTTCGATTTTAGAGGTCATGGTAAATCAAGTGGTAAAATTTATGAATTTGGAGTTGAAGACTGGTTTAATGATTTAAGTAACATTATTAATTTTTTAAAAATGAAGAATATAACTTTAATTGGAAGTAGTTTAGGTGGTTGGGTAGCTATGAGCTATGCTCTATCCAATCCAAGTAAAATAAAAAAACTTATAGGTTTAGCTCCAGCTCCTGATTTTACAGAGAGACTCATTTGGAATAATTTAAATGAACTTAAAAAAAAATCGATATCATCTGGAAAAATTATTGAAGAAAAAATATCTAAAGATTTCAGTTATTTTTACTCCAAACAACTCTTCGAAAGAAGTAAAAAGAAGTTTATCAAAAAATCAAAAAAAAAATATAAGGGTGAGACTATTATTTTTAATGGATTTAAAGATAAATCAGTTCCTTTTAAATATAATAATGACTTGCTAGAAACACATCATTTTGAAAACCTGACCTCTGTAATTTTAAAAAATGCT
>CACMXD010000027.1:0-5132 GCA_902617485.1 uncultured Alphaproteobacteria bacterium | reverse complement strand
CAATAAATTTTGAAATTTCTTGAATAATTTTTTTATCACTTAACATACCAATCTTTATTGAGTCTGGTTTAATATCACTACACGTGGTATTAAGTTGTTCTCTTATGAACTTTGGGGTTGTATTAAAAATACTTTTGACCTCTTGAGTATTTTGTGCAGTTAAAGCAGTAACTACAGACATCGCATAACATTTAAAGTATGTTATAGTTTTAATGTCAGCTTGGATACCTGCCCCTCCTGATGAGTCAGATCCTGCAATTGTTAATACAGTTTTATATCTTTTCATAACTTGAAATAATTCTACTTACATCCATACAATTCTTTTTAATATTACCTTTTAATAAAGAGGATATCATAGCAACACCATGGATTTTTAGTTTAAGTATACTATTTACATCACTAATATTGATTCCTCCTATTGCTATTAAAGGAATTTTTGTAGCTTTAGCACAAATTTTAAGCCCGCTTAAACCAAAATAATTTTTCATTTCTTTTTTTGTATTAGACGAGAAGGCTGAAACACCTATGTAGTCAACTCCCTTTAACTTTTTTACCTTTATGAATTCATTTTTATTACTTGCTGAAACTCCTATTATAGATTTTCTTCCCAATATTTTTCTAGCTAGATTATAGGGTAAATCATCCATACCAACATGCGCACCATGAGCATTTATAGATTTTGCAATATCCACACGATCATTGACAATGAGAGTTTTTTTAAATTTAACACAATCTTTTTTTAAATCTTTTCCTAAGTTGTATAAATCAATTGTTTTTAAATTTTTAAACCTTAATTGAATACAATCGACCTTACTCTCAAATATTATTTTCAAATAATTATCCAACTTACTTAATGGTGTAAGTTTATCGTCAGTAACAAAACAAAATTTAAACACTCGTAATCTTTAAATTATCTAAAATTTCTTTTTCTGTAATATTATTTAATTTGTTCAAGAAATTTACTTGAAAATCTCCTGGCCCCTCTGATTTTGATGCTGCGAGTTCTCCTGCGATTGAAAAAATAGCCGCTGAGCTTATCGCAGATTTATATAAACTTTCACCTACAGCAGCAAATGCTCCTACTATGCACGATAAAGAGCAACCAATAGCTGTAACCTTCGTCATTACACTCGATCCATTTGAAATTTTAGTGACATTATCTTCATAGATAATAAAGTCATCACTGCCGCTTATAAATACAACACAATTATTCTCGTTAGATAAAATTTTTCCAGACTCAATAGCTGCTTGACTTTCAATTGATGAGTCAACTCCCTTTGAAGATATTTTATTTTGATCTACTAGTGATTGAATTTCAGATGCGTTACCTCTAATAATTAAGTTTTTAGAGCTTTTAATAATGTCAAGAGAAGTTTGTGTTCTTAACTTACTCGCACCTGAACCCACGGGGTCTAATATGATTGGTTTTTCTTGTTCAACATAATATTTAGAAGCCTCTAAAAAGCTAGGCCTCCAATTATCGTCTAACGTTCCAATATTATTAACAAGACAAGACGATATAGCAGCTATTTCTTTAAGTTCATTTGTTGCATGAGACATCAAAGGAGATGCTCCGATAGAGAGAAGAATATTAGCATTTATGTTCATTGCCACGTAATTTGTAATACAATGTACAAGCGCTCCTTTATCTCTTAAATTTTTTAAATCATTATAAATATGCTCCATTATATACCTTTCTTTTTCATCAAAAGTGTCAATATTGTTGAAAATAGAATTGGCACTAAAAATGATGAGAATAATTTATAGTTATTAATAAATCTGAAATTAATATTTAAAAAATCGCTCAATATATTTTTACTATAAGAAGGGTCAGGAAATATCAATACTCCCAGTAGTAAGCTCAAAAAAGAAATTATGTAAATTTGTTTAGTAGTGATATTAAAACCAAATAATCCCAACAAAAAAGGTAAAACTAAACAACAACAAATTAAATCGGCAATTAAGAACACGTATAAGACATTGTAGCCTTGTGAAGATAGTATGAAAACTGCCACCAAGAAAACAATAATAAAGTATAAATTTGAAGAGGATTTTAAGGAGTAACTTGTGCTCAGGGAGACAATCTGAGAATTTATTGCGTTTATTAATGTATCAATACTACTCAATACAAGAGAGGCAGCTAATATTACAAAAATGTATTTTATAAATGAAGTCTCGAGTAAACCGAAAAGTTTCACAAATGTTAAATCAGGATCATCCATTGCGTAAAGTGAGATTGAAACTAGTCCAGAGTATCCAATGAAATAAACAATTATAAATATAATTAAAGCAGATATAACTAAACCAATACTAAGTGTTTTATTATCTTTAGCAGCATAAATTCTTTGCCAATTACCATGGTGAAAAAGATTGGTAAATGTAACTGCAATTAAAAAAGTCAAACCTGTTATCCATAGGAATTGATTATTAAATTCAAATAAATTTGCATTTTCGATCATAAATGAAGAGTTATTTGAAAAATCTTGGAATGGAATTTTAAAAACTAAAAACAAACAAATTCCTATAATGAATATGAATTGAATTAAATCGGTGAATATTGTTGCAGACAATCCTCCGATTAGAACGTACGATAAAGCAATTAATATAATTATCATTGAAGAAATCCAATAAGGTGTATCATTTAAAAAATTAAAGAACTTTGAGATAGCTGTAATTTCAGCTATTAAGAAAACTGTCATATAAACTAACGAAACTATTATAACAAAGTGGGATAAGTTCTTGCCAAACTGATTTTCGATACAATCGTGAAAGCCTGTTGAGTTTGGAAAAACCTTTCTTACATATTTTCCTATAAAGATGAATAAAACTAAAGGCATCGCAGCTCCCAGTGCATAACCAATCACATTACCCATTCCACCCCAAGTAGCTGCTGCGGCAGGAGAAAATATTATCCAAAAACCCAATGCAGAGGATACAAAAGAAGATATTGAAAAAAATAAGTTATATTTATTTTTAATAACGAACTTATCATCTGATAATTCATTTCTTTTCAAAAAAAAGAATGACGCAGTAAAAATTAATCCAAAAAAAATTAAAAAAAGAATTTCCATCTAATTTGTTCTTGTTTTAAAAGTATTTAAGGGAAACTTCCTACGCCAGAATTACCTGGATCAGGTTCGAGGGTTAAGTATTACCTTTCTCAGCCTTTCAGCACCCCTTAAACCTCAATATTATCAAACTAACTAAAATAAATCAATTATCTTTACTAAAAACAAATTTAATATTAAAAACATCACATGAAAATAATTGAAAACTTCTACGACTCTAAAGGAATATCTAGTAATTCGGAAGACCTCATAAAATTATATAAACCTAGTACGGGTGAGGAATATGCGCATATTCCAAAAACAACAAGAGATGAGTTTGAAAAAATTATTAATAAAATGAAATTAGCACAACCTTTATGGGCTAATACATCCATTACGAAAAGAAGTGAGATTTTATTTAAATTTAAAAATTTAATTGAAAAAAATTTTGATTTAATAGCAAAAATAATATCTGAAGAGCATGGCAAGGTTTTTTCTGATGCTAAAGGATCTTTACAAAGAGGTCTTGAAGTAGTTGACTTTGCATGCGGTATTCCTCATTTATTGAAAGGAAATCACTCAATTAACGTTGGAACAAACGTAGATTTGTTTGATATTAAGCAACCCTTGGGAATTTGTGCTGGTATTACACCATTTAATTTCCCAGCTATGGTTCCATTGTGGATGTTTCCATTATCTATAGCATGTGGAAATGCCTTTATGCTAAAACCTTCTGAGAAAGTTCCTCAATGCTCTTTAAAACTTGCAGAATTAATGAGTGAAGCTGGTCTACCTGATAACGTCCTCACGGTCGTAAATGGCGATAAAAATATTGTAGATCTAATACTTCAGTGTGAAGATATTTCTTCAGTAAGTTTTGTTGGCTCAACACCTGTTGCTAAGTACATTTACACCGAGTGTTCAAAAACAAATAAAAGAGTTCAAGCTCTTGGTGGAGCTAAAAACCATATGCTTATAATGGAAGACGCGAATTTAGAGGATGCAGTAAATGGACTAATTGGAGCAGCTTTTGGATCTGCTGGTGAACGTTGTATGGCAACATCAGTTGCTATGCCTGTTGGAAATATTCAAAAACCATTTATGGATTTGCTAAAGGAGAAGGCAAGTAAAATCAAAGTTGGGGAGTCTTTAGACCCACAAAGTGAAATGGGACCTCTCATTACAAAGGAACACAAACAAAAAGTTCTATCATATATTGAAAAAGGTGTTCAAGAGGGTGCAAAATTAGAGTTAGATGGAAGAGGAATTAGTCTTCAAGGTTATGAAAATGGTAATTTTGTTGGTCCTACAATATTTAATAATGTTACTGATGGTATGACGATATACAAAGAGGAGATTTTTGGCCCTGTTTTATCTGTCCTTAATATGAATAATTTTGAAGAGGCTATAAAACTGATTAATAAACATCAGTTTGGCAATGGCACTTCTATTTATACATCAAGTGGTTCATTAGCGAGAAATTTTATGAAAAATGTCCAAATAGGAATGGTTGGGATAAACATTCCTATTCCAGTTCCAATGTCTTTTTATACTTTTGGTGGCTGGAAAGGCTCAATATTTGGTGGTCATGGAATGCATGGAGAAGAAGGGATTAATTTTTATACAAAACGTAAGACAATAACATCCAGATGGCCAGATGATGTCGCAGGGGCTTCACTCAACATGCCAACTATGAAATAATGAATTATGGACAAATTTAAAGACAGACAAAAAGCCTTTGAAGCAGAGCAAACCCAAAAAGAGCAAACAGAATTTGAAAAAAGAAATTCAAGAAACAAAATCTTTGCTCAATACATTTTAGATGATATTGGACAATCCGATAATTCAGAATTACTGAGAGAAATAATATTATCTGATCTTGAGGAACCAGGAGATGAAGACATAATACGTAAAGCCTTAAATGTATTAGCTCAAAATAATGGTAGTCTGACTAGAGAAGATCTAGTAAAAAAACTCTCAGAAATATAATCTACCAAGACCCATTATTTTGCATACTAGCCCAAGGCTCTTTTATTTCAAGGCTCTCACCTTTTTGAAGTAACTCTATTGATATGCCGTCTGGTG
>CACMXD010000026.1:0-5276 GCA_902617485.1 uncultured Alphaproteobacteria bacterium | reverse complement strand
TAGTTTTTTTATATTTATTTCATTAATTAAAAAAAGGTTATTTATTAATCCTGAATTTATTAATTCATTATAATAGTCCAAATCATTTGAATTACTAATAATAGGATAATCAGTTATAACTCTAATTTTATTTTTTAAACAAAGATATATATATTCAAATTTAATACCAGAGGGTAAAAAGTTCAAAACAAAATCTATTTCTTTGTCTTTTATTAGGTCTTCGTATGATCCATAATATTTTTTAAATTTGTGAGTTTCCGCAAAAACTTCTGCTACATCAATATTTCTTGAGCTATTAGCATACAAATTAAGTGTGTTAGAAAGTTTATTTTTTTTTATAAAGTCAATTGATTTTTGGTCAGAACTTAATATAGCTAAATTGCTTTTCATTTATTTTTTATTATAATCCTTGAATGAAACAGGTTTTTTTAAGCTATCACGATATACATACTGATTGTATTAAATTAGCAAAAATAATAAAAAAAAAATATAAACCTCATAAACTTATCTTGATATCTAGAGGTGGTCTAATACCAGGTTCAATAATAGCTAATTATTTAGGAATTCAGGATATAGATGTAATTGCGCTAAAAACTTATGCTGATAGAAAGAAAAATACAGATATAAAAATTTTCAAAAGAATAAAATCTGAAAAAAAACTGATAGTTATTGACGATCTAGTAGATAGCGGTGATACTGCGAGAATAGTTAAAGAAATGATGCCTAACTCAAAGTTTGTAGTTTTATATGCTAAAACTTCAGGAAAAAAACAAGCCGATCTTCATCTTTATGATTTCAGTGATAAAGACTGGCTTGTTTTTCCTTGGGAGCAGGATTAAGTATTTATTTTATTCTACTGTGGTACCTCTCCGTCTATACCTTGAACATAGAACATCATTGAGGCCAACATACCATCGTCAGCAACTTCGCCCTCTTTAACAACTAGCTCTCCGGCTTGATTGTAAATAGGTCCTTCAAAAGAGTGAATAGTGCCATTTTCAATTCCCTCTTCTATCGCTTTTGCTTCAGCTATTAAATCTGATGATAGTAGTTTTTCATTATAAGGTGACATTTCTACCATACCGTCCTTAAACCCTTGCCATGTATCTTCGGAAGACCATGTACCGTCAACAACCGCTTGTGCTTTAGCTGCATAATATGGGCCCCAAATGTCTTCTATTGCTGTCATGTGGGCATTTGGGCAAAATGCCTCTTGATTTGATGCTTGTCCAAAAGCTAAAACACCTGCTTTTTCAGCTGCCTGACATGGTGCATACGAGTCTGTGTGTTGGACTATTATATCAGCTCCTTGGTTGATAAGAGTATTTGCTGCATCTGCCTCTTTACCAGGATCGTACCAGGAGTATACCCAAATTATTTTTATCTTAACATCTGGGTTAACTTTTGAGGCAGCTAAATAAAAAGCATTTATTCCTCTGATAACCTCAGGAATAGGGAAAGATACTATATAACCTATAGTATTTGTTTTTGTCATTTTACCGGCAATATGACCTATAACTGTCCTACCTTCATAAAACCTTGCTGAATATGTAGAAACATTATCAGCCCTTTTAAAACCAGTGGCGTGTTCAAATTTTACATCAGGAAATTCACTTGCTACCTCTAAAGTTTGGTCCATATAGTTGAAAGAAGTTGTAAATATTAAATCATGTCCAGACTCTGCAAGCTTTCTAATTGATCTAACAGCATCAGCATTTTCTGGTACATTTTCTATATAAGTAGTTGAAACGGAGTCACCAAGTTCTTTCTCTAAGTATTGTCTCCCAACATCATGCATATAAGTCCAGCCATGGTCCCCAGGTGGTCCGATATAGATAAAGCCTATCTTTTTTTGGTCATCAGAAACGTCTTTTTGTATATTTTGATTAGTAATAAAAAAAATGCCTGCGATTACTACAATGGCTGCAATTACTACTAATACCAATGATTGTTTTTTCATTTTAATTTCCCTAATAAATAAATCTATTTATAAATTTATATAATAAAAATAAAGATTCGTTATATATTAGAAAAAAATACAGTGGATAACCTTATGAATTTTTTTCATAAGGTATATTCAGACAAGATGGTGCACTAAGTTTTAATCTTACTTTATTTGATGAAATAAATACTAAGACTATTAAAGTAGCAATATAGGGCATCATATTAAAAAATTGGCCAGGAAGTTCTACACCAAATGCTTGAAGGTTCATTTGCATTATTGCAACCCCTCCAAAAATATATGCACCTACTAGTAATCTCCAAGGTTTCCAAGTTGCAAAAACAACTAAAGCTAGGGCTATCCAACCCCTACCAGCAGTCATTCCCTCCTGCCACATTGGTGCATAACAAATAGAAATGTAGTAACCTGCGAGAGAACTCATAACACCACCAAATATAATCGTTAAATATCTTGTTTTTATAACGTTATATCCCAAAGCATATGCTGAATTATGGCTTTCGCCAACTGCTCTTAGGATAAGTCCGGGTTTTGTCTTTGATAAAAAATAACCTACTAAAAACACTAACAAAAAAGAAATAATAATGAAATAATAAGGGCTTAATCCCTCAATGGGTGTTCCACTAAATTTTTTACCAAGCATTGCACTCAAACCGATGCCAAAAATTGTCAATGCTAGTCCGGTTGCTATTTGATTAGTCATTAGGTTTAAAACTAAAAAAGCAAATATTCCTGAAAGGATGACACCAGATATTACAGACAAAAGCAAAGAATAGAAATAATTACCAGTTAATACCAAAGTGATAAATCCGGTTACTGCTCCCACTAACATTAAACCTTCAAGTCCAAGATTAAGAACTCCACTTTTTTCAGTGACTAACTCACCTATACCAGCGAAAACAAGAGGTGTAGTCGATATTAAAACTATATTTAAGATACCTATAATTAATTCAATATTCATTTAATTAGCACTCTATATTTGTTTAAAAAATCTGTTCCTAATAGAAAGAATAGAACCAAACCCTGAAACACAAAACCAACAGCTGACGGTATTTTTAAAAATAACTGTGCATCCTCAGCTCCCAAATATGTTAATGCAATTAGCAAAGAGGATAAAATAATTCCAATAGGATTCAATCTTCCCAAAAATGCCACAATAATTGCAGTAAAACCATAGTTAGGAGAAATATCTCTGTATAACAAACCTATAGGTCCAGAAACCTCAAATAGTCCAGCTAATCCTGCACATGCACCACTAATAATAAAAGTATAAACAATTAAATTTTTATATTTGAAACCTGCATATTGAGATGCTTTTGAACTTAAGCCAGAAACTTTGAGTTTAAATCCAAATAATGTTTTGTTGTAAACAATATAAGTTATAAAACATATTATTATTGCAAAATAGACACCAATGTGAACGCGAAGGCCTTCAAACAATACGGGTAGTCTTCCAGCATCAGGAAAAGGCATTGATTTAGGTAAACCATATCCTTCGGGATCTTTCCAAGGACCAACAACAAAATAATCAAGAATAAAAAGAGCTACATAAGTTAACATCAGACTTGTTAAAATTTCATTTGTATTAAATTTGGTTTTAAGAATAGCTGGTATGGTAGCCCAAAATGCCCCTCCAATAGCACCAAATAAAATCATTAATGGAAGTAAAAAAATACTATTTGAGTCATTAAATAAAAGCCCAATACCACCACCAAATATTGCTCCCATTGTTAGTTGCCCCTCAGCTCCTATATTGTAAATATTGTTTTTGAAACAATAAGATAATCCTAAAGCTATAATTGCAAGCGGTGTAGCTTTTACAAATAATTCTGAAATACCATAAGAATTTGAAATAGGACTGATAAAAAAAATTTTAAAAGATTCAATCGGACTTAAATTCAAAATTAAAAAAATTAATGAGCCAAAAAATAAAGTTAAAGCAACTGCAACTAATGGTGACAAATAAAATATTAAATTTGAGTAATCCTCTCTTAATTGTACTCTAATCAAATAAACCCCCCATATACTTGCCTAATTTGGTGATATTTATATTTTCTACATTTAAGGGATTTGATAAAGACCCTTCATATAAAACAGATATTTTGTGACAAACTTCAAGTAATTCATCTAAATCGTGTGAAATAATAATTATAGAAACTCCCTTATGTGATAATTCTATAATTGTTTTCTTAATAAATGCCTCAGAGCCTGCATCTATGCCCCATGTAGGTTGAGATAAAATTAATAGCTCAGGCTTTGACATAATTTCTCTTCCAATAATAAATTTTTGAAGATTTCCTCCAGAGAGTTTACCAGCTTTGACATTATGAGAGGGAGTATCAACATTAAAATTTTTTATAACAGAACTTGCATAAGAGTTAATTTTTTCAAAATTTATAAAGTCTCCTTTCTTAAATTCACTTTTATGATTCATGCTTAATAATATATTTTCAGATAAAGACATCTCAGGCACTGCGCTGTGGCCTAACCTCTCTTCAGTAACATATGAGATAGAAAGAGATTTTCTTTGAAACGTCGATAAATCATTAATATTTAGATCTTTAAAAATGATATCTCCACTGAATTCATAGTCGTTTTCATTAAGTAAAATTTCCATTAATTCTTTCTGGCCATTTCCTGCTACTCCAGCTATGCCGAAAATTTGTCCTTTTTTCAAATTTAAATCAATTTTATTTAAATTAATTCTAAACGGGTCTTTAGATTGAGTTGATAAATTTTTGATATTCAAAATTTCCTGAGAAAAATTAATGTCACTTACCTGTTTAGCTTTAGAAACTTTATAACCCAGCATTTTATATCCTAGGGTTTCAGGATCTTCATTGTTAGTCGTGATTGTACTTACAACTTTTCCATTTCTCATAATTGTTACATAATCAGATAAATTTATAATTTCCTCTAATTTATGAGATATGAAAATAACTGTTAAACCGTCTTTAACTAAATTTTTTATTATTTTAAATAATTTGCTAATTTCATCTGGTGTAAGAACAGAAGTTGGTTCGTCCATGATTAGAATTTTTGGATTATTCAATAATGATCTAACTATTTCTATGGATTGCCTCTGACCAACAGATAGAGAACTTATAGGAGAATTGAGATTTAAGTTAAAACCGTACTTATCACATATTGTCTTAGACTTATTTTTTAATTTACTTAAAGGTATATTTTCATTCATACCAAGTATTAAATTTTCAGCTACAGTAAGTGACTCAAATAAACTAAAATGTTGAAAAACCATATTTATACCCAGATTTTTTGCTGTGGACGGTGAATTAATTATTGCTAAATCAGAATT
>CACMXD010000025.1:0-5382 GCA_902617485.1 uncultured Alphaproteobacteria bacterium | reverse complement strand
CCAGTTAATTCTTTTTATGCCATTGTAAAAAATAGAAATAATTAGCAAACTTAATAAAGGTAGTAAAAAAATAACACTCTTTGAAAGTTTCTTTAATAAAATATTTGGATCAAAATTAAGTATGGAATAGTAATCCGTATTATTAATACCCTGAATAATCAGAAAAACTAAAAAAGATATATAAATAAAACTTAGATAAGAAATTAAGTTAAGACGTTTTTTTTTCTCTAGCTTTAAATTAAATAATTTTATGAATATCAAAAATGTTATTAATATAACAAAATAGAAATTATTGAGAATTAATGCAATTAAACTAAATAATATAAAAAAAAATACATTATAAAAATTTTCATCATCAAAAATTTTTAATAAATAATAGAAAATTAATAAAGTCACCAAGCCTGAAATAAGAGAACCATCAATGGTTGTCATTGAAATTAAAATTGTGCCACTCAACATCACTGCTGTAAGAGGCATTAAGTAATTGAGGTCATAAAATTTTAATTTAATAATTTTATATGAGACAAAAATTAATAATCCTAAGTATATAAAATTCGGTAGTCTAAATAGAAAGTAATTGTTAAAACCAAAAAAATTTGTGAGCTTTGATGCGATATTTAGAAATATCAAATGTGGATTGAAAAACTTTGAAAAATTTGAAACTAATTCATTTTCTTTAATTGTGATAAGAATTTTTATGTCTTCAATAGAAATATATGGTGCACCTAAAGTTATTGCACCGAGTAATCCAATCCAAATGATTGTGAAAAGAACAGTCGGAATATTATCTAGGAATCTAAAGATACTCATTTTCTGATTTAACTAAGTTTAGTAGCATATAGATCTAATTTATTCTATATATTGTGGTTATTTCAATTTTCTTGAAGTTATTTTTACCCCTAATTATAATCAAAAATAAGAGATTAATCTCTTTTTACAGCCTTATAGGAGCGGCTTTTTTCTTAGTGGGCCACTTCTTTCTTAAAGGGTTAGGACAAATTGTTCTAACCCTTTTTTGATTTCTATATTATCTTTTTTAAAGATGTTGAAGTTAATTTTCATGATACTCTTCTTTTTTATTGGATATTTTCTTGCTGATACAGGATTAGTGGATATTCCATTTAGAAATATTCCAATTTTAGAAAGTTTATATGAGGTTGTAGATTAAATGATTAATACAGATAAAGTTTTGCATGGTTTTACCGATCTTAAAAATTTAAATGTACTTGGTCCTATTGTTTTAAACCAAGCGAAGGGAATATATGTTTACGATCAAGATGGAAAAAAATATTTAGATGCCAATTCAGGATTATGGAATTCTGTGGTTGGTTTCGATCATCCCAGAATGGTTGAAACAGCAAAAAAACAATATGAAAAATTTTCTGGTTACCACGCTTTTTTTGGAAGAATATCCGAACCAGCTGTAGAACTTGCAGATAAGTTAATTGACATATCTCCTTTCACGGATGGTAAAGTTTTTTTTACAAACTCAGGATCTGAAGCTAATGACACTACTGTAAAATTATTATGGTTTATTAATAAAAGAAAAGGGCATCCCAATCGAAGGAAAATAATTACTCGAATAAATTCATATCATGGTGTAACGGCTGTTTCTGCTTCGATGACAGGAAAACCATACAATAGTGAATTTGGATTACCCTTAGATGGTTTTTTACATTCAGCTTGTCCTCATTATTGGAAATATGGCTTAGAAAAAGAGAGTGAGGAAATGTTTACCAAAAGAATGGGTGAAGATTTAGAAAATTTAATTTTAAGAGAGGGACCTGATACCATTGCAGGTTTTTTTGCAGAACCTGTTATGGGGGCAGGTGGTGTGATACCTCCTTCAAAGGGATATTTTGAGATAGTTCAAAAAATTTTAAAAAAATACAATATTCCATTTATTGCTGATGAGGTAATTTGTGGTTTTGGTAGAACTGGTAACTTATGGGGATCTCAAACATACAATATTGATCCCGATATTATTATTGCCTCTAAATGTATCACATCAGGTTTCTTTCCACTTGGTGCAGTTATTTTGGGAGAAAAAATGACAAAAGAAATGATGGAGGCTTCTTATGAGGCAGAGGAATTTTTTCATGGGTTCACAGCCGGTGGACACCCTGTAGGTTGTGCCCTAGCACTAGAAGCAATTGATATTATCATTAATGAGAAAATGATTGAAAATGTTAGACACCTTGAGCCAATTTTTATGGGTGGTTTAAAGAACTTTGAAGATTTAGAGTTTATAGGTGAGTCTCGCGGCATTGGACTTATGGGTGCTTTAGAGATGGTTCAAGATAAAAAAAATAAACTACCCTTCGATGGTTCTATATCCATTGGCGAGCGTGTTGCTAATAAGTGTATTGAAAATGGTTTGATATGTAGACCTCTTGGCCCATCGATTGTGTTATGTCCCCCTTTTATTACATCAGAGGAGGAGATGGGTATAATATTTGATACTCTAGAGAAAACTCTTAAAGAAGTATTTAGTGAAGTTAAATCTTTAGGACAATAGATCCCGAAGTTTTTCTATTTTCCATATCTGTGTGAGCGTCAGCAACATTATTAAGATCATATTTTGTAATTTTATCCAATTTAATTTTATCTTTTACAATCATCTCAAATAATTTATGGCTTGCAATTTCAAGCCACTCTCTATTAGCGTAAAAATGGAAAAGTGTTGGTCGAGTTAAATAAAAAGAACCAAATGCTAGATCTGTCATTTGAATGTCTTTATATGGTCCAGATGATTGACCAAAGCTAACTAACATCCCATGTTTTTTTAAACATTTAAATGATTGAAACATTGTATCTTTACCTACGCTGTCATAAACCACGTCAAGACCTTTGTTATTTGTAATTTTTAATACTTCATCTAAAAAATTTTTTTCAGAGTAGTTTATAACCTCGTCAAAGCCTCTTTGTTTTGCTAACTCACATTTATCTGAATTACCAGCTGTACCTATTAATTTTGCACCAATGTCTTTTATCCATTGGCCTGCGATCAATCCTACGCCTCCAGCCGCAGCATGAAATAATACCTCATGATTACTTTGTAAGTTATAACTATCACAAACAAGATACTTTACTGTTAGCCCTTTAAGAATTGATGCGGCTGCTTGATCGAAAGATATGCTATCTGGGATAGAAACTACGAGATCCTCTGATATCATTCTATGTGTTGCGTATGCATTATTAGGTTGCGCATATGCTACGCGATCCCCTATTTTAAACTTTGTAACATTAGAGCCTATAGCTTCAACCTCGCCTGCACCTTCCGAGCCTAAAACAAGATCTTTGTCAATAGGCCAAGGATATAACCCTGCTCTAAAATAAATATCGATGAAATTTACTCCAATTGCTCTATTTTTAATCAAAATTTCATTCGATTTAAGGTCAGTTAAATCAATACTTTTCCTTTGAAGAACGCTTGTATCACCTGGCTTAATTGCAACAATTGAATACATTAATGGAGCCTATCATCTAAAAAAATGATCCAACAGTCAATTTGAAAGTCTTGAAATTCACAATTGAAATCCCAAATTAATACTAAGAGAAGTTGCCATTTGGAATTTCTTTATTAACGCAGGTTTAAAAACTGCAATTAACAATTAACGCTTAAGGAGGTTAATTATGACTACATTTGACTTATCTCCACTGTGGAGATCATCAGTTGGTTTCGATGAGTTTGATAAACTTTTTGATACCGTCTTTTCTACGAACAATAAAGGTGCTTCTTATCCACCTTATAATATCGTCAAACATGACAAAAACATTTACCAAATTACAATGGCAATCGCTGGTTTTGGTGAGGACCAAATAGATATATCCCAAGAGGGTAATCTTTTGACTGTAAAAGGTGAAATGGGTGAAGATAAAACTATAAATAAATCAGAATATCTTTATCGAGGAATTGCCAACAGAAATTTTGAGAGAAAGTTTGAGTTAGCTGATACTGTAAAAGTTATAGAGGCTGATTTAAATAATGGTCTGTTAAGTATAAATCTTGAAAGAGAAATACCTGAACACCAAAAACCTAGAAAAATAAAAGTTAATACGAATTCTAAACTTTTATCAGCTTAAATATAAAAATAGGGCTGTTTTTTATAAGCAGCCCTACTATTTAATCTAATTGAGAAGCAACAAATTCCCAGTTTACTAAACTATCTAAAAAAGCTTTTAGATAATCAGGTCGTTTATTTCTATAATCTATGTAATAAGAGTGTTCCCATACGTCACATCCTAGTATTGGCTTCATTCCATCAACTAGAGGATTAGAAGCATTAGGTGACTTTGTGACCACTAATTTACCATTATCTATGGCAAGCCAAGCCCATCCAGAACCAAATTGAGTTGTTCCTGCCTGAATAAAAGCTTCTTTGAATTGATCAATCCCTCCTAGGTCTGATGTAATTCTACTCTCCAATTCGGATGGCATAGAGCCTCCCCCATTGGGTTTCATACATTGCCAAAATAAAATATGGTTCCAATGTTGACCTGCATTATTAAAAATTCCTGCCATCGATGAGTCTTTACTTGATTTTACAACTATTTCCTCAAGAGAAGAGTCTTTCATATCAGTGTCTTTAACAAGATTATTTAAATTTGTTACATATGTTTGATGATGTTTGCCATGATGGAAATCAAGAGTTTCTGATGACATATATGGAGCTAAAGCATCATTTGCATAAGGTAAGCTTGGTAATTCAAAAGTCATATTTATTTCCTTTAATTAAAATTCTTAATGCGTATTTTTTATATTATTGTGGAAACAATGACAACCTTTGAAGAAATAGATACATAAAATATGAGGAATATAGTTAGTATTCAGTCTACTGTCTTAAATGATAAAGTTGGAAATCATGCCGCTCGGTCAATCTTAAGTGACAAAGGTTATAATATTTATGAGATACCGACTGTAATTTTAACATCTCATAAAGCTGTAAAGGGCACCCTTCAAATCAATAACAACAGTTTAAATCCATGGGTAATTTTTAATAAAGTCAGGAAAACATATAAATTAAGCTTAAATGATTTAACAATTATTGGCTACACCCCCAACTCAAAGATTTCAAAATCGATTGGTAAAATTATTAATGTGCAAAATAGAATTGTTTTAGACCCTGTAATGGGAGATATAGGAATAGGTCTATATGTAGAAAAAGATGTTGCAAATTTTTTTAAAAAAGTAATAACAAAAGTTAAATATATATCAGCAAATTTTTTTGAGTGGTCATACTTAAATAATAAAGATGTAAAAAACTATAGTATTAGCGAGATCATTACTGACCTCAAATCGTTTACGAGGAAGTTTAATAGTCAAGTATTAATAAGAAGCATTCCAAAAAATAAAAAAATATTAAATATTATTTGTAATAA
>CACMXD010000024.1:0-5612 GCA_902617485.1 uncultured Alphaproteobacteria bacterium | reverse complement strand
GTTTATTTTTTCATTGGGACTTAAACCAAAAGCAACTTTTCTGATAAAGTTTTTTTTCATCTTATTTAATTTTATTTAAAAAATTATCTAGTTCTTTTTCTTCCATTTTTATTAAATGTTTATCTTCAGGATACTGCCCGTTCTTAACGTCATCAACAAACATTTTAAATCCTTCAACCCTTATTTTTTGTAACTCATCTTCTTTAGATAATATATCTACATATTTTTTTGCATGTCTTGGGTAATGACCTTTATTAGTACCAAGTATGTCATTACAAAAAAGATACTGCGTATCACAAACATCTCCACAGCCCATTCCCATGGTAATCATTCTTGTATTTTTTGTAATATAATCTGCTAATTCAACAGGAACTACTTCTACTTCTACACAAGCTGCACCTGCGCTTTCAAGATCTTTGACGTTTTGATAGACTTTTAATGCTTCTTCTGCAGTTCTGCCCACTGCTCTGAAATTAGTCCAAGTTGAGAGGTTAGGCACCAAACCAACGTGAGCTGTTATAGGAATTCCCTCCTTTGCCATTGCCTCAATAAAGTTAATAGAGTACGAACAATAAATAGCATCAGCACCCATTTCCATTATTTCAAAACCTTTTTTTATTGCCTCTTGAGGAGAACTCACCAACCCATGTTTAAGACCAACAGATAAAAATGCTGTTGGAGCAACTTTTCTTACATCCTTGAAATGATGATCGGGCTCACAGGAAATTATTTCAATTCCTGCTTTGTAGGCAGCTTCTGCCTCTTTTTCTGTATCTATATGAGTTTGAGGCCATTTTTTTTTTCCTTTTTGACTCCATAAATCAAAAACGGTAGTTCTTTTAGCCATTGTTATTTGATGGAACAGCTACTTGTAATTCATATGAAGGGTTCTTTGCTTGTTTTAAAATAGTAGGGATGATTTCAGAGTATGCTCCCCATAAGCCTCTCTTAGCTGGCGGCATCTGATCTTTAACTAATTGGTGCAGTTTAGGTAAATTATGTGATGGCACAGTAGGGAACATATGGTGTTCAATATGATATTCCATCTGCCAATATAAAAAACTGAAGATCGGGTTTAAATGCATTGTTCTAGTACTATATCTATGATCTTTGATATTATCTTTAAGCCCAGTGTGTTGAGTTAATCCAAAAAGTCTTTTGAGTGTTATCCCATAAAAGTTTGGAAGTAAAAAATATAAAACCGGCAACCAAGACTGAAAAGCAATTGAAATTAAAATTAATAAGATCCAAATACCAACATGTAATCTTGAAGAGTTTATGCATTTTTGATGTTCTCTTTCAGGAATTACTTGTTTCATTACTTCTGTTTTTTTGCCTAAAGCATGAAGAATAGTCTCGTATTGAGTTGTTTTTTTAAAATTAATTACGTCAAAGAAAGGTATGAATAAACTAAAAAAGTAAAAAACATCAGTTGGTTTTCTAATTGCTATTTCAAAATCAAGAGGGTCATCAAAGTAAGTATAACCATGATGACGAAAATGTGACCATCTCCATCTTACTGGTTCAAAACCATTCATATAACTACCAATTTGATAAAAAAAGTTATTCCAATAGTTCGTTTTAAAAGCTGTTTTATGTCCAGTTTCATGCCAAATAGGATCTGCGCAATTCCATATATTGCCATAAATTAAAAAAAATAATAAAGACCACCAAGTACCCCATGTCATATAGGCTAAAACACCGAACACAATTAAAGACCCAAAGAAAATAAACATGTGTTTAAAACCTTGATAATCCGACTTCTTAAGAAGCTTTACAAATTCTTCTTTATCAACGTCACAATGATGCCATTTATCTAAGTCAACTTTCATTTACAAAAAAATACCATAAACTAAAAAAAAAATAAATAAGGTCAGACAAATGATCCTATTGCACCAGCTATGGCAAGAATCAAGCCTAATCTAGACAAAGACCCAGAATTTTTAATATATTTTTGATTGGGGGGTAGGCTTTTTCTAGCTGATACATATAAATGCATATTTATAAATATTGCTGTTATTAAAATTAAGCTAGCTCCAAATAATTTCATATGAAAAGCCCAACCTAAATTAAATGAGCCATATATTGCCAATAGCAAAATAATTCCAGTAACCCACATTGTGATGATAGCTAATAAAGATAAAAATGCTAAAACCTTAAAACCTCTAGCCAAATGAGGCTCAGGAACTTTACCTTCTTTTATATATATAGATTGTATAACAGCACTACCAATACCTCCTCCTCCAGCAATAAACAGAGATATAAGATGAAGAAACTTACAAATGTATATAATCATACAAAAAAAATATCATAATTTAATATTTATGAGTTAATATATTTTTAAAAGTTGATTAAAAAAAAGATTGTCACGATAGTCGGTGCTGGCGTCATTGGTGCTGGATGGGCTGCTAGAATGCTAGCATGTGGTCTAATAGTTAATGCTTATGACCCAAGTGTTCAGGCAAGAAAGCAACTATTATCAAATACCAAAACAGCTTTAAAGAGCCTTCAAAGATTAGGTTTAAATAAAAATGCAAAACTTAGTAATTTGAAAATTTATTCTGATCTCAGAGAGTCTCTTCATTCAACTACCTTTGTCCAAGAAAATGCTCCAGAGAATGAAAAATTAAAGAAGAAACTTCTCAAAGATATAGATAAATTATTGCCAAAAAATATAATCATTGCGTCTAGTTCATCAGGACTTTTGCCTACAAGAATTCAATCTTTATGTAATTATCCAGAAAGAGTTTTTATAGGACATCCATTTAACCCTGTATATTTATTACCTCTTGTCGAGTTGGTATCAGGAAAGCAAACAAAGAAAAACACAATTACCAGAGCTAAGAAGTTTTACGAGGGAATAGGAATGAAGCCTTTGATTGTAAAAAAAGAAATTGAGGGTTATATATCTGATCGCTTACAGGAGGCTCTTTGGAGAGAGGCACTTCACATAATTAAAGATGGCATTGCTTCGACTCAAGATGTTGACGATGCGATTGTTTATGGACCTGGATTACGATGGTCTTTTATGGGTGTTTGTCTAACTTTTCATCTTGCAGGAGGGCAAACTGGTATGAAACACATGTTAGAGCAGTTTGGACCTGCTCTTAAATTACCTTGGACTAAATTAAAGGCGCCAAAACTTGATGCAAAACTAAAAAAATTAATGATTTCAGACACAAAAAAACAGGCAGGAAAATACACTATTAAAGATCTAGAGGTGCAAAGGGATATTTTTTTGATTGAAATCATGAAAACTTTGAATAAATATCAAAAAAATAATTTTCCTAATTGGAATAAAACATTTAATAAATTTTAATATGAGCGAAAATCTTTCAATTAAAACAATCGATAAAAATAACAAGTCTATTTTGGTCGATTGGAGTGATGGTTTTAAAAGTAAATATAATTTCTTATGGTTGAGAGATAATTGTCCCTCTGAAGTGCATCCAACAGCTCGTGAACGAACTTTTAATTTGCTTGATGTATCTGAAGATATTCACCCTAAAAATTACTCTCTAAATAGTGAAGGTAATCTTGAGATTGAGTGGAGTGAGGGAGGGCATAAAAGTGTTTATGAGAGAGATTGGTTGAGACATAATTGTTATTCTTTAAAACACAGTCGAGAGTACGTTTCACCATATAGGATTTGGGATAAATCCATGCAAGATACATTTACCGATATTCAAATAGATTACAGCGAAATAATTAGTAGTGATGATGGTTTAAAAAAGTGGTTACAGCAACTACATTTTTTTGGTATTTCAATTGTCAAAAACGCTCCAACAGATGTAAATTCTGGTTTTGATATCCTGAAAAATATAAGTCACACTCGAGAAACTTTTTTTAAAACACCATTCGAGGTCATTGATATACCTAACCCTAATAATTCAGCTTATACTGCTGCAGGTCTAAGAAATCATATTGATTTACCATATTATGAAATAGCTCCAGGATATCAGTTTCTTCACTGCTTAATAAATAATGCTACTGGGGGTGAGTCAGTTGCTGTAGATGGTTTTAAGGTAATTGATTATTTAAAAAATAATCACCCAAATGATTATGACGTACTAATTAATACGTCTGTAAAATTTGTAAATAGAGACTACACAACTAATACAATTAGAGTAATGCATAAACCTATAATAACTCTCGATCACAATAATGATTATAATGATATTAGGTTCAGCGTTGCTTACATGGGAGTTATGGACTGCCATCCTGATCAAATGGATCATTTTTACTCAGCATACAGAAAGCTTTTAAGCTTACTTCATGACAAGAGGTTTGAAATTAACTTTCGTATGCAAGCCGGAGATATTTTTAGTTTTAATAATCGAAGAGTGTTACATGGGAGAAAAGAATATGATGCCCATTCTGGAGAAAGGCACCTTCAAGGTTATTATATGGACAGAGATGAAATCTTGGGTCGCTTAAATTATATTGAAAATTTAAATCCTTAAATTCAATAAAAATTAAAATAAAAATTCAAGAGTTGTTCAAAGATTACAGCAATATAAATAAAAAAATTTATTTGGATTAGTTATGTTAAAAGGTAAAAGAAGCAAAAGATAATGAGAAAATTTTGTTAAGTAATGTTTTAAATTACTTACTTTGGTGGCTTCATCTTTTTAACCTCCATCCTTAAACCTATCCTCTAGGTGATTCTATCTTATCAAATAAATTGGATTTTGTATTTTTTAATTTGTGAATATTATTAAAACTTTATTTTACACAATGTTCATTGTCCCAAAATTTATTAACCTTTGGCATTATTAATGGCAGTTTAGCAATAACAGTAGGTCCAAATTTTTCTATATCTCCAGTTGCAAGAACGTAATTACCCATATTAATTTCATTGAAAACTTTAATATAGTATGAACCTGGTTCGTAAGTTACTGTACTTTTAAAATCTTCACCTATTTGTGGTCCTATCCAATACCATTTTTTACCATAGGGCTCATACCATTCCCACCACTCAAAATTTTGACCATCAACTTCCTCGATGACACTTAACTCAAGGTCTTTACCTTCTAAAATACTAAATGAGAACTTTCTAAATGTATTACAATCATCAATTTTTGGAACAGTAATACCAACATAAAAATTAAATTTCTGATCAGAATTTATTATGTAATAATGTGGATCACCATTTAATTTAGAGTATATTGCTTTTGATATTTCCGGTTTTTCTATTAGATATGCCTCATTAGGTTTATTTGGGTTTGAGTCATTTATTACAGGTTGATGGGCATAGGATAATGAACAAAAGGTAATTAAAATAAAAACACTAAAAAATTTCATAGTTTAATTTACACTATTATTTTATATGAGGCGAATATGATCTATGAAAAACAATTAATTTTGTTATAAATCAAACTTTATCATGAATTTTGAACAAGCAAGAACAAATATGGTTCTTAATCAACTAAGAGCTAATCGTATAAAAAACTCATCTTTAATTGAAAAAATTGAATTATTTCCAAGAGAAAACTTGTATCCAAAATCTTATAAACATTTGGCTTACTCTGATAAGATTATATTTTTAGATGATGGTCGCTTTATTCTACCTCCTTTAACATCATTTCATTTATTACAAGCTTTGGGAGAGA
>CACMXD010000023.1:0-8455 GCA_902617485.1 uncultured Alphaproteobacteria bacterium | reverse complement strand
CTTGGTTATACATTACTAACCAAAAATACTGGATTAGTAACTCTTTTTGGGTTGAAACCGTTAAAAATATCGAAAACAAACTATCTGAGGAGATACACCTTAGCTTGATGCAAAAATTTGTTGATAAAAATAAAAGTGAAATGATTCAAAATTTAAATATAAGTAAAAAAAATATTTCTTTAACTGATAATAGATATGTTAAGATAAAAGATGAAAATATAGGAGTTATAATTGGTTTTAAAATTATTTTTTATGAGAAATTTAAGGATATTTTAAATAACAACTACCAAATATTAATCAAAGAACAAATTTTTCCGCATATGTCTTTTAATGTAGATACTTTTATTGCTGCTCCCAATGATAGTTTATTTATTAATTCAAAAATTGATGAAAATGGAAATTTTCAAAATTTATTTCTTCAATGGGGCGATGCAAATGTTGCGATTTTTAAAAAAGGCAATGATCTCATTCACCCTATATTAGAACCAATTATTGATGATCAATTGGTATCCGCAGATAATATTAAAAAAATACGGGAGAAAATTCAAAAATGGTTTGATGAGAATTATCTGTCAAAATTGGATTTATCAGATCAACTAAAGAAATTTAACTCAAAACCAGAAGAAAGAAGTTTCATTTTCAAGATTATCGAAAGTAACTACAATTTGTATCAATCAAATATATTAGATGAATTTAAGCTTATTGATGAATTGCAAAGAAAAGAGATTCATTCTCTAAATTTCAGATTGGGGAAGAATGTAATATTTAATTCTGAATTAATTAGGCCTGAATATATGAAACTAAAGTTTTACCTTTGGAATATTTATCATAATGAAAATTTTAATATTAATGAATATATCCCAAAAGATGGTAATGCCACTCTTAATATCCAAGACAAATTAAATGAAGACCTGACAACTTTTTTAGGTTTTATTTCCCAGGATAGTTTACTAATTAGATTAGATATTTTTAATGAATTTGAAAAACTATTATTTAAAAGAGAAAATAGAGGACCTTTTTCTTTACCCATGGACTTATCTAACCTTTTAGGAATAAAAAAAGACAAATTAATCAGCATTTTAAAAAATCGATCATTAAATATACAAGGGGTAGCCGAAAATGATTTAGTTATTTCTAAAAAAATTAAACTAAATAAAACACTTGAAGTAAGACAAAATATAAGTAAAAAATCGTTGAAAAAGCCATCAAAAAAAGTAAAAAATTCAACACCAAATAAACTTTTTAATAAT
Organism: uncultured Alphaproteobacteria bacterium; assembly: GCA_902617485.1. Lineage (GTDB taxonomy): Bacteria > Pseudomonadota > Alphaproteobacteria > HIMB59 > HIMB59 > HIMB59. Next base: position 7,205 of record CACMXD010000023.1, on the reverse strand, counting down.
CCATTTGACCAACTAAAAAATATAAATGTTAAGTAAATTTTTCCAATCATTTAATGAAAAGAAAGACAATAATGAGGATCATTCTTTTGACTCAGATTTATACAATCTAATTTATGAAATTATTGTTGCAGACCATGAAATTACGGAACAAGAGATTAATCTAGCCTCAGAATTAGTCGAATATTATTTTAAAATACCTACTTTAATTAATATTGAACAATTTAACAAATTAGTTAATCAACAACATTTTAATACCGACTTATCTCAGTTCTCGTTCAGACTCAAAACATCTTTAAGCTATGAACAAAGAATGGATATAATCTTAATATGTTGGCAAGTGTTAATGGTTGACGGCAATGAGGACAAATTAGAGGTTTCTACAGCAAGAAAAATATCAACTTTACTTGGTCTTGAAGATAAAGATTTTATATTAATCAGAAATAGAGTAAAAGACAGCTTATGACTTACCTTGTAAATGATAAGTGTATCAAATGTAAATATATGGATTGTGTTGAAGTTTGTCCTGTTGATTGTTTTTATGAAGGTGAAAATATGCTTGTAATTAACCCGGATGAATGTATTGACTGTGGGGTCTGTGAACCAGAATGCCCTGTCGAAGCAATAATTCCAGATAACTTAGATGATGGTACTAAGTGGTTAGACGTAAATGAAAAGTATTCACAAGTTTGGCCTAATATTTCAACAAAAAAAGATGCCCCTGTAGACGCAAAAAAGTGGGAAGGTGTGCAAGATAAATTTGAAAATCATTTTAGTGAAAAAGGAGCTGATTAATGCCAGTAAAAAAGAAACCTTCGTCAAAAAAAGTTTTAAAAAAAAATGAAAAAGCCAAGGTAATTAAAAAAAAACAATCTGTAAAAAAAATCTCTAAGAAAAAAATAGTTAAAAAAGTTGCAAAAAAAGTAATCAAAAAAGCTATAAAAAAAGTAGTTAAAAAAGCTGTAAAAAAAATAGCTACACCAAAAGCACCAAAGATAAAAAAAATAACTGCCCCGCAAGATTTTAAATCAGGAGAAAATGTTGTTTATCCTACTCATGGTGTAGGGAGAATACTCACTATTGAAAAGTTCCAATATGATTTAGTAGAGGAACAATTATATGTAATTCAGTTTTTCCAAGATAAATTAACTATTAGAGTTCCATTTGCTAAAGCAAAATTAATTGGACTAAGAAATATTACCAGTAAACCATCTATGACAAGAACACTTTCCGTATTAAAGCAAAAACCTAAAATTAAAAAGGCTATGTGGAGTAGACGTGCGCAAGAGTACGATCAAAAGATAAATTCTGGTGATATTAAACTTCTTTCTGAGGTTGTACGTGACTTATTTAGGAAAGACGATCAAACGGAGCAATCGTATAGTGAGCGTCAGATGTTCCAAGTGGCTTTTGAGAGATATACTAGAGAATTTGCGATATCTTCAAGTTTAAAATTCGAGGATGCCTCAACAAAAATTTTAGAAATCTTAAATAAAAGATAAATTAATTAGTTTCCTCTTCGTTTTTATCAGTAGGAATATCAATGCTAATATCTTCTGCTAGGTTATCGGTATCTTCAGATTGAGTATCAGTATCTTCTGTTTCTTCAATTAGGTCTTTTAATTCATCGTTTTCTTTGTCAGTTTTAGTAGGTGTCGCAACGCTTACTCCCGCTTTTCTTCCTCTTTTTGGCTTAGCAATATTTACAGCTTCAATGGATTTACCACACTCTGGACAATTAATTACGTCCTGATAAAAATCATAATACTTGACGCTGCCACAAGGGCACGTTCTCTTGTGACCTAAATCGATTTGTTCTTCCTGCATTGTGGGCAGATTTATACATTATTATTGTAATTTATACAAATTTTTATTATGTTATCGCTCTAATATGGCAGTTCCAAAAAGAAAAACCACACCTTCAAAAAGGAATATGAGACGCTCCCACCATAGAGCGGGCACTCAACTATTCGCAGAAGACAAAAAATCTGGGGAATTGAGAAGACCCCATCACATTGATCTTAGTACTGGCATGTACAGAGGAAAGCAAATAATTATTAAAAAAACCAAAAAAGATAAAGATGCCGAGGGTCAATCACCTGTTAATACTGACGAAACAACTAAAACTATTGAAGCTCCTGCTTCTAAATAATTAATCTCTAATTACTTTATAAATTGAATTTTCTGAAAAGCTTTGCTGATAGAGCTTTTTTTTAAGCTCAGTAGTTTCTAACTTAGATAGTTTTTTTCTTAAAATAAATCGTTTTAAAATATCCAGCTCTAAATCTGGGTTTTCAGATACTTTTTTAGAGATATATTCCTCAATTAAGTTTTGTTCAAAACCTTTTTGAAACAGTTTATTTTTAATTTTTTTGATAGAAAATAAGGACTGCTCATAATAATGAAATACTGTTTCAATGAAGTGCCTCTCGTTGATTATCTTCAACTCTTCTAATTTTTGAATAATATTATTAATAATTTCTTGTTTAGAGATATTTTCTGCAAAAATGACTTTTTGATAAGTTTTTTTGTTTCTTAGTTTTTTTTCAAGTATTTCTGAAATCTTTTTTTTAGTGGCTGGATATTTTCCTAAATATTTAATTGCTTCATTAAATAAGTATTCATCAGCTTTTTTTTTCATAGTTTATATTATTTTATGAATTATTATTATTAAGTATACTTATAAAGGCGCTTGTAGCTCAGTAGGATAGAGCACCAGATTCCTAATCTGGGGGCCGCAGGTTCGATTCCTGCCAAGCGCGCCAAAGAATTAATGTTAATTTTTCTCGTGTAAGAAATCTAAAAGTCTGTCTAAATATTTCTCATCAACATTATAAGCTTTTTTATAATGTTCAATACAATATGGTTTTGTTGGAATATTTTGACCACCGCAATAGTGAAATCCCTCTTCAAGTGGATCGCCAATTGGCCATTGACAAGATTTAAAGTTACCGGTGCCAACAATACTCTTTTTAAAACTAAATTTTTCTCTTCTTCGAACAGGTTCTTTTCTTGCTGTATTTTGGGAAGATGAATTACTGGATTCCCTATACATAGTCACTGATGAAAATTGTTGATTTTGAGTTGATTTTTTTCTGGAGTTTTGACGTCTTTCTAGGCCCAATCTAAAAGCCTTACCAATAACGGCATTTTTCGTAAATCCGAGCTGCACGCCAATCTGGCTTGTGGCAACCCCTTCATTCCAAAGTTTTTTAAGATCTTCTACTTTCTGGTTATTCCAAGACATTTTTTATACACCTACTCTATTTAGTTCCTTATATGGGTAGTTTTATACTATATATAGTAGTAGTAATCTAGCCTAAAATGATTAAAAAAATGTGAGTAAATATGAAATCTCTTAAAAATCTGAACTTTGAAAAAATCCGAAATGTAGGAGTTAGAGTTGATTTCAATGTTCCCATTGATAAAAATTTTAGAATTACAGACAAAACAAGATTAGATAGATCCAAAGAGACCATCAATTTTATTAAAAATAAACAATGCAATATTTTTCTTATTTCACATTTTGGAAGACCAAAAGAAAATTTTGATGAGATGTATTCTTTCTTAAAATTAATTAATCAGTTTGAGGATATATTGGAGTTAAAATTAAATTTTATTAATTATAATAGTTTTTTAGAAAGCGGTCTTAATGAATTAGATGTTGATAAGCCAACCATAAGCCTTTTAGAGAATATAAGATTTTTTGAGGGAGAAATAAAAAATGATCTAAATTTTAGTAAATCTATTACAGATAATTTAGATTTATACGTTAATGAGGCTTTTTCTGCTTCTCACCGTTTTCATTCATCAGTTTATCAAATGGCAAAAAATATATTGTCAGCACCTGGATTTAATTTTGAAAGAGAAATTTTAGCAATCAATAATATTAAAAATTCTTCAAAGAAAAAATTAGCGATCATTGGCGGATCAAAAGTTTCAACTAAAATAAAAACACTTCTATCTTTAACATCCTCTTGCTCAGATATTTTTATTGGAGGGGCAATGGCTAATAATTTTTTTAAATATAATAGCATAAATGTAAGCAATTCTTTAATTGAAGAGGGCACAGAAAGTATGATTGAAATGATTTACAATTCTGCAAAATCAACAAATTGTAAAATTCATCTTCCATCAGATGTCATACTCGACTCAAATGAAAATAAATTAATAGATGAGCTTCCTACAAGCTCTGATTTTAAAATCCTAGATATATCAGTTTCTTCACACGCAGTTTTAGAAAAACTGATAGGTAACAGTGATATCGTTTTGTGGAATGGACCAATGGGAATGATAGAAGACAATAAATTTTCAAAGGGATCAATAAATTTAGCACATCTCCTTGCAAAATCTCAAGCAGATGTTGTAATAGGCGGTGGAGACACAATATTAGCAATCAACATGGCTGAGGAAAAATTTGAAAATTTTTATTTTGTTTCAACAGCTGGCGGTGCTTTTCTTGAGGCGCTCGAGAACAAAGATCTTCCTGGAATTCAAGCCCTTATGGCTGATTAATAAAATGTTTTTTTAACAATGGAATTTGAATTATTGTAAACACAATAGTAATTCCCATTATTCCAAATACTTTAAAATTTACCCAAACATCAGTTGTTTGAGTTCGCCAAACTATTTCATTTAAAACAGCTAAAAGAATAAAAAAGCTTGACCACATTTTATTCATTAATCCCCAACCCTCATCAGTCAATTTTAATGATGAGTTTAATAATATCTTTAAAACAGGTTTATTAATTAACGTACTTCCAATCAAAACTGCAGCAAAAAGAGCATTTATAATTGTTGGTTTCATTTTAAAAAACATGTCATTTTTTAGAAAAATACTTAAACCACCAAAAACAACTAAGATAATTGTACTCACTAACATCATGGTCGAAATTTTTCTTTCTTTGAAATAGATAGCTATAAGGGAAATAAATGTAGCGACTATTACAGCAGCAATACTTAAATAGAGATCTTTATCTGATTTATAATAGACTGCGAAAAAAACAATTAAGGGAAAAAATTCAAATAGTTGTTTCATTTTATATTAGTCTATCTAAATATTCTTCAAATTGAAACTCTCTTAAGTCATTCATGCCTTCGCCATATCCTTCAAATACTACAGGAATATCAAAATCATTTATTATTGTTAGAAGAGCTCCATACTTGGCATTAGAATCTACCTTATTTAAAATAATACCATCTAAAGTGATATATTCTTGAAAACCATCTATTATATGTTTTGATGCAAGGCCAGTATTAGCATCTAATGTTAAAAAAGCCCTTATCAAATTAAATTGCTCAGATTTTTTTGAAACTATATTTGAGATTTTTTTTAGCTCAGCCATTAAATTTTTGTTGTTATGCTGTCTCCCAGATGTATCAACAATAATAACATCACTCTCTTTCAGATTATCAATACCTTGAAAAATAACTGCAGATGGATCTTCCATATTATTACCCTTATGAATGGGCACTTCAAATTTATTTGTGAAATGTTCAAGTTGATCGATTGCGGCAGCCCTAAATGTATCTGCTGCAATTACAGCAGGCTTTAAGCCATTTTTTTGGATTAAATTTATAAATTTACCTATGAATGTTGTCTTTCCCGAGCCGTTATTTCCAGCAATAATATATAAGCTTTTATTTTGAGGAGAAAAACCACCAAATTTTTTTTCTTTGAATTTTGTAAGAAGTTCATCTTTAATAACCTTTTTAATATCCTCTTCTTGTGATTTATTTTCTTTTATTTTTGAAATCATTAAATCAGCAAATTTTGGTTCTACACCATTATCAAAGAAAAGATCCTCTATCTCATCTATATTTAAATTCTTTTGAAAAATTTTTTTTAAAAAAAACATTAAACCCTGATAACTTCTCCAACGGGTACACCTACTAAGGGCACTTCATGTTTGATATAATTTTGATCATATCCAATAGCTAATCCTGAACTTAACTCTTCAATAAGGATCTCCCTTGGTAATGAAAGTTTGGATTTTACTTTTTTTAAAATTAATTCACCAAGATCTCTTAAAATTTTTGCTCTTTTTTTAATGATTGATTTAGAAACCTGAGGCATCCTTGAAGCAGGAGTATTGTTTTTTGGAGAAAAAGGAAATATGTGGAGGTGGGAAATTTCATTTTCTCTTAATAGTTTGTATGTATTTTCAAACATCGTATCCGTTTCTGTAGGAAATCCTGCAATAATATCTGCACCAAATGAAATATCTTTTCTAATTTTTTTACAACGATCAACAAATTGAAATACATCTCTTGAATTATGTCTTCTTTTCATTCTTTTCAGTATCATGTCATCACCAGACTGTATACTAAGGTGAAGATGAGGCATTACTCTTTGATCTTTTAGTACTTCATTAAAATTTTCATCAACTTCAACACAGTCTATTGAGGAGAGTCGAAGACGTTGCAATTTAGTTTTATCTAAAATATCTAAAATTAAATTGCTCATGTTATATTTGTGATCAAAATCGCTCCCATAATCTGATATATCAACACCTGTTAAAACAATTTCTTTGACACCATTTTCTACAACTCTTTCCACCTCATCAATTAAGTAAAAAGGATCAAAACTCCTATTATTACCTCTACCAAAAGGAATAATACAAAATGTGCACCTATGATTGCATCCTTGTTGAATTACAAGGCTTTCTCTGATGTTAAGGTTTTTATTATCTAAAGATGGGCGGATATCTTGAGGAGAGTCAAATATGTCTTCCTTGAAATCTACTTCGAGTTCTTCATCAAGTAAGGATGTCCAAGTTTCTGATTTCAGTTTACTTATATTATCAATAACTTTATCGACCTCAGCCATTGAAGAATACTTATCTGGAGATATTTGTGCAGCACAACCTGTCATTACAATTTTTTTATCGGGATATTCTTTTTTAATTCTTCTAATAGTTTGTCTTACCTGCCTCTCAGTCTCATTTGTGACGGCACAAGAGTTTATAACAACCATATTTTCACTATTATTTACTAACAATTCTTCAATTTTTTTTCCTTCAAAGTTATTTAGTCGACATCCAAAATTAACAACTTTAGACATTTAAATATTAATCGATGATTGATAAACTAACTCTGCAGGGCCTTGAAGGAATACCATCTTGTCCTTGATTTCTGTTTTTAATACTGATCGTTCAGTAACTACTTTGATTTTAGAGGACACAAAGTCATTATGATTTAAAACAAAA
>CACMXD010000022.1:0-8899 GCA_902617485.1 uncultured Alphaproteobacteria bacterium | reverse complement strand
ATATTTTTTAAATAACTCAAAGAAGACCCCTCTCTCAGCTCCAGGGTCTGACTCAAAACCTTCGTGATCGTTAATCAAGTTTGAGTAATAGCTATTAAATTTATCTCGAATAATTGGATATCCATCTTTTTTGGTGTCTTTATATTTGACATCCAATAAGATGCTAAAATGGTTTAGTCCACCTGCTTCAAATTCTATATTATCGAGATCGGTATTTAACAAAGTCGGTAATTGTCTTTCCATAGAATGAATTTCGTGGCACAAACCAATTATATTTAGATTTGGAAATTTTGTGGTAAGTGCATGACATATTCTTTGCATTGGGTTAGAGTAATTAAATACAACAGCATTCGGGCAAATCTTTTCTATGTCCTCACAAATTTCTATGATCACCGGTATAATTCTTAAAGCGTGAAAAAGACCTCCGGGGCCTCCGTTTTCTCCATAAATTTGTTTAAAACCATATTCAACTGGTATCGCCCAATCTTGTTCCCAGAGTTCAAATCTATTTCCAACTTCAATTGAGATTAGGCAAAAATCAGCACCTTTGAGAGCTTCTTCTCTAGAAGTAGTAGCTTCAATTTGAAAATTTACCTGGAGTTTTTCTTTATAATTTTCAGCAATTTTCCTTGTTTTTTCAACTGCATCGGGTCTTATGTCGTGGAGGACGATAGTTGATCCTCTAAGAATTTGAGATTTATAAAAGTCTCCAATTATCTTCAAACCAAAGTTAGTGCTTCCTGCTCCTATTATTACAATTCTTTTTCCCATACTTTATTTACCTATTATCATTAGCCTTTTACTGATCCAGCTACAAGTCCTCTAATGAAATATCTTTGAAGGGAAAAGAAAATAAATAAAGGGACCGTCATTGATACAAAGGCACCTGTTGTTAAAATTTCCCAATTTTCTCCTCTCGATCCAAGAAGCTCTTTTAACTTTGCTGTTAAAATAATTTCACTTGGATGTTTGTCTAAAAAAACTAAACCAACAAGCAAATCATTCCACACCCATAAAAATTGTAAGATAAAAATTGATGCAAAAGAGGGTATTGATAATGGCACTACAATTTTTATAAAAGTATCGTAATGTGTAGCTCCATCAACTCTTGCAGCCTCGATCATTTCGCTAGGTAGTGTTTTTAGAAAATTCCATAATAAAAAAGTAGTTGAGGCGAGACCAAATCCCGTATGTGCCATCCAAATACCGGGATAAGATTTAGCAGAGACTCCAAATAATGCTCCAAAGTCATTGTATATTGTTAGTACAGGTATTAAGCACATCTGCAACGGAACAACAAGGGAAGCTATTATAGTAGCTAGTAAAAGATCTCTACCGTAAAATTTCATCCAAGTAAGTGCATACGCAAAATAAGAACAAATAATTAAAGGTATTAATGTTGCAGGAAGCGCTACTGCAAATGTATTTAAAAATGCCTGTCCTAATCCCTCTTTAAGAAGCACCTCTTTATAATTATCAAGTGTAAAACTTGGAGGGCTCTTAGCTGATACAAAAATTCTTTTGCCTTTTTTCTTTTGAAACTCTTCTTTTGATTTCCAAACATAATCACCATTTTTAAAAACTGTTATTTCTGTTTCATCTTTAAATAATGCGGTCTCACCAACCTCATATTCATCAATGTTCTTAGAGGTAATTCCAAACCGATAAATCTCTTTACTCTGATTTTCATCAAATAAATTACTTTTTATAAAATAGTAATCTCCCTCTTTGATTTGTTCCTCTTTACCTTTTGTGCGATATATTTCATTGACCTCAGTAGTGGTAAACGAGGTCCACCACCCACTTATAGCTAAAACATCTTTATCTCTTAGAGAGCTAATAAATAGCCCAAATGTTGGAACAATCCATGCGATTACGAACAATAATAACAAAAGCTGAGAGAATACTGAGGTAAAGGTAAGTTTTTTCATACTTTTTGCTCTTGTTTATGTCTGTATAGGTTCCAAGCTAATATTGGGATAACTCCAATCAAAATACAAAAAGCAAGTACACTACCCCTACCTGAGTCGCCACCCCCTCTAAACATCCAATCGTACATTAAATTTGCTAGAACTTCAGTTTGCCACTGGCCATTTGTCATTGCATAGATAATGTCAAAAACTTTTAAAACTAGAATTGTAATTATAGTCCAAATTACCAAGATTGTTTGCTCTAGATATGGAATAATAATTGACCAAAAAATTTTCAATTCACTTGCACCATCTATCCTAGCAGCATCTAATGTTTCATTAGGAATACTTCTAAGTGCCGCACTAAAAATGACTAAGGCAAGACCAGTTTGTATCCAGATCATAATTGCCATTAAAAAAAGATTATTCCATAGAGGTATTGTTAACCATGCTTGTGGTTCAAAACCCAAAGCAACTGCTACGGCATTTAAAAGTCCAATTTGTTGATCACCAGGCCCTCTATAGTCATACATAAATTTCCATATCACACCTGCTCCTACAAATGAGATAGCCATAGGCATAAAAATTATTGACTTTGCAATTGATCCCCACCAAATTCTATCTGCTAAATTTGCGATTACTAAACCAAAAAAAGTACTTAAAGTTGGAACAACAATTAACCAGCCTAAATTATTAATTATACTTCTTCTAAAATCAGGATCATTAATAGCCCAAGTATAATTGAAGAGTCCCACAAAGTTTTCACCTACTTTATCGTAAAAACTCAATCTTATAGTTTCAAATACAGGATAAATAATAAAAACAAATAACACTATAAATGCAGGTGCTATAAAAATAATAACCCTTATAGAATTTTCAAAAGCAAAATTTTTTGATGCTTTTACTCTAAAATAATCTAGTAAAAAATTTGATAAGTGAAAAAATAGTACAAAAAAAAGAACTCCAATAAGAACAGTAATTGCAAGGGAGAAAATACTCATTTTGTTAGAAAGATACTAAGGGCAAATAATATACTATTCGCCCTTAGTTTAGAAATTAACTATTTTTTTATTGACCAGCTTCCCAGCTAGCTTGGATTTCGTCAGCAACATCCTGAGCTGATTTACCATTGGTATAATCAACCATTCCAGTCCAGAAAGAACCTGCTCCAACCCAACCAGGCATCAAGTCTGATCCATCAAATCTAAATGTTGTAGCGTTAATTAAGATTTCATGCAGACCTTTAAATGTCTCGCTTGAGTATTTGTCTATATCAACATACTTATGAGGTGTTAAAAAACCACCTTTTTCCATGAATCTTTCATTTGCTTCAGTGTGAAGTAAAAATTTCATGAATTCAGTGGTAATCGGTCTGTCATTAGTAGCAGCCATTAAGGTTCCAGCTCCTAAAACAGGTTTACCTAAGTTTTGTGATGCAAAAGGTGGAAAGTAAAAGAAGTCATAATCAACTCCAGCTTCTGATCCTTCAGGGAAGAATGCAGGAATAAAGCTAGCCTGTCTGTGCATCATGCATTCAGCAGGTGAGGTGAAGAGGCCATTTGGTGAATCTCTAAAGTCAGTTGTAGCAACAGCTTTAGTTCCACCGTTAACATAGGAGTCATTTAACGCTATCGAACCAAAAAATTCCATTGCGTCGATGACTTTTTGGTCATTGAACTTCATTTCATTAGAAACCCACCTATCATAAGTGTTCGGTGAATGAGTTCTTAGCATGATGTCTTCCATCCAGTCTGTGGCTGGCCATCCAGTTGCACCACCAGAACCTAGTCCGATACAGAACGGAGTATTCCCATCACTAACCATTTGATCAGCTAGTGCAAGTAACTCTTCCATAGTTTCTGGTATTTCATAACCATTATCTTCAAAGTTATCTGGTGAATACCAAACTAAACTTTTCACATTGACTCTGTAAAAGACACCGTAGAACTTGCTAAATCCTGCTGGATCTTTATAGGTTGTGAGATCAACCCAAGATTGACCTGCTGCATAATTATCAAGCACCATTTGTTTAATGTCATTGTCTAATGGTTTAAGACATCCAGTAGCAGCTATGTTCGCAGCAAGACCTGGTTGCGGGAATACTGCGATATCTGCGGGACTACCTGCTTGACAGTCAATATTAATAATTGATTCAAACTCATCAGAACCACCATACTCGACTGATGCTCCTGTTGCTGCTTCAAAAATTGAAATGACATCCCTGAAATCATCATCTTGTGGTGCCAACCATGGACCAAAGATTGTTAATTTTTCTCCCGAAAGGTCAGCAGGGCCTGAATACGAATATTCGTGAGAACCAGCATTTGCATAACTTACTCCAAATAGAGATATAGCTACCAAGGCTGTAAGTGTTTTAATTAATTTCATAGAAATCCTCCTCCTATGTAAATATGTGAGTATGAACTTAACAAAATGAATATGATTTCAAACACATTAAAAGCTAAAATAATATGCAATTAGCTGATATCAAAAGATCAATATTATCAACCTTTATTCATATTCAATCCACTTTTTTAGGTATTTTAGTTGCTCAGCTATGTTTTAAATTAATGTTTACTTATAGTATCGTATTTTCTCTGAATTGACTCAGGCCAAACAGATTTCATGTAAGCTAAAATAGACCATATATCATCGTCATTTAATTTCTCGTTACCTTGCATTTTACCATCGTATTTTTCATTATAAATTTTAAACCCATACCTTATTATTTTAAAGAGTTGTTCTTGACTGTGATGCCATGTATGACCTGTACCATTTAAGGGTGGGGAGAGGTTATGACCATCTTTATCTTTTTTAGTACTCCAGTTGGGTTGGCCTTGTAAGTTGTCCCCATGACATGACGCACAATGAGTTACATAAAGAGATTTACCTAAGTTAATTTGACTAATTAATTTTTCATCAATTTCGATATTAGTTATTTCAATATTGTCATTTTCTTTTTTATTAGGGTTTAAAAAATACAGAAGAGAAATTATTATCGCTGCGAAACCAATAACAAATAATAAAATTCTTTTTAATAGAAACGACAATGTTTTTAATTATTAAATTTTCTAAGTAAATCTTGTAATTCTTCTATTTTTTGTTTTTTTTGTTTGTCGTTTTTTTTCATAGCATCTACAACACAGTGGTCAATGTGCTTATTGAGTATGTTATTTTCTAGAGATTTTATTGCCGAAGTTATAGCTCTTGTTTGTTGTAAAATTTCTAGACAATATCGTTTTTCAACAATCATTTTTTCAACGCCTTTAAGCTGACCATGAATTCGATTAATACGATGAATATTTTTAATATGATCTGGATTTTTATTTATTTTAATTATATTTGACATATTAGCAATATACTATATACCAGTATATAGTAAATAAAAAAAATGTTTGTTTCAACTCTCACCAACTTTAATTGGAAATGTAAACACACCTGGAAAAAAAGTGCTCATAATACTAAGTGGTGTTTAATTGGATGTGCTATAGGAGATCTTGGTACAATATTCTACTTTCAAGTTAATGAAATTGCTTGGCCTACCTTAAATATAATGATTTTAGCAATTATTAATGGACTGATTACTAGCATTATTCTTGAAACAATAATTCTTTTAAGACAAAATTTTTCTCTAAGACAGGCAATTAGCACTGCTCTTGGAATGAGTTTTATATCTATGATATCAATGGAAATAGCTATGAATGTTACAGATGTAATTTTAACAGGAGGGGCAATGCTTACTTGGTGGGTCGTTCCTATAATGCTTTTTGTTGGTTTTATTACTCCTTGGCCCTATAATTATTGGCGTTTAAAAAAGTACAATATTGCGTGTCACTAAAATTTTCTATTATTTACCTAGTTTCCTCACTGTTTTTACTCTTAAATAACCTATTTGCTTCTCATGTCACCGTAGTTGATGGAGATACAATTAAATTAGGTGATGTTAAAATACGTTTTAATGGAATAGATGCTCCTGAAATTAATCAGACGTGTGTTGCAAGTGAAGGAAAGGTTGCTTGTGGAAAAATATCAAAAGATATTTTACTTACAAAAGTTACAAATAATAAAATTAGTTGTACAGATGAGGGAAAAGACTTTTATGGAAGAGTTTTAGGTGAGTGCTTTGTCAATGGAGAGTCATTAAGTAGTTATTTAGTCAAAGAGGGTTTTGCGTTTGCTTATAGAAAATATTCAGATAAATATATTTTAGATGAGGAGTATGCCAAATCTAACAAACTTGGAATGTGGTCCATGAAATTTGAATATCCATGGGACTTTCGAAAAAATAATTAAATGTTTTGTCAAAAATATATTTCTTAATTACAACTTTTATTATTAATCTAAGTTTTTATCAAAGTTTATATTCATCAGATCAAGATTACTGCGTTGGCTACTTAGAAGAAGTTTACTGGTCTTTAGATCCTATTGAAGAGATTGAAATACGAGAACAAATAATTGAATTTTTCAATGATAATTTTGAAGGTGCAAAAAACTTAGATTATGACTTATATTATGACTCCCAATCAAAACAATTTTTAACTAATTTGAATGGTGTGGATATAAGCAAATATAAAAAAGTTAATTATCCTAATTTTGAAATCTTGGTATTAGATGCATACATCAATCTATTTAAGGGAGATGGAATAAACTATTGTCCTGCGTTTTGGGATAATTGCAGTGAGGAGTCATTGAAGTCTTTTTTTCAAGCCTCAGAGGATTTTAGTCAATCTTGGAGTGGCGAAGACAATGCAATGAAATTTCTCACAGATCACTTCGTCAATCATCATTGCACCATGTATCTTGATACCTCTATTGATCAAAAGACTTTCATAAGCGATCTCAATATTTTAATTAATGAATTAACCAAATAATTTATTAACAACTTTTTTTATTTATGCGTAACTTCTATCAAAGACTGGTCCATATATATGATATTTATCACCAATGGGCTGGTGGAACGGTAAAGAGGAGTTATTTGAAAATAATGAAATTGAATATAATAAGTGTTCTGAATGTGGTGATTACAAGGAAGTCTCAAAGAAATATATCAATAAAATCAACGATGAAATGATTACGATTTGTTACGATTGTAGTAAAAAACGATATATTGAAAGCTTAATGGTTGTTTCTTCAATAGAAAATATTGGCGATTTTGAGTCTTAATATTTTCTTTTAAAAGATCTTAACTATATAGGCGTTTTTGCTATTATCCCTGTCTTATTATTATGAGTAACTTTAATAAAATTGTTGTAATTGGTGCTGGTACGATGGGCTCGGGTATTGCTGCCCATTTGGCTAATTCTAACCGCCAAGTAGTTTTGCTTGATCTTAAAAGCAAAGACAAACCCAACCAAATTTCTGAAAATGCGATTGATATTATCAAAAAGTCTGACCCACCTCTATTAGTGGAAAGATCTAGAATTGATCATATAAAACCAGGTAATCTCGATGATGATTTTAATGAGATCAAAGATGCAGATTGGGTTATTGAGGCAGTAGTTGAGCGTATTGATATCAAACACAAACTTTACTCCCAAATTGATAAAGTTCGCAGCCCCAACTCTATTATTTCATCTAATACTTCGACAATTCCTCTCTCAATTCTGACACAAGAAATGTCAGATAGCATGAAAGCAGACTTTTGTATTACTCACTTTTTTAATCCTGTCCGATTTATGAGATTATTAGAGATCGTTGAAACACCAACTATGAATAAAGACAAGATGGACGGACTTCGTGATTTTTGTAAAAATGAGCTAGGTAAAGGAATTGTGAATTGTAATGACACTCCTGGTTTTATTGGCAATCGAATTGGTGTGTACGCGATGCAAGTGGCAATGTATGAAGCTTTAGAACGAGGCCTTCCAGTAGAAATCGCAGATGCTTTATTTGGACGACCTTTAGGAATTCCTAAAACAGGTGTTTTTGGACTCTACGATCTCATTGGTATTGATTTGATGAAAGATGTGCTTGCAAGTTTCAAAAAAGAGTTACAAGAAAATGATCCTTTTATGGATGTGGTGAAACCTCATCCTCTGGTCGAGCAGTTACTTGAAAAAGGTTTTAATGGAAATAAGGGCCCTGGGGGTTTTTATCAAACAACAATTGTTGAGGGCGATGAACATGTCAAGGCGATGAACACTTCAGATATGAGTTATTACGATTTTGATAAAGTAGATTTAGAAATCGCAAGAAGAGTTGAGAAAGAGGGCATTAAATCACTTCTTGATGATGATAGTGAGTACGGTCGATATGCTTTTGCAGTTCTAGCAAAAATCATTAATTATAGCGCTTTTTGCATTCCTGAAGTTTCATCAAAAGTGACTGACATAGATGACGCTCTTCGTATGGGATTTAACTGGAATGAAGGGCCATTTGAATTATTAAATGAGTACGGTCTCACCAGATTTGTTCAACGACTTCAAGATGAAAAACAAGAAGTACCAGATTTGCTCACAACCATGATTAGATTAAAACAAGAGCCTTATGACTCTACTTCTTCACGAGCCTACAATCATGAATCAGGAATGAAGTTTATCTCCAGGGGAGATGGTGTTCGCCGATTAGGTGATCATAAAAAATATGCTAATCCTTTATCTCGAAATTTTGCTGCCACCATTTGGCAATTTAATGATGAGCCACGAGAACAGAAGATACTGTGTTGTGAGTTTCACACTAAGGCAAATGCTTTAAACGCAGATGCCATGAAAATTTTAGAGGAGTCAGTTAACCGTCTTGAACAAGATAATTATCAAGGACTAGTTGTTTATAATGAGGCTATGAATTTTTCTGCAGGAGCTGATTTAAATACCATGATTGGTTTAGCTGACGTGAAAGATTGGAAAGGTATCGATAAATACCTATCTGATTTTCAATCTGCGTGTATGAAAATGAAATATGCATCGAAACCAACAGTCAGTGCCGTTGCTGGATTAGCTATTGGTGGTGGTTTTGAAGTAGCGTGTCAAACTTCTAAGATGGTTGCTCAC
>CACMXD010000021.1:0-8920 GCA_902617485.1 uncultured Alphaproteobacteria bacterium | reverse complement strand
CCAGCTGCTAAAACAATCACATCCTTACCAGCTCTTTTCAGTTCCTGGGCCTTCATATTGGTGGCTATTGTTAATGATGGTTTTATGTTATTTACTCTATTTGAAATCATTTTTTTTATTTAGTTATCTATAAACTTATTTATAAATTTCTACAAGTATGCCATTTAAAATAGTAAGTGAAAATAAACCTAAAGGAGACCAGCCTCAAGCAATTAAAAAATTGATTGATGGTTTAGAAAAAAGGAAACAAAGCCAAGTATTATTGGGTGTAACCGGCTCTGGAAAAACATTTACAATTGCAAATGTTATTGAAAAATATAACAGACCAACATTGATTATGGCTCCAAATAAGACCTTAGCTGCGCAATTGTATGAAGAGTTAAAAGTATTGTTTCCTAAAAATGCAGTTGAGTATTTTGTGAGTTATTATGATTATTATCAACCAGAAGCTTATGTACCTCGATCAGATACATTCATAGAAAAAGAGTCCTCTATAAATGAGCAAATAGATCGTTTTAGACACTCAGCAACTAGATCATTAGTAGAAAGAGAAGATGTAATTATTGTAGCAAGTGTTTCATGTATATACGGCATCGGGTCCGTTGACTCTTACTCTAAAATGACTTTAGAAATCAAAAAAGGACAGAACATTAATTTAATGGAGTTCCTGAGAGAATTAGTAGAGTTACAGTATAAAAGAAATAATATTGATTTTAGAAGAGGTATGTTTCGAGTAACTGGAGATCGGGTTGATGTTTTTCCTGCGCATTTAGAGGATATAGCTTGGAGGATAAGTTTTTTTGGAGACGAGGTGGAAGATATTAAAGAGTTTGATCCTCTCACAGGTGAATTCATTCAAAGCTTTGAAGAAGTAAAAATCTTTGCAAATAGTCATTACATTACTCCAAAACCACGATTAGAGAACGCTATTAAAGAAATTAAGAAAGATTTAAAAATAAGACTAGAAGAGTTTGATAAGGAAAAAAAATTGCTTGAATTTCAAAGATTAAAAGAGAGAACTAATTTTGATTTGGAAATGATACAGGCAACGGGAACATGTTCAGGAATTGAGAATTATTCGAGATATTTAAGTGGAAGACAACCTGGTGAACCACCACCAACTCTATACGAGTTTATTCCAGAAAACTCGCTTCTTATAATTGATGAGTCTCATGTATCCGTGCCTCAAATCAATGGAATGTATAAAGGTGACCGATCTAGAAAAAAAACTTTATCAGATTATGGATTTAGACTTCCATCTGCATTGGATAATCGACCTTTAACTTTTGAAGAATGGAATATGATGCGTCCCCCCACTATTTTTTTATCTGCAACTCCTGGCCCATGGGAATTGAATGAAGTCGAAAATGAGTATGTTGAACAAATCATACGACCCACAGGTCTAATTGATCCTGAGTGTGTGATCAAAACAACTGTCAATCAAGTGGAGGATTTGATGGGTGAAATTAAAATAACACTCAATAATAAAAATAGAGTATTGATTACAACACTTACAAAAAAAAATGCTGAAGACTTAACCAATTACTTAAAAGAACATAATTTAAAGGCTGAATATATGCACTCTGATGTAGAGACTATTGATAGAATAAAACTTATTCGCTCTTTAAGAATTGGGGAGATTGATATTTTAATTGGTATTAATTTACTCAGAGAAGGACTAGATATTCCTGAGTGTGGTTTAGTCGCCATTCTTGACGCTGACAAAGAGGGTTATTTAAGGTCAAAAACTAGTTTGGTCCAAACTATAGGTCGTGCAGCCAGAAATATTGATGGAAAGGTGATTTTATATGCAGATGTATTAACTAAAAGTATTAAATCAGCTCTTGAGGAAACAAAATACAGAAAAAATAAACAAATTGAATTTAATAAGAAAAATAATATTACCCCTCAATCAGTGAAAAGAAATATTGGTGAAATTATCGAAAGCATCTATGAAAAAGATAGCTATACTGTGGGTACATCTGAAATTGATAAATTGAGTCCTAATAAATTTGAAAAACATGTTCAAAAATTAGAGAAAAAAATGTTATCTGCGGCTGAAAATTTAGATTTTGAAAAAGCTGCAATGTTCAGAGATGAGATAAGGAAACTTAAAAAAGATCAAATGGGTGTGAATTGATTGAGAGTTTATTAGGAGTATTAATAAGTCTAGCTCTATTAATATGGTCATGTGATTTTGCAATAAAAAATTCAATATTAATCTCACACGTTTATAAAATTAGGCCAATCCTTGTTGGAATATTTATTATAGCTATTGGCACTTCTCTCCCTGAGTTTGCAGCAACATTTCAAGCATTAAAGTTAAATTCTATTGGAATAGTAGCAGGTAATCTTGTTGGAAGTAATATTGCAAATATTTTATTGGTAGGGGGTATCATGTTATATCCCATTACTAGGTTAGTAACTGATAAAAGGGATAAAAGTACTTTTTTATTTTTTTTAATTTTTTCAATCGTTTTTTTTATTTTCATAATATTTAATTTTAATATTGGCTACATGTACGGCGCTTTACTTTTTGGATTACTTTGTTTTTTTATTTATTTTGAATTAAAAAAACCAATTGATGAGACTAACACAATATCCGAGATAACACATTCTTCATCTTTTTTTATTATTTTAAAAATAATATTAGCATTTATAGCTTTATTTTTTAGTTCTAAGTATTTTATTGTTTATGCGAAAGATCTAACTAGCATATTTGGTGTTGCAGAAACTACTATTGGAATAACAATTGTTGCTTTTGGTACCTCTTTGCCTGAGGTAATTGCAACAATTTTATCAATTGTGAAAAAACAAAATAATTTGGCAATTGGAAATATTCTCGGATCAAATATAGCCAACATATTTGGAATAACGATTATTGCTGTGCTAATCAATGGAAGTATAAATTTTAATGAATTACTTAGTCAAATTGATAAATGGCTATTTTTAGTGACTTCTTTATTATTTTTTATGATTATTTCTTTAAAATTAGCTGGAAAATTAATTTCTCTTGGCTTTATATTAGCCTATATGATCTATTTTGTGTTCCTATATTTGTAGAATGAATAAATGAAAAAATTAAAAGTCCTAATACCCATAGCAATACTTTTAATTTTAGTGATTTTAATTGGACTTAGTTTTCTAAGATTGCCTATGAATATTTTATCTCAAGAAATGGTCGAAAGAGAAACTAAAGGTTTTGTTACATTGAACAGTTTATCAAATCAAACTTTAAAAATTATGCCTAAACCAATTCTCTCTATAGATAATTCAAATTTCAAGATTAATCATTATTTAATCCAAACTGATTTTGCAGCTTCTGATATTGAAATTTCTAGATCTATTTTTAACGCAGATGATATTTCAATTACACTCAACCAAGCAAGAATAGAAAACATAAATTCAAATTTTGTTAATAATGCAATTTTACTAGAGGGTGATATCGATAATTTAAAATTAAAGATCTCTAACGAGGGCAATAATACAAGAATAATATCAAATAAATTTAAATATAAAGGCTCTGATTTATATTTTGATATTTATACAACTGACTCAGAAGTAAATAAAATTGATTTTTCCATAGAAAATCTTGAAATAGATGAACTAGTATTACTTTTAGGGGAAAATTACCAGGAGGTTTTAAAAAAAATAAATTTTCAAAGTCTTGATATCAAAGGTGAATATGTAAAAGAAAATTTAAATATTGAAGACCTAGTTATTACTTTAGCTGACAAATCACAAATTAGTATTGAGGGGAATATCAATTTAAGCAATTTCATTAACTCTGATTTATCAATTAGAGGTCAAAATATCTCTTCAGATAATTTATTTCAAATGATTCGTAATATAAATATTTTCAATGAAATTATAGACATTCCTCAAGGAATAATTGAAACTTTTGATTTAAACTACAATTCAAATAATTTAACTATAAATAAAATCTTGTATGTCTCTGATCAAGGAACAAACTTAGATTTAAACGGAACTATTGAAAATCTTGATTTTTATAATGCTAACTTTAATGCTAGTCTTAACTCTAATTCCAAAGATGACTTATCAGTATTATTAGAATTTTTACCTTATTCGGAATTAGTAAAGCAATTTGAATTTGATGAAATTGAATTATCCAGCAATTTCGCAAATAATATTTTTACAATTGATCAAATAAATATAACTAATAAGGATGAAAATATTATTCAAATTAGCGGCACTTATGGGCTTGATGATATCAATAGTCTACAATTAGATATTCAATTAAACCGGTTTAGACAATTTGAGTTAATTCCATCTAACTCATTAATTAGATTATTAAAAACATTAAATACGGAACATATTAACGCGAGAGGCCTTATAAATGGCACAAATTTAGCTATTGAAGATCTTCAATTTATTAATTTGGAAGGTTCGAATTTATTGATTGACGGTAATTTAGATCTTAATAATTTTAATAATGCCTCTTTGAATATTGGAATTGAAAATTTAAATAAAACAGAATTATTAAATATTATCTCTGAATTAACTGAAGAAGATTTTACGAATATTGTGGATCTTGTTGACTTTGATTATTTAGAGTCAAACTTATACGTTGATCCAGTCAATGATCTATTTTTGATAGAAAATTTAGATCTAATAAATAAAGATAAAATTTCAAATATTTCTGGATCAATTAAAAATCAGATGTTTACTGGTGCAGTCAAATTAAATGATTTAAATTTATCTAATTTTGATCGTTTATTTTTAAATACATCTCGTATTAAAGGAAAAATTAATCTATCTTTAGATATTTCTGAACCTGTTAATCTTAAAAATATTAAAAATATATCTGGAAACATAGATGGTGATATTAATGTTAATATTACTGAAGAGGAATTTGCACTAGTTTTATTTATTCAATCTCTATCTCAAGACATTGAGGATTTTGAACAAATTAATGAATTATTAAACACACTAGCGAACTCTTTCATTAATCAAAGTAGTTCTATTTCTGGACAAATTTCAAATAATAATTTGAATGAATTGAAAATTAAAAACTTAATTTTAATATCACCAGACGGAGAGACTTTAGAGGCAGAATTAGAATTAGCTTTGAATAATTTTAAAATTAAAATTTTTGATATTATTGACAATGAGGATTTTGTTATAAAATATCAAAATGGAAATTATTCCTATGAAAGAGTCATACCTGATGGGACTGTAAAAAAACCTATAGAAGATTTAATTCAAAAAAATATAAATAAGCTTTTTGAAAATTTATTTCAGTGATCTTAAAACAAAATCAATAATATCTTTTTCAATCTTACTTTTATTTAATCTGTTGATTTCTTGAATTCCAGTGGGAGATGTAATATTTATTTCTGTTAAATAGCCATCTATCACATCAATACCAACAAAAAATAATTTTTTTTTCACCAAAAATGATTTTATTTTTTTACAAATGTACTTATCTTTGTCAGTGATATTGGTTTCTACTGCCCTTCCACCTGCATGAAAATTTGCCTTTATGCTATTAGTTCTAGGCACTCTTAATACAGCTCCAGCAATGTCCCCGTTTATGAGAATAATTCTTTTGTCTCCTTTTTTGAAATTTTTAAGAAATCTTTGAATAATTACTGGGCAATTCGAAAATTTTTTTATGTAATTTTTTAAGAACGTGCTGAGATTAGTCTTATTATGGCTAATTTTTTGAATTCCTAATCCTCCATTTCCATAAGCGGGTTTTATAATAACCTCTTTATTCTTCTTTATAAACTTTATGATGGCTTCTATATTTGATGATATTAACGTCGGGGGAGTTAATTCTGGGAAGTTCATCATAATATGTTTTTCTGGGAAGTTCCTAATCTCCTTTGAATTATTTAAAATTAAAGGTTTTTTTAATTGATCTAATAAATAGGTATTAGAAATATAATTTAAGTCGAAGGGTGGATCTTGTCGAATAAAAATGGCATTCATCTGTTCTAAATCAATTTCTTTTAGGATCTTTCTTTGATACGAAAGCTGATTATTTTTTTTCAAACTTAATCTAGAAACGTGAGATTTAATTTTATTGACTTTATTAATCTCACTAAATACCCATCTTGGATCATTATAATAACAATCTATTCCTCTATTTAAAGACTCCTTGATTAACATATAAGTAGAGTCCTCGTTAATATTTATTTTTTTGGGATCATCCATTTGAAAAAGAAATTTCATAGCAAATTCAATAATAGGTATTATTTAATAATGATAATATATCTTTTTTATCCTTATACTCTTCAATTAACAAATCTGCAGGATTTTTTTGTTTTTCAACAATATTATATAATTTTTCAAGATGAATACTTTCATCTCTTCCTTCAGAATTTAAATATCCTCTTTTTTCTAATCCCTTGTTAGCGAGGTTAAGAAGGTTTTTACCATGCTCATATAAGGGCGAATTAATAAAGTTACTGTTTAATCCTTTATAAGGAACCTCTAGATACAAATTTAAAATATCATTCTCTTGCCACGAACTAGTTTCTTTCCAAAGATGTTCAAGATTTTCATCATCATAAAGTATGCCAACCCAAAATGCTGGAAGAGCGCAAATCATTTCCCATTTCCCAGCGTCTGCACCTCTAAGTTCTATATATGACTTTAATCTTACCTCTGTAAAAATTGTGGAGAGATGATTTATCCAATCTTGTATTGATATGTTGTAATTTGAAAGGTCTTTATTTGCAGTGTTTTTAGTCAACAATTCATTAAAAGTATAATCTGTTGTGTCATATTGTTTTCCATTTATCTTTAAAAAATAGTTTTTTACTTCCAAAACAAAGTCAACATATTCCTCAATAGAAAAATTCTTGTTCAGAAATGATCTTTTTATTCCACATCTTTGATCATCAGTGTCTTGCCATGTATAAATTCGATTACTCACTAAATTATTATATTTCGACTCACGAAAGGGCGAATTACAAAATATACCCATAACTATTGGTTGAATTCTATTAGAAACAACAAATTTTTTAATTAGATCTGTTTCATTAAAATAATCTAAATTTGCTTGAACAGTACATGTTCGGGTCATCATATCTAATCCTCTTGAGCCAACTTTGGGCATATATTCACTCATAATTTTATAACGCTCTTTTGGAATAAAAGTTAAATCCTCTAATTTACTTATTGGATCAAATCCCAGTCCTAAAATGCATAATTTATTCAATTCGGCATATTCTTTTAATTCTCTTAAATGTTCATAAGACTCCGTACATGTTTGATGAACATTCTTTAAAATTTTACCAGATAATTCTAGTTGACACCCTGGCTCTAAAGTAATGCTAGCACCATTTTTAGACAAAGATATTAATTGATTGAAACTATTGTATTCTTTTTTTTGCCAACCCTTTGATAAGAAAAATTGAAATAAATTTTGTATACTTACCTCTCCGTCAAATTGAAATCTTTTATTATCTTTATAAAAGATAAATTTCTCATGTTCAGTTCCAATGCCTTTATACTCAGGATCAGTAAAATTTGAGTAGAAATAATTTATAAGATCTGATTTTTGTAACAATTAAAACACACTATTTTTATGAAAATTACATTTTGTTATTTGATTAGAATAATCATTAGCTTGACGTTCTACTTTTTTTGCCACCTCTAAAAGCCATTTTTTTTTGTTATAAGATTTTTTTTGATACCCACCCTTTCCCTCATGGTAAGCAAGGTAATGATTGTAAACATCACTTTTATCAATTTTCAACAGACGGTAACTTCCATCAACATACCAACCTATAAAATCACTAGCATCTCTAAAATTTTTTCTATCGGCATTATAGTTTTTTGTTGAAACTTTATACTCTTCCCATGTTCCATCTAAGGCCTGACTGTAACCATAAGCGCTTGATGGCCTCAAACCAGGTATAAAACCCAATACCTTTTTCCTCGGAGGCCTTGCAGTTCTTTCAAAAGAGGACTCTTGTTTAATAAAGCTTAATTGCAAACTAACTGGAACTCCCCATTTTTCTTTTGTTTTTTCTGCATATGATTTCCATTTAGGATTTGTTTTGAAAATATCGCAAATATTTGCTGTGTTAAAAGACCTATCGGTTGTAATACAACCTGATAATAATAGAAAAAATATCAGTAAGTACTTCACTAATTAAAATTTTTCCTTAAAAAATCACTCATTATATCTAATCCCTGTAATGCAGCTCCTTTTGAGTCTTGAGACCAAGCAAAGGTGTCAAAGTGAAACCAAGGTATATTCGGAGATTTTAAAAATTCTTGAAGAAAAAGTGCTGCCGTAATAGAACCAGCCATACCATCTAAAGATGCATTACTAAGATCTGCTACTTGAGATTTAATTTTAGACAAGTAAGGAGAGTACAAGGGTAATCTCCAACATCTGAATTTTTCTTTATTTAAATTTTCGATTTTTTTTGCAAATGTTTCATTATTACAAAAATAAGCAGGAAGGTCTTCACCCAGAGCTACTCTTGCTGCTCCAGTAAGCGTAGCAAAATCAATAATCATACATGGGTTATAAGAAGAGGCTTTTTCTATTGCATCTGCTAACAAAAGTCTTCCCTCAGCATCTGTATGGGCAATTTCCACAGACTTTCCTGATACGGATGAATATACATCACCAGGTCTCATTGATTTGGATGATATTGCATTTTCAGCGATTGGGGCAATTAAAACAATTTTAGTTTTTTTTAAAAAATAATTTGCTAACAAAAATAATGATATAGCGATAGCAGATCCTCCCATGTCTTTTTTCATATTTCTCATTGAGGTACCTGGTTTTATGTTTACACCACCTGTGTCAAATGTAATGCCTTTTCCAATAATAACCAATGGTTTATCTTTTTTTGAAAGTTTTCGATTTGTTATTTCAATCACTTTTGGTTTTGAAGAGGAAGATTTACCAACAGCACATGTCAAAGGAAAA
>CACMXD010000020.1:0-10662 GCA_902617485.1 uncultured Alphaproteobacteria bacterium | reverse complement strand
TGTCTTTTAAATAGTGATACTTTCAAATCTCTCTCTAGTGAACTAATCTGTCTACTTATAGATGAATGGCTTATATTCATTTTATTAGCTGCTTCCGAAATATTAAGATCTAGTGCAACATTATGAAAAATTTTAAGTTTATCCCAGTCCATGTTTTAATTTGATATTTAGTTATTTATACTATCTATTTTTTGATTAGAAACTCATTAATTTTTTTTTGTGATTTATAAAATGTCTGTAATATAGACTTATGATTGGGCTAGAAATTCTTCAAAACAGAATAAAAGATGCACCTCAAAGTTCAGGTGTTTATCTTTTTAAAAATAAAAAAGATAACCCGATCTATATAGGAAAAGCTATTAATATCAAAAGGAGATTATCTAATTACAGTAATCTCCCAAAACTTCCAAGAAGACTTCAAAAAATGGTATCACAAACAGTAAATATTGATTTTGAGCTAACAGAGTCTGAAAGAAATGCATTATTATTAGAGGCTTTACTTATCAAGAAATTTTCACCGAGATATAATATTCGTTTAAAAGATGATAAGAGCTTTCCATTAATTAAAATTACTAAAGGTGACTTTCCAAGACTGACTAGATTTAGAAATGAATTTTCTAATGAAGATAAAGTATTTGGTCCATTTACCTCTGCGTTAAAAACAGACAAAGTCATTAAAATCTTGCAGAAATCTTTTAAGTTAAGGAGTTGTAGTGACTTAGAGTTTAAAAATAGAAAACGGGCATGTCTACTTTATGACTTAAAACAATGCTCCGCTCCATGCGTAAAAAAAGTTAGTCAAAATGAATACAAAAATCAAGTTGATGATACAGTTAAATTTTTTCAAGGAGGTCAAAAAAAAATATTTGATAAATTAGAAAAACAAATGGTTTATTTTAGTGAAAGTCAAAACTATGAAAAGGCAGCAGAGCTAAGAGATAGTATACAATCTTTAAATTTTATCATCAGAGAAGAAGTGAAAATCAGTACTCAAGATACAAATTATGACTATATCCATATTGATGATAAAAAACATTTCTCAATATACATTGGTTTCATAAGGTATGGGCGATATCTTGGTGGGAATTTAATTTACTATTCTGAAAAGTTTGAAGATGATATAGACCTTACCTCTTTAATTATACAATTTTATTTAAAGAACTTTAGACCTAATAAAATAGTAATTTCAAAAAAAATTAATGGATATTATGAATTAAAGTCAATTATGAGAGATAATTATAAAATTGATGTATTTCTAAAAAGTAGCAAAATTAATGGTGTTCAGAAAATTTCGAAACTTACCGCAAAAAGAAATGATAAAGAAGTAAATCTTCAAAAACAAAAGTTTATTAATAATCAAGAAATTTTAACTTTAATAAAAAATAGGTTTAATATTAATAACAAAATTGAACGTGTTGAAGCCTATGATAATAGTTTTTTTGGTAACAACTATGCTGTGGCATCCTATGTAGTATTTAATGAAGAGGGTTTTAGTATAAAAGACTCTAGAACGTATAAATTTAAAGATTATGATTTAAAAAAATTTGGTGATGCAGATTTAATGCGAAAGGTGTTTAAATCTCGTTTCTCCAAAGATGATAAAATTTTACCAGATTTAATAATTATTGACGGGGGTCAACCTTATTTGAAAATTTGCAAAGAAATTATTGATGAAAGCGGTATTAGTGAAAGTATAACGTTAATTGGGGTGTCTAAAGGTTTTAAAAGAGATTTTAGATTTGACAGATATCATACTCTAAGTGAAAAAAATCTATCTTTGAAGGATAGCCCTCAAATAGAGGGTTTTATCCAAAAAATGAGAGATCAGGCTCATAAATTATCAAAAAAAAATAGTATGAAGAGGATGTCGGACTCACTTAAAACAAGTTTTTTAGATGATATATCTGGCATTGGGAAAATAAAAAAGATGAGGGTCATTAATTTTTTTGGAAGTGTTCAAAATCTAAAGAAAGCTAACAAAGATGAGTTAACTCAAATAAAAGGATTAAATTCGAAAAATATTAAGGCTATATTGGATAAGATAAATGGCTAAAATTTATACCATTCCAAATATTATAACTTTTGTAAGAATTATTTTAATTCCCATAATTTTATATTTACTGTTCTCTGATAACTCTAAAGTGGTTCTTATCGCAGGCTTACTTTTTATAATATCTTCTATTTCTGATTATTTTGATGGGTATTTAGCCAGAACGTTAAATCAATCATCTAAACTTGGTACTTTACTTGATCCTATTGCTGATAAACTTTTAATAGCAGCTGTCATTATAGTGTTGATAGACACAAGAGTAATTGCAGATATTCATGTTATTCCAGCTATAATTATTTTATTAAGAGAAATTGCAATCTCAGGTTTGAGAGAATTTTTAGCTAAATTAAATACTGATATGCCAGTAAGCAGACTAGCTAAATATAAAACTACATTCCAAATGGTTAGTTTATCTATTCTCATAATAGGATTAGGTTTTGAATTAAACGATTTTCTTTGGAATTTAGGCTTAGTCACATTATGGCTTGCTGCTATTGTAACTTTACTATCCGGATATAATTATGTAGCAAAAGGTCTCAAACATATTTGAATATTACATTAAAATATTTTTCTTGGATAAGAGTAAAACTAAAAAAAAGTCATGACTTAATTGAATTTAATCAAACTATAAGTTTTAAAGAATTGAAAAGTAATCTCATTTCAAAAGACCCAATTTTTCAAGAAATTTTTAATGACGAAAGTGTAAAATATTTTCTAAACTTGAACGAATTAAAAGACGAAAATCAAATTTTAAATAATGGCGATGTTTTAGCATTTTTACCTCCGGTGACAGGTGGATAATGATAAAAATTATAAATGAAAGTTTTGATCTAGAGAGTGAATTTAAAAGATTAACCTCTAGTGAGAACGGTGCATATAGTTTCTTTTTGGGAACTGTACGATCTGAAATAAGTTCATCAAACGAGAATATCAAAGGAATATTTTTAGAGTGCTATGAGGAATTAGCTTATGCTCAGCTTGAAAATATTAGAAATCAAGCTTTAAAAAAATGGAAACTAAATGATTGCTTGATAATTCACCGCGTAGGTAAATTAAATTTAGGAGAAAAAATAGTATTGATAATTACCTCCTCGTCTCATCGAACAGACTCTATTGAAGCATGTGAATTTGTAATTGATAGTCTGAAAATAGATGTAGCATTTTGGAAATTTCGTTTATTGGATAATGATGTAAAAGAGATGGTCCATCAAAAAAATAAAGACAAAGAGAAAATTTTAAAATGGAGAGAGGTTATAAACTAGTTATCTTTAAAATTTGGGTCTACCTCTTTCATATATAAACTTGAAATTTTTGTAGTTATATCACCAACCTTAAAAGTTTGATCGTCTATTTTACCAACAGGGGTTACTTCAACCGCAGAACCTGTTAAAAAAATTTCCTCAGCTTTTGAAATTTCATTAGGGTATATATCTCTTTCAATAACCTTAATTCCTTCTTTTTTTGCAATTTTTATAACAGCCTGTCGTGTAATACCATTTAAAAAACAGTCTGGAATTGGTGTATGAATTTCTCCATTAATTACTAAAAAAATATTTGAACCAGTAGACTCACTTATTCTGCCTTTATAATCCAACATCAAAGCATCAGTATAGCCATTTTTTTCTGCTTCATGTTTACTTAGAGTACAAATCATATAAAGACCAGCTGCTTTAGTATCAGTAGGAATACAGTCAGGGGGAGGTCTTTTCCATACAGCAGTTTGAAGAGAAATGCCTTTCAATCGATCTTCTTTAGAGAAATAACTTGGCCATTCCCAAGTAGCTACAGCCACATTTATTTTATTTTTTTGTGCAGAGATAGCCATCATTTCACTACCCCTCCAAATAACAGGACGAACATAACCATATTTAATATTCATTTTTTTAATGGTTCTCTGTTGAGCATCATTTAATTCATCTTTAGAATAAGGTACGTCTATACCCATTCTTTGAGCAGAGAAGAAAAGTCTATCTGTATGTTGCTCTAATTTATATATTTTTTCGCCGTAAACTCTTAAGCCCTCGAATACACAACTACCATAATGAAGTCCATGATTTAATACATGAGTGGTAGCATTTTGCCATTCAACAAATTCTCCATTATACCAAATAAATCCAATTCTTTTATCAAAGGGAATAATTTCCATATTCGAAAATAATGTAATATTATTTGTTAAAATTCACAATATAATTATCTTTATATCTTATGAACTTAAGTTTTGCAGATACTTTATACTTTAAAAAAGAAAATACCCTAGAAATAATTTTAGGTCTACATAGGTCATACAAATCTCTTCAAAGAGAAATCCAAATTTGCTGTGAATTGTATGATTTGACTTTTAATGAGTTGATTGTGATTTTAGAAATAAAAAAGGGATTCAAAAAAAAAATAGATATAGCAAATAAAGTTTTTATAAAAAAACAAAATTTAAATTTAATTCTTAGTAACTTACGAGAAAAAAAAATACTAAATCTAAATAATAAGAATATTTCAATAACAAAAAATGGTGAAGAATTAATCGAAAAAACAACTAATAGAATTAATGAAAAAATTATAAAGATTTTTAAAAAAATCGATCCCAAAAATATGTCTGGTTTTATTAATATAATTGAGTCATTGTAATGAATAATAAACACATACTGTTAGTTGAAGATGATGAAACTCTCCAATCACTCATAGAAAAATTGCTTATTAATAATAACTATGTTGTTTCAAAAGCAATAAATATTGAAGAGGCCAAAAAATTAGTAAACTTATTTTTGTTTGATCTAATAATTTTAGATGTAATGTTACCTGATAGCACAGGTTTAAATTTTTATGAAAAAACAATTAAAAATAGGGTGAATACACCTGTTATATTTCTGTCTGCATTAAGTAATGTTGATGACAGAGTAACTGGACTCGAACTTGGCGCAGATGATTACATAGGTAAACCATTCGATACAAGAGAATTATTACTAAAAATAAAAAAAAACATATCAAAAAAACTATCTCGTGATGTCATTAACTTTGGTAATGAAACAGAATTTGATTTAAAAAATGAAAAACTTCAATATAAGAAACAAATCATTAATCTATCTAGTAATGAAATTAAAATACTTAAATTACTTATTAATAACTCTGACCAATATTTAACAAGAGATTTATTGAATACAGAGTTAGGTTTAGACTATTTGTCAAGAAGTGGCGATATGCAAATTTCTAGATTACGTTTAAAACTTAAAAAAGAATGTGATTTGAAAGATATTATTAGATCAGTGCATGGTAAAGGATATAAAATTTTTATTTAATGTTAAAGTGGAGTAATTTCTCAGAAAGTCTTTTAGTTAGGTCAGTTTATTTAATAACAATACCAATAGTATTAATTCAAATCATTGGAATAATAATATTTTTTGAATTACATTGGGATTTAGTTTTAAAAAGAAGTGCCCAATCTATATCTAACGAGATTAAAATTCTTGAAATGCAGAAGGATTCACCTTCTTTAAATAATTATGCAAATACTTTACAAATCATAAAAACTGATAATGTAGATATTACTAATGCAAAGGAAGTGTCGAATTGGATATTTAAAAAAAGAATGAGAAATTCACTAAAACAAATATCTAAAAATTATGAGGTCTTACAAGATAAAAATTACTTTATATTTTTTGATAAAAAAAATTCTGAATACTTTTATCTAATCCCCAGAAAAAGAGTTGAAACCAAGACTGTAAGTGGATTTTTCTTATGGACAATTGCTGTAAGTATAATTTTATCAATAATTTCATATTTATTTATTAAAAAGCAGATACAACCTCTTAAAAGACTAGGTATTATTACAAGAAGTTTTGGTAGAGGTATTGAAACTCCAAATTTAAAACCAACAGGTTCCTCTGAAGTACGAGGATTAATTAAAGATTTTAATAACATGCATAATAATATTAATAGCACTTTAGATAACCAGAGAAATATGCTAGCAGGAATTAGTCATGATTTGAAAACTCCCCTAACAAGAATCAATTTAATGATTGAAGAAATTAACAATGAAGCTTTAAAAGACTCAATTTCTCAAAATATTTCTGAGATGAATATAATGTTGAATCATTATTTAGACTTTATTAAAAATGAAAAGAATGAAAATTTAGATGAAATAAATACTGAAAGCTTTATTTCTAAAATATCTCAAAATTATGACAAACTTGAAATTTTAAGTAATGATGAGAATCAAATATTTATTAGAAAAAATCAAATTACAAGAGCTGTAATGAATATATTAGATAATGCCGATAAATTTGCGAAAAAAGTTTATTTAAGATCTTATTTTGTAAACAACAAATGGGTATTAGAAGTTGAAGATAATGGTCCAGGAACAACATTATCTCAAGAACAGCTTATTAGACCTTTTGTAAAGGGCTCTGAACAACTGAATCAGGGTACTGGACTAGGATTATCAATAGTTCAAAAATTAATTAAGCTAAATAACGGTGAATTGAATTTCCAAAAATCGTCATATGGCGGTTTAAAAGTATCAATAATTTTAAAGGTTTAGACCTAAAAAAGTTTTCCTCCATTTGATATCTTAAATGAAGGTGTTACTAACACAGGATTATTATCATCATCAGGAAAGCCCAATACTAATACCTCGGAAATCATTTTACCAATTTGTTTGGGTGGAAAATTAATAACTGCCGCTACTTGATAACCAATTAATTCATTTGGTAAATAATTTTTTGTAAGCTGAGCTGATGTTTTTTTTTTCCCAATTACATTACCAAAGTCAATGACTAGATATATACTAGGTTTATTAGATTTATCATTTAGTTTAGCCTCTAATATAGTACCAACTCTGATATCAACTTTTTCGAATTCAGAATAATCAATCATCAATATCTAACAAATGACTTTATTCTGTTTATATTTTCAAATGCATGACCTATCGCCGCCATAGTTTTATCCATACTATTATTATCTTCTATCCAAACATTAAAAGTATAAATATAAATTATTTGACTTATTATTTTTTCAAGATGATTATTTAAAAATAAGTCAAAATAATTATTAATATTTTTAGATAAATTTAAAAAGTATTTTGGTTTTTTTTGGGACTCCAAATAAATTCTTAATGTTATGTTTTTATAATTATTAAGGAGGTCTAATCTATTGACTATACCTTCAAAGATCTTGTCTTGTAATGAAAGATCATTAGAGGGTGTTTTTAACTCTGTGGAAATAAAATGTTCAAAATCTTTTATAAAAATATTAAAGTCTTGATATTCTGAGTTAACTGATGTGATTTTAGTATAAAAGCTTTTTAAATGAGCAAAAGAGTCGAGTTTTTTTAAATTCGTTTTATTAAGTTTTTGTTTTTTTTTGCTCACTATCAATTTCCTTAGCTCGTTTATAAGCCTTATATAGTGTGGTGTATATTATTTTATCAATTTTTTGCGACATTAAATAATTTACTCCAGCCTGAGTTGTGCCTTTTTTACTAGAAATAGAACTTACAAAAGAGTCCAACATTTTTGATGAATTATTATTTTCTAAAACATTTTTAAATAATTCAATTATATTTTTTTCATTCATGTCGTAGGGCTCAGAAAGTTTTTTTGAAGCTTTTACAAAGATATTCACTAAGTATGCTATAAATGCTGGTCCACTGCCAAAAACTGATGTGGCAAAATTAATTTGATCTTCATTTCTTACATTAATAGTTGTACCAAATGAGGATAATGTTTTTTTAAGCTTACTATCAAATAAATTTTTATTTTTCATATAAATATGAGTATGAGATTTAGCATTTGATGCCATTACGTTTGGCATTATTCTTACAACTTTTTTTGTTTTTAGGGTTTTTTCAATTGTTGATAATTTAACACCAGCCATACATGAAATTACACATGTGTTTTTTGAAAGATACTTTTGGAATTGACTACCAAAAGATATGAAGGTATTTGGTCGAATAAGAAGAAAGATGTAATTATAGTCATTATTGAATCTTGATATTTTTTTTTTTAAATTAATATTTTTAATCAAACCCTTTGAATTTAAAGCATGGATATTTGCATGACTCAGTAATCTTTTTGATATTAAAGATTTGGCTAAGTGTCCAAAACCTATAAAAAGTACTTTTGGCTTACGCGTGGCCGACAATTTTTTGATTAATTAAAATTTGAGTAGTCTCAACAATTTTATCGCCTTTTAGTAACACGGAAACAAGGTGATTAAATTCAGATAAAATATTTTCTAAATAACTTCTAATGTCTTCTGTGGTTACTTTTCCTGAAATTGGAAGACTATGTCTATAAATAATTTTATTATTATTATTTTGTTTAAGTGTACCAATAACCAGATTATTGTTAATTTTACTCATATGATTGGTAAGAAAACTATATTCATAATTATCAATGCTAAATGATGATATGAGAACTTTTAAATCATCAATCCATTGAAAGTCCATTATTACTTTATGCTCATGGATCTCCGTTAAAAGGGAAATATCGTTGTTTACGTTGTTTTTAGATAACTGTTTAACATTGAAAATATCTTCGAGAATAGAAATGGGGCTAGAATCAATGT
The DNA here is from genome assembly GCA_902617485.1 of uncultured Alphaproteobacteria bacterium. GTDB lineage: Bacteria > Pseudomonadota > Alphaproteobacteria > HIMB59 > HIMB59 > HIMB59. The sequence continues at coordinate 2,054 of CACMXD010000020.1, read as the reverse complement.
TTTTTTGAGACATACACAATATGTATCACATTACTTATCTTAGTAAATACTATATATAGTATTAAATTACTTAATAATGGTTAAATTTAATCTTTTCTGTTGATTAAATTTTTCTTTAATTTTTTAAAATCTGATTTGAAATCGTTAAAAATTTGGGCAACTTCAACTGAATTATAAAGTATTTTTGATAACTTAAGATAAAGTTTATCTTTGTGTGACACGTAAGTTGTATTATTAGTTTTTACAGTGTTTGAATATCCTAGTTTTTTATCGCCAGTAGCTTTTGAGCTGTTCGGTTTAACCATAAGGTGGTACAGCATATCTTATATTCTTGGATTTATTTACTTTTATTTTTTTGCATATAATAATTTAAAACAATTTAGTTTGGATAAAAAAAAACTCGAAGACTTGTTTTTTTATTTATTTATTTCTGTCATAATTGGTGGAAGATTAGGCTACGCAATTTTTTATAATTTAAATTTTTACATTCAAAACCCATTTGAAATTTTAAAGGTTTGGCAGGGTGGTATGTCATTTCACGGAGCTTTAATTGGTATTATCTTAACAACTATTATATTTTCAATGAAAAAAAGTATTTCTATTTTTAAACTTTCTGATCTTTTAAGCATAACTGCTCCATTTGGAATTTTTTTAGGTAGAATTTCTAATTTTCTAAATAAAGAATTAGTAGGAAAGCCAACAGAATTTTTTTTAAGCGTTCGTTACCCAAATGAGGATTTTTATAGACATATATCCCAAATATATGAAGCAATATTTGAAGGTTTAATACCAGCTATTTTACTACTATTATTCTATTATAAATTTAAAGTAAAAAATGGGATTATAACATCTTTCTTTTTAATTAATTATGGATTATCTAGAATTATAATTGAAAATTTTAGAATGCCTGACATTCAAGTAGGCTTAAAGTTTAATTTATTATCCCAGGGTCAAATATTATCAATTCCAATTGTAATACTTGGTTTTTATTTTCTATATTTATGTCAATACAAACAAAAATAGATACCATCATTAAATCAGTTGGTTCAATTAATATTCAAGATTTTGTAGAAATCTCTAATTTTGATAAAGACTCAGGTTTCTATAATAAACCAAATATTGAAAAAATTGGTAAAGATGGTCAGTTTATGACATCTCCTGAAATATCCTCTTTATTTAGCATGGCCCTTACTAATCAGTTTTTAAAAGAATTTCCAAAGGTTAAAAATGTAAATTTATTGGAGTTAGGTCCTGGTAATGGGATACTTACATTAGATATATATCATTATCTTAAATCAAAGAATATCAATGTTAATAACATTACTTTATTAGAAAGAAGTGATTATTTTAAAGGAAAAATTTTTGAAAGATCAGATGTAGAATTTAATTTTATAGAAAATATCTATGATTATGAAATAGATAACGACGATACTGTTTTTATTTACTCTAACGAATTTTTTGACGCCATTGGGTCTAAGCAATTTATATTTAATAATGGTAATTTTAATGAAATAAAAATATCAAGAGAAAATAATAGATATTTTTTAATTCAAGATAGTGTTGCGATGTCTGGAGAATTAATAGATCGCTATTCAAAATACAAATTTAAAAATAATGATATACTTGAGCATTCAAATTTAATTTTGAATATACTAAGTGATATTCAAAACTTAAATTGCAAAAATTATTTTTTTACTACAACTGATTATGGCTACACGAAATTACCATTAAAAAGTACTCTTAGATTATTATCGAGCCATAAAAAATTAGACTTATTTGATGAATTTGAAAATGTAGATTATTCTTTCGGGGTTAATTTCGAGTTATTAAAGGATTTTTTTATTAGTAAAAATCCACAAATTATAAACCAAAAAGATTTAATTTGTAATAATCTCCCAAACGAATACCTAAAATCAAGTAACAAGAATATTAGAGAAATTATTGAGTTAATTAGTGGAGAAAAATTTAATGATATGGGTCAGGTATTTTTGAATCTCTCTTTTAAAAAAGATGGAACAATCAGTAAAATTTAAGTTTTTTAATAATAAAAATGG
>CACMXD010000019.1:0-10740 GCA_902617485.1 uncultured Alphaproteobacteria bacterium | reverse complement strand
CACCAATTTTAATTGAATTTTTCTGAAACAAGTGTCACTCAAAAATTGATAAAAAATTTTAACAAATTATGGTTACAGAATTATTAATTCATGATAGTTATTTTCACTATGAAATTTAGAGGAATATTTTTAGTTTTAACACTTATGCTATCCTTATCTTCAATAGTCCAAGCTAATAGTATTTCTATTTTTGGAGGCTCTTATGACTATGATGATGACAATACTTCTACGCTTTATGGTCTAAATTATCATCTTTCCGATAATGCATTCAGTTTCTTTAACTTAATTGATTTAAATCCTGTTATTGGAGGTTTTATTACAGCTGACAGTGCTTCTATGTTTTACAGTGGTTTCGAAACAAATATTGGAGCAGGCTCAATATATTTAAATCTCTCTTCATCAGCTGGTATTTACAGCAATGGGGATGGTAAAGATTTAGGGAATGATCTCCAATTTAAATCAGAAGTTAATATATTCTATAATATTTCAAAAGAATCTAGGTTTGGAATAGGGTCTCATCATATTTCTAATGCAGGTTTAGCCACAGTAAATCCAGGCACAAATAATTATTACCTGATTTACAATAGAAATTTCTAAATCTTTTAATAATTATCCAATTGTTAATTTGCAAAATTCGTTTATTTTTAGTTAAATGACTAAAAACTTTTTAGCTTATTTATTATTCTCAATTTTAATTGTAATAATACTTGTAATTGGATATGAGGAAATTAAATATTATTTTGATGCCAATCCATACATAAATGGAATAATTCTTCTTACACTTATAACTGGTTTCCTTCTATACTCCTTTAAGATATTCACTTTAAGCTCTGAGTTTAGATTCATGAATTCTGTTGCATTTGGAAAATTAAAACTAAACGACTCATCTTTAAACAACTATCCAATAACAAAATCTATTGCAAATAATCTTGGTATAACATCTGCCACCAAAAGTATTACCAAAACACTTGATGAGATACTAGATGATCTTTTGTCTACTGTTGAAAGTGGAAGTGATATATCAAAATATCTTATCAACTTAGCTATATTCTTAGGACTTATAGGGACTTTTTATGGACTACTTTTAACAATAGGGAGTGTTTCGAATGTCATTGATAGTCTGTCAGTTGAAGAGCAAGACTTCGGGGCATTTTTTAATAATCTAAAAGATGGACTAAAGTCACCTTTATCTGGAATGACAATAGCCTTTAGCTCATCATTGTTTGGTTTAGTAACTTCTTTGATTTTAGGACTTTATGAAATAATCACTAGAGGCATTAAGCAAAATTATTATGAATTTTGTGAAAATCAAATTCGACTTTTTTATAGATCTAGCCCGAATACAAATAAATTTAATCAGAATTCCGATAGCAGCAACTTTTCTCAAAATATTGTTTCTAAGCTTGATAATTTGGTTGATGGTATGAAAAATTCTAATGATAGTTTAAGGAAAGAAGTTATTACAGAACTTAAGTCTGTAAGCAAGTCTATCAAAGACTTAGACAAAAAGTGAGCTATCTCTCTAAAACTCAAAGTTCAGACAACGATAATATAATTTGGCCTGGATTTGTGGATGTATTGGCGTCCACATTAATGGTTATAATTTTTATTGTTTTACTTTTTACAGTAGCGCAAGTTTATCTAGGTGACTTAGTTGTTGGTAAAAACGAGCAAATCCAAAATCTTGAAAAAACAATTGAGATTCAAGACGTAACAATAGTAGAACAAGATATTACTTTAACAGATAAAGAAATAGCTTTGTTGGAAAGACAAGAGGTAATTGAACAACTGGATACCGAGATAGAAATATTAGATGAAGAGATACAAATTAAACAATCTGAAATTTCTGAAAAAGAAAATTTATTATCTTCTAAAGATCAAGAAATATCTTTGCAGGATGCACTTATTGATCAAAAAGATGAAAAAATACTTACACTTGATGATTTAATTGAAAAACAGGCTTTAGATATAGATAAACTAAATCAGATTATCGCACAAATTACTGAAGAACTATCCCTTTCTCTACAAGATAAGAAACAACTTCAAGGAAAGTTAGAAATCCTAAATAAAGAACAAGAAATATTAAAAAATAATTTGAGTAAATTAGGAGGACAAAACGAAGCTCTAGTAAATCAACTTTCTGACTCTCAAGGAAAAATTCAATCTCTCCTAGATTCTTTAAGTTCAACTAAAGAATTTAATCAAAATTTGCAGAGTCAGATATCTAAAGTTGAAGGACAGAATCAAGAATTAAGAGATCAAATCACTAACTTAGAGGAAGTGTCCTCAACAAAAACAACTGATTTAAATGAAGCTTTGGCTAAAATCTCTCGATTATCAGATGATATTAAAATACTGAGCAATGAGATCCAACTCTTAAATAATTTATTAGACTCAAAAGAAGCAGAGATAGCAAGCAGTAAGATTGAGCTTGGAGAACTTGGTGATAGGCTTAATAGAGTACTCACAAGTGAATTATTCAAGTTACAAAAGTACAAATCAGAATTTTTTGGAAAATTATCTGAAGCTTTAGCAGATAGAGAGGATATTCAGATCAAAGGAGATAGATTTATCTTTCAATCAGAAATATTATTTGACTCTGGAAGTGCAAGTTTTCAAGACGAAGGTAGAATAGCCTTATCTCTCATCACCAAAACAATAATTGAAGTTATGGAGTCAATCCCATCTGATTTAAATTGGATAATTCAAATAGATGGGCACACTGATAAAGTACCTATTTCAACCTCTCAATTTCCTTCAAACTGGGAGCTTTCTCATGCAAGAGCTTTAGAAGTTGTAAAATTTCTTATTCAACAAGGCATACCAGCTAATAAGTTATCGGCTAATGGATACGGTGAGTATCAACCAATAAATTTAGGTGACACAAAAGAGGATTTAAAAGAAAACCGAAGAATAGAATTAAAAATTACTCAAAACTAGATTTTACTCAACCCACATTTTAATAATTTTATCTGGATCATCGACTAAACCATTTTTCATAGGATCGCCCATTTTAATTGCATCAACAAATTCCATACCTTCTATTACTTCACCCCAAACAGTATACTGCCCATCTAAGTGTGGAGTATCGCCAAAACATATAAAAAATTGACTGTCAGCACTATTTGGATTCTGCGCACGAGCCATGCTTAATGTTCCTCTTTTGTGAGGTAAGTCATTAAACTCTGCCTCTATATTTTTACCAGAACCTCCTGTTCCAGCTCTTCTTAGATCATAGGTATCTGAATTTGAATTCCCAAACTGAACATCTCCTGTTTGGGCCATAAAACCATCTATTACTCTGTGAAAAACTACCCCATCATAACTGCCTTTGGCAACTAGATCAGTAATTTGTTTAACATGCTTTGGTGCCTTATCTTCAAAGGTCTTGATTTTGACGATTCCGTCTTTAAGTTGTAAATTGATGACATCCTCCTTGGAATATAAATTGCTAGAAAAAAGTAAAAATGAAATTGAAATAATTAATTTAATCAAACTCATTCGATCAAATTAGCATAGTTTACAATCATTAAAATTTATTTATTTGATAATTCTGTCGCTATTGATGTTATTTTTTTTCTTAGCGAGTTAAGGCCATTAGATCTTGATTGACCCAGATGATTAGAAAGACCAATTTCTTCAAAAAAAGATAAGGGGTTGTTTATAATTGTTTCAGGAGTTTCATTGTTATAAGCAAAATAAACTAAATAAAACAAACCTTTTACAATTACAGAGTCACTTGATCCTGAAAGGTTAATTTTTCCATCATTAATTTTAGGTACCATCCATAGATTTGATGTACATCCTTGAACGCGATATTCCTCAGTTTTGTAGATATCATCAAGATCAGGAAGTTTTTTTCCTAAATCTATAAGGTATTGATATTTATCTTCCCAATTATCAAAAAATGAGAAATCTTCCTTAATTTTGTTGATTTTTTCATTAATTAACATACATTTCTGCCTTATTATTATTAACTAATACATTAAATTATGAAAATTAAAAGTTCTCTTAAAACAGCTAAAACCAGAGATAAGAATAATCAACTGGTTAGAAGAAAGGGTAGGTTATATGTAATCAATAAAACCAACCCAAGAATGAAAGCCAGACAAGGCTAAAGTTAATCTAAATACTTCTCAACTTCTAAAGCTGCCATACATCCCATACCGGCAGCCGTAACAGCCTGTCTATAAATCTTATCTTTGACATCTCCTGCAGCAAATACTCCTTCAATCGATGTTTTTGTACTATCTGGATCTGTGATAATATATCCACTTTCATCCATTTTTAGTTGACCTTTAAACAATTGTGTTGCTGGATCGTGCCCTATCGCAATAAATACTCCATCTATTTTGAGATTTGATATTTTATTGTCTTGTTTATTCAATAAGTCTATTGACTCTAAATCATCATTGCCATTAAACCTAGTTACTTCACTATTCCAAATAAAATCTATTTTAGAATTTTGTTTTAGCCGATCTTGTAATATTTTTTCAGCTCTTAGTTTATCCCTTCTGTGAACAAGATAAACTTTTGTTGCAAACTTAGTTAAAAATAATGCTTCCTCAGCTGCACTATTTCCTCCACCAATTACAGCAACCTCTTTATCTTTAAAGAAAAAACCATCACAAGTTGCACAAGCAGATAGTCCATGACCTTGAAATTTAGCCTCATTTTTTAAACCAAGCCATCTTGCTTGTGCCCCTGTACTTATTATCACTGTTTTGGAATTTAAAGTTGTGCCATTATCTAAATTTAATTTTTTAATTTTTTCATTTAAAAAAACTTCTGTTACTTGTGAATTAATTATTTCTGTACCTACTTGTGCAGCTTGCTTTTGCATTTGTTCCATTAACCATGGTCCTTGGATAGGATCTTCGTACCCTGGATAGTTTTCTACATCAGTGGTTATAGTGAGTTGACCACCAGGCTGAAAACCACTCACTAAAATAGGCTTTAAATTAGCCCTAGCAGCATATATTGCAGCAGTATATCCAGCAGGTCCAGAACCTATAATAATAACATTTTTAATATCAGCCATCTATTGGCCAGCTAGTGGGGAAGGTTACATAATTTATTTGCATGCATCTTCTCTCAACCTTAATTTCTTTTTTTTCAGGTCCATGCCAAGTATCATTGCCAGAGGCAAAAAAATAACCAGTATTATGTTTATAGGGAACTGTCTTAACAAGTTTCATATCAGTATCATAAAAATCTGTTCCAAGTTTTTCTGACTCATCGTAGGTATTAATAAATAGCATCATTGTCATAAGTTTTTCTTTGATATCCAAATGTGGCTTTAGCCAAAAACCTTTACGATCAGATATGTACTCAATTCTAATATAACTATTTGATAAATTTTTTTTTATTTTATCTTGTATTGACTCAATTACATCCTTATCCCTTAAATCATCAATTAACCCCATACCATTAGTTAAGTTTTTAGAATTATCACTTTCTAAAAATACTCTAAGCTTACCATCTATTCCATCTCCACCAGCGTCAGCAGCTCTTGTACCGTCAAAAGATCGAGGTGCATCAGATATATCTACATCTTTAAGTTCTCTTATAAGCCCTTCAGTAAAAGGGGAGTCTAGCTCCCAATGAGGGAACGGGTCTGAGAATGTTTTACAACGATTTAGTATTGATTCTTTAAGCATTGCTAGATCTGAACCTTAAATTAGATTGTATCTTATTCAAGATCTTAGTTTTAAGATTTTTGTTATACTCTTCAATAGAGGTTTCATAAGGTTTTAAATTTTGATTATAAAATTGTGCGAAGTTAAGTTCTGTAATTTTATCAAAAAACTTAAGATATCTTTTTGGGCAAAATTTTTCTTCAAACTTAAATAAAAAAGTTCCAGATTCAGAGCATATAGCTTCAGATATCATGGATATTGAGTCCCAAGTTACAACCTGTAAATTACCCTCAGATAGAAGTTCACCATACTTCCCTGGATTAAATAAATCATTGAAGGTAATAATATTTTCATCATCAATTTTTGATAATTCTTTTATGAGCCTTCTTGGTGTTCTTCGTGATGGTATAACATTGACTTTGTACTCATTACTTAAAAATTTTATTTCATTCAAAATTTTTTCTTGTGTTTGCCGTTGAAATTTAAAATATTTGTTTGGTCCACCAATAATAAAATTTATTGTATTTTTATTTTTAATATTTTTTTTAAATTTAATATTATGTATAGCTAATAAAGTTGAAATACAATTATCAAAATTTAAATTATCATGTTCTGGGCAAACAATAAGATCAAAAAGCTTATAATTTATTTTTGGGTCTTGTATGTGTATATTAAAAATTAAATCCTTAAATTTTCTTTTTAAATAAACTGAAGCTTTGACACTTTTTTTACCACAACTGATAAGAATTGTATTTTTTTCAATCTTTAATAAGATAAATTACTATAAGCAAAACTGCTGGTAGGTATCAACTCAATAGGTAAATTTTTGAAAATAGATTTGAGTTTTAAATCAAAATTTTCATAAGAGTCAGATATTAAACTAGCTAATCCCTCTATTTGACTTCTCATACCAGCAGCACCCTCACTGATGGTAATTACTTTGTATGTATTCAAATTTTATTATTTAAATCTTACTGACTTAATTTCGTATGAAGTTATCCCTTTTGGTGTCGACACTTCTATGTAATCACCCTTTTTCTTTCCAATTAAAGCTCTTGCAATAGGACTAGTTACAGATATTTTTTTTTGCTCAATGTCAGCTTCCACCTCTCCAACTAACTGATACTTAGACTCTTTATCATTATCTAAGTTTATAATCGAAACAGTAGCTCCAAATTTTACAACTGTTCCTGATAGTTTAGATACATCTATTAGTTCTGCTTGAGCAATAATACTCTCTATCTCAGCTACTCTGCCTTCAATGAAGCTTTGTTTTTCTCTAGCTGCATGATATTCAGCGTTCTCAGAGAGATCACCATTACTTCTAGCATCAGCTATGGCCTTAATAATAATTGGCCTTTCAACCGTTTTAAGATGTTTTAGTTCATTGAGGAGTTTTTTTTGCCCCTCTTCTGTCATTGGTATTTTTTCCATTTTGTTAGTATTTTTATTAAGTTGTAGAAAATATTGAATTTTATGTGTTATTACAAATGAATTTTTTTACTAAAAAGAATGATGAATTTGTATAGGTTTTACGGAAATAGGCTTATTTTTCAATGTAATCAGTGATTTAATAAGTATTTTTGCACTTCTTAGGTTAGTGTAATATGGAATATTTAGATCTACTGATGTTCTTCTTATAGTAAAGCTGTCAATTATTGCCTGTTTTTTTTCAGTGGTATTTATAACTAAATCAATTTTATTTTGCTTAATATATTCTACCACATGTGGAGATCCTTCAGCCACTTTATTAACCAAATTTGAAGAAATTCCTTCTTTCAACAAAAAGTCGTGAGTTCCTTTTGTTGTATATAAATTATAACCATTTTCTGTAAAAGATTTAGCTATCTCAGATATACTTTGCTTGTCTTCATTTTTAACTGAGATGAATATATTTTTTAAATCATTAAGTTTCTGTCCTGCACCAATTTGACTTTTGAAATAAGCCAAATAAAAATCTTCATCTATACCCATAACCTCACCAGTGCTTTTCATCTCTGGGCCAAGTATAACATCGGTGTTCGGAAATTTATTGAATGGAAATACAGCTTCCTTGATTGCAAAGTAAGGTAAAGTACTATTATCAAAATTCTGATGCTCTTTAGTTAAAGTTTTACCTACGATTAATTCAGCTGCAATTTTAATGAATGGTATTCCTATTGCTTTAGCCAGAAAAGGAATCGTTCTACTAGCTCTTGGGTTTGCCTCAAGTATAAAAATTTCTTCATCTTTAATCGCATATTGGATATTCATTAAACCTAGAGTTTTTAATTCACTTACAAGAGATATGCTAAATTTTTTTATATCTGATATGATCTTATCACTAAGAGAAAATGGGGGTATGCTACATGCACTATCACCTGAATGAATACCAGCCTCTTCAATATGTTCCATAATTCCAGCTATCATGGTATTACCCTGATTATCTCTTAATACATCAACATCTACCTCTTTTGCATTTTGGAGAAACTCATCGATTAGAATCACATTATTTTCTAATGCCCAATAGTTTTGATCAATATAATCTTGCACATCGTCTATATTAGCCATTTTTTCCATCATTCTTCCTCCAAGGACATATGAGGGCCTCAATAAAATTGGAAACTTTAGTTTGGAGGACTTAGCAACTAGTTCTTTTGTCCCTAAAGAGATATCACTCTTTGGTTGTTTTAAACCTACCTTTTGAATTAATTTTTGAAATCTCTCTCTGTCTTCAGATATGTCAATCGCTTCAAAAGATGTGCCCAATATCGTATATCCATATTCCTTAAGTTTATTAGCTATTCTCAAAGGTGTCTGTCCACCAAATTGGACAATAACACCCTCAACAACACCCTTCTCGTTTTCTTTATCAATTATATTTTTGACATATTCAAAGTCCAAAGGCTCAAAATATAGCTTATCTGATGTATCATAATCAGTTGAAACTGTCTCAGGATTACAATTAATCATAATTGTTTCATAACCAAGTTTCTGAAAAGATTTTACAGCTTGAACACAACAATAATCAAATTCTATACCTTGACCTATTCTATTGGGACCAGAGCCAAGAATAATTATCTTTTTCTTATTCGTTGGTCTAGACTCACAACTAAACTCATTTATTTCAGAGGTAAATGTTGAATAAAGATAAGCAGTAGAAGAGTCAAATTCATTTCCACATGTGTCTACTCTTTTAAATACCGTTTTTAAGTTATTTTTTTCCTGAAGTTCATAAATTTCATTAATATTAATTTTTGTTAAATTGCTTATATGATGATTAGAAAACCCAATTTTTTTTGCAGAAATAAATAAATTTTTTTCTAAACTACAACCTGACTTTACTAACTGTTGTTCAATTTTGATTATCTCATTTATTTCTCTTAAAAAAAATAGATCTATATGTGTTAATTCACTTATTTCAGTTAAAGCTATTTTACGTCTTAACGCTTCTGCAATTATTAATAATCTATCAGGTCTTTGCTTTGTAAGTAAATTTTTTAAATTCTCATCTTTTATATTTAGTAATTCATGGCTTATATCTAAACCAAAGTTATCTGATTCAATCGAGTAGAAGGCTTTTAAGAGAGACTCTTTAAAAGTTCTACCTATAGACATTATTTCACCAACAGATTTCATAGCTGTATTTAACTCACTAGGAGTTCCTTGGAATTTTTCAAAATTAAATTTTGGAATTTTGGTTACAATATAGTCTATAACAGGTTCAAAACTTGCTGGAGTTACTTTAGTAATATCATTGTCTAATTCATCTAAAGTGTAACCAACTGCTAAAAGTGCTGCTATTTTTGCTATAGGAAAACCTGTAGCCTTAGATGCCAAAGCAGATGATCTACTTACTCGAGGATTCATTTCAATAATTAAAATCCTTCCATTTTCTGGATTTACTGCAAATTGAACATTTGAACCACCAGTCTCTACCCCTATTTTTCTTAGAATGGCAATACTATGATTTCTTAATTTTTGATATTCTTTATCAGTTAACGTAAGTGCTGGAGCTATTGTAATACTATCCCCTGTATGTACTCCCATGGGATCTAAATTTTCTATTGAGCAAACTATAATTGAGTTATCTAAGTTGTCTCTGACTACTTCAAACTCAAATTCTTTCCATCCAATCAAAGATTCTTCAACAAGAGTTTTAGATACAGGGCTCAAATCGATAGCATTTTTGACCTTTGGGATAAATTCATCTTTATCGTATACAATTCCCCCACCAGTGCCTCCTAAAGTATAAAAAGGTCTTAAAATTAATGGAAAACTGACTTCGTTGGCTATTTTATTAAGGTCAGAATTGTCATCAACTATTATGCTAAATGGTGTTTCGAGTCCAATTTCAGACATCGCTTCGGCAAATAATTTCCTATCTTCAGCTACATCAATAGACTTTGGACTTGCACCTAAGATTTTTATTGAACTATTTTTAAAATAATTATCTTTGTTCAATTCTCTGATAATGTTTAGAGCTGTTTGACCTCCCATTGTTGGTAAAATTGCATCGGGTTTCTCTTTCTCAATTATTTTTTTTACAATTTCTTTATCAATAGGTTCAATATAAGTTTTATCTGCAAATTCTGGGTCAGTCATTATAGTTGCCGGATTAGAGTTAATCAAAACAACCTCATAACCCTCTTTTTTGAGAGCCTTACATGCTTGACTACCTGAGTAATCAAATTCACAAGCTTGACCTATAATGATAGGACCTGAGCCAATAACCAATATTTTAGATATATCTTTTCTAGCCGGCATTCTTTTCCATTAATTCTATAAATTCATCGAAAAGATATCTGCTGTCATGTGGTCCTGGGCTAGACTCTGGATGATATTGAACAGAAAATAAAGGTTGATTATTTGCTTTCATGCCATCTATAGTTTTGTCAAACAATGATTTATGTGTTATTTTGAGATTAGATGGAAAATTTTCATCTAAAACTACAAATCCATGATTTTGAGATGTAATTTCAACTTTGTTTGTTTCTAAGTTTTTTACTGGGTGATTACCACCTCGATGACCCTTTTCCATCCGAGCAGTAGAGGCATTAAATGCTAAACTCAATATTTGATGACCTAGGCATATACCAAATGTAGGTATTTTTTTGTTTAG
>CACMXD010000018.1:0-11945 GCA_902617485.1 uncultured Alphaproteobacteria bacterium | reverse complement strand
TAGCAGTAATTCTATTTTTTGCAAAAAGCATTAACCCTGAGGTATCTTTATCTAATCTATGAACTATATATAATTTATGCTCGATGATATTCTCATAAATGTCTTTTAATGAAATAAAAACTTTAGATCCTCTTTGAACAGAATATCCATCAATTTTATTAATAGCTATAAAGTCATCGTTTTGAAAAATGATTTGATCTTTAAAAATCTTTTTTTTATCTTTGGTGAGTTTAATTGTATTTGATAAGTCATTATTAATCTCAAATTTATAATATATATACACAACATCACCTTTAATTAGAGGCGAATTAGCTTTAGATTTTTTGTTATTAATTTTTATTTTATATTTTCTAATTAATCTTTGTAGTAAAGATAAAGGTAGAGACTCCAAATATTGATATAAAAACTTATCTAATCTTTTATAATTTTGATCTATCTTAATTTGCAAATCTGAGACTGATCATATGAGATAAATAAAAGAAAATAAAAGATATAAAAATGTTAAGAGAAAAATAAATAAATGCTTTGAAAAAAGATTTATCCGAAAATAATGAAAATAACTCCATGTTGAAGGAAGATAATGTAGTAAAACTACCAAAAAAACCGATATAAACAAAAATATATAGTGCACCGTTAAATTTATTTAAAAAATAACCTGCCATAGCAGATCCAATAATATTCACTAATATAGTCGCTGAGGGTAGCCCTAAAATAGTGAAATTTAAAAGAGTGAAAAAGTAACGAAAGCTAGATCCTAAAATAGCACCTATCACGAGCGCTAAATAAGATGACATTAATTATTGTTTTACGAACTGAATGATACTTGTATGGGCAAAATCGCCAAACCTATTACCTTTTTTAATAATACGAGTATACCCACCATTTCTTTTTTTTTGATCTTTAGAAATTTCAGAAAAAAGTTTTTGACAAGCCTCCTTGTTATTAAAAAGTTTGGCTAAAATGTATTTTCTATTACTTAAATTATCATTTTTAGCTTTTGTTACCAATTTCTCAATAAAAGGTCTTAGCTCTTTTGCTTTTTCTGTTGTAGTAGTTATAGTCTCGTGCTTGATAAGACTAATAGACAAGTTTTTTAACAAAGCTAATCTGTGGGAAGAAGTTCTATTTAACTTTCTTTGTTTAAGTCCGTGTTTCATTATACCTTAAAAGGGTCCTCATATTTTTTTGACAGCTCCTCTATGTTTTCTGGAGGCCACCCGGGTAAATCCATTCCCATAGTGAGACTCATGGATGATAGTACTTCCTTAATCTCATCAAGTGATTTTCTTCCAAAATTTGGTGTTCTTAACATTTCTCCTTCAGTTTTCTGAACTAAATCACCAATATAAAAAATATTATCATTTTTTAAACAGTTAGCTGATCTAACAGAGAGCTCAAGTTCGTCAACTTTTTTAAGTAAATTTTTATTGAACTGGGGTTCGTTTGAAGATTGTAATTTTTTTCTTTCATCCTCTGTCGGCTCTTCAAAATTAATAAAAGGCTTAAGTTGATCTTGAAGTATTCTTGCAGCCAAAGCAGCTGCGTCATCAGGAGAGACAGTTCCATTTGTTTCGATATCTAAAATTAGTTTATCAAACTCAGTATCTTGACCTATACGTGAATTCTCAACATTAAAAGAAACTCTTTTCACAGGACTATATGTGGCATCAAGCATTATTTGACCTACACTTTTATTTTCATTATCTTTATTTTTTTCTGCTGATATGTAACCCTTATTTACGTCTAAAAAAATCTCTAAGTTTACCTCTCTATTAGAGTCAACGTTCATGATAACTGCGTCTTTATCTATAATGTCGACTTCAGGATTATCATCAAAATCTGAAGAAAGGACTTCTTTTGGTCCTTTAACATTTAAACTTAATTTTTGGGAGTGGTTACTTTTAGAATTGAAAGTGACATTTTTAAGATTCATTATGATGTCTGTTACATCTTCCCTGACTCCTTCAATTGTTGAAAATTCATGGAGTACACCATTAATTTTAATTGAGGAAATTGCTGTACCTTGTAAAGATGATAAAAGCACTCTTCTTAGTGCATTACCTAAAGTAGTACCAAAACCTTTTTCCAAAGGTTCAATAACAACGGTTCCAAATTTTTTATTTTCACTTATTTTATAGTCAACTTTATTTGGTTTAACTAAGGTAATCCAATTATTCTCTATCAATTTTAACTCCTATAAATTTAGTTTATACTCTTCTTTTCTTTTTTGGTCTGCATCCATTATGAGGAAGTGGTGTTACATCTTTAATATTATTTATAATAAATCCAATATTTTGTAGTGCTCTCAATGCAGACTCCCTACCAGAGCCTGGGCCTTTCATAAGCACATCAAGTTTTCTTAGTCCAATATCATATGCTTTTTTTCCTGCTGCATCTGTTGCAATTTGAGCAGCGTAAGGAGTAGATTTTTTTGAACCTCTAAATCCCATGGAGCCGCTTGATGACCATGATACGGCATTACCACTGATATCAGAAATTGTTACAATAGTATTATTAAAAGAGCTCTTGATGTGAACAACACCGTTCTGTCCAAAATTTTTTTTTGATTTTTTTTTATCAGAGGTTTTTTTTTCGTTTTTAACCATTTTATTTAGTTACTTTCTTCTTTCCAGCAATTGCTACAGCTTTACCTTTTCTAGTCCTTGCATTTGTATGTGTTCTTTGACCTCGTGTTGGAAGTTGCTTCCTGTGTCTTAAACCACGATAGCAACCTAAATCTTTAAGTCTTTTTATATTTTGAGAAACTGTTCTTCTTAGGTCGCCTTCAACAGTATAACTTTCATCGATTGATTTTCTAATTTTTGATATTTCATCTTCAGAAAAATCTTTAATTCTCTTTGTAGGATCTAAGCTATTTGCTTTTAAGATATCAAGAGCATATTTAGGGCCTATTCCATGAATATAAGTGAGTGAAACTAAAGCTCTTTTGTTTACTGGTAGGTTTACGCCTGCTATTCTTGCCAATTGAGATCTCCTGAATTGGTGAAACTATTAAAAAAGCATTTAAAAGTCAATATAAATTACCTCAATTTAAGCCAAGTTTATCAACGATTTTTGCAGTTACAGAACTAATTTCATCATTAGCTTGTATGTCATTAACTGAATAATTTTTTTTTAGTGAATTTAATATTTCTAGGTGAGATTTTTTATAAATTAATAGTCTTTTTTCAAAAAAACTATCATCAGCCCTAGACTCTTCCATAGACCTTTTTTTAATTCTCTGAAGAAGTTGTTCATCGTCAACATCAAAATTGATAATACTTAAATCTTTGTTATCAAATATTTCAAGAAGTGAGTCTGCTTGAATTGAACTTCTAGGAAAACCGTCAATCAAAATCTGCTCGTTTGACAAAGTGTTTACTTTTTCTTTTAACACTGAAATAACAATTGTATCCTCAATTAAGTCACCATTATCCATTTTATTTTTAATATCTTTTCCCAAAATACTCTCATCTTGAGATTTCTCTTTCAAAAGAGAACTAACAGTTAGAATGTTAAGATCAGGTAAAATACTTTCTTTTAAAATGTTTGCCTGCGTGCCCTTACCACATCCAGGAGGGCCAATAAATATTATAACCATTTACTTTTATAAATTTTATTTTTACTTAATAATTTTTCATATTGAGATGAAAATAATTGTGTTTGAATCTGTGAAAAGAAATCCATGGCCACAATAACAACTATCAAAAGACTTGTTCCTCCTAAATAAAAAGGAACTGATAGTCTAGCGATTAAAAATTCGGGAATTAAAGCAATTAGTCCTAAATAAATAGCACCTACAAAAGTTAGCCGATATATGACGTGTTCTAAGTAAGTAGCTGTTTGCTCACCTGGTCTATAACCTAAAACAAAACCTCCATTGTTTCTTAAATTTTCTGCCTGTTCTTTAGGGTTAAAAACAATACTGGTGTAAAAAAATGCAAAGAAAACAATCAGACCAAAGAAAAACGCCATGTAAAGTGGCTTTCCATGGGATAAGTAAAATCCTAAACTAGATAAGAAACCAGAACTTTCAGGTGAAAAATTAGAAATAGTATTAGGAAAAAGTAACAATGATGATGCAAATATAGCAGGGATAACACCAGAAATATTAATTTTTATTGGTAAATAAGATGATTGACCGCCAAATACTTTATTTCCTACTTGGCGTTTTGGATATTGAACTAATAACCTTCTTTGAGCTCTTTCTATAAATACAATTATTACTATTAGTATTAGAAGCAAAAAAATTATTGATATAATTGCAATAGCCGATAAAGCTCCAGTTCTTCCAAGTTCAAATGTGTTGAAAATAGCAAAAGGAAGATTAGCTACGATTCCTGAGAAGATTATAATTGAAATTCCACTTCCAAATCCATTTTCGGTTATCTGTTCACCCAGCCACATTAAAAATATAGTTCCAGATGTCATAGTTATAACTGCAGAAATTTGAAAGAATGCCACACTTCCTAAAGTTGGATCTACTGTATCTGATAAATTTAGTATTCCATTTGAAATACCATAACTTTGGAAAAGTCCTAAAACTATTGTTAAATATCTTGTGTATTGTTGAATTTTTTTCCTACCTTGAGTGCCCTGTTCTTTAAGAGCTTTCAAACTATCAAAGGATGACTGCATTAGTGTCATTATAATAGATGCTGAAATATATGGCATAACCCCTAACGTAAATATAGACATACGCATCAAAGCTCCACCAGAAAACATGTCGAATATTCCTAAAATTCCACCGCGATGTTGTTCAAATATTTGTTCTAAAACAGCTGAGTTAATGCCAGGGACAGGAATATATGTTCCAAGGCGATATACAGCTATGGCAAATAAAACAAAACCTAATTTTTTAAATAAGCCTGAGCTTTTTATCGCTTCGCTATAGTCAATATTTGGTACTTTTATATTCATAATCTAAAATTATGATGCAGATCCACCTAGTTCTTCTATCCTTTTTTTGGCACCAGGAGTAACCTTAAAATTTTTAAATTGAAGTTTCTTTTTAAACTGAATTGAGTCAATTAGTTTAATTGATTTTTTATAATCTTTCTTTTTTAAGAAGCCCTCTTGTATTAAAAAATTATTATCAATTAAAGAATTTTCTTTAAACTTGTTAAAACTTACTAAAGACAGAGTTAAAGATTTAGGGTTTATTTTTTTTAATGAATTAAAACCTCTTTTTGGAGTTTTTCTATATATAGGCATTTGACCACCCTCAAAATTTCTAACTGCTACACCTGACCTAGATTTTTGACCTTTGTGGCCCCTACCAGCTGTTTTTCCTAATCTAGAACCAATTCCTTTACCTTTTCTTTTTCTAACAGTTTGACGTTGTTTTGAAATTTGATTTATCATTCTTAGTTTTCTCTTTTACTAATAACAGAATTTATCTCTATGCTTCTTCTGGCAGACACTGATTTTGGTGTATTGATACTTTTTAAAGCTTTAATCGTTGATCGAACAATATTGTGTGGATTTTTTGTTCCAATAGCTTTAGATACAACATCTGAGATGCCCAATGCCTCAAAAATAGCTCTTGATGGGCCACCTGATATTATACCTGTTCCTTTTGGAGCAGATCTTAAAATTACTGTGCTTGATGAAAATTTAGCTTTTACATCATGGTGAATAGTTCTACCCTCTCTTAAAGGAATTCTAACCATAGTTTTCTTGGCTTCTTCAGATGCTTTTCTGATTGCTTCAGGTACTTCTTTAGCTTTACCTGATCCAAAACCAACTCTACCTTGTCCATCACCACTTACAACAAGGGCAGCAAATCCAAATCTTCTTCCACCTTTAACAACTTTCGATACTCTTCTAACTGAGATAAGTTTTTCTATTAATTCTTTATTTGTATTGCTTTCTAACATTAAAACGATAAACCCTTCTCTCTTGCTGCATCAGCTAATACTTTAAGTCTTCCATGATACTTATATGACCCTTTATCAAATTTTACTTCTTTAATACCTTTTTCTATAGCTAGTTCAGCAATTTTTGAGCCAACGATTTTAGCTACATCAACTTTTTTTTGTCCCTCAGCTTTCTCTAATTTAACTGAAGAAAATGAGCATAATGTTTTATCGTTACTCTCAGATAATACTGAAGCATAAATGTGTTTAGAGGATCTAAAAACTAAGAGTTTATGTTTTTTAATATTACTCAATTTTTTTCTAACTCTTAATTTTCTACGAACAGCTCTAGTTTTATCTTTATTCATTATTTTTTCTTACCTTCTTTTCTATAAATTCTTTCACCTTCATATCGAACACCCTTACCTTTATAAGGCTCTGGCTTTCTAAATGATTTGATTTCAGCTGCAACTTGACCAACTAATTGTTTACTTGTTCCAGTAACTACCACTATATTTTTCTCAACTTTTATAGAAATACCCTCTGGAATTTCAAAGTTAATATCGTGACTAAAACCAAGTGATAAGACGAGCTTTTTTCCAGAAACATTAGCTTTATATCCAGTTCCAATTAGTTCAAGTCTTTTTTCAAATCCTTTTGAATTACCAATAATTTCATTTTTAACATTCGCATAAATGGTTCCAAGAAGTGCTTTATTTTCTCCAGAGAAATGTAAAAGATTATCTTTATGGTCAACCTTAATTCCGACAGGAAGAACAGTTGATGATTTTCCTAACTTACCTTCAAAATTAATTTCATTATCTTTCATAGAAACTTTTATATCTTCAGGAATATTAATAGGGTTTCTTGCTAATCTTGACATGTTTTAGAAAACGCTTATTAGCACTTCCCCTCCTACTTTTTTTTCCCTTGCATCGGAGTCAGACATTACGCCCTTTGAGGTTGATAAAATTGTGGTACCTAAACCTCCAATAGTCTTGGGAATTTCATCAACAGAACTATAAACTCTACAACCTTGTTTTGTAATCTTTTCGATTTTGTTAATTAACGGTGAGCCTTTGTAATATTTTAGCGTAATTGAAATATCTTTCTTTGTGTCACCTAAAATCTCAAAACTGTCAATATATCCCTCTTTTTTGAGCACATCACAAACATTAACATTTAATTTTGAAAATATCGCTTTAACTGACACTTTATTTGCTTTTTGGCCGTTTCTTATTCTTGTAATCATATCTGCTAGTGTGTCACTCATATTACCAACTCGCTTTCGTTAAACCTGGTATTTGACCCTTACCAGCCATATCTCTGATCGCTATTCTAGATAAATTAAATTTACTATAAACACCACGAGGCCTACCAGATAGGAAACATCTGTTTCTGTATCTTATTCTTGATGAATTTCTAGGTAAGGACTCAAGTTTCATTTGTATCTTTACTCTTTCTTCAAATGGTAAATCTTTATTGGATAAAAGGCTTTTTAATTTTTTTCTTTTTTCACTGAGTCTATCAATCAGTACTTTTCTATTTATATTTTTTTGTATTGCGCTTTGTTTTGCCATGTTTAATTCAGGAATGGAAAGTTCATTAATTTTAAAAGTTCATACCCCTCTTTGTCATTATTTGCAGAAGTGGCAATAGTGATATCAAAACCGAAAATATTTTCAACATTTTCAACACTAATTTCGGGAAAAATAATATGATCTTTAATACCAATAGTAATATTACCTTG
Source organism: uncultured Alphaproteobacteria bacterium (assembly GCA_902617485.1). Lineage (GTDB taxonomy): Bacteria > Pseudomonadota > Alphaproteobacteria > HIMB59 > HIMB59 > HIMB59. The sequence continues at coordinate 4,337 of CACMXD010000018.1, read as the reverse complement.
GCCATCAAATGACTTTTTGTTATAACCTCTGAAGTCTTTGATACGAGGCATGGCAATATTTACGAGTCTATCGTAAAACTCCATCATCATTTTTTTTCTAAGGGTTACAGAGAGTCCTACTGGCATTCCTTTTCTAACTTTGAAGGAGGCAATAGCTTTTTTTGACATTCTAACAACTGGTGATTGACCAGTTATAAGAGATAAATCTTTTTTTATTTTTTCAATAGCTTTGTTATCCTCTTTAATAGCTCCGATACCCGCGTTGATTACTATTTTTGATATTTTTGGAACAGCAAGATTGTGAGATATTTCTAAATTTTTAGCTAACTGGTCAGAGACATTAAAAAGTTCTTGAACAGAATTTGACATTAGTATTTGTCTCCAGATGATTTTAAAATTCTAATTTTTTTTCCACTTTCAATTTTGAAACCTACTTTAGAAGATTTTTTAGATTTCGAGTCATAAGCCAAAATATTTGAAATATGAATTGGCATTTCTTTGTCAACAATACCACCTTTAGACTCTTGAGATGGCTTTTGATGTTTTTTACTTACGTTAACACCAGATATCACAACTTTATCAGAAGTATTTATGATTTTTGAAATCTTTCCAATCTTACCTTTATCTTTACCCACTCTCACAATCACTTCGTCACCTTTTTTGTATTTTTTAATCATTATAATACCTCAGGAGCTAAACTAACTATTTTCATCATATTTCTTTTTCTAAGCTCTCTTGTAACGGGTCCAAAAATTCTTGTTCCAATTGGTTCATTTTGTTTGTCTAAAAGAACAGCTGCATTAGAGTCAAATTTAATTGATGTACCATCTTCCCTAATTAATGGCTTTTTTGTTCTTACTATAATTGCTCTTTGTACTTCACCTTTTTTCACTTTAGATCTTGGAATAGCATCTTTGACTGAAACAACAATAATGTCTCCTATTCTTGCATATCTTCTTTTAGATCCACCAATAACTTTTATGCAGCTTATTAATCGAGCTCCAGAATTATCTGCTACTTGTAAATTTGACTCTGCTTGTATCATTATTTAATAACTTCCCATGATTTATTTTTAGAAATAGTTTTTGTTTCTTGAATTCTTACTGAGTCTCCCACAATAATTTTATTGTCACTGTCATGAGCTAGGTACTTTTTTGAGACTCTTATTATTTTTTTATAAACAGGATGGGTAGTCTGTCTTGTTACCAAAACAGATATGGTTTTGTCACCAGATTTTTTAACAACTTTTCCATTTAAAATACGTCTAGGCATTTTTATTTAGCCTTTCTTTTGTTAAAAGTGATGCTATTTGCTTTTTAACTTTTTTAAATTGAGAGGTATCTGTGAGTTGACCACTTTTCTTCATAATTTTAAGGTTAAATAACTCTTTTTTTAAACTATTTATATCTTTATCAGCCATTAAAATTGATCCAATGATACGAACGTTGTTTTTACAGGTAATTTTGCAGATGCAAGTTCAAAAGCTTTTTTTGCTAAATGCTTGTCAACACCATCCACTTCAAACATAATAGTTCCAGGTTTTACTCTACAAACCCATCTGTCAATAGCGCCTTTTCCTTTACCCATTCTAACTTCTGCAGGTTTTGCTGTAACTGGAACATCTGGAAACACTCTTATCCAAAGTCTACCTGCTCTTTTTAAAAATCTAGTTATAGCTCTTCTAGACGCTTCTATTTGTCTAGCAGTAACTCTCTCGGCATCTAATGATTTAAGTCCATAATATCCGAATGTAAGTTCGTAATTTCCTTTGGCGCTGCCATGAATTCTACCTTTATGCTGTTTTCTGTATTTTGTATTTTTAGGTAGTAACATTAGTTTGATTTCACTTTTTTATCTTCATTATTATTTGTTGCATTTTTACTTTCACCCTTTAGAAGCCATACTTTTATACCAATAATTCCATAAGTCGTCAGAGCTCGGGCTGTTGCGTAATCTATATCAGCTCTAAGAGTATGTAAAGGAACACTTCCCTCTGAAAATTTCTCTGTTCTAGCTATCTCAGCACCACCTAATCTACCACCACAAACAATTTTTATACCTTTAGCACCTAATTTAATTGCTGATAATCCTGATTTTTTCATTGCTTTTCTAAAAGCAACCCTTTTTTCTAGTTGTCTGGCAATTGAGTCTGCAACTAAGGATGCGTCTGTTTCAGGTTTTTTAATTTCCTTTATATCCAAAGAGATACTTTTATCAGATAGTTTAGATAACCTATTTCTTAACTTTTCGATATCAGCACCTTTTTTTCCAATAAGAACACCAGGTTTAGATGTATGAATAATTATTTTTAAGTTTGCAGCAGCTCTTTCAATGATAACTGAGCTTATTCCAGCTATTGAATAGTTTTTTTCAATATAGTTTCTAATTTTAAAGTCTTCTTTTAAAAAATTTGAATAGTCTTTTTTTTCAAACCAAGTTGACTGCCAATATTTATTAATTCCTACTCTTAATGAAGTTGGGTTAACTTTCTGTCCCATTATAATCTCTCCTCTAAAACTAAAGTTAACCTAGAAAAGGGTTTAATAATTTGAAAAGCTCTACCCTTACTCATTGGTCTAAATCTTTTCATCCTTAAACTTTTGCCAACGTAAGCTTCTTTCACAAAAAGTTTATCGATGTCTAAATTATTATTATTTTCTGCATTCGCAACAGCAGAATTTAGAGTTTTTAGTACTTCTTTACTTACTCTTTTGTTTGAAAATTTCAAAATATTTAAAGCTGAATTAATATCTTTTTTTCTTATATCTTTAACAATTAAGTTAAGCTTTTGGGAGCTAGTTCTTATCATTTTATTAATTGCTTTGACTTCTTTAGACATAATTATTTTTTACCCTGAACTGCTTTCTTATCACCTGAATGACCCTTAAACACCCTAGTTGGTGAAAACTCACCAAGTTTATGGCCGACCATGTCTTCAGTAACGTAAACTGGTATAAAAGATTTACCATTGTAAACGGAAATAGTTACTCCGACAAAATCAGGTATAATAGTTGATCTTCTTGACCACGTTTTAATTGGAGATTTTGAACTTTCTTCTTTAGATTTTTTAACCTTTTTGAATAGAGTTACATCAAAGTAAGGTCCTTTCCATACAGATCTTGCCATTACTTTTTAGCCCTTCTTGATATGATCATCTTAGATGTAAATTTAATTCTTCTTGTCTTCTTGCCTTTTGTTTTCATGCCCCATGGCGTTGCAGGATGTCTACCACCGGATGTTCTTCCTTCTCCACCACCATGAGGGTGATCAACAGGATTCATTACAACACCTCTAACAGTAGGTCTTATACCTAAATGTCTTTTAATTCCGGCTTTACCAATTTTTTTGTTTTTATTATCTTGATTAGATACTACCCCTATCGAAGCCATACATTCACCATGGACTAGTCTGGTTTCGCGGGATGAAAGTTTAACCATTACATATTTTTCTTGTTCTCCTAGTACCTGTGCAAAAGATCCTGCTGATCTACATAGTTTACCACCAGCCCCTGGTTTTAATTCAATATTATGTATAGAGGTACCAGTTGGTATATTTTTTATCTTCATCGCATTACCAGATGATATTTCTGTTTTGGCTGATGAAATAACCTTATCACCAGTTTTTAAATCGGTTGGAGCAATAATGTATTCTTTTATATCTTGATAGTTAATTAGCGCTATAAAGGCACTTCTATTAGGGTCGTATTCTATTCTCTCTACTGTACCAATTTTATCAAATGTATTTCTTTTAAAATTTACTAGTCTGTATTTTTTTTTGTGCCCACCAGATCTATGTCTAATTGTAATCTTACCAGTATTGTTCCTACCAGAATTTGGTTGTAGGTCTTCAATTAAAGATTTTTCTGGACGTCCCTTAAACAGCTGTGACTTATCGATTTTAACTGTTTTTCTATAAGAAGGTGTTGTCGGTTTGTAAGTTATCAGTCCCATATTATACCTTGCCACTCATATCTATGGTGTTGCCCTCTTTAAGAGTAACTATTATTCTTTTAAGCTCTGATCTTGTACCTCTTTGACCCTTAAATACTTTGGGTTTGCTCTTAACATTTAAACTATTTAGCTTTTGAACTTTAACTTTGTATGTGTCTTCTATTGTCTTTTTAATGATAATTTTATTTGCATCGTTTCGAACTTCAAAAATGTACTTATTAAATTGAGCGTTAGCTGTAGATTTTTCTGTAATAACAGGTTTTTTAATTAAATTAAGATCCATTTTAGTTATTACCTATGTATGAATTATAAATTGTTGATTTTTTTGAAAATAAAACCATATCTGATTTTAATGCTGTGTGGACTGAATAACTTTTATCTGAGAGA
>CACMXD010000017.1:0-12590 GCA_902617485.1 uncultured Alphaproteobacteria bacterium | reverse complement strand
AGAAATTCTTACAAATACCAAGATTAATAGTAAAGATGATATGATTAATGCAATTCAAATTTTAGAAAAAATTGGCGCTAAGGATATACTGATCAAAGGTTTAATTAAAAATGGAAAAATATTCGACTGTCTATTTATAAAAAAAAATAAAAAAATTCACTTTTTTGAGTCTAGTATCATTAAAAGTAAAAACACTCATGGAACTGGGTGTACTTTATCGTCGGCAATTGCTTCGAATTTAGCTTTAGGTGAAGATATTTTAAATTCTGTCAAAAAATCAAGAAATTATATAAAAAGAGCCATAATTAAAGGAAGTTTGTATAAAATTGGTAAAGGTAGCGGCCCGGTTTACCATTTTTAACTTTAAATTTAGAAAAATTGCTATAAAAAGTTTATCAATATTTAGGCTTACTATTTGAATACTAATTAAAAAAATCTCATAAAATTTTTAACTATGTTTGGATACGCTAAATATTTACTACTTAAGATTAAGAAAGGACTATAAATGGCTACAGGAACAGTGAAATGGTTTAACCCAAAAAAAGGATATGGGTTTATTGCCCCTGATGGAGAAGATAAAGATATCTTTGTCCACATCACAGCTGTTCAACAAGCAGGTTTAGACCGCCTCGATGAAGGCGACAAAGTCGAATTTGAAGTTGTTGAAGACAAAGGCAAATCCAAAGCAGATCAGTTAAAAAAAGTTTAATTGATTTTGCGAATACTTTTTATTTTATCGTAGGCTTGATTTATCTCGGATAGTCTGTCTTCAGATTTAATGATTAATTCTTGAGGAACACCCTGTGCCCTTAATTGGTCAGGGTGTAACTCTTTGCTTAGCTGTATCCATCTCTTTCTAATTTCACCATCAGAAAAACTTTTCTCAACTCCTAAAATTTTGTATGGATCAATTTGTTTATCCATCCAAATAGTTTTTATGCTTTCATATTGAGCTTTATTTAGTCCAAAATAATCAGAACAATTTTGAATAAATACTATCTCTGAGTCGCTGATTTCACCATCAGCCTCTGCGATATAAAAAAGTAAGTTTAAAATTTGCTCCAAAACTTGAGGCTGTCCACGAAATAGCATTCCTATTTGTTGAGCATATTGATGATAGTCATCAGAGCTTTTTTTAGCTTCATTAAATATTTTGCTAACATCGCTTTGAAAATCAGGAGGTATTTTAAATTTTTCTTTAAAGGCGCTTATCTCATCAGTTGTAACTTGACCATCTGCTTTAGCCAGTTTAGCTGCTAAAATAATTATACCTATCGTTATAATTTCTTGTGGTGAATTAGAGGCTATATTAGAGTCAGATTTTTGGTTTCGAATACGATCAACACTGTGACCCGCTATTACACCTAACATAGCTCCGATTGGCCCCCCAAGAGCAAAACCAAAAGTCCCAGCTAAAAGTTTTCCCCATATACTCATCTAAAATTTATTTTTTATAAGTCTTATTAATTATTTAAGCCATTCGTTAGTTTTGTTAATGTCCTTAAGACTGCTTTCTGTGCCATGAGAAAAATGTTTGCTCATATCAGGGTAATATTTATAAGAAATTGGTTTTCTACCCATAGCAACTGCCATTTCTCTTACATGATGAGGATCGGCACCGCAACAAATACCAATAAAATTTACATTGATGTCCATACATTGTTTGGTGAATTCAGCCATTTCAAACCTGTTACATGTTAATCCATCAAGAGCAATATGAGAAACATTACCATCTAAACAATTACAATTTGGATCCTCTATATACATGTGTGTTGGGAATTCTTCAGTTGTTCTATATGGAACAGGTAATGCAGCCACATGGCATGAGACTTTTTCTCTAATGCTTGGCAGCAGTTTCATTGTCATTTCAGGACCACGATAACAATTAAGGCCAACTACGTCAGCACCATGGTCTTCCAAAATTTTACAGGCCTCTGCAGCACTATGACCTTCTCTTGTTTTGTCACCTTTAGGTATAGCAAGATTTACGACAGCTATTAAACCTGCATTTTTAATTTCCTTTAATGCTAATTTAGCCTCCTCAGTCCAACTAATTGTTTCAGCAATAATAAAATCAACATTGGCTTCTTTTGCCCAAGCTATTTGTTCTTCAAACATTTTTTGACAATCAATGTGAGATTGTTTGTCATCAGGGTCATAAATATTAGTATTAGCTACATTACCAGCTATCATTAAATCTAACTGGGGAAATTCAGCTGCAGCATTTTTTGCAATTTCTAATGCATTTTTTTGAAGAGGTTCTAATAATTCTTCCTTCCCAATCAAACGTAACTTTTCTCTGTGACCGTAATAAGTAAATGCTTGAACAACATCACTACCCGCTCTAATAAACTCTCTGTGAAGTTGAGTTACCACTTCAGGATTATCAAGAACAACTTCAGGTACGTAAGTTCCTGCCTGTAAATATCCTCTTCTCTCCATGGCAAAAAGATAGCCTTCTGCACACAAAATAGGTCCTTCATTAAGTCTATGTATTAGATTCATCCTACCTCCCAAATAATATGAAGATTATTATAGCTTTTAAAAAAAATTCTATAAAAAAATTTTAAAATATTTTTAGATTTTACCCATAGAAAATTATTCAAAGATCAGTATGTTTTAGTCAAATGGAATTTGAAAATAAAATTAAGAGTCTTCCAATATGGAAAAATCTTGAAAATATTGAACCTTTAGAGGGAGGAATTACAAACCTTAATTTCCTGATATCAGACTCTGGTTCTAAATCAGTTGTTAGATTAGGGTCAGATATACCAGAACATTTAGTTTATCGATCAAACGAAATTATTGTTAGTGAAGCAGCCTATCAAATAGGGGTATCTCCAAAATTAATTTATAATGAACCTGGAGTATTAGTCTTAGAATTCATTGAAAGTAAAACTCTTGAACCAAAAACTGTAAGAGAAAATTTAAATAAAATAGTTCCGATCGTAAGAAAAATTCATGATGAAATACCTAATAAGCTATCAGGTCAGCCTCAAATTTTCTGGGTTTTTTATGTCATAAAGTACTATTCAAATTACTTATTAAATAATAATAGTTCTTACATTTCATTAATTCCAAGTTTATTAAAAAAAGCAGAAAAGTTAGAAAAACTCTCCTCTCCAAGAGAAATTGTATTTGGTCATAATGATTTATTGGCTGCAAATTTCCTTGATGATGGCTCTAAAATATGGGTAGTAGATTGGGAGTATGGTGGTTTTAATGATCCTTTATTTGATATAGGAGGTTTATCTTCTAATAATGATTTAGATGAAAATCTAGAAAACGAAGTTTTAGAAATGTATTTTAAAGAAAAACCATCAAAAGATTTAATAATTAAATATAACGCAATGAAAACCGCAAGTTTATTAAGAGAGACAATGTGGAGTATGGTCTCTGAGATCACCTCTAAGATAGAATTTAATTATGTTGAGTATACTTCAGATAATCTCAAAAAATTTGAGGGGTCATTTGATAAGCTATAATGGTAGATAGTTCAAAAATTGTAGTAATTGGGGGCGGTATAGTAGGTTGCTCTACTGCATATCACTTAGCTGATTTAGGACATGAAGTTGTACTTATTGAAAGTGGTAAATTAACCTCTGGTAGTACATGGCATGCTGCTGGACTAGTTGGCCAATTAAGAACAAATGCAAATATTACTCAATTATTAGGATATTCTGTTGATCTGTATGACAAGCTTGAAAAAGAAACAGGACTAGGAACAGGATGGAAGATGAATGGTGGATTGAGACTAGCTTGTAATAAAGAGAGATGGCAGGAGGTTTTAAGACAAACTACTACAGCTCATTCATTTGGTTTGGAGATGGAGCTACTTACTCCAAAAGAGGCTCAAGATTTATGGCCTATTATGAATATAGATGATGTTTATGGAGCAGCTTTCCTTCCTACAGATGGACAAGCAAATCCGACAGATATTTCACAAGCATTGGCTAGAGGAGCAAGAAACAAAGGAGCAAAAATATTTGAGGAAACTAGGGTATCAAAGGTAATTATAAATAATGGAGTAATTGAAGGTATTGAAACATCTAAAGGTAAATTAAAGTGTGAAAAAATTGTTTGTTGTTGTGGTCAGTGGACCAGACAATTTGCACAAGATGTAGGTGTTAATGTCCCTTTAGTATCTTTTCAACATCAATATTTGGTAACTGAAAAAATAGAGGGTGTTAAATCAGACCTTCCTACTTTAAGAGATCCTGATAGGTTAATTTATTTTAAAGAGGAAGTTGGAGGCCTTGCAATGGGAGGGTATGAACCAAATCCTTTATCATGGGCTGAAAAATCAGTCCCAGAAGATTTTCATTTTTCACTTTTAGACTCAAATTACGATCATTTTGAACAAATAATGAATAATGCTCTTGGAAGGGTTCCTAGTCTTGAAACTGCTGGAGTCAAAGAATTAATAAACGGACCAGAGAGTTTTACACCAGATGGAAACTTTATTTTAGGTGAGAGTCCTGAATTAAAAAACTTTTATGTTGGTGCAGGTTTCAACGCATATGGGATAGCTGCTGGAGGTGGAGCAGGTATGGCACTTGCAGAATGGGTAGCCAATGGAAGACCACCTTACGATTTATGGCCAGTTGATATAAGAAGATTTGGAAAACCCCATCAAGATTTGGAGTGGGTAAGAAAAAGAACTTATGAGGCCTATGCTAAACATTACACTATGGCATGGCCTTTTGAGGAGAACTCCTCAGTGAGAGAATTTAAAAAATCTCCAATTTATGAAAAACTTAAAAACTCAAATGCATGCTTTGGTGAAAAAATGGGTTGGGAGAGACCTAATTGGTTTGCACCAAAAGGAAGTGAGCCTAGAGATATTTATTCCTTTGACAGACAAAATTGGTTTGAATTTGTTGGAAATGAAGTAAAAGCCGCAAGAGAGAGCGCTGTTCTAATTGATCAAACATCTTTCGCTAAGTTTATTGTATCAGGTAAAGATTCACTACAAGCTTTAGAGTATTTGTGTGCAAATAAAATTGATAGACCAATTGGTTCGACAATCTATACCCAAATGTTGAATGACGATGGTGGAATTGAATGTGATTTAACAATAACAGTCTTAGATAAAAACACCTTTTATATCATTACCGGAACAGGTTTTATGACCCATGACTATGATTGGATAATTTCAAATATTCCAAATAATTTAGAAGTAGAAGTTAAAAATATAACATTTGATAATTCAGTTTTTTCATTAATGGGACCAAATTCTAGAAAAATCCTTCAAGGACTAACAAATACAGATTTATCAAATGATAATTTTCCATTTGCTACATGTAAAAAAATCAAAATTGCATCAAAAGATGTTTATGCGATTAGAATAACCTATATGGGTGAGTTAGGTTGGGAGCTTCACTTCCCAATAGATTTTTCCTCAGAAATTTATTCAAAGATAATGGAATATGGAAATCAATTTGGACTAGTTAATGCTGGATATCGATGTATAGAGAGTTGTCGTTTAGAAAAGGGCTACAGAGCTTGGGGTTCAGATATTGGCCCGGACCATACTCCTCTTGAGGCTGGACTAGGATGGGCAACAAAAATTAACTCTGACAAAGATTTCATAGGAAAAAAAGCATTGTTAAATCAAAAATCAAAAGGCTTGAAAAAGATTTTTGCAGGTTTTACATGTGATGATCCAAATCAAATACTTTTAGGAAGAGAAACTATATTTAGAGATGGTGAACAAGTAGGTTGGTTATCAAGTGGGGGTTACGGATACACTATAGGCAAATCTATTGGTTATGGGTACATAAGAAGTAAAGATTTTATTGATCAAAACTTTGTAGAAAGTGGTAATTACGAATTAGAGATAGCTACTAAAAAAGTTTCCTGCAATGTGCATCTTTATCCTATCTATGATAAAGAGATGATTAAGATTAAATCTTAAGCTCTTTTATTTTTAAAAAAGCGTATTTTGTAACAATATTTTGTGTTTTATTTGTTTTTAAAATCTCTGAAATTTCTTTTTTTTTCATCGGGATTATCTTTATATATTCTCCCTCATTAGGATTAATAATTTTAAAGTTTGTAATTCTAGGTATGTATGCAAGATAGATATCAGTAATTTCTTCTAAAATATCTGGAGCAATAATAAGTGATTCCAACTTTTTTACCGAAATAGGTTTGACTCCAAGTTCCTCTTTAATCTCTCTAATAATAGCTTGTCTACTTGATTCTTTCTTGTTAATCCCACCAGCTACTATTTCCAGAGGGTAGGGTGAAAATTTATTAAAAAAATAATTTGGTCTCATCTGTCTTATGAAATAAAAAACTTGATCTTGTTTATTAAAACAAATAGCTGAGACACTATTTCCATTATAAATGTAGTTTTCTCTTATCTCTTTAAAATCAAGTTTATTAGTATATTTAATAAATAATTCATAAATGTTTTTATAGATCTTCCTCTTCTTAATATTTGTCATAGTTTTTGGATCTTGTAAGTTATTTAACTTAGTTTATTTTATTGAAATTCAAATGAAAGTTTTAGTTGCTGTTAAAAGGGTCGTTGATTACAAAGTGCAGATTAGAGTAAAAAGCGACAATAGTGGAGTAGAAACCCAAAATGTTAAAATGTCTGTTAACCCACCAGATGAAAATGCCATTGAAGAGGCAGTAAAGCTTAAGGAACAGGGTCTTGCAAATGAGATAATATCTGTATCAATTGGAGATGATAAATCCCAAGATGTTTTAAGAACATCCATGGCTATGGGAATTGATAGGTCTATATTGGTTAAGAGTCAAAACTCTTTAGAGCCATTAGCAGTTGCTAAAACACTAAAAATAATTATTGATAAAGAAAAACCAGATCTCGTTTTAATGGGCAAACAAGCTATTGATGATGACTCTAATCAAACAGGTCAGATTTTATCTGCATTATTAAATTGGCCACAAGGATGTTTTATTTCAAATCTAAAAATTGAAAATAATAAAGTTTTTATATCAAGGGAGATAGATGAAGGTATTGAAAACCTAGAAACTTCACTTCCAGCTGTTTTAACATGTGATTTAAGATTAAACACACCAAGGTTTGCCTCTCTTCCAAATATAATGAAGGCTAAAAAAAAACCTCTTGAGACAATTGACATTGACACTCTTGGAATTGATACATCATCAAAAATTAAAACTTTAAAAGTAATTGAACCACCAAAAAGAAAAGCAGGGATTATGGTCAATGATGTTAAAGAATTGGTTCAAAAACTAAAATACGAGGCAAAAGTAATTTAAATGTCTGTACTTGTAGTAGCGGAACATGATAACAAAAATTTAAAATCATCAACTCTTAATACTATTAGTGCTGCCAAAAAATTAAGTGAAGACATTCATCTTTTAATTTTAGGGAATAAAATTGAAGATCTTGCTAAAAGTTCAAAATCAATACAATTAGTAAAAAAAGTAATTATTTGTGATCATGATAAATTAGAAAATCAAATACCAGAATTTTCATCTCCTATAATCACTAATTTAGCTGAAAACTATACACACATTTTAGCGCCTTCTAGTACATTTGGAAAAAATCTTTTACCTAGAGTATCTGCTCAGTTGGATGTCACACAAATAAGCGATATCATAGGTATAGAATCCCAAGATACTTTTATCAGGCCTATTTATGCGGGAAACGCTATTTCTTATGTTCAAACTGATCAAAAAATTAATTTAATTACTGTCAGGCCCACTTCTTTCGAAAAATGTGAAGAAGCAGGTGGTGATGCTGCTTTAGAAAATATTACTTTCATTGACTCAGAGGTTAAAACAACATTTGTTAGTAGAGAAGTATCAAAAAGTGATAGACCTGAATTGGGTAATGCTAGGGTAGTTGTATCTGGTGGCAGAGGACTAGAAAACTCTGATAATTTCAAACTTTTATATGATCTAGCTGATAAACTTAATGCAGCAGTTGGAGCGTCTAGAGCTGCTGTTGACTCAGGATATATTGGCAATGAATACCAAGTCGGACAAACTGGTAAAATGGTTGCTCCTGAGCTTTATATTGCCGTAGGTATATCAGGTGCAATACAGCATTTAGCGGGCATGAAAGAAAGTAAAGTCATAGTCGCTATTAATAAGGATTTAGAGGCACCAATATTTAACATAGCTGATTACGGACTTTCTTCTGATTTATTTCAAGCAATACCTGAAATTATTAAAGAGTTAGATCTACTTAATCAGATAGAATCGTAATATTTAATATATAATCAACATTATGAGCGAAGTGCAGAGAGAAGAATTAAATTACGATGTTGTAATAGTTGGAGCTGGTCCAGCTGGTTTATCAACAGCAATTAAATTAAAACAACTCGATACAAATTTGTCTATTTGTGTACTAGAAAAAGCATCTGAAGTCGGAGCTCATATTTTAAGTGGTAATGTTTTTGAAACTAAAGCTTTAGATGAACTCATTCCAAATTGGAAAGAACTAAATAGTCCAATCAGTACATCAGTAACATCAGAGGATTTTTTATTTTATACAAAAACTAAAAGTATGAAGGTGCCAAACTTTTTTTTACCAAATGTTTTAAAAAATCATGGAAATTACATTATTAGCTTATCTAATCTTTGCAAATGGTTAGGTGAATTTGCCGAAAACTTAGGAGTAGAGATTTTTCCAGGATTTGCAGCTAGTAAATTACTTTATGATAATGATCAAAAGGTAGCTGGTGTTCAAACAGGTGATATGGGTTTAGACAAAGATTTTAAACCTAAAGATAATTATGAACCTGGGATTAATATCAAAGGTAAAGTTACAGTTTTATCAGAGGGATGTAGAGGTCACCTAGGAAAAGAAGTTCTTAAAAAATTTAATTTAGAATACAACAACAAATCTCCTCAACAATACGGTATAGGCTTTAAAGAAATTTGGGAGATCAACTCTGAAAATCACCAACTTGGTAAAGTTTCACATAGTGTGGGATGGCCTCTTGAAAGTGATACTTATGGAGGTAGTTTTTGTTATCATGCTGAAAATAATCAAATATACTTAGGTTACGTAATCGGTTTGGATTATAAGAATCCATACCTTTCTCCTTATGATGAATTTCAACAGTTTAAAACTCACCCTGATATCAAAAAATTATTAGATGGTGGTAAAAGAATTTCTTATGGAGCAAGAGCTCTAATAGAGGGAGGATTGCAGAGCCTTCCACAAATGTATATGCCTGGGGCATTATTGATAGGATGTGATGCAGGCACTCTAAATATGCCAAAAATTAAAGGATCACATACCGCAATGAAAAGTGGAATAATTGCTGCAGAAGTCATCAATGATCACATAAATAGTAATAAAGAACTGTCAGAGTATGAGTCAAAATTTAAAAACTCATGGGTATTTGAAGAATTATACAAAGCAAGAAATGTAAAGCCCAGTTTTCAATGGGGCCTGATACCTGCAATGATTTTTAATGGATTAGATCAAAAAATATTTGGAGGTAAACTTCCCTTTACCCTTCAACATAAGCACGCTGATCATGAATCTTTGGTCCCAGCTAAAAAAGCAAAAAAAATTACCTATCCTAAATATGATGGTGTTATTACTTTTGATAAACCCAGCTCAGTTTATTTATCAGGAACTAACCACGCAGATGATCAACCTAACCATTTGTTACTTAATGATAAAGATCTGTCAACTAATTTTACTATTGAAGAATACGACGAACCTGCCCAAAGGTATTGCCCCGCAGGTGTGTATGAAGTTGAATTTGATAATGACCTACAAAAAAAAGTTTTAAAAATAAATTCTCAAAATTGTATTCACTGTAAGACATGTGATATTAAAGAACCCTCTCAAAATATTGAGTGGGTAACTCCTGAGGGTGGCGGTGGACCTATTTACTCTGGGACCTAATTAAAGTCGTATTCAAAGTTTTGCGAAGTTGCATTGATATTTACTAATTTAGCACCATGCTTTATATGAAAATGTGTTGCAATAGGTGTCAAAGGAGAAAGTGTGATAAAGCGATCTATATTTTTCATCTCATCTTTAACAAGCTTTTTTGTTGTAAAAATAGTTTGTTTACCTGCTCCTCTTTTTCTTGACCAAACAGTATAGGCTACAGCAATGTTTGCGTTTTTTTCATGAAAAGCATTTTTGCTCATTAAGTCTAATTCTTTCATTGTTTGTGGTACATCGTTACAGAATGCTAGACAAATAAACCCTTCAACATCTTCATTAGATTTTAATCCAAAAATCTTGCGGCCATACGAGGTGCGAAATTCATTGTCAATGTCTGGTCTGATTGGATCTTCGCTAGTATCCACTGAGTCTAACTCAACTAATTCTGCCTTTGAAAGCCAACTAAAAAAATTACTTAATTTATTTTTAAATTTTTCCAAATTACAACCATTGATGCTTCATAGCTAAAACATCCTCATCACCATGTAAAATTATGGAAGCTAAACTATCAATTTTTGGCAAAATACTTGATACATAAATGCTTGATGTAGCTATTTTTGCGTCCAGAAATTCATTATCAATTTCACCTTTATCTTTTAATTCAAGTGATTTTTTGGCAGTTTTAATCATCATCCAACCTCCAAAAATGTAACCTAACATCATTAAATAATTTACACTCGATACAGCAGGTCTTTTTTTATTGTTAGATGTAGAAACAATGTGCTCAACAACTTTTTTTGCAGAGTCAATTGAACTATCCATTTTTTTACATAACTCTTTTAATCGATCTGAACTCGCAGATGCTTCTGTATCAGTTTTAATTTCATCAATTAATTCTAATATGCTTTTACCATTGTCTCGAAGCGTCTTCCTAAAAACTAAATCATTTGCTTGAATTGCAGTTGTGCCCTCGTATATGGGGAGGATTCTAGCATCTCTATAATGTTGTGCGATACCTGTTTCTTCAATAAAACCCATACCACCATGAATTTGAATAGCATTTGATGTAATCTCAAGTGACCTTTCAGTCAACCACCCTTTAATAATAGGTATCATTAAAGATGATTTTGTTTCCCAATATTCACTCTCATCTGACTTAGTCATATCCAAAGCAAAAGCTCCATAAATTGCAAGAGCTCTCATAGCTTCGATTTCTGATTTCATAGTCGAGGACAGTCGAAGCACATCTGGGTGATGAATAATAGGATCGCCTTTCTGACCATCAATTGGAACTCCTTGAACTCTATCAAAGGCATACATTTTAGATTGTTGGTAAGCTCTTTCAGAAACAGCAAGTCCTTGTACTCCAACTGAGAACCTTGCATGGTTCATCATTTCGAACATGATATTTAAACCCTGATTTTCTTCTCCAACTAAATAACCAATAGCTCCATCTTTTTCACCAAATTGTAAAACTGCAGTAGGAGAACCTTTAACACCAAGTTTTTTTTCAATAGACAAGCAGGTTACATCATTTTTTTTGCCAATACTGCCGTCATCATTTGGGATAAATTTAGGAACAAGAAAAACAGAAATACCTTTATTACCCTCTGGCGCTTCAGGTGTTCTTGCTAAAACCAAATGAATAATATTCTCAGATAAATCATGTTCCCCATAGGTAATATAAATTTTTTGTCCATAAATTTTATAATGACCATTTTCTTTTATAGCTTTAGTTTTAATCGTAGACAGGTCTGTTCCGGATTGTGGTTCAGTTAAATTCATTGTACCTGTCCAATGACCTGATGCTAATTTTGGTATATAATAGCTTTTTTGATCTTCTGATGCTGATTTTTGTAAAGCATATATCAGACCTTGTGTTAATAGGTGGCAAAGTGCCAATGACATATTAGAACTATGCCAAATCTCATTAACAGCGGCAGATAAAGTTACTGGTATCTGTTGACCACCAAATTTTTCTTTGGCCTCTAAGCCAAACCACCCACCATCTCTTAAACTCTCATAAGCCTCTTTGTAGCCTTTAGGAGTTACGACTTCGCCAGTATCGAGTCTATTTGAACCCTCATGGTCTCCTGAAAGGTTACAAGGGTCTAACACTTCAGAAGCTATTTTTCCTGCCTCTTCAAGAACAGCTTCAACTAAATCATCAGAGAATTCAGAATAATCACTAACTTTATTTAGTTTGCCTAAATCTATAAGATTTTTAATTACAAAATTTAAATCTTTAATTGGAGCCTCGTACATGACTTATATATATACTTTTCTTAAGTTCCTGCCTAAAGAAATTAAAATCTCGTGTTCATTAGTCCCAGTTTTGTATGCAATTCTCTCATATCGTTGATTACTTCCAATTATTTCTACAGGTTTGCCCAAATACAATTTGTTATTGGGAACTTTAGACACATCAATCGTGATCAAATCCATTGAAACTCTTCCTAAAATTCTACATTGAAATTTATCTATATAAACTGATGCTTTATTGCTTCCGCTTCTAAGAAATCCATCAGAGTAACCAAAATCTATTGTTGCAACTTTTAAGTCTCTTTTAAGTTTATAAGTTTGGCTGTAGCCAATTGAATTTCCTTTTCTGACATTTTGAACTTGTAATATAGGTGAGTAAATACTCATAACCTGTCTTAAGTTAAATCTTTTTTTATAGAAAGGATTAATTCCGTATAGACTTTTACCAGGTCTTACATAATTTAAATGATAT
>CACMXD010000016.1:0-13756 GCA_902617485.1 uncultured Alphaproteobacteria bacterium | reverse complement strand
AGAGTGATTTATTATTACTTTTACTAACTATTGATGAAGCTATAGCGCTTTTTTTGACTTTTTTATTAACTTTATAAGAAACCACATGAAATTTTGGTCCAAAAGCTTTTCCCCCACCTCTTCTTTGAGTTGTTTTTTTGTTACCAGCTCTTGCATTTCCAGTTCCTTTTTGTTTAAAAAGTTTTTTACCTGAGCCAGCAACTTCAGATCTATCAAGACTGTGATTATTTCCTTGTTTATGGGAATAAATTTTTTGTAATGATAAATGTAAAGCTTTCTCAGATATATCTTTATCTTTTAGTGTAATTTGTTCAAACATTTATTTAAAAACCTTCACTATAGATTTATTTTTTCCAGGAACAGATCCTTTGATAAATATTAATTTTTTATCTTGATCAATTAAAAGTACCTCTAAATTTTTAGTAGTTGTTAATTGATTACCTAAGTGACCAGCCATTTTTTTTCCTTTGAACACCTTACCAGGATTCTGATTTTGACCTGTTGAACCATGAGCTCTATGAGAAATAGAAACACCATGTGTTGCTCTCATACCACTAAAATTGTGTCTCTTCATAGCACCAGCAAAGCCTTTACCAGTTGATTTTGACTGTACCGAAACTTTATCACCAACTTTAAATTTAGGATCAATTAAAGAACCGACCTCTAGGAGCTCCTCGTCAGAATTTATTCTTTGCTCCTTAATTATTTTTTTTGGCTCTAAATTTAATTTATTGAATTCTTTTAGCTGAGGTTTATTTAGTTTTTTTGGTTTAAGAAAACCAATGATGTTTGCTAAATAACCATCCTTGTCAATAGTTCTATTTCCAACAATAGAACAGCTATTATAATCAAGAACAGTTGCAGAAACTCTTGTGCCATTTTTGTTAACAAATGAAGTTTGGCCAATTTTAGTACTAATTATCATGATTATTTATTTTTTTATTTTTATATCTACATTGACGCCAGACGCTAAATCTAATTTCATAAGAGCGTCAACTGTTTGAGGAGTGGGCTCAATAATATCCATCATCCTTATGTGAGTTCGCAATTCAAACTGCTCCCTACTTTTTTTATCAACGTGGGGGGATTTGTTAACAGTAACTCTCTCTATCTTGGAAGGCATGGGTATAGGTCCAATAACTTTTGCTCCAGTTCTTTTGGCAGTTTGAAGAATGTCTATTGAGCTTCTATCCAAAATATTATGATCAAAAGATTTAAGCCTTATTCTAATATTTTGATTTATCATAATTACGCCAGTTTTGATTTTATTTCTTCTTCAACATTTGATGGCACTACATCATAATGTGAAAATAACATTGTATAACTTGCTCTTCCTTGGCTCATTGAGCGTAGATTATTAACATAACCAAACATATTAGCAAGAGGAACTACAGATGATACGACTTTTGCATTACCTCTGTCTTCCATTTTTTCGATTTGACCTCTTCGTGAATTTAAATCACCAATAATATCGCCCATGTAATCTTCTGGGGTAACTACTTCAACTTTCATCATTGGCTCAAGTAATTTTGGTCCAGCTTTTCCAACAGCTTCTCTAAATGCAGCTCTTGATGCAATTTCAAAGGCTAAAACAGATGAGTCTACATCATGAAAAGCACCATCATAAACTTCTGCCTCAAAATCTATAACGTTGTAGCCTGCTATTACACCGTTTTGAGCAGCAAAATTAATACCTTTTTCTACTCCAGGAATATATTCTTTTGGAATATTACCTCCAACTACTGTGTTTACAAATTTAACGCCTGAATTTCTCTCTAATGGTTTAAATTTCATTTTTACCCTTGCAAATTGACCAGCACCACCAGATTGTTTTTTATGAGTATAGTCTACCTCGACATCTTTTGTTATTGTCTCTCTATATGCTACCTGAGGAGCACCTACATCTGCTTCAACTTTAAATTCTCTTTTCATTCTATCAACTAAAATTTCTAAATGAAGTTCACCCATACCTTTAATAATTGTCTGTCCAGACTCTTCATCTGAAGTCACTCTAAAACTTGGGTCTTCTTGAGCCAATCTTCCCAAAGCTTGGCCCATTTTCTCATAGTCAGCTTTTGTTTTAGGTTCAACCGCAACCTCAATAACAGGATCAGGAAATTCCATTTTTTCTAAAATAACTTTTTTTGAAGGATCACATAAAGTATCACCTGTTGTAACATTCTTTAAACCAACTAGTGCAACTATATCTCCTGCCTTTGCATCTTTAATTTCTTCTCTTGTATTTGAATGCATTAAAAGCATTCTTCCAATTCTTTCTTTTTGATTTTTTGATGAGTTCAATATGGTTGATCCAGAACTAAGATTTCCACAATAAAGTCTGCAAAAGGTAATTTGACCAACAAAAGGATCAGCTGCTACTTTAAATGCCAAGGCTGCAAAAGGTTCTTCAGGGGTATTAGGAATTTGTAACTTATCTTCTGAACCTTCTTTAATCCCTTCAACAAAACCAATGTCTTTAGGAGAAGGTAAATAATCTACAACAGCATCAAGAAGAGGTTGAACACCTTTATTTTTAAATGCAGTACCACATAAAACAGGAACAAATTTAAAATCAATTGTTCCTTTTCTAATACAAGCTTTTAAAGTTTCAACAGATATTTCATTACCCTCTAAATAATCTTCCAATGCCTTATCATCTGCTTCAACAGCATTTTCAATAAGTTCTTCTCTTTTTTTCTTAGCTTCCTCTAATAAATCTTCACTAATATCTGTGATGTCAAATTCGGCACCAAGACTATCGTCTTTCCAAATAATTGATTTAAAATTTACAAGATCAACAACACCTTTGAAATCTGCCTCTTTTCCAATTGCCATTTGTAATACGAGAGGATTAGCCCCTAATCTATCTTTAATAGATTGAACATTCATTTCAAAGTCAGCACCAAGTCTATCCATTTTATTGCAAAAACAAATTCTTGGAACTTTGTATCTATCTGCTTGTCTCCAAACTGTTTCAGATTGAGGCTCGACTCCAGCTACACCATCAAAACAAGCTACAGCACCATCTAAAACTCTTAATGATCTCTCAACTTCTATTGTGAAATCAACGTGACCAGGTGTGTCAATAATATTTATTCTATGATCATTCCAAAAACATGTAGTAGCGGCTGATGTAATAGTTATACCCCTCTCTTGTTCTTGTTCCATCCAGTCCATTGTTGCGGCACCATCATGAACTTCACCTATTTTATGAGACTTTCCTGTGTAATATAAAATTCTTTCAGTAGTAGTTGTTTTGCCAGCATCTATATGAGCCATAATTCCTATGTTTCTATATTTGCTAAGATCCATCTCTACCACCTGTAATGTGCAAATGCTCTATTAGCCTCTGCCATTTTATGAACTTCATCCTTCTTCTTTACAGAGTTACCTTTATTTTCAAAAGCATCAATTAATTCGTTTGCTAACCTCTCTCTTTGGGTTTTTTCATTTCGTTTTTTTGAATTGGTTAGAATCCATTTAAATGCTAATGCTTGAGCTCTAGTGCTTCTAACTTCCATTGGTACTTGATATGTAGCTCCGCCTACTCTTCTTGATTTAACTTCAACAGATGGTTTAACGTTATTGATAGATTTTTGAAAATACTCTAATGGATCATCGCCTTGATTGTTTGTTTTAATTATATCTAGAGCACCATAAACAATTTTTTGTGCTACCGTTTTTTTACCACCTATCATAACTTCGTTAATAAATTTATTTAATACAACACTATTATAAATGGGATCAGGTAATACTTGTCTTTTCTCTGCTGCTCTTCTTCTTGACATGATTTAAATTTTAGTTTTTTGGCCTTTTTGCACCGTATTTAGATCTACGTTGTCTTCTTTTTTCAAGCCCTTGGGTATCTAAAGTTCCTCTTATTATATGATATCTTACACCTGGTAAATCTTTAACTCTTCCTCCACGAATTAACACAACAGAGTGTTCCTGCAAGTTATGTCCTTCACCTGGAATATATGCCGTCACTTCTTGTCCATTAGTCAGTTTAACTCTCGCAACCTTTCTTAAGGCTGAGTTGGGTTTTTTTGGTGTTGTAGTGTAAACTCTTAGGCAAACACCTCTTTTTTGAGGGCACGACTTAAGTGCAGGTACCTTATTCCTTTTAGAGACTTTATCTCTAGATTTCCTAACTAATTGGTTTATGGTCGGCATGGTTCGCAGAATATATTTATAGTATTAAGTATAGTCAACATCTATTTAGAGGTTTCTAGCTGTTTTAATAGAGTATTATCGCGAATTTTAGCTTCTTTTCGAAGAGCTCTAATAACATTACCTGTTCCAGCTGGAATTAATTTACCAACAATAACATTTTCTTTTAGGCCAGTTAATTTATCAACTTTTCCATTAATTGCTGCCTCGGTAAGAACTCTTGTTGTTTCTTGGAAAGAAGCGGCTGAGATAAAAGAATTAGTTTGAAGGCTAGCCTTTGTAATTCCAAGGATCATCATTTTATACCCTATTTCTTTTTTGCCTTCTTTTTTTAGTAAACTGTTCTTCTCGATAACATCTATTTTATCTTTTATGTCTCCTACTAAATATTCACTGTCGCCTGCTTCAATTACTTCAACTTTTTGTAACATTTGACGTGTAATACACTCAATATGTTTGTCATCAATCAAAACACCTTGTAAACGGTAAACTTTTTGTACTTCTCTAACCATATATTCAGCCAAAGCCTCAATTCCAAGTATGTTTAAGATATCTGTTGGAGCTGGTGTGCCATCAACGATCATATCGCCTTTGTTCACTTTGTCCCCTTCGTTAAAGTATATGTAAGTACCTTTTGGAATTAAAAATTCAATAGGCTCTCCTTCTTCAGGATTGATAATAATTCTTCTTTTGCTTTTAATGTCTTTTCCAAATTCAATTGTTCCAGATATTTCTGCCAGAACCGCAGGATTCTTTGGTTTTCTTGACTCAAAGATATCAGCAACTCTTGGTAGTCCACCAGTAATATCTTTTGTTTTAGAGGAGGCTCTTGGAATTCTTGCGATTACATCACCAGCAGTGACTTCTTTACCTTTCTCAATATTTAAAACAATACCAACACTTAAATCATAAGTAGATGAATTTTTTGATTTAATAGGATTTCCATTTTTATCAGTTATTAACAACTGAGGTTTTAAATCTTGTTTTCCCTGAAAACTTTTCCAATCGATTATGACTTTAGATGAAATACCAGTGGTCTCATCAAACTTTTCAATAAAAGATACACCCTCAACTAAATCACTAAAATCTAATTTTCCTGTTTCCTCAGCAACTATCGGTACAGTGTATGGATCCCATTCTAGTAATAAGCTATTAAGTTTAACATCCGAACCGTTTTTTACTAATAAAGTTGATCCATAAGGAGCTCTAAAAGAAGAGACTAAGGTTTTATTATTATCAAATATATCAAGCTCTGTGGTTCTATTAATAATTATTTCATTTCCAGATCCGTTAACAACAGATCTGAGATTTTTAATCTTAATTTTACCATCGCAAGGGGACTCAAAATTTGATTTTTCAGCAGATGAACTCGCAACACCACCAACGTGGAATGTTCTCATTGTTAGCTGAGTACCGGGTTCGCCAATGGACTGTGCTGCAATAATACCAACTGCTTCACCAGTATTTACAGGGACACCTTTTGCTAAGTCTCTTCCATAAGATTTTGCACAAATACCGTGTGTTGTTCCACAAGTGATTGGTGATTTAATTCTAACAGATGTAATATTTTCTTTTTCTAATAGTTCAATTTCTTCGTGTGAAATGTAAGTGTCATTTTTTATTATTAACTCACCTTTTTTGTTTTTGACATCATCAGCTAGATATCTTCCAAAAACTCTTTCAGTTAAAGGTATTGAAACTTCGCCTGACTCATAAATAGTGTCAACAGTTAATCCATTTTTACATGTACAATCTTTACATGTAATTGTTAAATCTTGAGCAACATCAACTAGTCTTCTAGTTAGGTATCCTGAACTTGCAGTCTTAAGAGCAGTGTCTGCTAATCCTTTTCTGGCACCGTGAGTAGAGTTAAAATATTCAAGAACTGTTAAACCATCTTTAAAGTTAGATGTAATTGGGTTTTCAATGATTTCACCTGATGGTCTTGCCATCAAACCTCGCATTCCTGCTAATTGCTTAAGCTGAGCTTCAGAACCTCGAGCACCAGAGTCAGCCATAATATAAACAGAATTAATTTGGCTATCTTTATTAGATGAAACTGTTTTCATCATTGCTTTTGCAACCTTGTCTGTACATGTAGACCACAAACCTACAACTTTGTTATATTTTTCTCTTTCGGTAATAAGACCTTCTTGGTATTGGTTTTCAAGACTGTTTACAAGTTTTTGTGTATCTTGAATAAGAACATTTTTTTCCTCCGGAATGACTAAATCGTCTTTACCAAATGAAATACCTGCTTTAGCAGCATATTTAAAACCAACATTCATTATTTGATCAACGAATATGCAAGTAGCTTTTTGACCTGTAAATCTGTAAACATTATCGAGTAAATTACTAATATCTTTTTTTGTCAGAACCTTATTAATAACGTCAAAAGGTAAGTTTTTGTTTTCTGGAACTGTTTTAAAAAGCATTACTCTTCCTGCGGAGGTGGTGTATTTTTGATAATCAAAACTATCTTTCTCTGGATTATATTTTTTTGTTCTATATAAAATAGGCGTATGTAACTCTATTGTTTTATTCTCTAATGCAAATTCTACTTCACCTACATGAGAATAATATTTCTTAGGTTCTTGTTTTTCATTAATCAATGATAAGTAGTAAATGCCCAAAACTATATCTTGACTTGGAACAATAATAGGTTTTCCACTAGAGGGTGAAAGAATATTATTAGTGCTCATCATCAAAACTCTTGCCTCTAATTGAGCTTCAAGACTAAGAGGTATATGAACTGCCATTTGGTCGCCGTCAAAGTCTGCATTAAAAGCGGTACAAACCAATGGATGAAGTTGAATAGCTTTTCCCTCTATTAAAATAGGTTCAAAAGCTTGAATACCCAATCTATGTAATGTAGGTGCTCTATTTAAGAGAATTGGATGTTCTCTAATTACTTCATCAAGTATATCCCAAACCTCTGGTCTCTCTGACTCTACCATTTT
This sequence comes from uncultured Alphaproteobacteria bacterium, assembly GCA_902617485.1. Lineage (GTDB taxonomy): Bacteria > Pseudomonadota > Alphaproteobacteria > HIMB59 > HIMB59 > HIMB59. The sequence goes on along the minus strand of CACMXD010000016.1, from coordinate 6,626 downwards.
CCTCGCAGATTTAAGAGTTGATGCGAAACCATAAGACTCAAGTTTATTATAAATAAATGGTTTAAATAGTTCTAAAGCCATTTTTTTTGGCAACCCACATTGATGGAGTTTTAATTCTGGTCCTACAACAATTACTGATCGACCAGAATAATCAACTCTTTTACCTAATAAATTTTGTCTAAATCTACCTTGCTTGCCTTTTAACATTTCAGATAAAGATTTAAGAGGTCTTTTATTTGTACTTGTTATAACTCTTCCCCTTCTTCCATTATCAAACAATGCATCAACAGACTCTTGAAGCATTCTTTTTTCATTTCTGACAATAATGTCTGGTGCTCTTAAATCTAAAAGTCTTTTTAATCTGTTATTTCTATTTATGACTCTACGATACAAGTCGTTTAAGTCTGATGTTGCAAAACGGCCACCCTCTAAGGGTACAAGTGGTCTTAACTCCGGGGGAATAACAGGTAACACTTTTAGTACCATCCACTCCGGTTTAATATTAGAATTTTTAAATCCCTCCATTACTTTCATTCGTTTTAGGATTTTTTTCTTTTTAGTTTCAGAGGAGGTAGCCTCACTTTCTTCAACTAAATTTTTTATTTCAGCCTCTAAATCGATTTTAGATAAAATTTCTTGAACAGCTTCTGCACCAATTCCATGTTTAAAAGAGTCTTCTCCAAATTGGTCTATAGCTTCTTCTAATTCTTCGTCAGATAGTAATTGATTAGGGCTTAGGCCGGACATTAAAGGGTCAATAACAATATGGCTTTCAAAATATAAAACCTTTTCGAGGTTCTTGAGAGTTATATCGAGAGAAAGACCAATTCTACTTGGTAATGATTTTAAAAACCAAATATGAGCAACGGGAGCAGCTAATTCAATATGAGCCATTCTTTCTCGTCTAACTTTGGAGAGTGTAACTTCGACACCACATTTTTCACATGTAATACCTTTGAATTTCATTCTCTTATATTTTCCACATAAACACTCATAATCTTTTGTAGGTCCAAAAATTCTTGCACAAAACAATCCTTCTCTTTCAGGCTTAAATGTTCTGTAATTTATAGTCTCTGGTTTTTTGATTTCACCAAAAGACCATGATCTTATTTGCTCAGGACTTGAAACAGAAATTTTAATCTGATCAAAATTTAAGGTTTGATTATTTGTTTTAAATAAATTAGTTAAGTCTTTCATTGTGCGCTCTCTCTATTAACTGCGGGGTCTGTCTCTATTAATTCAACGTTTAATCCAAGGGATTTTAATTCTTTGACTAAAACGTGAAAAGACTCAGGAATCCCACTTTCGAAGTTATAATCACCTCTAATTAATGCTTCATATACTTTAGTTCTTCCAGCAACGTCATCAGATTTAATAGTTAAAATTTCTTGTAATGTATTGGATGCTCCATATGCTTCTAAAGCCCATACTTCCATTTCTCCAAATCTTTGGCCACCAAATTGAGCTTTACCACCTAAAGGCTGTTGTGTGACAAGACTATAAGGGCCAATAGACCTTGCATGAATTTTATCATCAATCAAATGATGAAGTTTTAAAATATACTTATAACCAACTGTTACTCTTCTCTCAAATCTTTCTCCCGACCTACCATCATATAAATAAACTTGACCACTATTATCAAAACCAGCTTTATCTAACAGATTTGTAATTTCGTGAGTATTTGTACCATCAAACACAGGTGTAGCAAATGTAACGCCTTTTTCTAAGTTTCCTGCTAATTCAATTAGTTGATCATCATTCATTTTCGTGATTTCAGTATTTGAGTCTTTATTCTGTTCGTAAAAACTAGAGAGAGATTCTTTTAACTGAATTATATTTCCTTCTTTTCTTGCCATATCTAGGCTTTTGGAAATTTGCTTACCTATTCCAAAAGCTGCCCAACCTAAGTGTGTTTCTAAAATTTGACCAATATTCATTCTACTTGGAACACCCAATGGATTTAATAAAACATCAACCGGAGTTCCATCTTCTAAAAAAGGCATGTCTTCAATAGGTACAATCTTAGAAATAACTCCTTTGTTACCATGTCTTCCAGCCATCTTATCTCCTGCTTGTAACTTTCTTTTTACAGCAACAAAAACTTTAACCACTTTTAGAACACCGGGTAACAAATCATCCCCACTTTGAATTTTTTCAATTTTATTTTGGAATTTTTTATCTAATAAAATTACTGCATCACTAAAGATTTTCTTTTGCGAAGAAAATGTATCCATAGAGGTATTATCATCAACTTGAATTTTTTCTAAAATCTCAATAGATTTCGATTTCAGAGTTTCTTCTTCAATTTTATTTCCTTTGGTAAAAACATCTGTATTTGAAATTGAGATTTTATTTTTAAAAATACTAATAAGATTTTGTTTGTAATTGTTTTCTAAAATATTTTTTTCATCATCTCTGTCTTTAGCTAATCTATCTATTTCTACTCTTTCAATAGCTATTGTTCTCTCATCCTTTTCAACACCCCTGCGAACCAATACTTGTACATCAACTACGACACCTGAGTAACCAGTCGGTAATCTCAAAGAGGTATCTTTAACATCAGCTGCCTTTTCAGAGAAAATTGCTCTCAATAACTTTTCTTCAGGAGTGATAGGTGAGTCACCTTTTGGAGAAACTTTTCCCACAAGTATGTCTCCGGGTTTGACTTCAGAGCCAATATAAACAATTCCTGCCTCATCAAGATTAGTTATGCTTTCATCTCCAACATTAGGCATATCTCTTGTAATTTCTTCTGGGCCTAATTTAGTATCTCTACATAAGACTTCGAACTCCTCAATATGAATTGAGGTATATCTGTCTTCATGGACAACTCTTTCAGACATTATTATGGAGTCCTCAAAGTTATATCCATTCCATGGCATAAAGCCTACAAGTAAGTTTCTTCCTAAAGCTAATTCTCCTAAGTCAGTTGAAGGACCATCTGCAATAATATCTCCTCTCTCAACATAATCACCAATTTTTACTATTGGTTTTTGGTTAATTGCAGTGCTTTGATTAGATCTTTGAAACTTTTTCAAATTATAAATGTCGACACCACTTTTATCCTTACTAATGTTTTTCGAGTCAGATCTTATAACAACTCTTGAGGAGTCAACTTGATGAACGTATCCACTATTTTTTGCAATAACAACAGCTCCACTATCTCTTGCTACTTTTGACTCAAATCCTGTGCCAACAAGAGGGGCTTCACTTTTAACCAAAGGGACAGCCTGTCTCATCATATTTGATCCCATTAAAGCTCTGTTAGCATCGTCATTTTCCAAGAATGGGATAAGAGAGGCAGCGACAGACACTAATTGTTGAGGGTTTACATCCATAAAGTCTATTTCAGATGGATCGCAAAAAATAAAATCACCCCTTCTTCTGCAACTAACTTGTTCTTCTGCAAATTTTCCATTTTCACTAATTGGGCTATTTGCTTGAGCTATGGTATAGCTCTCTTCTTCATCAGCATTTAAATATAAAACTTCATCTGTAACAGAACCTTTAACTATTTTTCTATAGGGAGTTTCAATAAAACCGTATTGATTAATTCTTGCATAAGATGAAAGGCTATTAATTAAACCTATGTTTGAACCCTCAGGTGTTTCTATAGGGCATATTCTACCGTAGTGAGTAGTATGAACATCCCTAACCTCAAATCCAGCTCTTTCTCTTGTTAGACCACCTGGTCCTAACGCAGATATTCTTCTTTTATGTGTAATCTCACTTAATGGGTTTGTTTGATCCATGAATTGGCTTAATTGACTTGTTCCAGTGAACTCTTTCAAAACAGTCTGTATAGGTTTAGAATTAACAAGATCTTGAGGCATTATAGACTCAATATCAACTGTTCCCATTTTTTCTCTGATTGCTCTTTCCATCCTTACTAAACCAATTCTGTATTGGTTTTCAATTAACTCTCCGACAGAACGAACTCGTCTGTTTCCAAGATGGTCAATGTCGTCTTTACCAGCACTTTCTGTCTTCATATCAAAAAGTTTTTTAGCAACAGCAAGAATGTCTGATTTACTTAGAATTCTTGTTTTGTTATCTTTATCTAAAGATAAGTAAGTATTTAATTTAACCCTACCTACTTCTGATAGATCATATCTATCTTCACTAAAAAACATATTTTGGAACAAATAGTTACTTGCTTCTAATGTTGGTGGCTCTCCTGGTCTTAAGATTTTAAAAATATCAAAAAGAGCTTCTTCTCTTGAGTTGTTTTTATCAGCTACAAGAGAATTAATTACACCCAAATTACCTGTTGCCTGATTAGCATTTATTACGGAAAATTGATTTATAGATAGTTCCTCTAATCTTTTAAAAAACTCCTCAGTTAATAAGGTGCCAGCTTCTGCATAAACTAATCCATTCTCATAATTAACAATATCATTAGATAAGTGAAAGCCGTATAAATCATCATCTTTAAAAAAGAATTTGGTAATTTTTTTATCTTTTATTTCTTTTAGTAACTTAAGTGATAATTTAATATCTTTATGAGCCACAACTTCATTAGTATTAGGATCTACTAAATTAAATGGTAAATTTTTATATTTAAATTTATTTAAATCTAAGTTTACAATCCAACCATCTTTATTTTTTTTAAAATTAAAAGTTTCATAAAAGTATGTTAAAATTTCTTCTGAAGTCATACCTGAAATTTTATAAATATCAGGCTCAACTTTATTTTGCATGCATTCGTGTAAATATTTTTCAGAAGCCTTGGATGGTAAGGCTTGTAAAATAGTGGTTGATATCATTTTCTTTTTTCGATCAATTCTAAAAAAGAGGTTATCTTTGTGATCGAATTCGAAATCTAACCATGAACCTCTGTAAGGTATTATTCTCGCATTATATAAAACTTTACCGCTTGCATGAGTTTTACCATCATCATGATCAAAAAAGACGCCTGGTGATCGATGTAATTGGCTAACTACAACTCTTTCGGTTCCATTTACAACAAAAGTACCATTATTAGTCATCAAAGGTAAATCGCCTAAATAAACTACTTGTTCTTTTATATCTCTTAATGATTTTTCTTCAGTTTCTTCATTGATATCCCATATTATTAGTCGAAATGTAACCATTAGTGAGGCAGAGAAAGTTAAACCCTTCCTTCTACACTCATCTACATCATATTTAGGATTATCAAGATAATAATCTATATAGTGAAGTTCAGATTTACCTGCGTAATCTTTAATAGGAAAGACAGAATTAAAGACCTCCTGCAAGCCTGTATTTGAACGGTTCTCTACTGATTTTCCTAATTGAAGGAACTTATCATAGGAAATTTTTTGAATATCAACTAAATTTGGAACTTCAATCGTTTTACCGATCTTACCAAAGGAATAGCGAATTCGTTTTTTTTCTGTAAAGCTAAGTGGCATATTATATAGAACCTAGAATAATTAATTATTTGAGTTCTACTTTTGCGCCTGCGGCTTCTAGCTGTGTCTTCATAGCTTCCGCCTCTTCTTTCTTAACTCCTTCTTTTAATGTTTTCGGAGCACCTTCAACCATGTCTTTTGCTTCTTTTAAACCTAGGCCTGTAATAGCTCTTACTTCTTTAATAACATTAATTTTTTGATCTCCAGCTGCTGCAAGCACAACGTCAAAAGAGTCTTTTTCTTCTGCTGCGTCAGCTGCAGGAGCTGCTCCACCTGCTGCTACTGCTACTGGTGCAGCTGCAGTTACGCCCCATTTTTCCTCTAATAGTTTTGAAAGTTCAGCTGCTTCCATTACTGTTAGTGTTGATAGCTCATCAACAATTTTATTTAAATCTGCCATTTTTTTTGTCTCTCCCTAATTAGTCTTTTTTGTTTTGTAGTATTGAAATAATATCCTGATCTGGTCTTTGTAATAATCTTACAAGTTTTGATGCAGGAGCGTTAATCAATCCAACTATTTTTCCTCTTATTTCATCAAGAGAAGGTAAAGTTGCAACCTTTGCTATATCCTCTTTTGAATATAGTTGGTTATCAAAAAAAGCTACCTCTGCAGATAGCTTTTTTAAATCTTTTTCAAATTTTTTACATACTTTCGCAGTTCCAACAGGATTATTTGTAAAAATTAATAGTTTTTGATTAGATAAAAAATCAATTAGACCTTTTTTTTCATCATCTTTGTTAACAAATATTTTGACAATATTATTTTTGGAAACTTTAGTTACTCCGTCATTATTTCTAATTTCAGTTCGAAATTCGATCATTTCTTTAACTGACATCTCTGAAAATGATGCAACAAATATAGCAGAATAATCCTTTGATATTTGATCAAGGTTTTCAATATATTGTTGTTTTTCAGCTTTATTCATTATATTTCAACCCTTAAACCAAAACCCATAGAAGAGGATAGATAAATAGAATTCACAAAGTTACCCTTCAATCCTGACGGTTTTATTTTTTTAATTTCATCAATAAAAGAAGTTATGTTTTCAGTTAATTTACTTTCGTCAAAACTAACTTTCCCTAGGGCTGCATGTATAGTTCCTGCTTTATCATTTTTATAAGCTACAAGTCCTTTATTGATATTTTCAATTGTACTTTTTATGTCATTTGTAACAGTGCCTGTTTTAGGATTAGGCATTAAACCTTTTGGGCCTAAAATTTTAGCAATTTTAC
>CACMXD010000015.1:0-21536 GCA_902617485.1 uncultured Alphaproteobacteria bacterium | reverse complement strand
CAACAAGTAAGGGTAATCCTTTTAAATTTCCAATGCCTGATGGTGGATATAAAGATAGATCTCAAGACATTATTGATGGCTACAAACAGTTAGAGCTTGATGGACTTATCGTTATAGGAGGTGATGGAAGTATGTCGATATTAACTGAAATTGCCAAAAGGGGTGATTTAAATATTGTGGCTATACCCAAGACAATTGACAATGATGTCGGGGCTACTGAAAGCTCAATTGGCTTTAATACTGCTGTAAATGTTGCTACTCAAGCACTTGATAACTTACAAACAACTGCTGCTAGTCATCAAAGAACAATGATTTTAGAAGTTATGGGAAGAGATGCAGGGCATATAGCTATTAATGCAGGTATAGCCGGTGGAGCTGATGTAATCCTAATTCCTGAATTAAATTACTCTATAAAAGGCATAGTTAATAAACTAACGGAAATGAAAAATAGAGGAATTGTGCATTCTCTTATTGTTGTAGCAGAAGCAGTGAAAACCGAAAGTGGAAAGAGTTATACTGTTGAGTACGCCGACGGTCAAAAAAGACTAGGTGGTATAGGAAACTATTTATCAGAAGAAATAATGAAAAGCACTGACATAGAATGTAGGGTCACTTCTTTAGGTCATGTTCAAAGAGGTGCACCTCCTACTCCACGTGATAGAATTTTAGCAAGTGCGTTTGGTGTTTATGCTGTTGATTTAATTGCTAAAGGGAAATTTGGAAGAATGGTTGCTTGGAGAGATAGAAAAGTTGTTGACGTTCCCATTAGTGAGGGCATTTCAACTTATAAAGTAGTAGATAGATCTGATCCTCTGATTGAAACTGCTTTAGCACTTGGAGTATATGTTGGTGATATAAAGTGAATGTTCACACCAATAGAAAAAATTTCAAATCTTCAAGAATTTAAAAAAAATATTTTCGAAGGACAAATTTTTGTATTTCAAAAATCAAAAACATCTAATGAATTAGTCACACAAATAAAACAAAAAGTACAAGATATTTATGAAGGTGAATTAGAAAAAATACATTATTTAAAAAATTCTGAGGAAATAAGTAAAGATATTGTATCAAAATTAAAAAACCATGAAACTTTTAGAAAACTATTTACAAACTTTTTAAATGAAATTGGATATCACAAAGGTAATACTTTTTGGGATCGATTCGTTGTAAGGGTAGCACCAGCAGAAAATAACTTACCGTACAGAGAAGCATCTAGAATAAATATTCACCGTGATACTTGGGGTACCAATTTGTATCAACAAATTAATTGGTGGGCACCAGTCAGTAATGTGGAGAAGAAAAATACTATGATTTTTTACCCAGATTATTTTGATGTTCCGGTTAAAAATACTACTTCGACTTGGGACTTAAACATTTATTTAGCCAACAGAAAAAAAGGGGATTTTTCTTACCCTTCTGCACCACAATTAAAAGAGGACTTGCCTAGCGATATTAAGAAAATACCAGTAACTATAAAACCAGGAGAAATTTTATGTTTTTCTGGTGCTCACTTACATAGCTCGTCAAAAGAAAAATCAGAAAATACAAGGATAAGCTTTGAAATTAGAACAATATGTGAAAACGACATAAATAGTTCAGTTCAAGCCCCAAATGTAGACTGCGATTTGCAGTGGAAGTTCCCTAAAATTTTTAAAAAAATTAAAGACAATTCGCCTCTGAAAATAACTAGCTGATTATTTTATTTTTTGTTAATTTGCTTATGTGAAGAAAAAATATTCAATATTTAGTCTTGCTAGAAACGCACTGTCTGGTCATAAAGATTGGCCAAAAATGTGGAGAAGCCCTGAACCTAGAGAGTTTTATGATGTCATAATAATTGGTGGTGGAGGTCATGGACTTGGAACTGCTTATTATTTAGCAAAAGAACATGGATTAAAAAATATTGCTGTAATCGAAAAAGGTTGGCTTGGTGGGGGTAACACAGGCAGAAACACCACTATTATAAGATCAAACTATTTATGGGATGATAGTGCACATTTATATGAACACTCTTTGAAGTTATGGGAAAACCTATCAAGTGAGCTAAATTACAATGTGATGTTTAGTCAAAGAGGAGTTATGAATTTAGCCCATAACGAACATGATATAAAAGAGATTAAAAGAAGAGTGAGTGCTAATAATTTAAATGGCATTGACTCATTTTGGTTATCTAAAGAGGAAATTCAAAAAAAGGTTCCTATAATGAATACTGACAACTTACGATACCCAGTACTTGGTGCGTCTTACCAACCTCGCGGTGGTGTAGCGAGACACGATGCAATAGCATGGGGTTTTGCAATGCGCGCTGATGAGATGGGAGTTGATATAATTCAAAATTGTGAGGCACATCAAATTAGGACTAAAAATGGATTAATAGAGGGTGTCGAAACTTCAAAGGGTTTTTTAAGGGCGAATAAAATTGGAGTTGTTGCATCAGGTCATACTAGTGTTTTAGCAGAGAGTGCAGGTATCAGATTGCCTTTACAAAGTAAGCCACTTCAGGCACTTGTTTCTGAACCAATCAAACCCATTATTGATACCGTGGTAATGTCATCTGCAGTTCATGCTTATGTCAGTCAATCTGACAAAGGTGAATTAGTTATTGGAGCAGGAACAGATAGTTATAATTCTTTCACTCAAAGAGGTGGTTTTAATATTGTTGAAGATACTATAAGAGCTATGGTCGAGCTTTATCCAGTATTTGGCAAAATGAAAATGCTTCGTCAATGGGGCGGTATTGTTGATATCTGCCCAGATGCTAGTCCTATTATTAGTAAATGTGACATTGAGGGTTTATTTTTTAATTGTGGCTGGGGAACAGGTGGTTTTAAAGCTACTCCTGGAAGTGCAAATGTTTTTGCACATACCATTGCAAAAAATGAACCTCATCAAATTAATAGTGCTTTTAATCTTGATAGATTTGCAAGTGGAAGATTAGTCGACGAACACGGTGCTGCAGCCGTAGCACATTAATAAATATGCTTATAATTAATTGCCCTTATTGCGGCCCACGAGATCAATCGGAATTTTCAAATGGAGGAGAGGCGCATGTAAAAAGACCCGATGGATCAAAAGAAATTGGTGATCGTGAGTGGGGAGAATATGTCTTTATAAGAGCAAATCCAAAAGGTTTGTTTTATGAGCGCTGGGTTCATACACATGGTTGTCGAAAATGGTTTAATTGTGTTAGAGATACATCTACTGATGAAATTTTGGTGACCTATAAGCTCGATGAAAAAAAACCAAATTTAAATAATTTCAAAAGTGTTGTTAAAACACCATCTGGAGAACCAGAAGTTGGTTCAGGTAACTTTACGGTTGAAAAATGAAATCCATAAATTTAAAAGAAAATCAATTTATTCAGTTTCATCAAAAAATTAGCTTTAAGTTTGATGGGGTCAAATATTTTGGCTACAAAGGTGATACTATAGCCTCAGCTCTTTTAAGAAATAATATTAACCTTGTAGGAAGAAGTTTTAAGTACCACAGGCCAAGAGGAATTTATACATGTGGTATAGAAGAACCAAATGCTCTAGTACAAATAATTAGTGAATATTCCGAACCAAACACAAGAGCAACTATAAAAAAAATTTATGAAGGTATGGAAATTGAAAGTCAAAACAGATGGCCTTCTCTTGAAAACGATTTTGGAAGTATCAATAACTTATTTTCTCCAATTTTTACTGCTGGTTTTTACTATAAAACATTCATGGGGCCACATAAGAAATTTTGGAAAAATTTGTATGAACCACTTATTAGAAGAGCCGCTGGATTAGGTAAACCTCCCAAAGATTTCAAAGGCATAAGCAATCATATCCATCACAACGTCGATGTTACAATTATAGGGGGAGGATTAAATGGACTTCTAGTAGCTAAATCTTTCATCAATTCGAATTATGATGTGTTGTTAATTGACTTTGACGATCAACTTGGCGGCATTATCAATAATTCAAACAAAATATCATTAATAGATAATAAAGAGCCTAAAGATTGGTTAAAAGAAACTATACAAGAAATAGAAGACTCTAAGAATATAAAGATTTTAAAGAACACACTTGTTACAACTTATAATTACATAAATCATCTTATAGCAATTGAAGATAGATTTGTTGGCTCTAAACCGATAGAAGGAAAAGTTAATAGCACTTTACATAAGATACGTACAGGTCACACAATATTATGTAATGGACAAATTGAGAGATTTTTATCTTTTCAAAATAACGATCTCCCAGGCATAATGCTCAGCTCTTCCTTTGAAAAATATATGTGCCGATATGGATTAGCACCCTCTAAAGAACCAGTTATTTTCAGTAATAATTCGAATTCAAATAGCTTGGTTTTTAGTCTTATAAAAGCTGGTTTAAAACCAAAAGCATATATCGACTCACGATCCGGGGAAGAAATTGAGCCAAATTTGTTTGACTTGATAAGAAAAAATGATGTTCCTCTCTACACAAATTCACAAATAAAAGGAGCATTTGGAAATAAAAAAATTGAAAAAATTCTCGTTGAGGATAGTTCTGGTGCTTTAAATGAAATTAAATGTGACTGCTTATGTTTGTCAGGTGGAATAAATCCAGATGTTCACTTGTTTACTCAATCAAAGGGTTTATTAGATTGGGATGAAAAAGATTTAACTTACAAGCCATCAAAACCTTTTCAACCTACCATTACTCTTGGTTCTGCCTCAGGACAATTTAATTTTGATTATTTAAATTCTGATATAAATGAAAAATTAAAAACTTTTAAAGTCAAACAAATAGACGTAAAACTCAAATTAAATACAAACACTAAATACAATATTGAAAAATTGTGGGAGGTTTCTCCACAAAAGAAATCATTATGGACTAAATCCTTTATCGACTTACAAAATGATGTAACAACTAAAGATATCCGTCAAGCAATAACAGAGGGTTTTGATAGAATTGAACATTTAAAAAGATATACAACAAATAGTATGGGAACTGATCAAGGTAAAATTAGTAGTATTAACGCACTAGGAATAGTTTCTGATCTTCTGGATAAAAAAGTAAATGAAGTTGGCACAACTATTTATCGCCCACCCTATGCTCCATTAAGTTTTTCTGCAATAGCTGGTAGAAATTGCTATGAGTTTTATGATCCAGAGAGAAAATCACCAATACATAGCTGGCACTTAAACAATGGTGCAATTTTTGAGGATGTTGGGCAATGGAAAAGGCCGTGGTATTTTCAAATTAATAAAGAAGAGTCGATGCATGATGCTGTTCAACGAGAGAGCAAAAATGTAAGAGAAAACGCAGGTATTTTAGATGGGAGCACATTAGGAAAAATTGAGATCAAAGGTGAAGATGCATTAGAATTTATGAATTTAATTTACACAAACAGTTTTACTAAAATGAAACAAGGTTCTGCTAGATATGCTCTTATGTTGGGGGAAGATGGAATGGTAAAAGATGACGGGATAATTTGTAAAATTTCTGATCAGCATTTTATTGCCACTACAACTACTGGGGGTGCTGCTACTGTTTTAGGTTGCATGGAAGAATATGCTCAAACCGAGTGGCCAAATTTAAAAGTTTTTATGAACTCGATTACAGAGCAATATGCAACTTTCAACATTAGTGGGCCAAATACCAGAGAAATTATGAAAAAAGCCTTTCCAAATATCAATTTTAGCAATGAAGAGTTTCCATTTATGACTTTCCAATTTCATGAATTTAATGGTGTTGCAATACGAATTCTAAGAGCAAGTTTTACCGGGGAGTTAGGTTACGAAATATATATTCCGTCAAATAGTGCCCCTAAAATTTGGAATAATATTCAAAGTATAGGAAAAGAATTTGGTCTTGCTCCCTACGGCACGGAGGCAATGCATCTTTTAAGGGCAGAAAAGGGTTACATTATTGTTGGCCAAGACACAGATGGTTCTATAACGCCAATAGATTTGGGACTTAGCTGGATGATTGGTAAATCAAAAAAAGATTTTTTAGGTAAAAGATCACTTACTCGGTCTGATACTATAAGAGAAGATAGGAAACAACTTGTTGGTATCATTCCCTCGAATAAAGCCGATAAACTTGAGGAAGGACAACATATCATTCTTGATAAAGAAATTAAGTCTCCTGTCCCAATGCTTGGTCATATTACATCTTGTTATCATAGTTCTACATTAGGTCATGATTTTGCATTAGCTGTTATCAAAAATGGCCACTCTATGATTGGAACAAAAGCTTACGCTTCTACATCAAGTATGAGTACAACTGGTGTGGATATAGTAAAACCCGTTTTTTATGATGAAGATAATAAAAGGTTAGTTTCATGACTGAAGTAATCCGATCTGATGGTATTGAAATAAAAAAAAAAGTTATTCAACAAATTATGTTAAGAGGATCTGGTGACTCAAAATTTAATAATCACATAAATAAATCTTTAAAACTTTTACCACCATCAGATAATTTAAGGATAATTTCAAATGATAATTATACTTTAGCAAAAATGTCTTTTGATCAATGGAATTTAATATTTGAAAAAGAAATTGAAATTAAAAAGCTCAACAAAATCTTAGATGATTTAAATAAATCATCCTTAATATTAGCTACAAATATTTCTGACTCACAAGTATTTTTTGAAATTCAAGGTAAAAATAGTTTTGATATATTAAATAAATTAACGCATTTTGACTTTAGAGAAAAATCCTTTAAAAAATCTACTGCCGCACAAACATTATTAGCTAGAGTAGACTGTTCTATTTTTAATCTTGATCTTAAATTGTTACTTAGTTGTAATCGATCATTTGCTGACTATCTTGAGGATCGTCTTATTGACGCGGTTAACTATTAAGTTTTTTTTCATATTGACATCAAATTTTGGAACTGATTAGGTATTTACAGGGGAACAAATGGCAAGAAAATCAAGAATAATAATCGTTGGTAGTGGTATTGTTGGAGTAAGCACCGCCTATCATTTAGCTCAATTGGGTTGGAAAGATATGGTTATACTTGATCAAGGGCCATTGTTTGAAACTGGAGGATCTACAAGTCATGCACCAGGAGGTGTGTTTCAAACTAATCCTTCACGAATGATGTGTAAATTTGCACAGTACACAGTTGACTTACTTAGATCCTTATCATTTGAGGGCAAACCTTGTTTTCATACTGTTGGGGGAATTGAGGTATCAAAGACAAAAGAAAGACATCAAGACCTGTATCGAAAACTAGGTATAGCTCACAGTTATGGATTAACTGATGCAAAAATAATTACTCCAGATGAAGTTTTAAAAATGAGCCCCTATATTGATCCAGAAAAAATTCACGGGGGATATTATGTTCCAACTGATGGTTTAGCAGCACCCGTAAGAGCAGTTAGAGCAATGGCAAAATATGTGACTGATTTAAAAGCAGGCGAATTTTTTGGTGATACAGCAGTTAATGGTTTTAAAATTCAGAATAATCAAATTCGTGGCGTGCAAACGTCTAAGGGTGATTATGAAGCCGACATTGTGCTTGTCTCAACTGGTATCTGGGCTCCAAAAATGGGAAGACTTGCTAACATATCATTACCTTTAGTTCCATGTGAGCATCAAATGGTGTGGTTAGAGCCGTTTGAAGAATTGAAAGAATTTAAAGCTGATCACAAGGAGGCTTTGGTTGAACATGCATTGATGCGTCACCAAGATTACAGTCTCTATTTCAGACAATGGAATGATACTTATGTTATTGGAAATTATCGACATGAACCAAGAATTTTAGAGTCAGAAGAACTAAAGAAACCTGAGGATGCTGAAGAAATGCCCTCACTGGTAGACTTTAGACCTGATGATTTTGAAGGTGCACATAAAGAGTCGAATTGGTTGTTCCCAAGATTTTCTGAAAAAAAACTTACAAAAAAAATTAATGGAATTTTTTCATTTACAACTGATGGTAACCCTTTAATGGGCGAGACAAGTGTAAAAGGTTTGTGGACCGCCAATGCTGTATGGATTACACATGCTGGTGGTGTTGGAAAAGCGATGGCAGAATGGATAGTGAATGGTGAGCCTGAACTCGATGTTCGCCAAGGAGACATAAATCGTTTTCATCAACATCATCATGTCAGGAAATATCTAAGATCAAGAGGTAAACAAAATTATAAAGAGGTATATGACATTATTCACCCGCTTCAACAAATGGAGCAGCCAAGACCACTACGAAGAAGTCCATTTTACGCTCGATTAGAGGGACAAAAAGCGCATTTCTTTGAGACAATGGGCTGGGAAAGGCCTCAATGGTATGAGTCAAATGCTGAATTAATGAAAGGTAAAAACTTTCCAAATAGAACAGGCTGGGCTGCAAAATATTGGTCACCGATTCAAGCAGCTGAACATCTTGTAACAAGACAAACAGGCGCCATGTTTGATATTACAGGATTTGTGAAAATTGAAGTAAGTGGAAAAGGTGCTCTTAAATTATTGCAGAAAGTTTGCACAAATAATATTGATGTTGCCGTAGGTAAAGTTGTTTATAGCGTAATTTCTAATATGTATGGTGGTATAAAGAGCGATCTTACAATTAGCAGACTTGAGGAAGATAAATTTTGGGTCTTGGCAGGAGCTGGGAATGGAATGATTGATATTAGTTGGCTTCGAGCAAATGCTCCTGATGATGGAAGTGTTCATATCATAGATTGGACATCTGCTTTTGCAGGTATTGGCTTATGGGGACCAAATTCAAGATCTGTTCTTGAAAAACTGTGTGATGACGATGATGTATCTAACGAAGGTTTTCCATTTTTCCATATTAAAAAGATTTCTATCAGTAACATTCCCTGTGTTGCTGTAAGAATATCTTATATAGGTGAATTAGGTTGGGAAATATATACACCTTCTGAGTATGGATTATCATTATGGGATGAACTTCGAGAAACTTCAAGAGAGTTCAACATGATTTGTTCTGGAGCTGGTGCTTTTGAGTCACTCAGATTGGAGAAAGGCTATAGATCACTGGGTACAGATATTCATACTAATTACAACCCTTATGAGTCAGGCTTAGGCTTTACGGTGAAGCTTAAAAAAGAAAATGAGTTTATTGGCAAGACTGCACTTCAAAAAATAAAAGAAAAACCAATTGAAAAAAAACTTACTTGTATGATTATCGATGATCCTGAAGGAATGGCCTTAGGCACAGAACCAATATATTCAAATGGTAAAGCTGTAGGGTACGTAACGAGTACAAATTATGGCTATTTTGTTGATAAACACATTGTTTATGGATATTTACCAACTGAAGTTTCAGAAAAAGGAAATAAGTTAGAGGTCGAGTACTTTGGCAAAAGGTATCCATTAACAATTACTGAAGAGCCTTTGCTGGATCCAGAAAATAATAGATTAAAGTCTTAACTATTATATTTTAAAAATATGATCAAAGATAATATCGTTTCTTTAGTAGATGGCTTTACCATAGAGTTAAACCCAAAAGTAAGACACAAACTAAAGTCTATCCCTCTAGATAAAAAAAATAATGTCTACATAACATATTTGCCTGATGCTACGGAAAACGATATCTTAGAAACTGTTGATTTTGTATCTAAACAAGAATTAACTCCTATTACTCATTTGCCTGCAAGGACAATGAGAGATTTAGATCATGTTTCAGACTTCCTAAAAGAACTAAGAAATAGAACAGATAGCAAAAAAATTCTTGTTATAGGTGGTGGTGGTAATCAGAATGGATCAGTATCATCCTCGCTGGAAATACTAGAGTCTGGTTTATTAAAGGATAATGAATTTGAAGAGATAGGAATAGCTGGACACCCAGAAGGTTCACCTGATATTGATCAAAATACTGTCAACGAATTTTTAGATAAAAAATATGAATTATCAAAGAATAAAAATTTAAGTTTAGAACTTGTTACTCAATTTTTTTTTAATGCCGAACCATTTATTAAATGGTGCAAATTTTTAGATAATTCAAATATAAAATTACCCGTCAGAGTAGGCTTTCCAGGCCCAGCGTCTTTTAAAACACTTCTTAATTTTGGGATAATGAGTGGTGTTGGAAATTCATTAAGTTTTCTTAAAAAGAACTCGTCTAAAGTAACTGACCTTCTAACAAAAACTTCAAACGATGAAATGTTTATTGAGTTAGCAAATTTCTCTGAAGAACAAAGTTCATTTAAAAATTTTCACTGCTTTCCTTTTGGTGGCTTTGAGAAGACCTGTCATTGGTTAAATGCTCTTCAAAATGGTGATTTTACTATGGAAAATGACAAAATAGTCCTCCACAACAAAATCTTTTAAGTTCAAATTTTTCGATTGCATAGACCTTAAAAAGAAATTAATTTTCAAAAATTGCTACTGCATTTTTTATAGGAGGATATATGAAGCTAAAGCAACCAAGTTCAGTGGACCAATCTGATAGAAAAGTCCCATTTAATTTAAGGCAATCAGGACCAACACCTCAACAAATGCTTATATCTACTAGAGTTAGAAAAAATCCTTATTGGCATTTATCTGTTGAAGCAGGATGTTGGAGATGCACCGTATACAATAGAATGTATCATCCTAGAGGTTATGTTAAACCTGAAGATGGTGGTGCAATGGTTGAATATGATGCGTTAGTTAATCACGTAACAATGTGGAATGTAGCAGTTGAAAGACAAATTCGTGTAAAAGGGCCTGATGCATTAAAATTTACGAATTATGTTATCACAAGAGATGCAACGAGAATTGAAGTTATGAAAGGGAAATATGTAATCCTTTGTAATGACAAAGGAGGAGTTTTAAATGATCCTATATTACTTAGAATTGCAGAAGATGAATTTTGGTTTTCACTTTCTGACTCCGATATTATGTTTTTTCTTCAAGGCGTAAATCACGATAAAAAATTTAATGTAGAAATTGATGAAATAGATGTGTCACCTGTTCAAATTCAAGGACCAAAGTCAATCGATCTTATGGCAGATTTAGTTGGAGATGCTGTTAGAGATATTCCCTACTATGGCTTAATGGCAGCCAAAGTTGGAGGGAGAGATTGTATTATTTCCCAAACAGGTTTTACTGGAGAAAAGGGATATGAAATCTACCTAAGAGATGCAACTTTATATGCGGATGATATGTGGAATGCTGTCTTAGAGGCTGGAAAAAAACATAATCTAAAAGTAATTGCACCTGCTCATCATAGAAGAATAGCAGCAGGTATTTTATCCTGGGGTCAAGATCTTGATGCAGAAACTTATCCTTTTCAGTGTAACCTTGGCTATCAAGTTCCCAGAAAGAAACAAGCAGATTACATTGGTAAGCAAGCATTAGAGGCGATGAGAGCAAAAATTGAGGCAGGCGATAAACCATATAGTAACCAACTAGTTGGATTTAGATTAGGTGGTAAGCCAATTGATGAGTATGCACCTGATTTTTGGCTAGTATCTGAAGATGGATCAACACCAATAGGTTATCTAACATCTCCTTGGTATTCTCCAGAATTGGAAACAAATATAGCGATGGGCTATGTTCCATATGAAAAAAAGGATATTGGTAATAAATTCAAATTTCATCTTCCTGATCAATATTGTGATGCGCCTGGAACACCTGTTGATGGAGAGATAGTTGATATTCCATTTAGACCTTCTGTAAATCCAAACGCACGTGAAATTGCAAAAGATGAAGGAAGAGACGCGGCCTATTAAATTACAATCTTTAAGAGCCCAGATAAAATTTGATAACTCTGGGCTTTTTTCGCACTATTATTAAAACTTTGACATTACAAAAGTAATTATAGTAATCTTACTAAGTGAATTTACAAAAAATTATAGATTCAGATAAGCTTTATGATTTGTATGAACAAATTTTTGATTATTTTAGTCTCACTATATATGACCTTGAGTCTAAATTAGATACAAATTTAAATATCGAAAGTTTTAAAAACAAACTTGAAACCTTTTCAGATAATCATTTTAAAAATGCTTTGAATGAGTTTAACGAGGAAATAAATAAACTTAAACACTATATACCTGAAGACTTCCTTAAGATAGAGAGTATCTCAAAAGATATAAGGGAAAACTTTAATCACTTTTTAAATGATAACTTTTTTGATGATCAAGTTTTTTATAATTTGAAAAGTAAATTAAAGAGCAGTCTTGATAAAATTAGTAAAATTTATACTTAACTATTTTAAAATATAACAGTAATGAATGTTGATGTAATTATAATTATATTTTTAATAGCTATAATTCTGTTACTAATTTTCCTAATATTTAGAATAAAGCTGAAAAATATTTCCAATTCTGATCTAGATATACAAAGAATAAATCAAAATCTTCAAACTTTATTTGATAAGACAGTCGAACAAACAGGGTATGTAAATTCAAAGATAGACGAAATAGGAAATCTTACAAAAAAAATGAATAATGCTATGACCTCGAATATAAATGAGATGGGTGAGATGGGTGAAGTAATTCTTGAAAACATTTTACAGGATTGTGGAATGACAAAGGGTAGAGATTACAAAACTCAATATACTGACAAAAATGATGAAGGTGATGTTTTTAGACCTGATGTTGTAATTTTTTTACCAGAAAAAAGAAATATAATAATTGATTCCAAGGTACCAATGAAGCACTGGTATAATTTCCAAAATACAGATGACCAATCCTCAAAAGAATTAGAAATGAAAAGTTTTATTGTTTCTTTGAAAAGTCATATCACTAGTATTTATAAAAAAGAATACTCAAAATTATTAAATATTAATTCCCCAGACTACGTTTTCATCTTTATGCCTCATGAATTTGCATTAATAACAGCACAAAAATATGATCAAAGTATATTAAATTTTGCTCAACAAAAACAAATTATAGTAGTTGGACCATCAACACTTATAATGTGTATGAAGTTAGTTGAAAGTATTTGGAGATTAGAAAAACAGAATAAAAATTCTAAAGAGATAGCTGATATTGGTGGTCAAATGATTGATCAAATTATTAAGTCAATTAACGTAATAGAAGACTCTGAAAATAGTCTAGTCAAAGCCTCACAAAATTTATCTAATGCAAAAAAATATTTGAAAGAAGGACGTGGATCACTGTTTAATAGAGCTCAAGAAATGAAAAATCTTGGTGCAAATAATAAGAAAGACTTAAATTGAGTATCTTAATGTTTTTTCTAAAATTTTATCATCAGTAGTTTCAATCTTATGAAATATTTTTGTCTTCCTATCCTCGTCAAGACCTGCTAAGTGCATAACGCCAATGTTGTGATTAGGTATAAAAGGCTCAACAAATTTATTTTTCTCTACTGAGAATTTAGGCATGTGATGTTCACATAGCCAATTACAATATGCAGGTAAAAGTTCAAATTCTAAATTATTTTCGAATAATGAAATGGCAAGTGCAACTTGATCCGTTCCGAATACTCTTCCTTTTTGTGAAGCTTTTTTTAAATTTTCTCTTATTGCTTTCATCCCACTAAATTTATAATTATATGCAAAGCAACCTGCATTAAGTGTAAAATGACCAGCGTATTTTTTTGCTAAATTTTTAGAAATACTTTTAGAAATATTTTTAAAATTAATTGAATTAATTTTTGTTGGAAAATTCATAAACCATTTAATATTTATTAATCTTGAAGATGCTCTATCAATTTGAGGAGTTATAGCAAAACCGGTCTTATTGGAACCTTGAATATAATAATCAAAGGTATCATTGCAAGAGACCCATGCATCTGAATCTATCCAAATATAATTTTCATACCCAGGGAAATATTTTTCCAGATAAAATCGTGAAAATTGAGCTTTTAAATAATTTCTTCCTCTAATTTTATATGAGGGTATTTCAAATTCCCAATCAGGTTCAAAAATTTCAATATTCTTATCAATAAAATATCTTTTACTTTCATCAGAAAGACCACAATCTAAGACTGCAAAACTAACATTCTTTAAATTTAATGTAGAATTATATAATTCCTTTAATAGTTGAAAGTACTTTTCATCTGCTGAACTAACTATTAAATTTTTATTCATTTTCTTTTGTGCTTATTGATATAACATATACAAATCAATTAAAATATCCTTTAATCAAATTAAATATCAATGGAAAAAAAAAATATTAAAACTATTTTAATAACAGGTGGTGCGGGATTTATTGGATCAAATTTAGTAAAAGCTATAATAAATAGAAATTTAGCGAGAAAAATAATAGTTCTTGATAATTATACATCTGGCTCTAAGAAAAATCATATCAACAATAAAAAGGTAGAGTATATAAAGGGAGATACTAAAAATATTAATAAGATTAGAAAAATTATAAAATCAAATTTTGATTTAATCTTTCATTTAGCTGAATTTTCAAGAATAGTTCAAAGTTTTCAATATTTTGAAGACTGCTGGGAGTCAAATATGCAAGGAACAAAAAAAGTAATAGAGCTTGCTTTGGAAAAGAAAGCAAAATTTGTCTATTCTGCTTCCTCAAGTAAGTTTGGTAATAGTAAAAATGAATTCTTATCCCCTTACGCATGGACAAAATCTAAAAATGTAGAATTAATAAAATGTTATCGTGAATGGTACGGTTTAGAATATGTGATTGCATATTTTTATAATGTTTACGGTCCAAATCAAATTAGGAATCATCATATGTCCGCTGTGATTGGTATTTTTGAAACTCAGTATTTAAATAACTTACCATTAACTGTTGTTTCACCAGGTAATCAAAAAAGGGACTTCACTCATGTTAGCGACATTGTTGATGGTTTTATTAAAGCTGGTTTTTACAAAAAAAATCAAGAGTACCAATTAGCCTCAGGAAAACTTTATACAATTTTGCAGGTTGCAAAAATGTTCAAAAGCAAAATTAAAATGATCCCAGTACGTCCTGGTGAAAGGTTCTCTTCAAAAAGAGATAGTTTAAAAAAATCAAAAAGAGAATTAAATTTTAAGTCAAAGTATAATCTCAAAGATTATATTGAAAATTTTATTAATCAAAATAAGAAGTAAAATTAAATTATTTTTTTGTCTCTTATATCTGCATATGATGGAACTAGATGGTGTCTAACCCTACATCCCTTCATTGAAAATATTCCTTTATTATTAAAATAAATACCTGATTGCACTGTTTTATCAATTCCTTCATTTAAAATGTAATTTCTTACAACTTTGGTGAATTGCCCTGTTGCAGTAAGACTTAAAATTGCTGGTTTTGGTTCTTTAAAAATTTTATCTATGTAAAAAATATAGTCATCAACTATAGAGTTAATCATAGCCAAAGGAATTGGGTGATTACTTTTGAAACCTAAACCCCACGTTAAAAAATTGTTATGTGGATGTTTTAACTTAGAAAATATTTCTTTATCTGGGGGTATGATACAGTCAACTGGCTCATTAGATATTAAAGCTTCTGAGTCTTTATTATGTAGTGAAGTAATTGGAGCAGATGTACCCTTACTGATATCGAAATAATATCCTCCATTTTGATAAAGTATACAATGTCTAAATATATCTGACTCCATGACTCCAAATTTAGATTTTGTATAGACCTCATAAATTTTGTGATATCCCCAGTTATTTTTCATGTATTCATCTCGTGCATTTTTATCAAATAATTTAAAATTTAAATTATTATTTATATTCCTAAATTTAATGATTTCTTTGTAATGAGTTTTACCAAATTCATTATTTTCCCAAGTTTGATAAACTATTGGGGGGATAGCTTGATCTATTTTTTTATCAGCTATTTGATCTTTTAATTTTACAAGTGGGTATTCTGTTATTTTTTTGATCTTATAATCAAAAAATTTCTCAATTTTTTTTAATACACTCATTTTTTTGGCGGAGAGAGTGGGATTCGAACCCACGATAGAGTTGCCCCTATACACGCGTTCCAGGCGTGCGCCTTAAACCACTCGGCCATCTCTCCATAATTATTCATTATCACCTATTTTTAGTGCCTCAAAAAAAGCAGTCTGTGGAATTTCGACATTACCAAATTGTTTCATTCTTTTCTTTCCCTTTTTTTGTTTTTCCAAGAGTTTTTTCTTTCTACTCACATCTCCACCATAAAGTTTAGCAGTCACATCTTTTCTAAAAGCTTTAATGGTTTCTCTAGCTATGATTTTTCCATAAATTGCAGCCTGAATTGGTATTTGGAAGTTTTGTCTAGGGATTAAATCCTTTAGTTTATTGCATATCCTTCTACCAATCGTTTCAGCTCTTGTTTTATGAACTATATTAGAAAAAGCATCAACAGTTTCTGAATTAACAAGAATGTTTAGTTTTACCAGATCTCCTTCAAAATAATCATAGACCTGATAATCAAAACTTGCATAACCCTTTGAATAAGATTTTAATTTGTCATAAAAATCTATAACGATTTCATTCAAAGGTAATTCCATCTCTAAGATAGCTCTGTTATTTTGTATGTTTAAGTTTTTTTGTTTACCTCTTTTTTCAATACAAAGTGTTATTACCGTTCCCAAATAATCCTGTGGAACTATTATAGTAGATTTAACCCATGGTTCTAAAATTTTATCTATTTCAGCTGGATCAGGAAGTTCAGATGGATTTCTTATTACAATTTCGTTTTTATTTCTGTCTATTACTTTGTATACAACTCCTGGAGCAGTGGTGATTAAATCTAAATCAAATTCTCTTCTAAGTCTCTCTGTTGTAACCTCTAGGTGAAGTAAACCTAAAAAACCACACCTAAAACCATAACCTAAAGCAGCACTAGTTTCATTTTCATATGTAAAACTTGAGTCATTCAAAGCAAGTTTTTCAAAACTCTCTTTAAGTCTTTCATAGTCTGATGTATCAACAGGATATATCCCACAAAACACGACTGGTAATGAGGGCTTGAATCCTGGAAGTGGTTTTATTTTTTGATCATTTAATTCTGCTATTGTGTCACCAACCTTACAGTCAGCAACAGACTTTATACTAGCATTGATAAAACCTATTTCTCCTGGACCTAATTCATCACAATAATTTATTTCAGGTGTGAAATATCCAATTCTATCTATATTGTATTGTTGATTGTTAGATAAAAACTTAACCTTCATACCCTTTTTCATAACTCCATCAAGAACTCTAACCAGAACTGTTACTCCTAAATAATTGTCATACCAACTGTCCACTAAGAGAGCCTTGAGATTTTTTTCATTTGTATTTGGAGAGGGTAGTTTTTCTACAATCTGGTCTAATAAATCTTCAACTCCTAGTCCAGTTTTTGCAGAAACAAGACGAGCTTCTGAAGTATCTATTCCTATTGTTTGTTCAATGTCTTCTTTTACTCTTTCTGGTTCGGATGCAGGTAAATCTGCTTTGTTAAGAACTGGAAGTATCTCATGATTTACATCTATTGCCTGATAAGCATTTGCGAGAGTTTGTGCCTCAACACCCTGTGTGCTGTCAACAACTAAAACTGAGCCTTCACAAGCTGATAGTGATCTTGAAACTTCATAGGAAAAATCAACGTGACCGGGTGTATCAAGTATATTAAGTTGATATTCATCTCCTTTTTTATTTTTATAGTTTAATCGTACTGTTTGAGCTTTTATAGTAATTCCCCTTTCTCTTTCAATCTCCATAGAATCCAAGACTTGGTCTTTTTTGGTCCTGTCATCCATCCCTCCGCAAATTTCAATTATTCTGTCCGCTAGAGTGGATTTACCATGATCAATATGAGCTATTATCGAAAAATTTCTAATTTTAGAAATTTCCATTAGCTTCTAATTTTAGCTTTAAATTTTTTTGATACTTTTTCTAAGATATTTTTATGTAATTGATCTAAATCTTTATCTTCAAGAGTTTTTTCTTTAGATTGAATAGTAACCCTAAATGTTACACTTTTACTGTCATCACCTAATTCTTTTGATACATATAAGTCAAAAAATTCTACATTTTTAATTAAGTTTTTATCTAAACCTTTGACGTATCTCTGAACTTCATAAAGATTTTGCTCCTTTTCGAATAAAAAAGAAAAGTCTTTTTCACTGAATTGAAATTGGGAGTCAAGGATATTAATACTATTAGGTCTACTAATTGAGTCAATAGGAAGGTTTTCAAAAAATAATTCAATTGCATAACAATTTTTAAGTTTAGAGAATTCCTCCATTATTAGTGGATGAACTTTTCCATATCTAGCTATTAATTTTTTTCCCATAAATAGTTCAGCAGACTGACCTGGGTGATATGTATTTGAAGTTGATCTTGATATATTAAATTGTTTTATGTCAAAATTTAACGAACTTATTAATATTGAGGTTAATTCTGTTAAAGAGTAAAAGTTAAATTCTTCAGATTTGTAAATAGAGTTTGAATTTTCTTCATTTGAAATAAGTAATGATAGAATATTTTCTTGAGATTGAGATGAATTATAAATAGGTCCAATTTCAAATAATTGAATATTTTTAAAACCTTTTTTAAAATTTAATTCTGCACTTTCTAAATGATTAAATATCATAGAATTTCTCATATAAGATTGATCATCACTGATTGCATTTGAAATTTTTAAGGATTTATCTCCTTTAAGGATTTCTTGAGCTCTAATTGAGTGAAAAGAAAAAGTTATAACTTCAGAAATTCCATTAGATATAAGGGTTTTTTTAAGTTTTTTTATTGATTTAAATTTCTTATTTGTTGATGAATTATCAATTTTATCAATCTCATCGATTGATGCAGAGGGCACGCTTTGTTTAATATTTTCATATCCATAAATTCTTATAATTTCTTCAACTATATCGATTTTGTTTTTAACATCATTCCTCCATGATGGTACTAAGACTTCACATTCCTTTTCATTACTTTTATTAATTTGAAATTTAAGGTCTTTTAATATTTTGATTTGTTTTTTCGGATCTAGTTCTAAACCAATAGTCTTATTAAAATAGTCAAAATTATAATTTATTTTATGCTCAAAATTATCTAATTTTCCAGCTTCAATATTTTTACTTACTAAGCCCCCACATATTTTATTTATCAAGTATGATGCATATTCTAAACCTTCAATGACCATATTTTTATCTAATCCTCTTTCAAAACGATACCTGGCATCTGAATTTATTCCAAGAGTTCTACCAGTTTTTGCAACACTATTCGGATTAAAAAGAGCAACCTCAAGAAATACATTTTTAGTATCATCTGTGCATCCGCTGTAATCTCCTCCTATAATCCCTGCTATAGCGAGTGCATTATCTCCATCAGCTATCACGGTTGTATTTTTATCTAAAGTGTATTCTTTATTATCTAAAGCAAGAATTCTTTCATTTGCATTTGCAAGCCTCATATCAAGTTTTTTTCCAATTTTATCTGCATCAAAAACGTGTAAAGGTCTTCCTAAATCAATAGTGATATAATTTGTTATATCAACTAAAGCGTTTATAGATCTTAACCCAAGGCTGATAAGTTTTTTTTGTAACCATTCTGGAGATTTAGAGTTATTTACATTTTTAAAATATCTACTTACTACATATTCACAGCTATTATCATCATTGTTAATATTCCAAATGATTGGGCTTGCAAATTCTAACTGAGTTATTTTTTTAAAATTCAAAGGCTTTAGCTTACCAACACCTTTAGCTGAAAGATCTCTAGCAACACCTCTAACACCAAGGCAATCTCCTCTGTTAGGTGTAATACCTATCTCGAAAATAGGATCATTTAACTTCAAAGCTTCAACTGCTGAGGTGCCATTTTGAAAATCATCTAATAACTCAATAATGCCCTCATGATCATCACTTAAGTTAAGCTCTCTCTCAGATAAAAGCATACCTTCAGATATTTCACCTCTAATATTTCCTTTTTTTAAGTTTATCTGTGTTCCTGGAATATACATGCCATCTTTGGCAAATATTCCTTTTAATCCCTTCTTTACATTATTTGCTCCGCAGATTACCTGATAGGTATTGGTTCCATCATCAACTTTACAGATATTTAATCTATCTGCATTAGGATGTTTTCTAAAATCTTTTATGGTTGCTACAACAAACTTTGAGTATTCTGAATAGTCAGTCAAGCTCTCAAGTTCAAGACCTAAATTTGTAAGAGCATCACCAATCTCACTTGCACTTTTATCTGTCTCTAAGTGATCACACAACCAACTATAACTAAACTTCACTAAAAATCTCCTATGGTAAAGCCATTGCTAGCTATCCAATTTAAGTTTCCACTAAAAAATGATCTAATATCTGTAAGTCCATACTTTAACATTGTGATTCTGTCTAAGCCCACTCCAAATGCAAAACCTTGATAGATATTCGTATCTACATTGCAGTTCTCAAGAACTATTGGGTTTACCATTCCACATCCAAGAATCTCAAGCCAACGATCGCCTTGACCTAATTGAATTTTGTTATTCACAATCTCATAAGCAATATCCATTTCAGCAGAAGGTTCAGTAAAAGGAAAGTAACTAGGTCGAAATCTTACTTTTAAATTCTGTACATTAAAAAATTGTTTACAGAATTCAATTAGAGTGCCCTTCAAATCTCCCATATTTGCATTCTCGTTAATAAACAAACCCTCGACTTGATGAAACATTGGAGAATGTGTTGAGTCAGAGTCACACCTATATGTTCTTCCAGGGGCAATTATTTTGACTGGGGGTTTTTGATTTAATAAAGTTCTAATTTGAACTGGACTAGTGTGTGTTCGTAAAACGTAGGGCATACCTTCTTTGTCCTTGTCATCGATGTAAAAGGTATCTTGCATTTCACGCGCAGGATGATTTTCAGGGATATTTAATGCTGAAAAATTGAAAAAATCAGTCTCAATATCAGGGCCTTCGGCAACAGAGTAACCCATTGATCCAAAAATAGTGATAACCTCATCAAATGTTTTTGATATTGGATGAGCCTTCGAGGCTATAGAATTTGGTGGAGGGAAACTTATATCTAAATATTCGTTTTTTAATTTAGAGTTTATTTCTTCAATTTTTAAATCGTTAAATTTATTTTTGATAAGATTATCAACTTCAATTCTTAGTAAATTTAATTTTGAACCTGAAGATTTTCTCTCTTCTAAAGAAAGATCTTTGAGACTTTTGAGTAACTCAGTGATTTTTCCTTTTTTCCCTAAGTAAGCTACTTTAACGTTTTGTAATTTTTGTTGGCTAGAGCTTTGCTCTATTTCTTTCGTAACTTCGTTTAGGACTTTTTTAATGTCCATTTTTAAATTAATTGGCTAAATTAGCCTTTGCTTTCTCAACAATTGATTTAAAAGCAGCGGGTTCATGAAATGCAATTTCAGAGAGAATTTTTCTATTAATTTCTATATTAGCTTTTTTTAAACCATCTATGAACTTTGCATATGTAAGTCCATGTTCCCTTACACCTGCATTAATTCTTTGGATCCATAAACCTCTAAAATCTCTTTTTTTATTTCTTCTATCGCGATAAGCATATTGTAAAGCTTTATCCATGCTTTGTGTGGCCACTCGGTAAACATTTTTTCTTCTACCACGATGACCTTTAGTAAATTCAAATACTTTTTTATGTTTAGCTTTTGCTGTGACTCCTCTTTTAACTCTTGGCATTATATCTCTCCTTAACCTATTTAGAATACGGCATCATTGAGTCGATTATGATAGATGCAGATTTTGAC
>CACMXD010000014.1:0-23109 GCA_902617485.1 uncultured Alphaproteobacteria bacterium | reverse complement strand
TTGGAATACCAATAATTTTGGAAACCAATTTGCTCCAGGGTTGTACTCTTGTGTAATGATTTGGCTTATTATAGCCATAATCTGTTATGTTGTTCTAAGTAGAACACAGGCTGGTAACTGGATTTATTCTACTGGTGGAAACTTAAGTGCTGCTAAAGCTAATGGTGTGCCTACAGATAAAGTTAAAGTATCTCTATTTATGTTTTCTGCTTTTTGTGCGACTGTATTTGCAACTTGCCAAGTTTTCGAGGTTAATACCGCAGATGCTGCTAAAGGAAATTTAAAAGAATTAGAGGCAATTGCTGCTGCTGTTATTGGCGGTGTTGTACTAACAGGTGGCTTTGGAACAATTTTAGGTATATGTGTTGGTGCATTTATTTTTGGAATAGCAAAAGAGGCTTTTTTCTATATCCCTGGAATCGATGGATCATTTTATAGAGTCTTTTTAGGTTTAGTAATCATAGCCTCTGCGCTAACAAATGAAAATATCCGAAAAAGAATTATAGGTAGTATATAATGAGTCAAGATAATCAAGCCCCATTTATTGAGATTACAAATTTAGTTAAAAAGTTTGGTACATTCACAGCACTGAACGGTGTCTCCTTAAATGTTTTGCCTGGAGAGGTTCACGCACTTCTTGGTGATAATGGTGCTGGAAAATCAACTCTAATAAAAGTTTTATCAGGTGTTCACAAACCTACATCTGGCGTGATTAAAGTTGATGGAAATGAAGTGAAATTTGGATCCCCAAGAGAAGCTACAAGCGCAGGCATAGGAACTGTTTACCAAGATTTAGCATTGAACGCACTTACATCGGTTACTAGAAACTTTTTTTTGGGTAATGAGTTAAAAAAAGGCCCAGGACCTCTTGGAATATTAGATTTTAAAAATATGAATGAAATTACTATCGCCGAGATGGGCAAGATAGGAATAAATATCTCTGATCCGACTCAGTTAGTAGGTACGATGTCTGGAGGACAGAGACAAACTTTGGCGATTGCTAGAGCGATATACTTTGGAGCTAAAATATTAATCTTGGATGAGCCAACATCAGCTCTTGGACAAAAACAACAAATGGAAGTATTAAAGACTATAAAAAAGGTCCAACAATTAGGGAATATCGCAATTATTTTGATTACTCACAATGAAATCCATGCGAGGCTAATAGCTGATCGATTTACATTCTTAAGCTTGGGTGAAGTAATAGGATCTGGCAAGTCATCAGAATTAGGCGGAGATGATGTTAAGCGTTTAATGGCTGGCGGCGCTCAAATAGGTGATCTAGCAAAAGAGCTTGAGGCCGTATAGTATTTTTTACTAGTAAGAGCTAGGATTATTATCTTTATCAGACTCATCATGGTTTTGATTAGTTAGCTCTTTAAACTTTCTTACATGAGCTGCCGCAGCACCTGATAGCAACCTTACATCATTAGTAATGGTAACAAGATCAAACCCCCATTCGGTAGCCTTGGCAGCATACTCCGGAGTTCCACAATGAAGACATGCAACTTTCCCATGTATATGAGCAATTTCTAAAATTTTCTTTTTAGACTCAATCATCTCAGGTTCTGTTCGATCAAATCCAGGTGTTAACTCTCCTTTGTTCAGTCCTATCGTTAAATCTGCTGTACCAATATAAAGCCCATCAAGACCAGGTGTGGATGCTATATCATCAAGATTATCAAATGCTTCTTGAGTTTCTATCATAGCTAGACAAAAGGTTCCCTCATTTGACTCGTAAAAATAATTTGAACTAACTGAAAAGTTAGCTCTCGTTGGACCAAAACTTCTGATACCCACTGGTGGATATTTACAATCTTGAACAAGTTTTTGCGCTTGCTCTTTATTATTAATCATAGGACATATTATTCCCAATGCTCCTGCATCCATGACTTTGGATATTACGGCGTGATCTAGTCCTGAAACTCTACAGATTGGAGTGACACCACTGTTCCTAATACTTTGCAACATTGTAAATAAATCACTAAAGCCAATCATCCCATGTTGATAGTCAATGGTCAGGGCGTCATAACCCTGCTCAGACATAATTTCAGCAGTAAAAGTATTGGGTATTGATAAAAAACTATTTAGAACTACTTCTTTTTTTTGCCATTTAGTTTTTACTTTGTTTTCAATCATTGAGTGTTAGATACCAAAATTATTTAAAAATATAATTATAACAATTATTTATTATTCATGAATAAATGCATAAATTTAATCAATATTTTCCATCCTCCCACTTTTGACAGATTTATAGGCAGTTTCGGCTAAGAGAAGAGCTCTTCTTCCGTCCTCAAAGCCAACAGATACAGGCTTTTTTTCCAAAATTGTTTCGACAAATGAGCTAATAGAATTCATATAAGACTCTTGGTATCTCTCAATAAAAAAATTTAAATAGGGCTCACTCTTATCAACAAACTCTGAATTATATTTTTTCAATTCATGTGGCTTTCTATTTTCAGATATAACCATCCCTTTACTTCCAAACAACTCAACTCTTTGATCGTATCCATAAGTTGCTGATCTAGAGTTGTTTATGTGACATTGTTTACCCGAGGCTGTTTCCATTATAATCATCAAGGTGTCACTATCATTTAATTCAGATTTTATTTTTGGATCTATTAAAGCATTAGAAATTGCAAATACTTTAACTGGCTCTTCACCAAGCATAAAACGGGCTAAATCAAAATCATGAATTGTCATATCTCTAAATTGCCCACCAGACACTTTTAAATAATCCCAACTCGGCAGACCAGGATCTCTAGATGTAATCAGACATTGATGAAGCTCACCAATTTCACCATCAATATAAGATTTTTTTGCAGCCTGATGACCAGGATCAAATCTTCTATTAAAGCCTAATTGTATTGGAACTTTATTACCTTCAAGTCTTTTTGAAAACTCATTTACTTTTTTTATATCGAGGTCAATAGGTTTCTCACACAAAACAGGTTTCTTTGATGCAACAGATCTTTCTATGAAATCAATATGTGTATTTGTTGGGGAAGATATAAGAACAGCATCGATATCATTATTGTTAAAAATATCATCAACATTTTCCACAGCACGTACGTTTAAATCATTTGATACTTTTTTTGCAAATCCTTCATTTGGGTCATAAATGCATACTAAATTTGTCTGTTCATGAAGTTGAATATTCTTAGCATGCATTTGGCCAATACGCCCGCATCCAATAACTGCAATACTAACTTTTTTCATATCACAGAAGTATAGTATTCTTTTAATTTAAAAAATAAAAAAAAATTCATTTTGAATAAAATTTAAGTATTCTTTAAAAGATTTATTTATTTATAATCTTCCTAGAGGAGGGGTTTATGAAAGCAAAATTGGGAATAGCACCTATAGCATGGTCCAATGATGATTTACCTGAACTTGGAGGAGAGACTTCTTTGGATACCTGCCTTAGTGAGTCAAAACTTGCTGGATTTACAGGTGTGGAAACAGGTGGAAAATTTCCAAAAACTCCTGAAAAACTTGGTCCAATTTTAAAAAATCACAAATTATACCTGGCATCAGGGTGGTATTCAGGAACTGTGCTCGATAATGACCTAGAAAATGAAAAAGATAAAGTCCTTCAACAACTCACTCTCTTCAGAGACCTAGGCGCAGCTGTTTTAGCATATGGAGAAACATCTGGAACTATCCAAAATATTAGAAATGCTCCTTTAAACACAAAAAGAAAAATACACAGTGAGGACTTTAGAGAGTATGGAAGAAAACTAACATTATTTGCAGAATTTTGCGCAGATTTTGGTGTGCCAATTTCATTTCATCATCACATGGGTACAGCGATTGAGACTGAGGATGAGCTTGATAAATTAATGAACCACACAGGTGAGGCAGTAAAAATCTTATTTGACACAGGCCATATGACCTTTGCAGGAGGCAACTCTTTGAGAGTAATAAATAAATATGCAAAAAGAATAAATCACTTTCATGCTAAAGACATTCGTTCAAAGGTTGTAAATGATTTAGATCGATCAAAAAAAAGTTTTTTAGATTTTGTGTTAGAAGGGGCTTTCACAGTACCTGGAGATGGAAATATTAATTTTAAGGAAGTAGTTGAGACATTATCAAATAATAACTATGAGGGATGGTTCATTGTCGAGGCAGAGCAAGATCCTGCCAAAGCAAACCCATTTGAATACGCTAAAATTGGAAATAAAGAACTTGTAGAGTGCTTAAGTATGTATGGATATGAGATAGAGGATTATAGAGATGAATAGTATTAAGGGAAAGTTTGCACTAGTGACTGGAGGAACACAAGGTTTAGGGGCAGCAATCGCAAAAAATTTTGCTGATAGCGGAGCTGAAGGTGTTGTCACAATTGGTAGAAAAGAAGATAAAGGAAATGAGGTAGCAAAAAAAATTCAAGATGAAACTGGATGTAAAGTAATTTTTGTAAAAACAGACCTAGGAGAGGTCCAAGAGTGTAGAAATGCAGTTTCAGTTGCCAAACAAGAATTTGGGAGATTGGATGTTCTTGTTAACGCTGCCGGTATTACTGATAGGGGAGATATTGTTAATACGAGCGAAGAATTATTCGATAAAATGATAGGCACCAACTTAAAAGGTCCTTATTTTTTAATTCAAGAAACTGTGAAAATTATGATTGAACAAAACATAGAAGGTTCAATAATTAATATTGGATCTGTAGCAGCTATGACTGGCCAACCATTCATATCAACTTATTGTGTATCAAAGGGGGCTCTTGCAACATTAACTAGAAATACAGCATTCGCATTATTAAAAAATAAAATAAGAGTTAATCAATTAAATATTGGTTGGATGGCTTCGGATGGAGAGCATGAGATTCAAACAAAATATCATGGCGCCTCAGAAAATTGGCTAGAAGATGCTGGTAAAGCTCAACCATTTGGAAGATTGCTTGATCCAAAGGAGGTAGCTAAAGCAGTAACATTTTTAGCATCTGATGACTCAGGTATGATGACAGGTTCTGTTGTAAACTTTGATCAGTCGGTGTGGGGAGGATATCCTTTTGCACCTCCTCAACCTGCAGAAAAAATGGAAATAAAATAGTTTAATTTAAATACTTTTGGGCACTTTGTTGACAACTCTTTAGTGTAGTTTCCAAATCCTTATTCAAAAAAATATACTCATAAATTTTATGACCAACATCTTCAATAATATTTGAATAGGTTGGCAAAGGATATCTTGCCCATTCTATAATTTTTTCCTCCTTTTCCATTTTATCAATTTCATTAAATATTGGACTTAAAGCTCTCACTTCAGGATCATTTACGACACTAAAAACGGGAGATGATAAACTACCATGCTCAATATAATATTTTATAAATTCAGGAGAGACAAAATTACGAATATTTTTCATAACAAAAGGTATTTTTTCAGGAGAGATATTTGAGGGTATACCTAATGAAAACCCACCTATCGGAGATACTTGAAAAGAGGAATTTCCAGCAGGTCTTGGTAAATAACCAGTTTTTTTATATGCAGGTGAAGCCTCATTTAGTTCAAACAAATGGGCTCTACTACTCCAATTCATTGCCATAGCTGATTTACCCTGACTATAATATTCAACACATTCATCATTGGAATGAGCAGATAATTCATTTGGTGAGTATAAAGTCAATTTTTTCAGCATTTTAGCTGCTTCAAAAGAAGCATCAGACAAAAAATTTGCCTTTAATAGTATTTTTTCTACATCTAAATCATAAATATTTTTCCCAATGTACCTAAGGTTTACATATGGTTTTCCATAATTTGCCATAGCTAAAATAAAACTAGTAGCAAGTGGTTGACCTTTTTTAGCCGGCCAAGAAATAGGACTTTCTATCTGTTTGTCACCTTTTAATACCTCACAGGCATGGAGTAAATCCTGAAATGTTTTTGGTGGGCTCAAAGCATATTTTTGAAAAATATCTGTTCTATAAAATAATAGATCAGGAATTGCTTCGATCGGTATCCCGTAAAGTTTTTTATTAAAAGAACTTGATCTTACTCCTGAATAGTGAAAGTCATTCAAATTTATACCAACATCTTTAACAAAACTATTTAAAGGAAGAAGGCAATTTAATTTAGTTAACTGTCCAATCCATGGAATATTAAAAGCAACTATGTCAAATTTAGACTTTTTATTTGATGAGGAATTTTTAATTATTACATTAAGTAGTTTTTTCAAATCACCTTCAATAATAAGTTCAATTTCACAATCAAGTATATATTCAAAAAAATCAATATTCTTATTTATCACTTTAAATGTCGGATTATCATTGGCAAGAAAGTTGATTTTTTTGTATTTTTTATTTTGATTTATTATAACATTTGGTGCAGGTATAATATTTCCCGCAGACAGAGAAGTTCCAAAAAAATAATTATCATTAAAATCACTATAGCCTAAGTTCAAGGCCACCTCTTTTTTGATTGAAAGTAAATAATTCGTGAACTCTTTAATGAGATTATTACTTGGATGTATAGAAAACGATTTACCTGATTTTGTTTTTGATCTTTGTATTAATTTTTTTTCTTGAATAAGTTTTTTTACTCTTCTCAAACCAGTTGCAAATGGCAAACCTGATGCCTGGATGATACTTGTAGTTGTGGTAATTTTATTGTCTAGATGGTTGATAATAACATAAGAAAAAATATTCCAATCAGCATCAATTGTTTTAATTGAAATAGATTTATTAAATAAAAGTCTTGTTTTATCAACAAATTTTAGAAGAGTGGTTATCTCGTTTCTATTCATTTGAAGGTATTATATTATATAATCATTAAAATATTCAATTTGAATATATTAGAGATTAAATCTCTTTATAAATCGTAGATACTTTCTTGAAAGGATATTAGGAGGATCAATATGAACAAACTAATAAAAGTATTAGCTGTTCTAATGTGCTTTTCTCTCGGTTCAGCTAAAGCAGTTGAAATCGTGTCTTTTAATGCTGCGTCATCTGAGGCTTATGTTGGTGCGTTCGTTAAAGGTATTAAAGCTACAGCAGAGCAATATGGCTATGATATTACTGTTTTTGAAAACAACTATAACCAAGCAGAGCAAAACCAACAAGTAGAACAATACTTGTCAAGTGGTGCACTACCTGATGTATTTATTTGGTGGCCACCTGATGCTGTTGCAGGTTTAGGTTCGTTAAGAAAGCTTGCTAAAACTGGAGTACCAGTTTTAAAAATCAATCAGTTACCTAATGAGCAAGATAAAGCATTCATCTTTGGATATGCCGGACCAGATGATAGTCTTCGCGCTTATAACGCAGGTGAGATGATGGTTAAAGCTATGAAGATGAAACAAGCTGCTGGTGGAGATGGATATAATGTAATTGCATTATCATATCCTCACTCTTACGGTGGATATGGCTTATCAATAAATGCTTTCAAACAAGCTATCGCTGGAACTGAATTAAATCTTATCGGTGACATCGGTGAGGGATTTGGACAGGCTAACGGTTATAAAGGAGCAGCTAAGTTAATAGCTAAAGTTAAAGATCAGGGAATTCATTTTGTATACGGTATGGACGATGCGATCTTAACTGGTGGTATTAAAGCTTTAGAAGAAGCTGGTTATAATGTTGACTGGTATGCAGGTACTGGCAAAAGTGGCAGTGTAGATAGTGATGCTGTCATTACAGTTGGTACTGTGTGTAACGGTGATAAGCAGATGATTACTGATGGAAAGCAATTTGGTACTACTCTACAGTCACCTCTTCATGAAGGTCAATTAGCTATAGCTCTTGTTAAAGAGTATATGGAGAATGGTAAGCTTGCAAACTACATTAACTTTACACCTAACCCTTCAGTGACTGGTGCCACTATGGACTTCACAGCACTTAGAGGTTTTGATGGTAAGTTATATGGCATCAACGAGCTTTGCTCAGGTGCTTGGGACTAAGTTTTAGTCTTTTCATAAAAATTTTTACACACAGGGAACTATCCCTGTGTGTTTTTAATAAATAAAAAAGGTGTACAATCTCTTTTAATATGTCCACAAATTCAATTCTTAAAATTTCAAATGTTTCTAGAACTTTTGGAGCTATACAGGCTCTAAAAGAAGCAAATTTTGAGATAAATGAAGGTGAAATTATGGGACTAGTTGGAGAAAATGGAGCTGGGAAATCAACTCTTGTAAAAATTATAAGTGGATTTGACCCTGGTTTTAAGGGCAGCTATCAAATCAATGGTAAAGAAGTAAAATTTGAAACGCCTTCACAAGCAGAGGAGTCTGGCATTGCTATTGCTCAACAAGAATTAAGCTTGATTCCTAATATGTCAGTTGCAGAAAATATTTTTCTTACTGGAGCTAAAGTAAAAAAATTTGCCACTCTTAATACATTGGCAAAGATGGCACGTCCATATCTTGACGAAGTTGGATTAACTGAAGTAGACCCCACTACTAGAATAAATCTATTATCTGTTGGTGAACAACATTTGGTAGAAGTAGCTAGATTAATTTCAAGAGAAGCAAAAATTTTAATTTTAGATGAGCCAACAGCTGCGTTGGGTGAAGCAGAGAGTCGGAGAATTTTAGAAATGGTTGAGCGTCTTGCAGCAAATGGTAAATCAATAATATATGTAAGTCATAGACTGGACGAAATTTTTAAGATTACAAAAAGAATAACAATATTAAGAGATGGAGTAAGTCAAGGTATTCAAGAAACTAAAGATATTGATGTAAATAAACTAGTTGAAATTATGCTTGGAAGAGAATTGGCAAATATGTTCCCATCAAAAGCTGACAATATAAGTGATGATCCAAAATTAGAAGTAAAAGAACTTTGGCCTGATGGCGTTTTAGAGCCGGTTAGTTTTTCCGCCTTCAAGGGAGAGATACTTGGACTCTCTGGGCAACTCGGTAGTGGGGCAGGTGAAGTATTAGCCTCCATAGCAGGTGCACTTCAATCTAGATCAGGTTCACTTACTTTGAACGGTGAAACCTTTTTACCTAAATCACCAAGTCATGCTATAAAGAAAAAAATTGCATATTGCTCCTCCGATAGAAAAAAAGATGGTCTTTTTCTTGGACGTCCAATATTTGAGAATTTAACCTCCCCAGCACTTGGTGTTATATCAAAATATGGTTTTAACTTTGGCAGTTCTGAGGATAATTATTCCAGAAATTTAGCAAAAGAGTTCTTAATTGATGTCAAAAGAATGCACGATGAGTCAGGTCTTTTAAGTGGCGGAAATCAACAAAAAGTAGCATTAGGAAAATGGCTTTCAATTAAGCCCGATGTATTACTTGTGAATGAGCCAACAAGAGGTGTCGATGTTGGTGCTAAATCAGAGATATATCAAAGAATGAGAGAATTATCAGCAAGGGGAATTACAATTATTTTTGCCTCTACTGATATCCAAGAAATCACGTATCTCCCTGACAGGGTGATTACATTTTATAGGGGGATGATGATTGATGAACACCGATTAGAAAAAATTAAAACACCTCTTATTCTTAAAGAAATCACTGACCCATTTAACGAGACAAACCTATGAGTGCTGTCATCGAAAATAATCAATTACCTTTTTCTACAAAATTTTTACAATTCTATAAAGATCGCACACTTCTTGCTATTTTGTTGTCACTTTTTGCTGTGATGTTTATATATGGAATTTTTTTCACAGAAAATTATTTAACAATAACCAATTTTAAAGCAATTATCAGAGATGCAGCACTATATGGCATTATGGCTATAGGACTCACATTTGTAACTCTGTCAGGAAATTTTTTTTTATTGTCATTAAAAGAAACAGCATCAATTTGTGGTGTTACGTTTGCTATGGGTATGGCTACTGGTTTTGGATCACCAGATCTTGCAGGAAACTTTTTAGTTTCACTATTAGCTGCTTTAGCAGTAGGTGTCGTAAGTGGAGTAATACAAGGATATTTTGTTGGAATGGGAGGCAACCCAATTGTAGTAACATTAGGTGGAGCAGGCATCCTATATGGTATTGGTGCATGGTGGAGTGATAACCTTGTAATAAACTTTACTAGACCTCATGATGCAGAATGGTTAGGGACTGGTTCTTTTCTAGGTCTTCCCAGTATTACATGGTCATTTATTTTAATAGCCATTGCTGCCGAAATAGTTTTAAGACATACAAATTTTGGAAGAAAAGTTTATTTAGTCGGAGCAAACAAAGCTGCTGGAAAAGCCACTGGTCATGAAAATTTTTCCATGGCAATAATAGTTTTTACAATTTGTTCTGTTTGCTGTGCTTTTGTTGCAGTTGCTTTTGTTGCTCAAATGGATAGTGCTCAATCTAATTATTTTTCTGCAGAATTTGGATCTTCAGGTGACATGACAATACTCGTTATAGCAACTGTCATGGTTGGTGGAAATTCAATAATGGGCGGTTATGGATCTACTTTAAGAACTAGTTTGGGAGCAATTTTTATTGCTATGGTTGATAATATGATGGTTTTACAAGGATTTAATAGTGGACCTAGAATAGTTGGTGTGGGCTTAATGATCGTCTTTAGCATCATAGTTTTTGGTTTATTTGCTAAAGGAAGTAGGGCTCAGGAATAATGGAAAATTTTTTAAAAAAGATTACAAAAGATGTGGATCTCTCTTTTGCAATTTTATTATCATTTTGTGTTTATGTATTCTTTGCAATTAATATAGAGGTTTTCTTTAGTCACAATATCAGTTTCGCTATTCTTGAAAGGTTTGCAGTCTTGGGCCTTGTAGGTTTAGCATTAACAATTTGTATAATTGCTGGAGAAATTGATTTATCAATTGGGTCAAACGCAGCCCTATGTGCTGTGATAGTTGTAAAATTAACAGACCCCTTAGGCGCCCCATTAGCGATGATTATAGGACTTTCAGTTTCAACTTTAATCGGTGCAACACAAGGTTTTGTTATAGCTTTCATAAGAATAAGAGCGATTGTGATTACAGTTGGTACGCTAATGTTGCTTAGAGGTGTGGCTTTACTAATTGCTGAAGAAAAAACAGTTATGTTAACAGATTTTAGAGTTCCTGATTTTATTACTACTAAAGTTTTAATGTATTTTTCTCCTGCTAGCCTAACGGTTATCTTCATATTCATTTGTGTAGGAATTTTTATGCGTTACACAAAATATGGAAGAGAAATATATGCGATCGGTGGTGCAAGAAAAGAAGCACTTACTGCAGGTATACCTTTAAGACGCCCAATGATTATAGCTTTTGCGCTATCAGGTTTTTGTGCCGGTTTTGCTGGAACTGTAATTGGTTTGAAATCAGGAACGGCTCAAGGCTTAGGACTGCAATACCTTCTTTTAGCAGGAACTGTTGCAGCTTTTGTTGGAGGTGTGAGTATACTAGGGGGAAAGGGTGGTGTTTTAGGAGCTGCTATCGGAGCTTTAACAGTTAATTTTTTAAATACTGGTCTCGTATTTTATGCACTTCAGGTTCATTTTGTTCAATTATTTACATCAGTGCTTTTGGTTATCGTTATAGTTTTCCAAACTATGTCTAGGGTATTTGACTCGCGGCAAGCTAGGAAAAGTCTGCTTGCCACAATTGATGAACGAAAAACATCTTTGTTGGAAAAAAAGAGATCGGCTTTAGGTAGATAATATTCATTTTGAATATATTTGAAGTCAGTAATTTAATTACATATTATATAATAAAGATGGAGGAAATTTATGGATAAAGAGAGACTAAAAGGGAAAAATGTCCTTATTACAGGCGCTGCTCAAGGCATGGGCGCTGCGGTAGGAGAGCACTTTGCTGCCCAAGGAGCCAAAATTTGTCTAACAGATGTCAACCTTGACGGTTGTAAAGAGGTTGAAGAGAGAATTAGGTCAGCTGGAGGTGAGGCTATCTCATGTAAAGTAGACGTGCGAAATCGTGAAGATCACGTAGCTGCTGTAAAAGCAACAGTTGAAAATTTTGGTAGTCTAAATGTTTCTATAAATAATGCTGGAGTAAACAAACCACTCTTCTTCATGGATATAACTGAGGAAAATTATGATTTTATTATGGATATAAATGTTCGAGGAGCCCTTTTAGGTATGCAAGAACAAGCCCGACAAATGATTAAACAAGGTAAACAAAAAGAACCTTACAAAATTATTCATGTAGCTTCTATTTTATCCAGAGAAACTTTTGATGATGTTGTGGTTTATGGAATGAGCAAACATGCTATTGCTGCTCTAATAAAAGGTGGTGCAAAAAGTTTAGTTGAGCATGGCATTACCGTTAATGGATATGGCCCTGGCGTAGTTAGAACAGAGCTATGGGAGCAACTAGATAAAGATTTAGTTGCAATTGGAAAATTTGATAAACCCGGAGAGTCAATGGACTCAATTGCAGAGAATATGATTTTGATGAAGAGGTATTCCTATCCAGAAGACGTAGTGGGCACAGCATCATTTTTAGCATCTAGTGAGTCTGATTATATGACAGGACAAATACTTATGATTGATGGAGGGATGGTAATTCAATAAATGAGTGAACCCTCAATCATAAAACCTGAAGATATTAATCCAAATTACGATTGGCATAGAAGAGTACCTTCTCATGGAAGGACAAATGTAGATTATGAAGAGAGAATTAATTTTCCTAGACTTCACAAATATAGACTAGGAAGAGCCAGAGAGGCTCTAAAAAATTCAAAAGCCGGTTCACTCCTTTGCTTTGATAATAACAACATCAGATATCTCACAAGCACAGTTATTGGAGAGTGGTCAAGAGACAAAATATGTAGATATTCTCTATTAGCTCAAGACCATGATCCCGTGCTGTGGGATTTCGGTTCAGCGGCTAAACATCACCAATTATTTTCGCCTTGGCTTCCAAAAGGAAATTGGAAGGCAGGAATGGTAGGCTTGAGGGGTACAGTTCATCCTGATGCAGGATTAATGAAAAATGCCGCAAAAGAAATAAAATCAATGTTAAATGAGAAGGGATTAGCAAATGAACCCGTTGGTGTGGATCTTGTTGAACCAGCAATGATGTTTGCTCTTCAAGCAGAGGGTTTAGAGATAATTGATGGACAGCAAATTCTTCTTGAAGCAAGGGAAATAAAATCAAGAGATGAGCTAATGTTATTAAACCAGGCTGCATCGATGGTTGATGCAACTTATCATCAAATTTATGAGACTATGAAGCCAGGCGTTAGTGAAGCCCAAATAGTTGCCAATGCAAATAAGCTTTTATACGAACTTGGTTCAGATGATGTCGAAGCAATAAATGCCATTTCAGGCGAAAGATGTAATCCGCATCCACATAATTTTACAGATAGAATTTTTAGACCTGGTGATCAAGCTTTCTTTGACATACTTCAATCTTATATGGGCTACAGGACCTGTTATTATAGAACCTTCAATATTGGACGGGCATCAGACTCTCAAAATGATGCCTACAAGCAATGTCGAGAGTGGCTAGACAAAGCCATTGAACTTGTAAAACCTGGAGTATCTACAGATAAAATTGCATCAGTATGGCCGAAGGCTGAGGAATTTGGTTTTGCAAATGAAATGTCAGCATTCGCATTACAGTTTGGACATGGTTTAGGTTTGGCAATTCATGAAAGACCAATAATCAGTAGATTGGTTTCAATGGACTCACCTGACGAAATTAAAGAAGGAATGGTTTTTGCTCTTGAAACCTATTGTCCTGCAAAAGATGGTTATTCTGCCGCGCGAATTGAAGAAGAATTGATTGTTACTGATAAAGGATGCCAAGTGATTTCCTTGTTTCCCGCTGAAGATCTACCTATTGCTAATAAATATTAATGGTAGATAAATTAAATGACGATATAGGAGAAGAGAAAAGACTTCAATTATGGGAAATGATGCTGAAATTAAGGTTAGTCGAAAAAAAAGCATATGATCTTTTTCTTCAAAATCTTATCAAAGGTACTAGCCATTTAGCTCTGGGTCAGGAAGCTATTGCAGGTGCCTTTGGAGTCGCCTTGAAACAGGGCGATTATACATTTTGCACATACCGTGGGCACGCACATACACTCGCAAGAGGATCCTCAATCGAGGGAGTTTTAGGAGAATTAATGGGTAGACAGTGTGGCTTGATGAAAGGTAAAGGAGGATCCATGCATCTTACAGATGTAGATAATGGAGTTATGGGTTCATATGCTATTATAGGTGCTCATTTAACTATAGCCAATGGCACTGCTTTAGCATCAAAATATAATAAAACAAATGAGGTAAGCGTTTGCTTTTTTGGAGACGGTACTACGAATATCGGAGCATTCCATGAGGCATTGAACATGGCAAAAATTTGGAATTTACCCATAGTGTTTGTTTGTGAAAATAATTTATATATGGAATATACACCAATTCATGAAGTTACTGCTGTTGAGCACCCAGCTGCTGATAGAGCAGGTGCATACGATTTAGATAAAATTATTGTGGACGGAAATGATGCTGATGAAATGCTCAGAACAGCAGAAAAAGCTATTTCAAAAGCGAGAGAGGGTAAAGGTCCAAGTTTAATTGAGGCCAAGACTTATCGACATAGTGGGCATTCAAGAGCTGACCCAGGTAAGTACAGACCTGATGAGGAAGTAAAAGATTGGATGGAAAACAAAGACCCAATAAAAAATTACAGAGCAAAGTTATTAGATTTTAATATCAATGAAAAAATAATTTCTGAAATTGAGGAGAAAATTAAGGATCAAGTTGAAAAAGCAACTGAAATTTCCATGGCTTCTCCAATTCCAGAAATTAAAGAAATATATACTGATGTATGGGCTAATGGAGGTTCTGAGTGGCACAATTAACATACAGAGCAAGTGTTTCACTCGCTATAGCTCAATCCATGAGAAAAGATCAAAAAGTTTTTTTTATTGGCGAAGACGTAGGTGCTGCGGGTGGAGTATTTAAAGCGACGGTTGGTCTCTTAGAGGAGTTTGGTAAAGAGAGAGTCATGGATGCACCAATTTCAGAACAGGCGATTTTAGGTGCAGCTATGGGTGCAGCAATGACAGGCTTAAGACCAATAGCAGAAATAATGTTTTCAGATTTTTTAGCTGTCTGTTGGGATATTGTGGCAAATCAAATTGCTAAAACTAGATATATGTCAGATGGCCAAATCAACATTCCATTGGTCATTAGGACCGCAAACGGTGGAGGGTCAAAATTTGGTGCACAACATTCTCAAAGTTTAGAGAATTGGTCTATGATGATACCAGGTTTAAAAGTAGTCGCACCAAGCTGCCCTAGTGACGTGTTGGGTTTGATGGATAGTGCTGTAAAGGACCCTGATCCCGTTATATTT
Source organism: uncultured Alphaproteobacteria bacterium (assembly GCA_902617485.1). Taxonomy (GTDB): domain Bacteria; phylum Pseudomonadota; class Alphaproteobacteria; order HIMB59; family HIMB59; genus HIMB59. The sequence continues at coordinate 7,873 of CACMXD010000014.1, read as the reverse complement.
TATGAACATAAATCACTTTATGCATTTAAAGAAGAAATTGAACAAACTGATATATCCATTCCTATCGGGGAGGCTAATACGCTTCACGAGGGAAAAGATATTACTATTATTGGTTTAGCTTTAATGGCACAAAGAGCAAAAGAGGCCGCATTAATTTTGAAAGACAAACACGATATTAATGCAAAGGTAATCGATCTGAGATCTCTAGTGCCCCTAGATTTGCAAACAATAAAAAAATCTGTAATCGAGACTGGTCATGTCTTGACAGTAGAAGAAAATCCAAGACTTTGTGGATGGGGAGCAGAAATATCATCTTTAATCTCAGAACATTGTTTTAAAAATTTAAAAGGCCCTGTCACCAGAGTAACTACACCACATGTACCTTTACCAAGTGCTGACATACTCGAAGATAATACAATTCCCTCAGTGGAACTAATTGTAAATGAGGTTATAAAAAAACTAAAAGGAGAATAATTATGGAAATAATAATGCCATCCCTTGGAGAAACTGTTGATGAGGGAAAAGTAGTAAAGTGGCTTAAAAAAGTCGGAGATGAAATTAAAGAAGGAGATATACTCTGCGAAGTTGAGACTGATAAGACAGCTGCTGAGATACCTTCAACAGTTAATGGAAAATTAACAGAGATAATTGCACAAGAGGGAGACACGATCCCTGTAGGTGGTAAAATTGCCACTGTAGAATAAGAATTAAAACTGTTATAAATATTTATGGAAATTAAAGACTCAAAATTTTATAGAGATAAGTGCTACATTAACGGTGAATGGGTTAATGCCGGCTCAGGTGAGACAATATCTGTTAACAATCCAGCTAACTTGAAAGAGATCGGCACTGTACCTAAGTGCGGAACATCTGAAACTAGAAATGCTATAGAAGCAGCAAATAATGCCTGGCCTGAATGGAGGGCAAAATCTGCACGTCAAAGATCAGAAATACTCAGAAAATGGTTTGATTTAATGATTGAAAATAAAGAGGAATTAGCTCAAATCATGACAGTTGAACAAGGAAAACCAATAAATGAGTCACGCGGAGAAATAGGCTATGGAGCCTCTTTTGTAGAATGGTTCTCAGAAGAAGCCAAGAGGGTTTATGGAGATACAATTCCAGATCCCATGACCGATCGAAGAATTGTTGTTTTGAAGCAACCAGTTGGTGTAGTGGCATCTATTACACCATGGAATTTTCCTAATGCTATGATTACAAGAAAATGTGCACCAGCTTTAGCTGTTGGGTGCCCAGTTGTAATTAAACCAGCAAGTCAAACTCCTTATTCTGCACTCGCACTAGCTGTTTTGGCTGAGGAGGCAGGTTTCCCAAAAGGAACTTTAAATGTAATTACAGGAAAGGCCTCTGAAATCGGAGAGGAATTAGCCACAAATCCAATTGTCAGAAAATTATCTTTTACAGGTTCGACAGAAATTGGAAAAATACTTTTACAGAAATGTTCTGGAACTGTAAAAAAAGTCTCAATGGAACTTGGTGGTCACGCACCCTTCATTGTATTTAATGATGCAAATATTGATGATGCAGTTGCGGGTGCAATCCAAAGCAAATTTAGAAATACAGGACAAACTTGTGTTTGTGCAAATAGAATTTATGTCCAAGAAAAAGTTCATGATGAGTTCTGTTCAAAATTTGTTGATGCTGTCTCTAAAATAAAAGTAGGAGATGGTTTAAATGAGGAAAATGCCTCTGGACCCATGATTGATGAGCACTCTTTAAGTAAAGTAGAGGAGCATGTCCAAGATGCATTACAATATGGCGCAAAAGTTGCAATTGGTGGATCTAAACATTCTTTGGGAATGAACTTTTATCAGCCTACAATCCTCACTGAAGTCCCACCAGAAGCAAAAATTACAACTGAAGAAACATTTGGGCCAGTGGCTCCAATATACAAATTTAAAGATGAAAAAGAAGTAATTAAACTCGCAAATAACTCACCATATGGACTTGCATCCTATTTTTATTCCAGAGATATCGGAAGAATATGGAGAGTTGCTGAGGCACTTGAATACGGAATGGTTGGAGTCAATACTGGATTAACTTCAAAAGCAGAGGCACCATTTGGAGGAATAAAAGAGTCTGGTCTTGGCAGAGAAGGCTCAAAGTATGGAATTGATGATTTTATTGAAATAAAATACATCAATATGTGCGGCCTAGACAAATAATTCATATTTATGAACAAAGTCTTTAATGTTGGCTTAATAGGATGTGGTCATATTTCTGAAACATATTTTAGAGGACATGATTATTTTAATAATTTTCGCATAATTAAATGTGCTGATATTAATCATGAAAATTCTAAAAAATGTGCCGAAACTTATAATATAAACTCTTGTTCTGTTGATGAAATATTAAATGATAGTGAAGTCGATATTATTTTAAATTTAACTATTCCAAAGGCTCATTACGAGGTAGCAAAAAATTCGCTGGAGAGTGGTAAACATGTTTATAGTGAGAAACCAATGGCTGTAAATTTTTTAGATGGTGAAAATCTCTTAAAATTATCTAAAAGTAAAAACTTATACATTGGCAATGCTCCTGATACTTTTTTGGGTGGTGGAATTCAAAAATCTATTGAATTAATAAACGATAATAAAATTGGAAATGTTCGACTTGGAAGTGCGATTTTTGCTTATCCAGGAGTTCAATCTTATCATCCCAATCCTGAACCATGGTTTGCAAATAATGAAGGTGGCCCAGTTATAGATATGGGACCATACTATTTAACAGCTTTAGTAAATTTACTTGGCCCTGCTAAAAGCGTTCATGGTATTTCTACCAAAGTTTTCGATAAAAGAGTTATAGGCATAGGTCCAAAAAAAGATCAGGAGTTTGATGTGGAATGTCAAACTAGCTATTTAGTTAATTTAGAATTTCATAATGGGGCTTTAATTCAAATAACTTTATCGTTTGATGTTGTAGCTCACCAACGTAATCACATAGAGCTTTACGGCGATAAAGGTTCTATGATTGTGCCTGATCCAAATATGTTTGGAGGCTCAGTATACACAAGTACTGATGATAGTGGTGTTTGGCAAGAGCACAAAACTGATGATATGCCCCTTGGTAAAATTAATATTACATCTCATAGCGGTAGGGCTAATGAGTCGCCAACTAATGCGAACTACCGTGGTGTCGGATTAGCTGAAATGGCATACTGTATTGATAATGAACTTGAACACAGATGTAGCGGAGAATTATCGTTACACGTTTTGGATATTATTCAATCAACAATGAAGGCAGCAGACACCAAAACACCCCAAGAGATAAAGACTACTTTTAAGAAGGCAGATTATTTTTCACAAGAGGAAATACAAAAAATTCTTAAGTAATTACAATAATTCCTCTAGACTTAATTTTCATTAAATGAAATTTGATAATACAAAAAAAATTCTTGTAATAGGGAGAGCAGGATTAGATATTTATCCAGAGCCACCCGGTACAAAAATCTCCGATGTAAATAACTTTTCTTCTCATTTAGGGGGCTCGGCGGCAAATACTTGTGTTGCTCTATCGAACTTGGGTGTCAGCACTGATTTACTTACTTGTATATCTGACGATGCAATCGGAGAATACATAATTAACAAACTTAATGAATTCAAAGTTGGTGTAGAACACTGCAGAAAAGTTAATAAATCATTTCAAACACAAATAGCTGTTGTTGAAACTATTTTAAAAAATAACCAATCTATTCTTTACAGAAGTAATCCTTGTGATCTACAACTTAATAAGGAGGATATTAATAAAATTAATTTTAATAATTACTCTGCAGTATTCATCTCTGGAACTGCGCTTTCAGGAGAACCTTCAAGGAATGCTGTTTTGGTTGCCTCAAAACTAACTTCAGATCTCAAGATACCATTAATAATCGATCTTGATTATCGGCCTTACAACTGGGAGTCTGATACAATCAAATCAGATGTTTATAAGGAAATTATGAATGAAATGGATATTATTATTGGAAACGATTTGGAATTTAATGTGGCTGATAATTCCACAAATGGACTTGAATTAGCAAAAGTGTATATTAAAAAAAAACCATCAGTGATTGTCTATAAAATGGGCGAAGAGGGATCTAAAGTATTTACTAAAGAAAATGAGAGCCAATACGGGACATTCAATGTCGAAGCTATTAAACCCACGGGTGCAGGCGACGCATTCAATGGAGGTTTTATAAGCTCCCTATACAATGGCCTTAGTTTAGATGATGCAGTAATTCGGGGTTCCGCAAATGCTGCAATAGTTGTAACAAGAGTAGGTTGTTCCTCAGCTATGCCCAACAATCAGGAATTAGAAAAATTTATTAACCAAAATCAAAAGGAGTTATAGATGCACATCCCTTATTCAGATAATAAAAATCAAGCTTTATTTGGAGAAACAAATGAAACAGTACCCTTAGTTTATTTTAATATTATCAATTTAAAAAAAGGTGAGTCCTATGAATACCAACTATCAAAACATGAAAGTAGCGTAGTTCCAGCAACAGGTATCGTCGAGATTACCGTGGAGGATAATAAGTTAGGACAGATTGGAAAAAGAACAACTGACGTATGGGATGGTGAACCTGAAGGTAGTTATATTCCTACAAATTCAAAATGTAAAATTACTTGTTTATCTGACTCCTCTGAGTGTTTCATAGCTGGTGGAATTTATGAAAAAAAATTAGAGCCATTTCTCGTTTTAAAAGAAGAACTAGATGTTGTTCAATACGGCTCAGATGATACAAAAACTCACAGAAAAATTAAACATATCTTGGGTGCGAAACATCATGATCAAGTTGGTCGATTATTAGTAAATGAATTATATACTGTCGGCGCTGGAGGGTGGTCAGGCTTCCCTCCTCACAAACATGACACAGATGATCTTCCTCAAGAAACACGTCATGATGAAGTTTATAATTATCGATTTAAACCAGGACATGGTTTTGGTGTTCAAATTATGCAATTAGAAGATGAAAAAGAGGGTCACGGTTATCAACTTTTTAATGGCTCTACTATTGCAATTAATAAAGGATATCATCCATGTGTGGTTGCCCCAGGATATGAGATGTATTATTTTACAATTCTAGTCGGTCTTTCTCAAAGATCACTTATTCAATCTTTCCAAAAAACCCATGCTTATCAATTAGAAACAATCCCAGGTATTAAGGATATGATAGCAAAATATAAATGACGATAGCTAGCCTCTCACAAGTTTTACAAGAAGCAAAAAAAAATAATTATGCCGTAGCAGGATTAGTAGTATTAGGTTGGGAAGATGCAAGATGTTACGCAGAAACAGCCGAAGAGCTTAATGTGCCTGTCATTCTTCAAGCAGGACCAGGTTGTAGAGCAAATACACCTCTGCCAGTTTTAGGTAAAATGTTTAGATACTTAGCTGAGCAATCATCTAGCCCAATAGTTTGTCATTTAGATCATGGTTATACTAAAGAAGAGTGTTTAGAGGCAATTGACAACGGATTTACATCTGTAATGTTTGATGGATCCAAGCTTTCACTTAATGAAAACGTTGAAAAAACAACAGAAATCGTTGAATTAGCTCATAAACAAAATATTTCCGTTGAGGGAGAGATTGGATTTGTTGGTTACAATGATGGTGCAAAGTCACAAAGCACAGATCCAGAGGAAGCAAAGACATTTGCTGAATTAACCAAATGTGATGCCATGGCCATCAGTGCAGGCAACGTACACTTACAGACAAACAAATCTTTTTCGATTGATATACAAGTCATAAAGAAGATAGAAAACTTAACAGAAATACCATTGGTACTTCATGGAAGTAGTGGTATCGAAGACACACTGAAAAGAAAAATAGCTCATACAACCAATGTTTGTAAATTCAATATTGGAACTGAGCTTAGAAAAATATTTGGTGAAACTCTTAGAGAAGAAATTATAAAAAATCCAAATATCTATGACCGTATTAAATTAATCAATTCAACACTTCCAAGATTAAAAGAAGTAACTAAAGTATTGCTATCAAATATATATAAAAATAACTTTGATGATTAAATCACATACTATTGAAAATAAATTTCTAAGAGTTAAGACCTTAAATATAGGAGCAACATTGTTTGAAGTTTTTTATAAAAAAAAGAAAATTAATTTAATTTTAAATCTTGACAAAATTTCATCTTATAAAAATAATAAAAATTATTTAGGTTCTATTTGTGGAAGGTTTGCCAATAGAATAGAAAATGCGAAATTTTCTATAAAAGGTGTTAATTACAATTTAACTAAGAATGAAAATAATAACATTCTTCATGGTGGTAAAAATGGATTCGACTCAAAGTTATGGAAAATCAAAAATTATTCAAAATCACATATTTCATATATTTATACATCTCCAGATGGCGAGGAAGGTTTTCCAGGAAAATTAAAAACTATTTGTAAATATTCTATAAAAAATTCATCACTTAAAGTTGAAATAATTTCTAAAACATCAAAGTTTACTCATGTAAATTTAGTAAATCACGCATACTGGAACTTAGACAGAACCAAAAAAGATATTTTCAATCATTATTTGATGATAAATTCGGATTTTCATACTCAAAATAACAAACAAAGTATTCCTAATGGAAAGATAATCGCGAACAAAGGTACTTTTTTTGATTTTAATAAGTTCAGGATTATTGGTGAACAAATAAAGCGTAAAGGCTGTGGTTTTAATGAAAATTTTATTGTAAGAAAGAACTCAAATTTAGTCGCTAAATTATTCTCACCAAGAAGTAAAATTATATTAAAGATTTTTTCTAATCAACCAGGTGTTCAATTTTATACAGGACAAAATTTAAAGTTTAGATCAAAAAAAAAGAATATCAAAAAATACCAAGGTTTGTGTTTAGAGACTCAAGCTTTTCCAAATGCACCAAATAATATTAAGTTCCCATCGACTCTTTTAGGCCCTTCTCAGATTTATAAGCATAATATAAGATTTGAGATTAGTTTAATAAAATAATTATTTTGTTTTTTCTCTTAATTTTATATTTAAAGTATCAAAAAATATCTGAGGCACACTAAAGGCAAAATCTTTTAAAAAAGTTACTGAACTAACTTGTAGTTGATTTCCATCTAATATGGGATCTATAAACTTTGATACTTGAACTTTATCATCGACATAATTCCAATCAAAAGTAGCGTGAACACCTTTACCCTCAATATCGTATAGATTTACGAAAATTATAGTTCCATTAATAAGTTTGAACCTAGCTTTTAAATCTGGAGAATTAGGCAATTCTGACTTTAGTATAAAGCCATTATGTTGAAGATCAGTTAATATATTTTGAGCATCAATAATTTTATCATTATCAATTTCATTAAATTGAGAGGTTGTATGTTTCAGCTCTCCCTCTTTAATACCTAAGTTAATCATATTTTGATTATAAATTTGAATTGACTCAAGCTGATATTTACCAATATTTATTAAATCGGTGGGTACCCAATAGAAATCAGATACATCGGCAGTTAAGTTTGTTGAAACCAAATAAGATTGATTAGACTCGGAAGCTTTTATATAAGATCCTGGGATATTGTAATTATAAATACCAATATCTAGTGAATACAATACTTCACTGTCTTCAGATTTTAATATTAATTGCATTTTATTTTCATCATCTAGACCCAATTTGTATAAAAGATCTTCACGATTAGTTTTAGCATCTAAAATATTTGCTTCACGAAGTTGAATAAAAAACCTACTTAAAAGCTCAGTATTTGCGGGAAAATTATTTGAGCTTGAAATAAGCCATTGATTATCAATGATTTCAATAACAGATCTTCCATTTTGATTAGAAAATTCAATGTATGCTATTTCCGGTAAAACATCATCAAAACTAGGAAATAATACTTCAGAT
>CACMXD010000013.1:0-23494 GCA_902617485.1 uncultured Alphaproteobacteria bacterium | reverse complement strand
GTAGGGATAGTAGCTGGATCGTTTGAACTATCTACTAATTCAGTAGGAATAGCTTCACCGTAACCACCACATCTATCTGTTAAAGCTGTGTTGTATGCTTCTTGAATCATGCAAAGAGCTTTTGTAGCACCTTCTGCTTTTGCTCTTGCACCTGCAGATTGACCAGCAAGATATTCAGGCTGACCAACGTGCATTAATGCGCCAAGAGAAGCAGATGACTCAAGACCTGAGTTCATAGTAATAACTGGAATACCAGCAGCAACTGCGTCTTTAATAGCTTGACCTAATGCTTCAGGATCTGGAAGTGAAACAACCATTCCATCAGGCTGAGTTGCAGCTGCAGCAGCAATTGATTTTGCCATGTCGCCCATATCGCCTGAAGGGTTGAAGATATATTCAAAGTCTGCACCTACGTGTCTAGCAGCATCTTCACCACCTTTTTGCACAACAGGCCAGAAAGGGTCTTTACCCTCACCGTGTGTTACCATCACATATCTTTCAGCAAATGCGGAAAGAGATAAGAATGATACAAGAATTGTAAGAATTATTTTTCTCATAAATTCCTCCTTAGTTTTAACGAGAGCATGATAATCAATTTTGAAAGTAAATCCAAATAAATGTGAGGAGAAATCTATGTTTTTTAGGCATTTGCGTCAAAATATCTGATTTAATCTGTATTTTGACTTTGAATTTGTCATACATATAAGCCAAGAAACGATTGAATTAATAAATAGATAAATTTTAATAAATAATAGAAAATATAAATATGGGTAAACAAGAGTATGGAGCAGGTATTTGGCATTTTGCAACTTATCTTGATAGATACGCTACAGATGGATATGGCGAACCAAGAAGTGTACTTGACGCGATAGAGCTAGCTGGACAAGTAAAAGATCTTTCTTATGTAGATCTTAATTTTCCATATTTTGGAGGAAGTTATTCAAATGAACAGATAAAAGATGCTCTCGACAAAGCTAATCTTAAAGTAATTGGTATCACTCCTGAAATATACACAAGACAATTTTCAAAAGGTGCATTTACAAATCCAGATCCAGGTGTGAGAAAAAGAGCACACGAGCTTATTACTCAATCATGTGAAGCTGTAAGATTTTTTGATGCAAAATATGTAAAACTTTGGCCAGGACAAGACGGATGGGACTATCCATTTCAAGTTGATCATAAGTCTTTATGGAAGAATTCAATGGATGGTGTAGGAAATTTAGCAAGTGAAAATCCTGATTTAAACTTTGTTATAGAATATAAACCAAGAGAACCGAGAGTGAAAATGAGTTATGACTCTGTTTCCAGAACTATTCTTGGTATTGAAAAAATTGGCCTCCCTAACATTGGTCTTCTTCTCGATTTTGGTCATGCAATTTACGGTGGAGAGTCAGCAGCTGACTCAGCTCAATTAGCTATTGATTATGGTAGGCTATTTGGAATGGATGTTAATGATAACTTTAGATCATGGGACGATGATCTTCTAGCTGGCAGTCTTCACCCCATAGAGCTTTTTGAATTTTTTTATGTTCTAAGAAAAAATAATTGGGAAGGTGTTTGGCAACTGGATCAGTTTCCATTTAGAGAAGATAGTGTAGTAATGGCAAATATGGCTATAGATTTTTTAAAAGCTGTTGATAAAGCCCTAGATGATTTAGACATTGAAGCATTAACAAAAGCTCAAGCAAATCACGATGCTATGGCTGCCTTAAAAATTGCTCAAAAAGCTCTTTTTAAACATTTAGCTAAATAACAAATTTCTTTACTACCAACAAGTAAAGCCACCATCAACAACTAAGTCTATACCTGTACAAAATGAAGATGCCTCAGTTGCTAAAAATATTGCGGGACCAACAATCTCATCAGGATCGGCCATACGATTCATAGGAGTACCGCTTTCGAAAAGCTTTACTTGATCAACCATTTCTGGTCTTAGATTCATTGGTGTTTTTGTGTATCCTGGGCTAATGGAGTTTACTCTTATTCCATATTCAACCCAATCCATTGCCAGACTTTTTGTCAAATGAATAACGCCAGCTTTTGAGGAGTTATAATGTACTTGCTTAAGTCCTCTGTTTACAATTATTCCAGACATTGATGCAATGTTAATTATTGAACCTTTTTTTCTCTTGATCATTGTTTTTGCCTCTTCTTGGCAAGAATAGAAAACACCAGATAAATTTATATCGAACATATTTTGCCACTGATCTTGTGACATCTCCTCAGCTGGATTTGCATTTGCAATACCAGCACAATTAATTGCAACCTCAATTGGACCGAGTTCTTTTTCAGTTTTAAAAATTGCTTCTGCAATACTTTTTTTATCTCTTACGTCAATTATACTTTTAATAAAATTTTGATCTTTGATTTCACTTTCTTTTAAAATAATCTCAGTTTCGTTCATTCCCTCTTCATTTTGATCGCATATTGAAACATTTGCTCCGCAATTATAAAAACCATTTGCAAGACTCTGGCCAATCCCTCTCCCACCGCCAGTAATGAAAACAACTTTGTCTTTTAGATTAAATAAAGCTTTAAAATCCAAATATGATTATCTTTCTTTTTTCTTGAAAGTATCTAAGGCAACAGCAAACACAATAACTGCACCTATGACTACTCCTTGAACGAATGGAGAAAACCCTAGAAGGTTAAGACCATTTCTTAAAACACCTATGATAAAAACGCCAACAATTGTTCCTGCAATACCTCCAACTCCACCATTTAGACTGGCACCGCCAATTACGACTGCTGCGATGACATCAAGCTCATATGTAAATCCTGCTTGAGGGACACAGGTATTTAACCTGGCAGTAAGTAAAATTCCAGCTATTCCACTTAGAAAACCTGAAATAGTATAAACAACAACTGTTGTTCCCTTAACATTTATACCAGATAATCTTGCTACTTCTGGATTACCCCCAATTGCATAGAGATTTCTTCCCTCTTTTCTATATTTTAGTAAAAACCAACATAATATTGTTAAAAAAATAAAGACTAACATTGTTACAGGAATGAAACCAAAGTGTCTTACAACAGATAAGTTGGTAAGCCATTCTGGGAAACCATAAATTTGCTTTCCATCAGTAAAGATATTAGCCAAGCCTCGGGCAGCAGAAAGCATAGCCAAAGTGGCTATAAATGCGGGGAGTTTCAAATATGAGACAAGTAGACCGTTAATTAATCCAGCAATTGAACCTATGAATATCCCAATTAGGCATGCATAATGTAAAGGGACACCAAAGGCATCCCAAACCCAACCAGTTACCATCATTGATAATGCAAGAATAGAACCTACCGATAGATCAATTCCTCCGATTATAATCACTGCCGTCATACCGAGGGCCATAATTCCCAAAACCGTTACTTGGTCCAGTATGTTAATAAAATTTCTAGCAGAAAAGAAATAGGGCGAAGCTAGGGAAAAAAATATTGTTAAAACAATTAAACCCAAAAATGTTCCTTGGGTGCCTCTAAAAACTCTCTTTGTAAAATTAATAATATTTTCCATTTTATTTAATCCTCATTGATTTAGGACATTATTAATCCTCCATCAACATTTATAGTTTGACCAGTTATATAGTTAGCGTCATCAGATGCTAAAAAAGATACTAATGCAGCAACGTCTTGTCCAGTTCCAACTCTTTTCATAGGAACATTCTGCTGAACCCAACTATTCATGAGCTCACCTTTTTTATAGCCTCCTAAAATTTCTCCCCATTTGGAGTCATTATACGCCCACATGTCAGTATCTATTATACCTGGGCAAATTGCATTTATGTTTATACTTTCTGTTGCGACTTCTTTTGCTAAGCTTTGGGTGAGGCCCATAACTCCAAATTTACTAGCTGCATAGTGAGGTGTATATATAAAGCCATCTCTTGCTTGACCAGAAGCCATATTAATTATGCTTCCTCCCTTTTTACTTTTCCTCATCTTCATAATTGCTTGCTGGCAGCAAAGAAAAACACCTTTTGTGTTAACATCTAAATTAAAATCCCATTCCTTTTCAGTTAAATCCTCAACTTTTGCAATTGTAATTACACCAGCATTATGAACAGATATATTTACCTCTCCATATTTTTTTTCTGCGAAATCGAATAGCTCCCTTACATTTGATTTATCAACTACGTCCGCTTCAAAAGATGAAGCCTCATAACCCATGTCTTTAAACTGTTTGCAAGTATCATTTACAAGAGCCTCATTGGATGAAAGAACAACATTAGCTTTTTCTTTAGCAAACCTTAATGCTATTTCTTTACCAATACCTCTACCAGATCCAGTAATAATTACTGTTTTTCCCTCAAATCTTTGCATTAATTAGTTGCCTGTTTCATTATCTCAACTCTAGAAATGTTATCACTGTTTGTCAGTATATTTTTTTGAACACCTCTACTTAATATTAACATTCTATGTGATAAACCCACTACTTCCTCTAAATCAGAGCTTACAACGATAATTGATATTCCACTCTCTGATAATTGTTTCATAACTTGATAAATTGAGTGTCTTGCTCCAACGTCTATACCTCTTGTTGGCTCGTCAAAAATTAATACTTTGGGCTTTCTTGATATCCATTTCGATATAAGGAGTTTTTGTTGATTGCCACCAGATAATTCGTTAGCATTTTGATCAACACTTCCTTTGACACCCATTAATTCAATACCTTTCTTTGAAAAATTTTTTATTTTTTCAGTTGAAACCCAACCTGATTTTAAAAAAACATCAAAATTAGCTATAGATATGTTTTGAGAGTTTGATTGCTCGAGTAACAAACCAAGGCTTTTCCTATCCTCAGGCACCATCACAATTCCATTTTTAATTGCATCTTGAGGTGAGCTTATATTTATTTCATTATTATCAACAAATATTTTCCCAGATGTAATCATATCTGCTCCGCAGATTGCTCTTACTAATTCAGTTCTACCAGCCCCAACAAGACCAGCTATACCAAATATTTCTCCTTTATTAACTGAAAAATTAATATTTTCGAAACTTCCATCAATCGAATTCAAATTTTCAACTCTAAGTGTCTCAGTGGTAGATTCATTTTCTATTGTTGGAAATATTCTATCGACATCTCTTCCAACCATATCATGTACTATTTTATTTATTGCAATATTAGCGTTATCATATGAGGAAACTAAATTACCATCTCTAAGCACAATAATTTTATCAGCTATTTGCTCAATTTCTTCTAATCTATGACTTATATATATGAAGGATACACCCTCTTTTTTAAGTTGTCTTATTTTGTCAAAAAGAAAATTTGTTTCTGACTCCCCAAGTGAAGAGGTAGGCTCATCAAGAATAAGCAATTCAGAGTTTAATGTGAGTGCTTTTGCTATTTCAATCTGCTGCTGAGCTGACATTTTAAGGTTTTTGACAAGTTGTTTAGGTGATATTTCTAAACCTAATCTTTTTAACTGCTCACTAGCAAGAGAATTCATTTTATTAAAATCTACTATTCCGTTTTTTGTGATCATTCTTCCAACAAATACATTTTCTGCAACTGACAGTTCCTTTAAAAGCCTTGTCTCTTGGTGTATTAAACCAATACCTTTTTGAATTGCATTACCTGGAGATGATGGGTTGTAATCTTGACCCTTCCAGGTCATAGTGCCTGAGTCATGATTAACTGAACCTGCTATGATTGATGAAATTGTTGATTTTCCTGCCCCATTTTCACCAAGAAGAGCGACCACCTCTCCAGGCCTCACTTCAAAAGAAACCTCATTTAAAACTTTGGCTGTGCCATAGCTTTTTGAGACTTTTTTGACTTCAAGCCCGAGATGATCGCTCATTAAAATAACTTATATAAAAATTATTTTATAAATTTAATTATGGATGACCATCGCCAATGAACTGATCTACGTTTTCAGGTGTTGTTAAAGTAGATCCGTACAACATTTCACTTGGAATATATCTGCCTTCGATAGCATCAATAGCAAATCTTACAGCATTTCTTCCTATCGTTAATGTTTGTTGAGTCATTGTAGCTGCTAATAAAGTATTATTATTTTTTAAATCTTGAAGAGCAGCTCTGTCACCATCAAAACCAACAACTAGAATATCATCTCTACCCATTGCCTTAGCTGCCTGAGCAGCACCTTGTGCAAGAGCATCACATCTTCCAAAAAGGACAGTGATCTCAGGATTTCTAGTTAACAAGTCTTGAGCAATAGAAACACCTTCGTCTCTACTCCACATTTTACTTGCTTGTTTTTCAACAGTGTTTAGGTCTGGAAATTGAGCAATAGCATTTTCAAATCCAGTATCTCTGGCAATTTCAGGAGTAGATCCAAGCTGTCCTTGAATAACTCCAACAATGCCCTTACCACCAGTTTGTTCTGCAACCCACATACCCATTTCATATGCAGCAACTTCACTGTCAGAAGCTATAAAAGAGTCACCAGGAGGGTTAGTTGTATTTCTATCAACTGTTATAACTGGTATTCCAGCCTCCTTAGCTTTTCTAATTTGAGCGTTACCGTCAGTATTACCGGATATGATTAGTATTAAAGCATCGATTTGCTTTACAAGTAAATCTTCAATCTGACTAACTTGTTTTGCGTCATCTCCACCAGAGTCTACAACAATTGCCTTGTGTCCAAGTCTACTGGTTTCTGCTTCAACTGACTCTTTGATAAAATTGAAAAAGTCAGCTTGCAAGTTCGCAGCTGCGAAACCGATAGTATATCCCTTACTATCGTGAGCAATGGCATTTCCACTTATAAGCGTAGAAAGACCAAATGCAAATAGAGTAAATATTTTAAGAAATGTTTTTCTCATCTTATTCCTCCTCCTTATAGATTAAGATTAATGGATATTGCTTTAATATGCAATGAATGCATTATAATATTATAATGGTAAAAAAAATGGCTAAGAATACTGATTATTTAGAAAAAAAATCTCTTGAGTACAGAAAAACAGTTTTAGAAATTATTTATAATTCTGGTGCTGGGCATACTGGAGGTAGCTTGTCATGTGTTGATATATTAAATGTGCTCTATAATAATTTTTTAGAAATTACCCCAAAAAATTTTTCAACAAAAAACAGAAATAGATACATACAAAGTAAAGGGCACTCAGTTGAGGCTCTATATACAGTTTTGTGTGACCAAGGATTTTTTACAATAGAAGAACTTAATACTTTAAATAATTTTAATTCTCATTTTATTGGGCATCCTACAAAAAAAGTACCTGGCATTGAACACAATACTGGAGCTCTTGGCCATGGTCTTTCAGTTGCTGTTGGTTTAGCTATAGCTCAAAAACTTAATAAAGAAAATTTTAAGATTTATACACTTCTAGGTGATGGGGAATTATCTGAAGGCTCTGTTTGGGAAGCGTGCAGTACTGCACATAAGTACAAACTTGATAATCTTGTAGTAATTGTAGATAGAAATAAACTTCAAATAACTGGAAAAACTGAGGATGTAAATCCAATAGAACCTTTAAATGAAAAATTTCTATCATTTGGTTTTAACGTTAAGGAAATTGATGGAAATAATATCGAGGAGTTAATAAGTGCTTTGGAAGAAGTACCATTTAAAACAAACATTCCAAATGTTATCATTGCAAATACTGTCAAAGGTTCAGGTGTAAGCTTTATTGAAAATCAAATAAGTTGGCATCACAAAGTTCCATCAAAAGAAGAATTTGAAAAAGCTAATTTAGAACTAGAAAATCAATTAAAAACTTATGAGTGAAATTACTACAGGTAAGGCAAATTTAGAAATATTTGGAGAAACTCTTTTAGAGGAAGGTAAAAAAAATAGTAATCTTATTGTTGTAACAAGTGACTCGAGAGGATCAGGAAAGATTGTACCTTTTGGAAAAGAATTACCAGATCAAATTATAGAGGTTGGTATTGCTGAACAAAATTTAGTTGGTGTGTGTTCTGGGCTTGCAGCTGGAGGCAAAATTGTCTTTGGCGTTTCTCCTGCTAGTTTTCTAACAGCTAGATCTTTAGAACAAATTAAAAATGATGTGGCTTACTCAGATCAACCCGTAACTTTAGTAGGAATAAGTGCTGGAATAAGCTATGGCCAACTTGGCTCTACTCATCATTCTTTACACGATTATGCAGTATTGCGAACGATAAATAACCTAACCATTGTCTCGCCAGCTGATAATTTTGAAGCATCTGAAGTTATCAGAAGAGCTGTATCTTTTAATAAACCTCTATATATAAGGTATGGAAAAAAACCAATGATCAATCTTCATAAAAATGGCTCTAATTTTGAGATAGGTAAAGCTTCTATTATATGTGAAGGAAGTGATATAACGATTATTGGAACAGGTGAAACTGTTCAAAGAGCTTTTTTAGCAAGTAGAATACTTAAAGAAGATGGAGTAAATGCAGAAGTCATTAGTATGCACACCATAAAGCCTTTTGATGAGGATGCATTAATGAAATCAATTAAAAAAACTAACTGTTTAATTTCAGTCGAGGAACATAGCATATATGGCGGACTTGGCGAGCGTTGTGCAAGCCTTATTTCACAAGCAGGATATAATACAAAATTTAAAATTTTAGGTATACCTGATGAATATATGATCAATGGCTCTCAAGCTGATGTATTAGATTATTATGACATGAGTCCAGAAAAAATTTCTGACATATCTAAATCTTTACTCAACCAATGAGTTATATCACTGTTGACTCAAGCACTTCATCTACAACAGTTTTAGTATTCGATGAAAAATTAGAAATATTAAAAAAATTTCAAAAAGATCACTCCCAAATAGTTACTCAGGAAGGTTACATTGAACACGACCTAGAGGAGATTTATCAGAATTTATTAGAATTAGTAAAAAAAGCTTCAGAGATATTACCCAATCCAAAATTTATCAGCATCACAAACCAACGAGAAACTTTTACATTATTTAACGAAAAAGATGGTAAGCCCTTACATAACGCTATTGTGTGGCAATGTACTAGAGGTCAAGATATATGTGAAAAAATTTTAAACGATGACTCAAAGCGAACAAAGATCATTAACAAGACAGGTTTAAAACCAAATACTTTTTTTTCAGGTAGTAAATTAAAATGGATTTATGATGAAAAAGAGGAAATAAGAAGAAAAATTGATAATGGAGAAATACTATTTGGAACAATTGAAACGTATTTAATTTATAGGCTTACTAATATGGAATCATATGTTTCGGACACAACAAATGCATCAAGAACTCTTTTATTTAATTGTTTAACTAATGAATGGGATCAAGAATTATTAAATATTTTTGATATAAAAAAAATTAAACTTCCAAAAGTTATTAATAGTTCAAATATCTTTGGAGAGAGTAATTTTAATAAAATTTTTAATAAAATAATACCTATCATTGGAGTAGCAGGTGATGCACAAGCATCATTTTTTGCAAATTTTTGTTTCAACAAAGGAGATACTAAAATAACTACAGGTACAGGTTTTAATATTCAAACAAATATTGGTAATAAAATGTTTATTGATGAAAAATCGCTTACTTCTCTTGCGTTCACTCATGAAAATAAAAATATCTATGCACTTGAATGTTTAAATTCCTATGCGGGAGGAACAATTTCTTGGTTAAAAAATAATTTAGGATTAATTAAGACAGCTGAAGAAAGTGAGATGTTTTCTAAAAAAGAAAAAGATAACAATGGAGTATATTTAATTCCTGCATTCTCTGGTTTAGGCCCACCGTATTGGAACTCTGAGGCCAGAGCAGCCTTCTTTGGAATTAGTGCTTCAACTAATACTAATCACTTAATTAGAGCAGGTCTTGAGTCAGTAGCATATCAAATGGTTGTTTATCTTGAATTCATGAAAAAAACTCAAAACATGGAATTAAACAATCTATCCATCGACGGAGGAATGGTTAAAAATAAATTTTTCCTCCAAATCATTAGTGACTTGTTAGAAATTGATTTAAGTATCCCTGAACTTGAGGAAATGTCCTCGTACGGAGCTCTTCTTTTTGGAATACAGCATTTTCATAACATAAAAAATCTAGAGGATTTAAGGGATTTCAAGGTAAAAAAGTCAGTCATAAAGCCAAATAATAATAATATTATCAATCAGTCATATAGATCATGGAAAGAGATTGTAGATAAACATTTCATAAAAAATCAAGAGTAAAAATTTAAAATTTAACTAGCAAGTTATAGTGTCAATAAGATATTGTATTTGGAACTATATATAGGAGGAAATAACTATGAGAAAATTATCTCTAGTTCTAGCTTCACTTATGGCTGTTGCTTTTACTTTTGCTACTATGCCAGCAAAAGCAGGAAGCCATGCTGTTGAAGCTTGCTTAATTACAAAAACAGACATCAATCCTTTCTTTGTTAAAATGAAAGAGGGAGCAGAAGCGAGAGCTAATGAATTAGGTGTCAAATTATCATTCTTTGCGGGTAAAGTTGATGGTGACCACGAGACTCAAGTAAGAGCTATTGAGACTTGTATTGCTTCAGGTGCAAAAGGTATTTTAATTGCTGCATCTGACACAAAAGCTATTGTTACTCCATTAAAAAATGCTCAAGACAATGGTTTACTAGTCATTGCTCTTGACACACCACTAGAGCCAATTACAGCTGCAGACTCTACTTTTGCAACTGATAACTTCAAGGCAGGTGAATTAGGTGGAGCATGGGTTGCTGCAAAGTTAGGAGCAGATGCTGCTAATGCCAAAATTGCAATGTTAGACCTTAACGAGAGTCAACCTTCTGTTGGTGTTCTTAGAGACCAAGGTTTCTTATCTGGATTTGGTATCGATGTAAAAGATGTTTCCAGATGGGGAGATGAAGATGATCCAAGAATTATCTGTAATGAAGTTACAAACGGTAACGAAGAGGGCGGAAGAACTGCAATGGAAAAATGTCTACAAAAAGACCCAGACATAAACGTTGTGTACACTATTAATGAGCCAGCAGCTGTAGGTGCTTATGAGGCATTAAAAGCAGTTGGTAAAGATGATGGTAGCGTTCTTATTGCTTCAGTTGACGGAGGTTGCCCAGGTGTAGCTGACGTTGAAAGAGGGATTATAGGTGCTACATCTCAGCAATACCCACTATTAATGGCATCACTTGGCGTTGAGGCTATTAAAGCTTGGGCTGAAGATGGTTCAAAGCCTGAAAATACTCCAGGTCTTGACTTCTTTAACACTGGTGTGAACTTAGTTACAGATGATGCTGCTAGTGGAGTTCCATCAATTAGTGTCAAAGAAGGTATGGATAGATGTTGGGGTTAATCCAATAATTTTATTATTCAGGGCAGATTATTCTGCCCTGAAGTCATGATATTTTTTAAATGAATAAAGTTTCTGACGACATTTCTAAAGATCTAAAAGATCAACCTAAATTCACAACTGATATAGGTGAAAAAGATCAAGATCATCACTCTTTTGATTTAGGTGAACAAACTACATTAAAAAAAATTCAACATTTTCTTCACGGTAATCCAACAATAGTTCCTGTTATTATTTTAATATTAAGCGTTATTGCATTTGGTTTCATAGCTGGAGGAAAATTTTTCTCAGCTTTTAATTTATCTCTGATTGTACAACAAGTTACAATTGTCGGTATTCTCGCAGCAGCTCAAACTCTAATAATATTAACTGCTGGAATTGATTTAAGTGTTGCGGCAATGATGGTGTTAGCATCAGTGTTCATGGGTAAGCTTTCTGTTGAAATGGGAGTTCCAACCCTCCCAGCAATAGCAGTAGGGTTTATCTCTGGTATTGCAACAGGTGCTTTCAATGGGTTACTGGTAACCCGCTTAAGATTACCCCCGTTCATAGTTACTTTAGGAACTTGGAATATATTTTTTGCACTAGTAATTTTCTTTACTGGATCTCAGTCTATCAGAAGCTCTGATATTGAAGTAAATGCTCCTCTTCTACACTTTTGGGGTGAAAGAATTAATCTTGGAGGCTTTGTATTCACTTACGGTGCGTTCCTCATGATTGGTATTTTTGTTTTTCTATGGTTTTTACTCAATAAAACTGCTTGGGGGAGACATGTTTACGCAATTGGCGATGATAAGGAGGCTGCTGAGTTATCGGGTATTAGAACTGACAGGATGTTAGTTTCAATTTATGCTGTTGCTGGGCTTGTTGTTGCGATTGGAGCATGGGTTTCAATAGGTAGAGTTGGTTCAGTGTCTCCAACATCTTTTTATGAAGGTAACTTAGACTCCATTACAGCTGTTGTTATAGGTGGAACTTCTCTTTTTGGTGGAAGGGGCACTATAATTGGTTCTTTATTTGGGGCTTTGATTGTGGGAGTATTTAGCTCAGGTCTGTCCATAGCAGGTCTTGATGTATTGTGGCAAAGATTTGCTTTAGGTTGTCTTATTATAGTGGCGGTAGGAATAGATCAATGGATAAGAAAGGTCTCAGCGTAATGCAGCCAGTGCTAGTAGCAAAGAAGTTATCAAAAAAATACGGTAAAGTTGTTGCACTTGATAGTGCTGATTTAGAGCTTTATCCAGGTGAAGTTTTGGGAGTAATTGGAGACAATGGCGCTGGAAAGTCTACACTAATTAAGGTGCTATGTGGTGCTGTTATTCCTGATAGCGGTGAAATATTGCTTGATGGTAAAAATGTTACTTTTACATCACCTATAGAAGCAAGAAAATTAGGTATCGAAACTGTTTATCAGAACCTTGCACTTTCACCTGCTTTATCAATAACTGATAATATGTTTTTAGGTAGAGAAATTAGACAAAAAGGCTTTATGGGTAGTTTTTTAAAATTTTTAGATAAAAAAGCAATGGCTGATGAAGCTAGAAAACGACTATCTGATCTTGGTCTATTAACCATACAAAATATAAATCAATTAGTTGAAACATTGTCTGGAGGTCAACGACAAGGTGTTGCAGTTGCAAGAGCAACATCATTTGGAACTAAAGTCGTTATTATGGATGAGCCTACTGCAGCTCTGGGTGTTAAAGAAAGTAGAAGAGTTTTAGAGTTAATTGGTGAGGTAAGGTCTAGAGGAATACCCATCATATTAATTTCACATAATATGCCTCATGTTTTTGAAGTAGCTGATAGAATACACATTCATAGACTTGGAACCCGATTATGTGTAATTGACCCTAAGAAACATGAAATGTCTGATGCTGTCGCATATATGACAGGTGCTAAGCAACCACCTCAAAATTAATTTATCAAATTAAATTCAGCAGAAATACTTTTACTAATTACATTTAATCCATTTGGAAGATCATTTTTATAAACTTTATTTTTAATTTGATCATTAGTTAGTCCAAAACTCTCCCATCTTTCAATTAATCTTTTTTCTAAAATATCTTTATTACAATCAATCATTATTGTTGTGTCAAAAAAATTATGAATTTTTCTCCATGGTTCTTGATCAAGCAATAAATAATTACCCTCTACTATTATAATTTTTGTATTCTCAGATATGACTAATGCAGATGATCTTGATAGTTCTAATGATCTATCAAAGATAGGAACAATTACTTCACCCTCTTTTTTTAATCTTAATAAACAATTTAATAAACCTAATACATCAAATGTTTCTGGTGCCCCTTTTCTCTCAATTAATTTTTTTTTCTCAAGTATATTATTATCAAGGTGGAAACCATCCATTTGAAGAACACTTGATTTGTGGCTATTTAATATTAGTTCTGACTTTAATTTTTCAGATATTGTGCTTTTTCCAGATGCTGGTGCTCCTGAAATTGCAATAAAATAACGACTTTGATTAATTTTTATAACATTCTCTGATATTTTTTTTACTAATTCAGGGAATTCTATTCTTTGGTTGCTAGACATTTTTTCCTAAATAAAAGCTTTTCCAATTTAAAAATCTGTCTTTTAAGATACCTGTTTGAATTTCATTTTTACATATAATTTTTTTGACTTTTGGAAGACTAAGAGCATCACTTGGTTTTAAATTATTGTAACCAAGAAATGCTATTCTAGCAGCTCCAAAAGCAGCCATTGTGTCTGAAGCATCAGTTATTGATAAATCTCTCTCCATCAATGAAGCAAGTATTTGTATCCAGCTGTCACTTTTAGAACCACCTCCTATTACAAAGATGTTATCTAACTTTATACCTGTCTTAACTAAGGATGAATAATTATCATACAAACCAAATGAAATACCCTCTATTAAACTATAGATTAATGTATTTCGATTAGTGTCTATGCCCATTTCGTGAAAACTTGCTCTTACATGAGGATCATTAATTGGTGTTCTCTCACCAGTGAGATAAGGAAGATAATAAGGATATCTACTTACATCAGAAAAATTATTTAAAACAGAATTTAACTCTTTATTAATCTCATCAATTGATGAATTAAAATTATTTATAAACCAATTAACATTTGAAGTGCAAGAGAGCATTACTGACATGAGGTGCCACGTTTCTGGTAAGCAGTGACAAAAGGAATGTATCGCATCATCATAATTTTTTAAAAAGTTTTTTGTTGAACCAAAAATAACACCAGAAGTACCTAAAGATAATGAAGCATTTCCCTCTTGGTAAAGCCCTAATCCAACAGCAGCTGCAGCATTATCTCCTGCTCCACCAAAAACTTTACAAGTGTTATTAAAACCATATTTTTCTGCAATCTCTTTTTTAATTATGCCTGTCTGATCTGTCCCCTCACAAGTTTTAGGCATTTGCGAGATATCCATTGAGCCAATATCTAAAAGTTTATTAGACCAAGTTCTATTTTTTACATCTAACCAATAAGTGCCTGCTGCGTCTGACAAGTCACTAAAAAACTCTCCTGTTAAATAAAACCTTAAATAGTCTTTCGGCAATAAAACCTTTGCAATTGAATTAAAATTTTCACTTTCGTGTT
Source organism: uncultured Alphaproteobacteria bacterium (assembly GCA_902617485.1). Classification (GTDB taxonomy): domain Bacteria; phylum Pseudomonadota; class Alphaproteobacteria; order HIMB59; family HIMB59; genus HIMB59. Next base: position 8,671 of record CACMXD010000013.1, on the reverse strand, counting down.
CTTTCATCCATAAGATTTTTGGTGATGTAAAACCAGGCATTGCTATATTTCCAGCTATATCCATAACAGTTTCGTCAGCCATAATTTGACTGCACTGCCTAAAACTACGTGTATCATTCCATAGTATACAAGGCCTTATGACCTTATGATATTTATCAATACAAGTTGCACCATGCATATGTCCGGAAAAAGATACAGCTTTGATCTGCGATAAATCAAATTTTAAAACTATTTGTTTGATACACTGATCTAATGCTTTTATCCAAAATGATGGATCTTGTTCTGACCACCCATTTTGAGGAGTGGACAATGGTATATGTTCACTATTGACACTCAACAAAATTTCTTGTTCTTCTCCAAGTAGCAAACACTTCATCGAAGAAGTACCAAGATCAATACCTAAATACATTTTTTATATTATATAGAGAATAAAACTATTTTCTATTTATAGAATTGAGTATAATCAGATTATGAAGAAGTCTTTAGATCAAAAAATTCTTAGAATAAAAAATAATAAATATTCTCCGAAAGACTTCATTATAGCAGATGCTAAAGATGGCGATCTAGCAATGGGAATCACAACACCAGGATCAAAAAGAAATAAAAATGGAAAAGTACTAAAAGGATATAAAAACCTAGTAGATTACAAAAATGCAATGATATCGATGACTAAATCTAATTTAGTAGATATTATGCTAATGTCTGCATCAGTTGGTGAAGATCTTGTAAAAAGAAATTTATTTAAAAATTCAAGTATTACACCTGCTATTAGAATGAATGATACGACTGATATCTGGCTGATGAGAAATGGAAATTATAGAAAAACTAACCCTAGACCTTTTCGGTCTGCTCAAATGAACAAAATAAGTAAATTAGTTAACCTTGGTTTATTTTCTATAACGTTTTCTAATAATGTTGACTATGACCTTGCAATGTTAAATGCCTATAAAGAATTTAGAATTGAAGCCTCTAAATATAAATTCAAACATTTTTTAGAAGTGTTCAATTCCCCGATTGATCTAAATATGAACATAAGACAAATGGGTGATTACGTTAACGATTGCATTATAAAAGCAATAGCTGGGCAGACTAAAGATGAGAGACCTCTTTTTTTGAAAATAGCTTACAATGGTCCAAAAGCAATGGAGGAGCTAGCCAGCTTCGATCCTGAAAATCTTATTGTTGGCATTCTTGGGGGTAGTAAGGGCACAACAAGAGATTGTTTTGAATTAATTAAAAAAGCCAGTCAATATGGTGCGAAAGTAGCTTTGTTTGGTAGAAAAATTAATTTAGCTGAAGACCCGATCTTATTAGTTAGAATTATGAGAGAAGTTGTTGAAAATAATATTAAACCTAAGGATGCTGTTAAACTTTACCATTCTGAATTAAAGAAAAATAAACTCATACCTGACAGGAAGCTTTTAAAAGACGTTGAGATCACTGAAAAAGTTTTAAAATTATAATTTAGATATATTGGGTAAATTCCCAGAAGAGGCATTAACTTTCATCATAGATGTCCCAGCTGCATGAGCCTTTTTGAGAGTTTTTTTTATGTCCCAATTTTCATGTATTCCAAATATAAATGCTGAACAAAAAGCATCTCCGGCTCCAACTGAATTTATTACTCTGCTTTTTGGTAAAACCTTTGATCTAGTGTAGATTTTTTTTGATCTATCAAAATAGAGCGACTCAGTTGGGCTATGAATAACAACTCCTCTAATAATACCTTTTTTGAAAACTTTACTGATTAACTTAGTTAAGATTTTTTGATTAAGTTTTTTATTGAAGTCATATATTTTTCTATTAAATAAAATCTCAGCTTCAATTTCATTCAAAAGCAAATAATCGGTGAATGGCAATGAGCTTTCAATAATATTTTTGTATTTAGGGTGCTTATTTGAAACTAAATCTAAAACTGTTATCACATTTTTACTTTTAGCTTTTTTTAAAACTTTTGATAATCGAGTTTTTTTGTCAACATCAAATTTGTCCAGTTTACCTAGTAGTGTAATATATCCGACATAAAGAACTTTAGGTGCAATTTTTAATTGGTTAATTTTAAAATGTTTTTTGTCAAGTAAGCTGTTTGCCCCTGGATAATATAAAAAAGTTCTTTCTTTTTGTTTTTCAAACATACAAACGGTATGAGAAGTAGAAATTTGCTTTGATACAATCAAATATTTAGTCTCTATTTTATTTTCTCTACAATGTTTCTTTATAATTGATGCATCTGTATCAAGTCCAATTGATCCCATTGCGTACATTGGATGTTTAAATCCTAAAGAATTTAAATCTGTTAAAACATTTGATGGACCTCCACCTACGCATTGAAAAGTATTCGAAATTGGTTCTAATTTACCTCTCTCAGGTAAATTATCTATTTTGTACGTGGTATCTACACACCACATTCCAAGGCCAATTATACCTCTTTGCATTATATTTCATTCCAGAGAGGATGTATCGCAACTTCATCTTCTTCAATTTCAGTAAACCTTCCTACACTTTCTAAAAAATAGTTATCTTTATTATCATCGTTGACTTGAGAAACCTCTCCTGCCATAACCATTCCTGAACCCTCAGATGAGTAAAATTTATGATATATGTTTCTTTCAACAGTGACGCTCTGACCTCTTTTTAAAATTAAGGGTTCTCTTGGTGCAACGGAAACTGTTTCACCATCAACAAGAACATCAATTTTAGAGTTTAATTCAATTTGATTTGAGTCGACTTCTAAAAATTCAATTACTAATTCCCCGCCTCCCCGATTAATTATATCTTCTAGTTTTACCTTATGGCTATGAAAAGGAATTTCTTGACCTTCTCTCATAAACAATAACTTTTCTGCATAAGGTTTGTCATCGTTATTACCCTGTATTCCATTCCTTATACAAAACAAGGTTATACCTTTTTTTTCAAATTCGCCTTTACCAAAATCAGTAACATCCCAGCCCATTTGATGATTTTTTAAATAATTTTTTAAGTTAGGATTATTGTTGTACTCTTCTTTAGACCAATATCCCCATTTAGGTAGAACCCACGAATATCTATAGATCATGTCTTTAGCTTCAGATATTGCAGCATTTATTTCAGATCTTTTCATTTCAACTTAGATTATCAAAAAAATAAATAATTGATATAATCAAGTAATGAAAACAATAATTGTTGATCCTTTTCCAAGACAAATAAATCTTATTTTCTCTAAAGATAAGCTTGTTTATTTAAAAAAAAATTTCAAACTTATTAACGCACCACTAAAAAATAAAAAAAATTTTTATCAAAACAATATATCAAAAGCAGATTTTATAATTGGACAACCTGACCTTCCGAATTCAATTTTAAAAAAGGCAGCAAAACTTAAAGCTATATTCAATGTTGAGAGCAACTTCATGGACAATATGGATTATGAATATTGTTTTAGAAATGGTATCTATATTCTATCCACTGCTCCTGTTTTTGCTCAAACAGTTGCTGAAATAGCAGTTGGTTTTACTTTATCTCTCAAGAGGGAAATTCATCAATCACATATTGATTTTATTAATAATAAAGAAAAATATGGATTGGAAAGTAATATGAATTCTAGTTTATTGCAGAATAACACTGTCAGTTTTATTGGTTTTGGAGATCTGGCCAAAAAGTTAAAACCCTTGTTAGAGCCTTTCACAAATAATTTTCTTGCATACGACCCTTGGCTTCCAAGCAAGTTGCTTGAGGAAAATAATTGTAAAGATAATTCTCTTAGTGAAATATTTAAAAAATCAGATGTGATATATGTTCTTAGTTCAATCACTACAAAAAACAAACATATGATTGATAAAAAGCTACTGAATCTGATGAAACAAAATTCTTGTTTACTAATTTTAAGTAGAGCTGATGTAGTGAATTTTAAAGACCTACTAAAAATTTCAAAAAAAAGAAAGATAAAAGTTGCAACAGATGTATTTCCTGAGGAGCCAGTAAAAAAAAATGATCCCATACGTAAATCTAAAAATATTCTTTTCTCAGCACACAGAGCGGGAGCTCTAGAGTCTGTATTTTATGAAATGGGCGAAATAGTGTTTGAAGATTTAAAACTTATAGATAAAGGTCTACCTCCAAAATTATGCAGGAAAGCAGAGCTAGAGACTGTCAGAAAGCTAAGATCAAAACCAGTGAAAATTAATTAATTAAGTTGAATTTAAGTAATTAATTTAGTTCTATATAATATGCTTATTAAAATTGATCCTATTCTTAGTCCAGAGGTTTTGCATACTTTAAGAGCGATGGGACATGGAGATAAATTAATTCTATGTGACTCAAATTTTCCCGCCTATTCGATGAACTCCAGAGTTCATCGTATTGATGGAGTAAATGCTGCAAGGGCTGCCGAAGCTATACTCTCCGTATTCCCTCTAGATAGCTTTGTTGACTCTCCTATTCAAAGGATGGAAATTGATGGAAATCCAGATCAGTTAAATGAAGTTCACCAAGAAATAATTGACATGACGAAGAAAATCTCAGGAGAACATTGGAAAATTTCATCTATTGAGAGGTTTAAATTTTATGATGAAGCCAAAAAGGCATTTGCCATAATAACAACAAACGAAACTAGGCCATTTGGATGCTTTATCTTAACTAAAGGAGTTGTAAAACCTGATGGTACTGTTTGGGTACTAGATAAGTGAGTATTTGTGTATTTGGGATATTCGTTGCAGATCTATGTTTTTTTGCAAATGATATTCCAATACCAGGTCAAACGATATTAGGAAAAAAATACATCATCGGACCAGGTGGTAAAGGATCTAACCAAGCAATAGCAGCAGCAAGAGCTGGGGGTAATGTTTCATTTATAAGTAAAGTAGGTAAAGATAGCTATGCCGATCTTGCAGTCTCTCTATATGAGAGAGATAAAATAAATTATGATGGTTTGGTTATCTCTGAAAATGAGTCGACTGGGGCTGCAGGTATTTTGATTAATGAACAAACTGGGCAAAATGCAATAAATGTTGTTCCAGGAGCTGCAGGTACAATCGATGAAAAGTTAATCGACTCAAAGCTAAATATAATAGAGTCTTCTGATGTTTTTTTAACTCAGTTAGAGACGCCAAAAGAGGTAACACTATATGCTCTAAAAAAAGCGAAAAATTTTAATTGCACAACAATTCTAAATCCAGCACCCGCTAGTGAAATAACTGATGATAACTTTCAATATTTTGATTTTTTTACTCCAAATGAAACGGAGGCAAGTTTTTATTTTGGTCAATCAATTAAAAATGAGGAAGACTGTAAAAAAGCAGGAAGTTTTTTTTTAGATAAAGGAATTAAAAATATAATTATTACACTTGGAGAAAATGGTTGTTATTTTAAAAACAATAAAGAGGAGTTTATAGTACCTGCTTCTAATCTAAAAAAACCGGTAATTGACGCAACAGGTGCGGGAGATGCATTTAATGGGGCTTTAAGTGTGGCAATCTCACAAAATAATAACTATAAAGAAGCTATTGAGTTTGCTAATCTTGTTGCAGGTGTTTCTGTTACAAGGGAGGGAGCAGCAAATTCAATGCCATACAAAGAGGAATTATTTTAAATATGCCATATATTTCAGACAAAAATCGCTATCAAAAAATGCATTATAGGAACTGTGGTGATAGTGGTTTAAAACTACCTGTCTTATCAATAGGGTTATGGCATAACTTTGGAGGCAATGGGATGACCTCAGAATCAAAAAAAATTCTTTTTGAGTCTTTTGATGCAGGAATAACACATTTTGATTTAGCAAATAATTATGGACCACCTTATGGCAGTGCTGAGTCTAATTTTGGAAAAGTCATGAAAAGTGATCTCGGAAAATACCGTGATGAATTAATTATATCGTCTAAGGCAGGTTACGATATGTGGGATGGACCATATGGGGAATGGGGTTCAAAAAAACATGTAATTGCTAGTTGTGATCAAAGTTTAAAAAGGATGAAACTGGATTATGTAGATATATTTTATTCTCATCGTTTTGATCCAAATACACCTCTTGAGGAAACAGCTGATGCTTTAGAAAGTATTTATAAAGCTGGTAAGGCCCTGTATATTGGTGTTTCTTCTTACTCCTCCAATAAAACAAATAAAATGATTTCAATTTTAAAGAGCAAAGGTATCAAATTATTAATTCATCAACCTTCTTATTCATTAATCAATAGATGGATTGAAAAAGATTTAACAAAAACTCTTATAAAAAAAGGAGTTGGCTGTATCGCCTTTTCTCCACTAGCCCAAGGTTTTTTATCTAATAAATATTTGAAAGGAATTCCCAAATTTTCAAGGGTTAGTGAAAATAGCTCTTTCAGCAAAGATTTAATAACGAAAAAAAATACTAAAATTATTAATGAACTCAATAAAATTGCAAAAAGAAGAAATCAATCACTATCCCAAATGGCCATAGCATGGGTCTTAAATAATCGTGCAATAACATCTGCTTTAATTGGAGCTAGAACCGTAAAACAGCTTAAAGAAAACTTAGCTGCACTGGATAATTTAAAATTTTCAAAAAAAGAAATTAAAGAAATAAATAAAACTGCAAAAGAGGGTGATATAAATATTTGGGCTCCTTCTAGTGCCCATTGATTAATTCAAATTATTTATTATCTCATTAATAAGTTAAATTTTAATCCACTTTTTTTTCTTGATAGACATAAAAATGGAATCTAATACCTTCATATTTTTTTTTGCATCTAATAAGTCATAATCTACTTTAGTCTTATATAATAATTCATTTGAAAATTTTGTAACTTGATGCTCGTATTGATTAGTAGCTGGAAAGACTTTTTTTGTATTATCTTTACGATAAATTGATTTTCCATTGTAAATAACAACTGTTGTTGGTTTAGTTGCAATCGCATTAAAAGGATTTTCTACTATCAAAGTTTTTTTTGTGCCTAAAATTATTACCTGTTGTGAAAATGTACTTTGAGTTGCAACAATAAAAGATGAGTATATCTCTCCAAAATCTAAAACTACAGATGAGAGTATGTCTGTTTTAAATTTTTTATCATTTTTTGCTAATCCAACAACTCTCTTTGGTTCTTTATCTAATAAATATCTTGATATAACAGTAGGATAGCATCCAATATCATAAATAGCTCCTCCTCCAAATTTTTTAATGTTTCTTATGTTTTTAGGATTTTTATTATTGTATGAAAAAACTGTTGAAATACCTGATATTGATCCTAGTTTTCCTGACTTCATATATTTTTTTATCCATTGCCATTGAGGATGATGTCTAACCATAAAAGCCTCTTTAATGACAACTTTGTTTTGAGAAGCATATTTTATTAAAGGATCAATATCACTTGCTTTGAGCGATAAGGGCTTTTCCAATAAAATATGTTTTTTATTTTTACATGCCTCGATACTCGATTTTATATGTAAATGATTAGGTAAAGGGTTATATACGACATCAATTTCTTGATCTTTATAAAGCTCTTTATAAGAGCCATAGCTTTTTGCGATTTTAAATTTTTGTGCTAATTTTTTTGCTCGCAATGTGTTGCGGCTTGCAATAGCAACTAATCTGCTATTTTTAGATTTTAAGATAGCAGGTATTACATGTTCCCAACCAATTTTTGCCGTGCTAATAATACCCCAATTTATCATCTTCTTTTTCATATAAAAAACTTACACTTGTTTAGATGCTATTTCTAATCAAATTAAAGATTTTAATGAAATGTCAAAAACATATAATGTTTTAAAAATTTATCTAAATTATGAATTATAAAATAGGGATTGATTACGGTGGAACAAAAATTGAGGGTATTCTAATCAATGATAAAGGAGAAGAAATACTTAGAAAAAGGTCAGGTTATGAAAAAAATTATGAGAGCGGTGTTAAAACTATAAAAGCTTTAGTTGAAGAATTTGATAAGCACACTAATTCTAAAAGTTCAGTTGGTGTCGGTATACCTGGATCTTCCTCCAAAGAAAATGGTTTGATTAAAAATGCAAATAGTATTTGGTTAAATGGAAAGCCTTTCAAAAAGGACTTAGAAATGAGTCTAGATCGTGAAATTAAAATCATGAATGATGCAAATTGTTTTGCATTATCAGAGGCAATTGACGGATCTGGTGCAAATTATAACACTGTTTGGGGAGTAATAATTGGATCTGGTTTTGGAGGGTCTTTTGTTCATAACAAAAGAGTAGTTGAAGGAGTAAATCAGGTTGCGGGAGATTGGGGTCATCAACCATTACCCTACCCTAGAAAAGAGGAGTGGGATTTAAATTTGAAATGTCCAGTTGATAATTGCGGCAGGCCTTTATGTGCAGAACAATTTATCTCTGGCATTGGATTTACTAAGATTTTCAACAAAAAATATAAAACAAATTTCACAACGAAAGAAATAGTAGATTTAGAGTTAAATGGAGATGAACGTGCAAAAAAAGAATTTGAATTATATGAGGATAGGTTTGCGAGGCTAATTGCTGTTATGATCGGTATAGTCGACCCTGATGTAATAATTTTAGGTGGGGGTATGTCAAATATTGAAAGATTGTATTCAAATATTCCAAAACTACTTCCCAAATATACATTTAGTGATAAAGTAAGAAATAAGATCTTGCGAAATACTCATGGTGACTCAAGTGGAGTGCGAGGAGCAGCATGGTTATGGGACTCAGATAAATTTTAAATGAAAAAAATTGGAATTCT
>CACMXD010000012.1:0-25260 GCA_902617485.1 uncultured Alphaproteobacteria bacterium | reverse complement strand
TCGCGGCCATCGTGAATAGCCCACACTACTAAAGATGCTCCTCTGACAATATCCCCAGCAGCAAAAATCTTTGGATTACTAGTTTGAAACTTTTTAAAATCAACTTTAACTGTTTTCCAGCTTGTTAATTCAATATTTGTTTTAAAATTATGGTTTAAATCCTCAGGCTCAAAACCCAAAGCTTGGATTATTAAGTCGCTTTTAATTTGTTTTTCAACACCTGTATCAACTGGCTTTCTTCTTCCGCTCTCATCAACCTCACCTAAGGCAGCAACTTTATAAGTCATGCTAGTTGCAGTATTATCCTCGCTTATAATTTTTGATGGAACAGATAACCAATTAAATTTAATACCCTCTTGTTCTGCGTTCAAAACCTCTCTAGCTGATCCTGGCATATTCTCTTTATTTCTTCTGTAGAGACAAGTCACTTCCTTTGCTTGTTGTCTTATAGCTGTTCTAACACAATCCATAGCTGTGTCACCTCCACCAATGACAACTACATTCTTATTTTTAGCATTAAGAAATTTATTTTCTGAGGGAGAGTCACCCAATCCAGTTCTATTGCTTTCAATAAGAAAGTCTAAAGCTGGAATACTATTTACAACTGAAGATGTATCTATATCTAACTTTCTAGCTTTATACACTCCAGTTGCTATTAATATTGCGTCGTAATCTTTTTCCAAATCTTGAAAAGAGATATTTTTCCCAACTTCTGTATTTAAGTTAAATTTAACTCCGCTCTCTTGAAGCCATTTTGTTCTTCTTTCAACTATATTTTTATCTAATTTAAAATTTGGTATGCCATAAATCATCAAACCACCTGCTCGATCGTTTTTTTCATATACATCTACTTGATACCCATTTTGAGCTAAGTAGGCTGAAGCCGCCATTCCTGCTGGTCCTGATCCTATAATGGCTACTTTTTGATTAAATTTGTTTTTCGATGATAAATTTTTAACCCATCCATTTTTCCATGCTATTTCAGTTAGGTATTTTTCTAAATTACCAATTGTAATTGCTCCAAAGCCTGCCTTTTCAACAACACAATTACCCTCACACAGACGATCTTGTGGGCAAACTCTTCCACACACTTCTGGAAATGCATTTGTTGAAGCAGACACTTGATAAGCCTCCTCCAATCGGCCTTCTGCAATGTAGCGAAGCCAATCTGGTATGTTGTTATTCAATGGACAGTGAATTTGGCAATAGGGTATGCCGCATTGTGAGCACCTTGAGGATTGTTCAACAGAATCTTTTTGGTCAAACTGACTATAAATCTCCTGAAAATCCTTTATTCTTTTTTCAGGTTCAGTTTTAGAGGGATTCTTAGATTTCTTTTTATGAAACTCTAACATGATAATAAAATATTACTTTATTCTCCTACAAATAAAATGGACTGTATTAGTACAAAGATTTTTAAGCCTAGTAAACTTGTAAATGGTAATAAATTATGACTAATGATAATATATTTTATATTTTATACAGTTTAATTCAAGGAATTACTGAATTTATCCCTGTTAGCTCTAGTGGGCATCTTAACATTTTGGAAATAATTTTTAAAAACGAAGAATCAAGGAACTTTTTGTATGAAACATCTGCCCACTTTGCCTCTTTATTAGCTCTTATGTTATATTTATTTATTCATAAACATTTATCAAAAACCAATATTAGAACTAACTTTAAATTTATAGTATATGCGACTATACCAGCAGTTTTTCTGGGTCTAATATTCAAATTTTATAATTTGAGTTTTATTAGCTTAAAATTAATAGGATATACATCAATAATTGGAGCTATATTACTTTACATTACAGACAAGATGAAATTTAGAGTGAATTTTGAACGAAAAAGCTCAAAATTTATAATAGCAGGTTTATTTCAATGTCTTGCTTTTTTACCCGGATTTAGTAGAGCAGGTAGCTGCATAATTGCTTTTAGATTAGTTGGTGAGGACAGAAAGTATTCATCAATTTATAGCTTATATATGGGTATACCAATTATTGGGTTATCTTTTTTATCAAATTTAAAAAATTTTGAAAATTTTTTCATTGATAAGAATTTAACAATCATTTTTTTGACTACATTTTTTACAGCATATATTACAATTTTTTTATTTATTAAAATTATAAATAGAATTGGTTTTACACCCTTTGTGATTTACAGAATTTTAATTGGTATAATTTTATTAACTTATGTTTATTAAACTTTATCAATAAACTTTTTAAGATACTCTGAAGTAATAATTTTCATATTTGATAAATCTTGGTTCAGTATTTCAGTGACTAATTTTTGACTTCCTTCCGAAATGCTATCATGAGAGAGAGTTACATACTGATCATATGTAAATAAAGGTTTAGGAAATTTTTCTAATACTTTACCTTGAAGAATTGCAATAAAAGATGGCATATAAAAGAACCTCTCCTTTTTCTTCAAAGATGAGAATATGTGGCTTAAAATTTCCTTAAAAGTGTAAATTTCATTACCTACCGCAGCAAGATTTAAATTTTTGTACTTATTAAAACTACTACATAAATTAAAAATCAATAGAGATAAATCATTTATATAAATTGGTTGAAATTTTGTATTTCCACCTTTTATTAGAGGAAGAAATGGTAAATATTTTGCCATCTTACCAAATAAATTAAAAAAATTATCTTCTTCACCATAAACAGCACTTGGTCTTACGATGATATAATTAGAATTATTATTTTCGATAAATTCTTCACCCATTTTTTTACTGATAAGATAATTTGATTTTGTTCGAAAAGTTGAGCCTAAACTTGATACATGCAGAAATGGTTTATTAAATAATTCGCAATATCCAGCGATTTTCTTAGGCAATAAAAAGTGAGCTGTTTCAAAAGATAGATTATTTTTTTCATAAAAAATTCCGATTAAATTTATTACAAAATCAGTATTTATGATCAAATTTTTTATTTCATCGAGATTATTAATATCAAAATTTATAACTTCTATTTGACCGATATCTCCAGAAAGTATGTTTCTTTTAACTTTGCTGGCATTTCTTACTGGGCAGACTAATTTATTACCATTTTGTAGAAGTCTTTTTGTTAAGCTTCTTCCAATAAAACCAGTTGAACCGAAAACTAAGATATTTTTGTTTCTCATTAGGATAAGTATCTTATATAAATATATGTCTTAAGATGTCAAACTATCAATTATTCCAAAATGACCTACCAAAAAATATTTTAAAAAGCTTTAAAACTTCAATATCTATTGATACTGAGACTATGGGGCTGGTTGTGAAAAGAGATAGACTGTGTCTTGTACAAATTAAAAATAATAGCGATGGTAAATATTATTTAGTTCAGATTGCTGATAAATTTGAACCTAAAAAATGTAAAAATCTTAAGGCACTTTTAGAAAATAAAAAAATATTAAAAATTTTCCATTTTGCTAGATTTGATATAGCAGTAATAAAACAGTATTTGAAAATAAATGTAAAAAATGTTTTTTGTACTAAAATTGCATCTAAGTTAATTCGAACCTATACTAATAAACATGGTCTTAAAGATTTGGTATCAGAATTTTTAAAAATTGATATTGATAAAAAAGAGCAGTCTTCTAACTGGAGTAACAAAAGACTGACAAATGATCAAATTCAATATGCAATAAATGATGTCAAATATCTTGATGAAATATATAGGGTTTTTAATTCAGAACTTAAAAAAAAATCATTATCAAAAGAGTATAAAGAAATTTTATCTTTTTTGGAAACAAGGGTCGACTTAGATTTAATGGGATGGGACTTTGATATATATGCTCATTAAAATTGGATTTTAAAATAATATTATGAGCAAAAAAAAAATTTTTACTATTGGTAAAGATATAATAGAAACTGAGATTAAAGGACTGAAAGCTTTAAAAACTAGTTTGGGTAATGATTTTTCAAAAGCAGTACAGCTTATTTTAGAGAGTAAAAAAAATATAATATTTACGGGCTTAGGTAAAAGTGGCTACATTGCTAGAAAAGTATCCTCTTCATTCAAATCAACTGGAATATCATCTTTATACCTTCATCCTTCGGAAGCTAGTCACGGGGACTTGGGGATTATTGACAAAGGAGACATACTAATAATTATATCAAACTCTGGAGAAACTAATGAAATTTTAGACATAATTAATTTTGCTAAGCTTAAAGGTGTTATTATAATTTCAATTACATCTAACTCTAATAGTGTTTTATCTAAAAACTCAAATATAGTGTTAAAACTTCCTAAACATACTGAAGCTGACAAGCTCAAAATTATTCCTACAACTTCAACGACGATGGCCCTTGCAATGGGTGATGCGCTGTGTTGTGCGGTATTGAATTACAGAAATTTTGATAAATCCTCTTTTAGAAAGCTTCATCCCGGGGGTAAACTTGGAAAAAACTTGAAAACTTTATCTGATATTATGAGTAAAGATTTACCTATTGTTCATATTAATGAAAAAATTTCTGAGGCTATATTAGTCATGACAGAAAAAAAATATGGATGTGTAATTGTATGTAATCAAAAAAATGTAATATCTGGAATAATTACTGATGGTGATTTAAGGAGATCATTTAAAAAAGGATTAAATTACCTAAATTCTTGTAAAATTAAAGATATTATGAATTCCAAACCGGTTACAGTCAAAGAAAATATTCTAGTTTCTACAGCAATAAATTTAATGAACAAAAAATCTATAACTAGTTTGATAGTATCTGATAAACTTAAACCTATAGGTATAGTAAATCTTAAGGAATGTACTTTAAGTGTATAAATTACTGAATATTAAAAATTTTCTTTTTTTTTTAATTTGTATTTCTCTTTCAATGCAAGCTATAATCATAATGTTTAATAACAAGTCAAATAGTTACCTTAAACAGAATAATAACTCTTTAGATAGATTTGAAACTATTATGTTCAATAAAGATGGTAATAATCTTATTAAAGCTGATAAGTTAATTTATATTGATGATGAGCGCACACTTTTAAAAGGTCAATCTAGTTTAAAAAATGATAATTATGAAGTTAATAGTTTTGACATTTTGATTAATTTTAATACAGGAAATGCTGAAAGTAGTAACAAAACAAATTTAATTAATAAAACAACAAATGTTGAGTCTGAAGGTTTTAAATTCGACAATTCTTCAAATATGATTAACTTTATTGGGAATACTGTTGTCCTTTTTTTAAATGAATAATTTATTAAAAATAATTACTGTTTTATTAGTAATATGCCCTTATATATCGTTTGGAAAAGATGTTTTAAAAGCAAAAGAAGGTATTACTTGGGACTCTGAAAATAAAGAGTATGTTGCTAAAGGTGATGTAATTTATCAAAGTGATGAAATAAAAATATCAAGTGATTTCCTAAGAGCTAAATATGAAATAAAGGATGAAAGAGAAGTTTTTAATGAGATTGAAGTTAAAGGAAGTATAGAAATTTTTTATAACGATGAAATTTACTATTCAGATTATGGATTATATTTTAAACCAAAAAATTTAATCGAACTTTATGATAACGTCAAAATAGTCTCTGATGAAAGAATTCTTAAAGGTGATAAATTGATTATAGATCTCAAAAACAATACTAGAACTATGAGCGCTTCAAAAAAAGAGAGTGTTGTTGAAGTATTTATAAATGAATAATGAAATACAATTAAAAAATATTAATAAAAAATTTAAATCAAAGATTGCTTTAAACAAAGTTAATTTATCGTTTGATCAAAAAAAAATTTATGGACTTCTCGGACCAAATGGAAGTGGAAAAACAACATTGTTTAATATTATCGCTGGTTTTTTAAAACCTGATAGTGGTGAAATATATTTAAATGAAAAGAATTTAATCAATTATAGCCTAAATGATAGAAGTGCATTCGGTATATCTTACCTGCCTCAAGAGGCTTCCATATTTAGAGACTTAAATGTTTACGAAAATATTTTATCCATAGCTCAATTATTTCATAAAAAAAATGATGCAAAAGTTGTTTCTAACAAGTTAGTAAAACTATTCTCATTAGAGAGATTTATTGAAACAAAGGGTAAGCTTCTATCAGGAGGAGAAAGAAGAAGAACTGAAATAGCTAGAGCTTTGGCAAGTAATCCAAAATATTTATTGTTAGATGAACCTTTCGCTGGTATTGATCCAATTGCTATTGAAGAAGTTAAAGATACAATTTTAAAATTAAAAAATAGTGGTATTGGAATTATTGTTACTGATCATAATGTCAGAGAGGCTTTAAAAATTGTTGACTATGCAAATATTATTTATAATGGAGAAATAGTTAAAGAAGGAACTCCAAAAGTTATTATAAAAGACGAATTCGTGAAAAAAATCTACCTTGGCGAAAATTATGATAAGTAATAAAAAAAAAATTTTTTTTAAGGGTTCCTATTTTCCTCCGGGAGATAAATCAATAAGTCATAGAATAATTATTCTAGGAAGTCAGGCAATTGGTAAGTCAATTGTAACCAATTTACTCGAAGGTGAAGATGTACTAAATACTATTGCAGTTATGTCTGAACTTGGAGCAAATATAAAAAAAAAGGACAATAAATTTATAATTTATGGGTTGCCTCCAGGTTCATTGTTTCAGCCAACAAAAAAGTTAAATTTTGGAAATTCAGGTACAGGAATAAGACTGATCGCTGGTTTGGTATCTTCAAATAACATTGAAGCAGTATTAATTGGAGATAAATCATTAAACAGCAGGCCTATGAAAAGAGTTACAGAACACTTATCTAGAATAGGTTCAATTATTAAGTTAAAGAATAATTTGTATCCCCCAATCAATATTAAAGGTGTTGGGAATGCTATACCTTTAAATTTTGAGGTTATAATTCCATCAGCACAAATAAAAAGTTCAATAATCTTATCATCATTAAATACTAATGGTCTTGTTAAAATAAAAGAATTTAGATCTACAAGAGATCACACAGAAAATATGCTTAAGTCGATGGGCTATAATATTAAAGTAAAACATGACAAAAATTTTAGATATATAGAATTAAAAAATGATAAGTTGCTAAAACCAATTAAATACCAAGTTCCTGGAGATCCATCATCTGCAGCATTTTTAATAACAGGTGCATGCTTATTACCTGGATCTAAATTACTTGTTAAAAATATTTTGTTTAATAAGACCAGAATTGGATTTATTGAAACTTTAAAATCCATGGGGGGTAATATTAAAGTTATCAAAAAGGAAAAATTAAATAATGAAACTGTTGCTGACATATTAATTGATCAAAAGAAAAATTTAAAATCTGTTTTAGTAAAATCATCAAAAATACCATTACAAATTGATGAGGTGCCTATACTTTCAATAGCTGCCTCATTTGCTAATGGCATTTCAATTTTTAAAGGTTTGAAAGAGCTTACAGTTAAAGAGAGTAATAGACTTGATTTAATTCATAAAAATTTATTAAAAATGGGTGTGAAATCTGAAGTTAAAGGATTTGATTTGTATATCCACGGAAATAATAAATTAAAAAAAGGTAATGCTAACATCACACACAATCATGACCATCGCATTGTCATGGCTTTTTACGTAGCTAACTTAATATGTGAAAAACGTAATATAATTAAGGATAAATCATGCGTAAATACTAGTTATCCTTCTTTTTTTAAAGATATAAGAAAATTTTTAAATTAATTTTCCTTGAAAAAAAGAAATAAAACTTTAAAACGACCTAACAATTTGAAAGGCAAATTATGAAATATGATATCTAATGAAGAGTATAACAAGCTGTTAGAACTACAATTTGAATCAAAAAGTAATTTATCTGCAAACAAAATAATCTCTGGAACTATTCTAAAAATAAGTGATTTACAAGTTACCGTTGACATAGGATACAAAAGTGAAGGTCAAATACCAAAGGAAGAGTTTATCAATACAGGTCATTCTGATGATTTAAAGACTGGTCAAAAAGTTGAGGTTTTTATTGAGAAATTAGAAGATAGAGAAGGCAATATTAAAGTATCTCATGAAAAAGCTATTAAAATGAAGTCATGGGAAAAACTACAAAAAATATTTGACAACAAGGAAAGAGTGAAAGGCTTTATAGTCGGCAAAGCAAAAGCTGGACTATATGTAAAAATAATGGGCACAAATGCTTTTCTTCCACTAAGTCAGATAGATGTCAGACCAGTAAGAGACGTTAGTCATTTAATCAAAACAGAGGAGACTTTTGAAATTCTTAAGATGGATTATTCAAAAGGTAATATTGTAGTATCAAGAAAAGCAATACTTGAGGATAAACAGAAAGAGATAAAAAAACAAATTTTAGAAAAATCTAAAAATGACTCAGTTGTAAGTGGTAAAGTAAAAACATTTACTGATTATGGAGCTTTTGTTGATTTAGGTGGTATCGATGGATTGGTACACTTAAGTGATATCTCATGGAGTAGAATTGGTCATCCATCAGATGTTCTAGAAATTGGAAAAAACTATGAATTCAAAATTTTAAAAGTATCTGATGACTCTGATAAAATAAGTCTTGGTTATAAACAATTAAAAGATGATCCTTGGGATAACATTGAAACTAAAATCAATCTTGATGAAATATATGATGGAAAAATTACACATATCACTGATTATGGAGCTTTTGTTCAATTGACAAACAAGGATTTAGAGGGATTGGTTCATTCTAATGATATTAGCTGGACAAAGAAAAATATTCATCCAAACAAAATTTTAGAAGTTGGTTTTAATATTAGAGTTAAAATTTTGGAAATTGATCAAGAAAAGAAGAGAATAAGTCTTGGAATAAAACAAACTGAGCCAAATCCATGGGAAAATATTTTGAATGAGTACAAAAAAGATCAGATTATTGAAACTGAAGTAAAAAATATAACTGAGTTTGGTGTTTTCGCAAAGCTTAATGAAAATATAGATGGCCTTATCCATAAAAATGATCTTTCTTGGACTGACTCGAATGGTGACAGATCACTTAAGAAATACCAAAAAGGGGAAAACATTAAAGTCATTATACTTGAGATTGATCCAGAAAAAGAGAAAGTAAGTTTTGGTATTAAACAGTTATCTCCTGATCCTTTTCACGAATATTTTAAAAATAAATCAAAAGGAGATATAGTTTCTGCAACAATAACAAAAATTAATAATAACGGTATCGAAGTTGAAGTTGATAACTTCATTGAAACAACAATTAGAAGGAAAGAACTCTCTAAAAATAAAGAAGAGCAAAATATATCTAGATATAATGAAGGTCAAAAGATAAATGCTAAAATTAGCTCAATTGATCTAACGAATAGAAAGTTTGCTCTTTCAATACGTCAACTAGAGATAGATGAAGAACAAAGTTTGTTAGAAAAATATGGATCTAAATCCTCTGGATCTGTTTTAGGAGACATTCTTGGTAAGGCTTTGGATGAGGACAAGGGCTCCAAAGAAGAATAAGTCAGATCTTTTAAAAATATTCTTAAAATCAGAGACTGACCTAACTCCTAAAGTTAATGAGGCTATTTTTAATAGATTTTTTGATATTTTAGAAAAAAGTATTTCTGACCACATTTCTATAGAATTAAGAAACTTTGGAATTTTCAAACTAAAATTTATGGACTCGAGATATGGTTCTAATCCAAGAAATAAAAAAAAAATATATATTCCCTCTAAATGGAAAGTTACATTTAAAGCTAGTGATAATATAAACAAGAAACTTAATGAAAAAATTTAAATCTTTTATAGCCTTAGATCTCAAATCAAATCAACAAAATATTAATATTGTGAAAAAACTATCCAGTTATGTTTATGGTTTTAAGGTGGGGTACAGGTCTTTTTACAATACACAGTCTAAAGAATTAGTATCAGAAATTAAAAAGTCGAAATGTAAATTATTCCTTGATTTAAAACTTCATGATATTCCTAACACAGTTAGTAGTGCAATAGACTCTTTATCAAAAATAAATCCTGATTTTCTTACCTTGCATATATCAGGAGGTAAAGAGATGATGAGGGCTGCAGTAAAATCAATTAAGAAAAATAAACTTAAAACTAAAATCCTAGGAGTAACCTTATTAACTAGCTTAGATGGAAAAGATAGCGAAAAAATATATAAAGAGAGAAATACAAGCAAACTTGTAAAAAAATTTGCTGAAATTGCAAATAATATAAACATTCATGGCCTTATTTGTTCAGGTGATGACCTGAAAGTTTTAAGAAAATATAATAAATTAATTAAAATAACACCTGGTGTTAAAATGTTTGCTAGAAATGATGATCAAAAAAGAGTTACTTTTGCTCATAATGCTTTACAAGATGGTGCAAGCTTTGTTGTAATAGGTAGAGAATTAATAGAAAGCAAAAAACCCTTAGATTTATTAAAAGAATATGGCGAACAAAATAAAAATAAAAATTTGTGGACAAAATAATCCAGCTATTATTAATCACTGTCTTGATTTAAATATTTCTTATCAAGGATTGATCTTTTATGAAAAGAGTCCAAGATTTATTAATACGGACACACTATCTCTTGTTAACCAATATTTTAAATCACATAAAGATAAATTTGTGGGTGTTTTTGTTAATCCATCAATTGATGAAATTAAAAATAAATTGGAAGTTTTTGATTTTGATACAATACAACTTCATGGGAATGAAGATCAAAACTTCATAAGCGAAGTTAAAAATAATTTTAAGAAAAATATATATAAATCAATATCACCAGAGGATTTTAAAAAGACTGAGTTGATAGATGTAGATCAGTTCCTCATTGAAGCGAAACCATCTTCAAAACAGATGCCTGGAGGAAACAATAAAACTTGGGATTGGTCTGATTTTAAAAATATTAAAAAACTTCCTTATATTTTATCAGGAGGTCTAAATGTCACTAATATCAAAAAGGCAATTAACTTAACAGGTGCGGATTTTGTTGATATAAATTCTGGTGTAGAGGAAAAACCAGGTGAAAAAAGCCTTACTTTAATTGATGGCATTATTTCATCAATTTATAATTAATGAAAAAATATAAACAACCTAGCCCTATAGGAAGATTTGGTGAGTTTGGTGGAATGTATGTTTCAGAAACATTAATGCCCCTATTATTAAATTTAGATAAATCTTATAAAAAAATTCAAAAAGATAAAAAATTTAAAAAAGAACTAAATGATCTTTTTAAAAACTATGTAGGTAGGCCCTCTTCATTACACTATGCTAAAAATCTATCTAAATATATTAATGGACCAAAAGTATATTTTAAAAGAGATGAGCTAAATCATACAGGTGCACATAAAATCAATAATTGCCTAGGACAAATACTCCTTGCAAAAAAAATGGGCAAAACAAGAATTATTGCTGAAACAGGTGCTGGACAACATGGAGTCGCAACAGCTACAGTTTGTGCTCTTTTTGGTCTTCCTTGTTATATTTACATGGGGTCAAAAGATATCGAAAGACAAAAACCTAATGTTTTTAGAATGAAGCTTCTGGGGGCCACCATTATTCCTGTTGAGTCTGGCAGTAAATCTTTAAAAGATGCTATGAATGAAGCTTTGAGAGATTGGATTAAAAACGTCAGAGATACTTTTTATATTATTGGTTCTACCGCGGGTCCTCACCCCTATCCAAAAATGGTAAGAGATTTTCAATCTGTAATTGGAAAAGAAGCTAGAGAACAAATATTAAAAGTAGAGAAAAAACTACCAGATTATTTGATTGCATGTGTTGGAGGGGGGTCAAATGCCATGGGTTTATTTTATCCATTTTTGAATGATAAAAATGTAAAGATTATTGGAGTTGAGGCAGCTGGTAAGGGCGCCAAAACAGAAGAAACAGCTGCTACAATGACATCTGGAACTCCTGGTATTTTACATGGTAGTTACAGTTATGTCTTACAAGACAATGATGGACAAATAAAAGAGGCACATTCTATATCTGCTGGCCTCGATTATCCTGGTGTAGGGCCTGAACACTCTCACCTCAAAGATATTAAAAGAGTTAAGTACTTTGGTGTAACTGATAAAGAAGCTCTTAAAGCATTTCAAATATGTTCAAAACTAGAGGGAATAATTCCTGCATTAGAGCCTTCTCATGCCCTAGCTTACTTAATTAAAGCATTTAAAAATAAACATAAAAATAAAGTTGTAATTTTAAATATGTGTGGCCGAGGTGATAAAGATTTATTTACCGCAGCTAAAGCAATTGGATTTGATGCAGATGAATAAACTAGATACTCTTCCCAAAAAAAAGATACTTTCCCTATTTATGACGTGTGGGTTTCCGACTCTTAATCAAAGTAAAAAGATATTTAATGAAATTTTATCTCATCAACCTGATATTATTGAATTTGGCCTTCCCTTTTCTGATCCAATGGCAGACGGGCCGATTATCCAAGAAGCAAACAAACTTGCACTTAGATCAAAATTATCAACACAAAAATCACTAAATTTAATTACAGAATTAAGTAAATCAAAAAATAATACTTCATTTGTCATCATGTGTTATTTAAATACTATTCGTAAATTTGGATTAACTAAATTCATCAAAAATATTAAAAGTATAGTTGATGGTATAATAATTGTTGATTTACCTTTTGAAGAAGAAGGTGAAATCAAAAAGTCATTTTCTAAAAATAACATACATTTGATCAAGTTAATCTCTCCTATGACAGATAAGAAAAGATCAAAAAAACTTTTAAAAGATTCAAAAGGATTTATTTATTATATATCAGCAACAGGAATTACAGGTTCAAATAGACTAGATTACAGAGAAATAAATAAAAATGTTCAATCAATAAAAAAAATGTCTTCTGTTCCCGTTTTAGTTGGATTTGGCATAAAGTCTAAAAAAGATGTAATTAATATATCAAAGAAAACTAAAGCAGATGGTGTTATAATTGGTTCTGCTATTATTCAAAAATACTTTGATTTAAAAATGAATTTCAATAAATATTTAAAAACATTAAATAAATTTATTAAAGAGGTTAAGATTTAAAAAATGAATTGGTTAACTGATTTTGTTAAACCTAAACTTAATTCATTAGTTTCAAGAAAAGATACACCTTCAGATCTTTGGACTAACTGTAATAAATGCAATCTAATGTTATATAAATCCGAACATAAAGATAATTTATTTGTTTGCTCGCATTGTGACAATCACATGAATATGGATGTAGAAAATAGATTAAATAACTTATTTGATGATAAAACATATGAACTGATCAACATACCATTTGAAAATAATGACCCTTTAAAGTTTAAAGATCTTACAAAGTACTCAGATCGAATAAAAGCTGCACAAAAAAAAACTGACCAAAAAGATGCAGCAATTGTAGCAAAAGGCAATATTGGGAATATAGAAGTAGTTGTTTTTATTTTGGATTTTAATTTTATGGGTGGTTCTATGGGCCAGTTTGTAGGTGAAGCTTTTAAGATAGCTTGTGAAAAGTCAGTTGAACTAAAATGTCCTTTTATATCAGTTTCATCCTCTGGAGGTGCGAGAATGCAAGAGGGAATTGTCAGTTTAATGCAGTTGCCAAAAACAGTTGCGGCTGTAAATATATTAGACCAAAATAAAATCCCATACATCAGTGTACTCACTCATCCTACTACAGGAGGTGTAAGTGCTTCTTTTGCTATGTTGGGAGATATTATAATTGCTGAAAAAGGAAGCATGATTGGTTTTGCTGGAAAAAGAGTTATTGAAGAGACAATTAAGGAACAATTACCTAAGGATTTTCAAACTGCCGAATATCTTCTAGATCATGGAATGATTGATATGGTTGTGCATCGAAAAGAATTAAGCCAAACACTTTCAAAAGTTTTATCATTCGTAAAAAAATAAATCCTTGAAAGATCCTATTTTTCAAAGGTTACTAAATCTTCATCCTAAGTTTTCAGATTTATCTTTAGGAAGAATAAAAAAACTTTTAAAAAAAATAGATTTTGATGAAAATTTGCTTCCAAAAGTTATTCATATAGCTGGCACTAATGGTAAAGGTTCTACAGCAGCTATTTTAAAATCAATTCTCAATCATCATGGTTATTCAACACATATTTACTCCACACCTCACCTAGTAAAATTTAATGAAAGAATTCAATTAAGATCTAAAGATATTTCTGATCAGAAATTATTAAAATATTTGAAATTATGCGAAAATAAAAATCAAGGCAATTTGATTACATTTTTCGAAATTACAACTGCAGCTGCATTTAAAGCATTTCAAGATCATAAAGCTGACTATCTAATATTAGAAGTTGGACTTGGAGGAAGGTTTGATGCTACGAATATTTTAAAAAAATCAAAGTATGCAGCTATTACTCCAATTTCTTTAGATCATCAAGATTATTTAGGAAATTCTTTGAGTCAAATTGCATTTGAAAAATTAGGAATTTTAAATTCCAAAAGTACGATTTTTATTAATCGACAGAAAACAAGTGTTATGAAATATATTAAGTCACAGTTAAAAAAAAGAAAATTAAGTGCAAATCTATTTAATAATCATTGGAAAGTAAAATCTAATTTTTATTTATCGAATAATATAAAAGTTAATTTATCAAAATTAAGTTTAAAAGGATCACATCAATTAATTAATGCTGGATTAGCAATAAATCTAGCGAGGAATATATTGAAAGAAAAATTTGTAATAGAAAAAACAGAAAAAGCGTTGATGAGTTGTGAGTGGCCTGGGAGATTGCAACAAATTAAGAGCGGACTTTTAAATAAAAAAATAAGGAAATATAAAAATATTTATTTAGATGGATTTCACAATATCGATGGAATGAAAACATTACTTAAATCATTACCAAAAAATAGAAAAATACTTATATGCTCTTTTTTAAAGAATAAAAAATATATTCAAATGCTTACTAGCTTATCAAAACATTTTAATAAAATAATTGTTGTTAAAATGAACGAGGAAAACTCAATTACTGAAGATTTATTACCAAAATATCTTAAGCTCTATTTTGAAAGCTCCTTAACAGATTCATTTAAAATAATTAATAAAGTTTCATCAAATCAGACATCAATTTATTTTGGAGGGTCATTATATTTTATTGGTGAAGTGATAAAATTAAATCGTTTAAAAAATTAGATTTTCTAACTATATAGGGCCTAATAGCAAAAATATCCCCATTTATAGAGATATATTGATTGATCTAAATTTTCTAAGAAAAGTAATAATTAATAACTAACCTTAATCCTCCAGAACCATTCTTGTGGTTTTCTTCAAGAATGGTTCTACTCAATCTTCTTTTTGTTCTTCAAATAAAGCAGTAAAGCTAATCCTTCGTATGCAATTTTCCATAATTGTCTAAATAATGGTAGTTTCAAAAATAAAGACAGGTATCTCCATCTTGGAATTGTATCCCATAAAACTAAAAAGGACTCTGATCCAGAAAAAATTTTTCCATCATGATATACATGCATTCTTCTAAATAAATCTTTTTTGGAGAGATGATTTATATGCTCATCTTTATTTTTTGAAATATCAACATAGTTTATATTAAAGGTTTTCTTTTTATAATGACTTATTTCTGCATTACAAATATTACATGAACCATTAAAGTATACTTTCATTTTGATTACGCTGGAGGTGGTATTGAGCCATCCTTAAATAAATCATATCCCTTTAAGACGGCAGGTCTAAGTGATATATGATTATACCAACGTAATAAATTGATATATTTATTCAAACCTATATCATGAATTGGATGTCTAGCGATCCAAGGAAATGTTGCAATATCTGCAATTGAATATTCATTTGCCAAATATTCATTTATAGATAAATGATCATCTAAATTTTTGTATATCGTTTCTGCGATTTTAAAATACCTCTCTTCACCAAAATCACTTTTACCGGGATTATAATGATGAAATTGATGATGCTGACCTAACATTGGGCCTATATAACCCATTTGAGCCATCAACCACTGGGTTGTTAAAATTTGATTTGAGCCATAAAATTCTCCTGATATATCTGCCAAGTAAATTAAGATAGCACCAGACTCAAATATGGTCTTATTATTGTGTCTTAAAACAGGAATTTTTGAAAATGGAGAAATTTTTTTAAACTCCTCGTTGAATTGTTCACCTTTATTTAAATTAATTAAAGTCAAATCATAACTCTTATTAATCTCCTCTAACATTATTGAAATTTTTCTTGCATTTGGAGTTGAGTCTGCGAATAACTCAAACATTCAAATTAAACTCATAATATATTTATGAACAAAATATCCTATTACAAGTAAAGTCAATCCAATCGAGTAAATTAGCCAAAAATTCATATTGAGATTTTTTGCAAAGAAAAAAGGTAAGAAAAATAAGTATGAGACAGGTACTCCAATAAGAATGCTTTTTGCAAATATTACAGTATTTTCAGTATTTTTATGCTCTAAGAAAGAGAACGCTATGGCTATTATACTGGCTATTGGAAGAGCGATAATAAATCCAGATAGCTCAGGTTTTTTACCGGAAAGCCAGCTTGCAAAAGCAATCACAAAGGCAGCTAATAAAACTTTTAAAGCAAAAATCATACTTATATATTTTATACTAATTAATAATAATTAAAGATTATTTTCAGGTATTAAGAAAGTTGTTGATGCCCAATCACTATGCCAGATTGGCTCATTTTTTTCTGGGTCTGCTTTTAATGGATAAATCACAACTGAATCTAAAAGGTATTCTCTTCCTTGTTCAATATCAAAGGTGAATTTTCCTTTATCATCCGTTATGGTATTTACAATTGATAAGTTTGTATTTTTATATTTCGAAAAAATTGTAACAAGATTTTTTTTTAGTGGTTTTTTTTTGTAATATAAAGTTCCACTCATTTGCGCTGAGTTCAATTCTTTGTAAGGATTTTGATCTAAAACAAATTCAAATGGAAGTCCTGTTTTTTTATCCTTCCCCTCACTACCATTTAATGTGATAAGAGATTTTGCATAACGACGATAACTCTCAATAAAATTACTTTCCGGAAATCCTTTCTCAAAATGAGTATTGATTAGATGCTGGTAACCTTTTTCATTTACAAAATCCTCGAATTTTTGAAACTTTTTATAATCAACATATTTATCTTTAGTTTCATGATAAATAATTAATAAATTGTCTAAATTAGTCGTTATATTAATTGCAGGCACATCACCTAGTATGCCCTTTATTTTTTCTTTTTTATTTTTGGATCCAGATAATATTTTAAATGTTTTAAAATCTTGTGGATTATACATTAAAACCATACCTTGAAATTCTTGCCCTACCCTCAAGTGAGCATTTATTAAGTCATCATTAAGTTGATATTGCGTAGGCTCGATCCAAAATTCATGAGCGTTTGCTCTAATAGAATAAGCAATAAGGAGCAAAAAAATATAAAGAATTTTTAGATGAATTTTGGTAAACATGACCGAATGATAAAGTACTTATTTTTTCTAATTTTAATATTGAGCTCTCCTCTGCATTCACACGAAATTAAACCCGCGGTGATGGATATTACCATTATTGAAGGAAATGCATCAATCGAATTTAAATTAAATGCAGAAACTGTTCTTTCTGAAATTGATGCCTCTTTATATCAGGATACCAACGACTCACCTCAATCTCAAAAATATGATACGTTACGTGCCCTTTCCACTGAAGAGGTAGAGAAAATGGTCATAGAAAATGAAAACAAATTTACAGATAAGATTAAAATCAATATTGGAGATGAAACTATTCCACTTTCTTTAAGAAATGTAGAAACTTTTCAAGAAACAAACGATGAATTTCCAAGAGATTCAGCTTTAAGCATAGGTTTTGAAATAAAAGATGAGTCTTTTACCATTCAATTTGAAAAAGAATTGGGTCCCGTAGTAATTAGACATTTTGAGGATTTATCAAAAGAGTCTGTTTTATTTACAACTTATTTACAACCTGCTGAAAGATCATCACTCATATCCCAACAGACACGGTCTTCAGCTTTAAGTACAACAATTGAATATTTGGTTTTAGGGATAGAGCATATTGTTCCTAAGGGACTTGACCATATCTTATTCATAATAGGTATCTTTTTTTACGCCATCAAATTTAAACCTTTATTACTTCAAGTCACAATGTTTACAGTTGCGCATTCAATCACACTTATTCTAGCTAGTTTTAATTTAATTTTTATACCTGCTACTATTGTTGAACCTTTAATAGCATTATCTATAAGCTATGTTGCAATTGAGAATGTATTTCAAAGACGTTCAACTTTACTTCGGTATTTAATAATTTTTATTTTTGGATTAATTCATGGTTTAGGTTTTGCGTTTGTCTTAGGAGATATTGGGTTAAATACAAGTCAACTTGTCTTAAGTTTAATCTCATTTAATATTGGTGTAGAAATAGCACAGATAGCAATTATTATCTTAGCATCAATTATTTTTATAATACCTTCACGTCAAGGTTGGTATCGAACATTTTTGCAAATTCCTATTTCGATTATAATTTCAATGATTGGTTTATATTGGTTTATTGAAAGAGTATTCTTTTAAAAATTTATTTTAATAGTGCCAAGAACTGATAGAGATTTATCTGTTATCACCATTTCTCCTGAACTTGGATAATAATCAAGAAAATCCCCAATAATTACATAATGGGTTACAAAAATTAAATTACCTTGACTGTCGTCCCAATTTTTAATGAATTGATGTAATTCATACATTTGTTTTGAATGGTTTTTTTGATAATCAGCTGAAAATGTTGAATTTAAGGCACTTAAACTCTCAAAATTTCCAAATGCCAGACGAGCGGTTTCTTTGCAGCGACACCATTCGCTGGAATAAACAGAGTCTATTGGAATAGAATATTTAGAAAATAATATACCCATTCGTTTAGATTGATTAATCCCTTGTTCATTTAAATTTCTTTGTGTTGAACAATCGTATAATTCAAAATTATTGGGATCACCACCTCCAGGAGCATATGCATGACGAATAAAAACTACTTTGCCACCCTTTTTTAATAATTCCCAACTTGTTGTTTCATCAGATAAAGAACTAAATGTAAAAAATATAGAAATTAAGAAAATTAAATTAATAATTTTCATTGTTGAGATAAGTATTGATGATATGCCTGTTTTTTTACATCATTCCAATATTGATCTGCCTCTTCAGCTGTATATTTTCCGTAAAGTTGCATCCAAAGATCGGTTGTCACTAAGGATAAAACCTCCTTTTTTTCTTTCCACTCATCATAGATCCAAGGGTCTAAAGAGGGCTCAACTCTTTTTTGTGAAAAATAATTGACCTCTTCTTGAATTCCCCCTATGTCTATAATCATTATTTTAGGAGAAAACTCCACATCTTCAAAAAAACGTATACGTGCTATATCTTCTTCAGTTAATCCTTTAACCACTATACCTTCAACGCCAGAATAATTTTCACCGAAGATTATTACCGGGAAGTCTTCATTAATAACTAGACGCAATTCACTTTTTGGTGCAAAAGCTTTAGTTATTTTTAAGTGATCAGTTTTTCCTCCTATGACCTTCTCTAATATTGCAATAGAGCGAAGAGAGCCGTAAAAAAAATAATTATTCATTTTAGTCTTAGAAAAATTCTGGAAGAGCTGCTTTTTTTATCTTCATTTCATGAAGGAGTATGCAAATTTGTTCAGAAATTTCAACACTATTTGGCGTATCACTGTGAACACACACTGAATTAATGTTTGTTTTGAGAGTATTACCATTACGTGAAATAATCCCTCCTTGTATAAGCATGGCTTTTACATGCTCCTTGGCGCTGCTAGGATCTGTTATCATAGAGTCATTAATGGAACGAGGTGTTAAAGTAGCATCATCCTCATATGTGCGATCTGCAAAAATCTCAAGGGCGGTGGGTATGTCGCTATTCATACCGATTTTAGCAAGTTCACTTAAAGCTGGTGCAAGTAATATCATTGATGGGTAATTTTTTTTTAAAACATCTACTATTTCACAAGAAAGGTCTTGGTCAACGCATGCCATATTACTCAAAGCTCCATGAAGCTTAACATGTGTTAATGGAAAATTAATATTAGAGGCAAGATTATGCATAAACATTAACTGGTCTTTGACAATTTCTTGGATTAATTTTTTGTTCCAATTAATTTTTGTGCGCCCAAAATTATCTCTATCTAAAAAGGAAATATGCGCACCAACTGAAACACGTTTTGTTTTACAGTAATTTAGTGCTTTAAAAACAACGTCTTCTGACCCCCCATGATATAAACAGGAAAGATTAGCAGAGCTAATTTTATTTATTAACTGCGCATCAACAGTCTCGAAAAAACTGAGATCTTTTTCTGCGATATCAGAATTTAAATTAATTTTATTCAAATGCACCAAAGTTACATTATGATATTAGCGTGTATTTCAAAGGAATAAATTCTTATGGGGATCGGGGTTTAGTATTAGATTTTGGGAATGAAACCTCAAAATCTATATCACAGGAGGTAAATGAGACATTTTTAAATATTTCAAACCTTAATCTTCAATCACTAAACATTATTCCTTCCTTCAATAAAATAGTTGTAATTTTTGAAAATTCAAAAATTAGAGATCAAAACAAAGACAAAATTAGTATGAAAATGAAAGATACAAACTCTCAAACTAACAAAAAAGTCACTAAAACATGGGAAATACCGGCATGTTATAATGAAGATTTTGCTTTAGATATAAAGATCATCCAAAAACTACACCAGATTACAAAAGAAGAGGTTATCAATCTTCACTCATCAGTTCGTTACTATACATATTATATAGGCTTCATGCCGGGATTTCCATATTTAGGGGATGTTCCCTCTCAATTAATCACACCGCGGTTAGCTACCCCAAGGGTAAAAATTCCTGCTAGATCCATTGGCATAGCAAAAAACCATACCTGTATATATCCAAAAGTTTCACCTGGAGGTTGGAATATAATTGGACAAATACCATTTGATATTTTTGATTTACAAAGTTCTTACCCTTCCCTTTTTCTTCCGGGTGATGAAGTAAAATTTTACTCCGTATCACTTTCAGAGTTTGAAAAAATAAGAAAATATAATTTTTCATTAAATGAATTGATCAAGGAATACTCATCATGAACTCAATCATAATCACTCGTGCAGGGACTCATTCAACGATTCAAGACTTTGGAAGATTTCAATATCAGCACTTAGGAGTTTCACCAAGTGGAGCAATGGACCAAAGAATTATTACAGAGCTACAAAAAATTATACCCAATCATCAAAATCAATTTCTAGAATTTGCTTATGTGGGACCTTCAATAAAAGTAAAAGAAGGATCTGTTAAGATTTGTGTTGGTGGTAATTGTAATATGAGTATTCAGAAAAATAACAACAGCCAGCTTGAGTGCCAGCCCTATAAGAGTATTAATTTATTTGAGGGCGATGAATTGATTATTCACAATACAATAGACTCAGTATATGGATACATAGCTTTTGAGCATGGACTTGGGTTAGAGCCTTGTCTTAATAGCTACTCTACTGACACAAAAGCAGGAATAGGTTCGATTAATCGACCTTTAAATGATGAAGATATATTTCACATTAGCAAAGATGTAAGCTCTTGGGATCTTATCTCTATACCAAAACCTGATTTAGAAAAGGTAACCAATTTCAAAGTTTATCCCGGTCCTCAACTTCAATATTTCTCAGACAATACTCTACAATCTTTTATTAGCGGTGTTTTTACGATAACTAATCAAAGTGATCGAATGGGTATCAGGCTCAAAGGTGAGAGTCTCATTAGTTCTCAGTCTCATGATATTTTGTCTGAAGGAATATTACCCGGGTCTATTCAAGTGCCAAGTGATGGGCAACCCATTGTATTAATGCGGGACATTCCTTGTACTGGCGGGTATCCAAAAATTGCAATATTAAATGAAGTGGATATTTCAAGAATCTCTCAACTCCCCCCTGAAACCAAAATCACCTTCGATTTACAAACAATCTATTAGCACAGATTTTATGTATAATTAAAAGTGAAAATCTCAAGTGTTCAAGATCTAATACCAATATCGAAAAATTCGAATAGCTCCATGTTATCAAGACAAGATGCGCTGGAAAAATTCAATTCTTTTAACCCAGCACTTTATGCAAAGACAAGAAACTTTTTGAATGGACAAATTTCAAGATTATCAGCCCATATAAAATATGGAGTCATCACTAACAAAGAGCTCTATCAATGTATTCGAGACAAATATAATTTTGTTGAGAGTGAAAAGTTTATTCAAGAATTAGCATGGAGAGATTTTTGGAGAAGCTATGCCTACCATCATCCTAATCAACTATGGTCAGATGTAGAAGAATATAAAACTGGATTTCAAGCTCAAGAATATCAAGATAACTTGCCTGAGGATGTTATGTCAGCAACAACACCAACACAGATTATTAATATTTTCATCAAGCAACTCACTAGCACTGGGTACCTTCATAACCATGCACGTATGTATTTGGCTTCTTATATTATTCACTTTAGAAGAGTGAAGTGGCAAGCTGGAGCAAAGTTTTTTATGAGTCATTTAATGGATGGAGATATTGCAAGTAATAACTTCTCTTGGCAGTGGATCGCGAGTACCTTTGCAGGAAAACCTTATATATTTAATTTAGAAAATGTTCACAAATACTGTCACAAAAGCATAGACATTATACCTGAGAAGAATAGAGAAATAGATGGCAGCTATGAAGAAATTAGCTCGAGGCTCTTTCCCAATTTATGAACTTAATTTATTTATATGACGAGTTTATGAGAGTACCAGCCGGTATTGAAGGTAATCCTGTTTACATCTTTGATGATACTTTAACTGAAGGCTATGAGCTTAGTGAGAAAATCATTGAAAATAGATACTTTTTAGCCAAAGAGGCAGGGGCTGAAATCTATAGAGGTAATACATATGAGGTATTGCAAGAAATTCATAACCAAAACACCATATCCAAAATTATAACAAAATCTACTTTTAGACCTATTTACCAAAATTTATTTCAAAAATTAGGTGAAAAATATGATTTAGAGCAGTTACCCGATTACTTCTTATTGCAGGAGAATTATCTTCATCCAGCAAAAAGATTTTTTCAGTATTGGAACAAAATTAAGAAAAATTTAAAATATTAGTCATGGCTGAGAAATGCAAATATTGCGAGGGAGAGTTATCAGTCATGGACAGTGTGTATATTGAATCTGAAATTCGAACAGCTCCTAAGAAAGTTCAAAATTTAATTAAAAGTCATCATAATCTTGTCTGTTACATGTGTTATAAAAAACTAAAAGCAATTAAAGTGATAAATAGTGAAGATAAAAATAAAAAATTAAATTAGAGATTTTTGACTGTTTCTCTTAACTCGTACTTTTGAATTTTACCAGTTGATGTTTTTGGTAAGACCTGAAATACAAAAGTTTTAGGCATTTTAAAACCAGCTAAGTGCTCTCTACAAAATTTCTTTAACTCATCTTCTTCTACTGTTTGACCTTCAATTAATTCTATAAAAGCACAGGGTGTCTCACCCCATTTTTCATCAGGTCTAGCAACAACTGCTGCTAATGATACTGCAGGGTGCTTTGTAATAATATTTTCAATTTCTACAGATGATATATTTTCACCACCACTAATAATAATATCTTTTGAACGATCTTTAACTTGAATATATCCACTAGGGTGCATTACTGCTAAGTCGCCCGAGTGAAACCATCCGCTTTTCATCGACTCTTTAGTAGCCTCTTCATTTTTGTAGTACCCCATCATGACAGTATTTCCTCGGATCATAATCTCCCCCATAGTTTTCCCATCGGAAGGAACAGGTTCAAGTGTTTCTGGGTTCATGACCGATACCATTTCTGTGTGTGGATAGCGAACTCCTTGATAGGCTTTTAGCTCAGATCGCTTTTCATCAGCTAAATTATCCCAGTCCTTATTCCAAGCACAATGAACGACATGGCCATAAGTTTCAGTCAGTCCATATACATGCATAACCTCAAAGCCTAAAGACTCCATTTTTTGAAGAATTGAACTAGGAGGCGGTGCACCAGCAGTCATGACATAAACTTTATTTTTCAGTGCTTTTTGATCATCTGAAGGGGCATTTGCTATCATATTTAATACGATAGGAGCACCTCCAAAATGAGTCACCTCATATTCATCGATTAATTCAAAAATTTCTTTAACAACTATATTTCGTATAAATATTACACGGGCATGGAGCATCGCCAAAGTCCATGGGTACCCCCAGCCATTACAGTGAAACATTGGCACTGTATATAAATAGGTGAGCCGATTAGGCATATTCCATGCAGTGATACTTCCCATTGACATTAAATAGGACCCTCTGTGATGGTACACAACACCTTTTGGGTTTCCTGTCGTTCCAGATGTATAGTTAAGTGAAATAGCCTGCCACTCATCATCTGGTCTTATCCATTCAAACCCCTCATCACCTGTTTGCAAGAAACTTTC
Source organism: uncultured Alphaproteobacteria bacterium (assembly GCA_902617485.1). Taxonomy (GTDB): domain Bacteria; phylum Pseudomonadota; class Alphaproteobacteria; order HIMB59; family HIMB59; genus HIMB59. The sequence continues at coordinate 864 of CACMXD010000012.1, read as the reverse complement.
ATACTCTAATTTTCCGATTGCTGGAATATCTCCTAGACCTGCTTGCTTGTCATCAATATCAATAACGATTATCTCTCGATTAACTTGAGCAATAGCGTCAATTGCTACATTGTGAAATTGTCGATCTACTATAAAAACTTTACAGTCACTATGGTCTAGTATGTAGGCAACTGTTCTAGTATCTAATCGAGTATTAATTGTGTTAACAACCCCTCCTGTCATGGGAACAGAATAATGCGCTTCAAATAATTCAGGTGTATTTGCTGCCATAATAGAAACAACATCACCTTTGCCAATTCCAACTTTTGTTAAAGCACTGGCAAATCGAGTACATCGATCGTAAACCTGTCTCCAAGAGTATTTTCTCTCTTTATATACTATGGCTTCATAGTCAGGGTATACGTCTTTTATTCGATCAAGGAAACTTATGGGGGTTAAAGGAACAAAGTTTGCATCATTTTTATGCATTCCTTGTTCAAAATTATTCATTAGTTTTTTAGCCTTCTCCCCGTAGACAACATTGCATGGATCCTATCCCTCGTCTTATTGGATTGTATTAAATTTATCAAAGACTGTCGCTCTAAATTATAAAGATCAGCTTCCAACAATTCTTTTGATTTAGTTGTATCACCCCCGCTAAGTACGGTTGCTAAATGAAGACCAATATCAACATCATAGCCAAAAATGATCTTTTTTTGCTCTAAATCCAATAAAACTTGGTGCATTTTCTCTTTTACCTCTGGTCCGCTTAGTGTGAACTTTGGCTTTTCAGGAGCTGAATATCCATTCTTTAATAATGATACTTGATTAAAGGCTTCCACAAGGAGATTATCTCTATTTAAAACAAAAATATCATCATCTAGA
>CACMXD010000011.1:0-27773 GCA_902617485.1 uncultured Alphaproteobacteria bacterium | reverse complement strand
TATCAGCGGAGATATTAAAAAATTTAGAAATAAAAAACTTATAGTTCCTCATATGGGCTGGAATACTATTAACCTAAACAAAGATGACACTATTGTTACAAATAGTTTTGACAAGAAGGATTTTTATTTTGTTCATAGTTATATTTTCCAAAACATTAGTAAATCAGATGTTTTAGCTTTCACTGTTTATGGTCAAAAATTCCCCTCTATTGTAAAGAAAGGCAATATTTACGGAGTGCAATTTCATCCTGAAAAAAGCCACAAACACGGACTAAATTTGATAAAAAATTATATTTTGAAATCATGAATATATTCCCAGCAATTGACATAATAGACGGAAAAAGTGTAAGACTAACAAAAGGTATCGCCGATGATAAAACAATCTATCAGTATTCTCCTCTTGATATGGCTAAAACATATCAAGATGCAGGTTTCAATACTATCCACGTTGTCGACTTAGATGCTACTTTAGGCAAAGGCAATAACAATCAGGTTTTGAGTCAGATAAGAAGAAAAATTGATATTAATATTGAAGTTGCTGGCGGTATAAGAAGTAAAGATGCTATTATTGATAAAATTAATGAAGGGTTTAATACAATTGTAATTGGAACATTTGCAATAAAGAATATTGATGAAGTTTTAAATTTTGATGACTCTTTAATTGAAAAACTATCCATTGCTTTGGATATAAAAGATAATCAAATTGCTTCTCATGGCTGGCAAGAAACAACTAATCAATCTTTAAAGCATATTATAGATAAATATAACAACCGGCCCATTCATTCCTACTTTGTCACAGATGTTGCTAATGATGGAATGTTGTCTGGCTTAAATATGGAAACGTTTAATTCTGTAAAAAAATTAACTGACAAGCATATTACTATCGGAGGAGGGGTAAAGGACCTTAACGATATTGAATTGAGTAGATCAAACGGTTTCAATAATGTAGTTGTAGGTAAAGCTATATACGAAAATAAAATATCTATAAATAGTTTGGTCCAGTTTAATGCTTAAGACAAGAATAATTCCATGCCTTGATGTTATTAAAAACAAAGTTGTTAAGGGTGTTAATTTTAAAAATGTAAGAGTCATGGGTAACGCAGTCGAAATGGCAAAATATTACTCTTTATCAGGGGCTGATGAGCTTTGTATGCTTGATATAAATGCATCATATCAAAATAGAAAAACATTTATTAAAACTGTTGAATCAATAGCTAAGGTCATAAATATTCCTTTAACTGTAGGTGGTGGAGTTTCAGATTTGAGCGATATAACAGATTTGCTTAATGCAGGAGCAGATAAAGTATCAATTAATTCCGCAGCAGTAAAAGATCCAAAATTAATAAGACAAGCTTCATTGAGACATGGCTCTCAATGCATAGTCGTAGCAATTGATGGAAAAAGACAAAAAAATAAAATGAAAGTTGTCATCAAAGGTGGAAGAGAAATTACCAAAAATGAACTTATTACATGGGCAAAAAAAGTACAATCTCTTGGTGCTGGAGAAATATTAATGACTTCAATGGATACAGATGGTGTTCAAAATGGTTTCGATAGCAATATGTTAAAAAAAGTAACCAGTAATGTTGGTATTCCTGTAATTGCTAGTGGTGGTGTTGGAAGTCTTGAACATTTTTATTTAGGTTATTTGACAAAATCTACTGGTTTGTTAGCTGCGAGCGTATTTCACTCTAGAAAATATAAAATTAAGACTGTAAAAAAATATCTTAGTAGTAAAGGTGTTCCTGTCAGATTATGAGTTATGATAAAGAAAATATTTTTGCAAAAATTTTAAAAGGTGAAATTCCTTGCGATAAGGTTTTTGAAAATGAGCATGTACTTTCATTTAAAGATATTAGCCCAAAAGCAAAAACACATATCTTAATTATACCTAAGAAATCCTTACTTGATATTTCTGATTTCTTACAAAATGCAGACAGCTTATATCAAACTAATTTTTGGAAATCCGTCGATGAAATTATAGATATTTTAGGTTTAAGAGATAAAGGTTTTCAAATTAAAACACATAAAGGCAAAGATGGTGGTCAAGAGGTTTTTCATTTTCATTTACATTTGCTATCGAATGCTTAATTACCTAGCTTGAATATAATTTACTATATCTAAAACACCTTTAATATCTTTAGCATGCTCAATCACACTATTAATTTCCTGCTCATTACTTGACACACCAAACAGATAAACAATTTGCTTTTGGACTTCAAAATCATATTTAAATTTTTTTATATTAGAGTCAGTAAATATTTTTGTGTAAAGCTGGGTACTGATAAATTTATCTTTAGCAATATCATCAAGCCCATATCCTGTGTCTATGGATATCTCATTTAGAACTTCTGTAACACCATCTTGTTGCCATGCTAACCTTACAGCCTCTAACCTCATATCACCATATGGAACAACACCTGTTAGCAAGACTTTCCCTAATTCAACTTCAACATCAATCCTTGTGAATAGTGTAGCGTCATAAGAAAAATATTTTTCTTTAATGCCTAACTTAATAGTGGCATCATCCCAACTTTCACTAAATGATTTCTCATCTTCATTTTCTTTAATTACAGTTTTAGCACCAGTGGTTATTAGCGAAGGCCCACAACCAATAAGGAAAACTGATAATAAAATAATTAAATTCTTAAACATTCTTTAAATCAATTGATAATCTATAAAAATCATTTCTTGATATTTTATACTTACTTTTGACCACTTGATAAGCCTTTTTTACCCCTAGTTTTTCAATAGTTGCCAATATTTCTTTTTCATCATAGTAATTAATCTTGTTTGCCACCCTCTCAAAACATACTGCTAAAACCAATTCACCTTTGAGGTCAGAATAATTAAAATCCTTATAATTTTTGATATCTATAAATATTCTTTCCTCGTACATCTTTGTCAATTCTTTGAGAATTATAATTTCAAATGTCTTAGATACATTGGCTACTGCAAAAATATCTTTCTGTAATTGTTGTTTTGTAGAATAAATAACTAAATTATTAATATTGTTTTCAATAAGAATTTTTTCTTTTTGCTCTTTTTTTTTTGGAAGAAAACCAATAAAAGTAAACTTCTTCTTGTTCAAAAAACCACTTAATTGAATTCCTGATATTAGCGCACTTGCACCAGGAATTGAATATATCGCTATATGATTTTTAAATAAAAAATTTATTAGTTGATTACCAGGATCAGATATGAGTGGAGAGCCAGAGTCAGATATTAATGATATTATTTTGTTAGACTTTAATAAATTATATATATGATCTTTTTTTTTATAAAAGTCATGATCTGTATATTTTGATAATGATGATTTAATATCATATTTTTTTAAAAGTTTTTTACTATTTGCAGTATTTTCGCACAAGATTAAATCAGAATTTTTTAAAACATTTATAGCTCTAATTGTGATATCATCTAAATTTCCAATGGGAGTAGAAACTAAATAAAGACCAGATTTCATAATGAACTTATTTAAAAATATAATTATATTATTTACATTAATATCATTTTTTAGTTGCGCCCCAACTACAATCGAAAAAAAACCACCTATTGAAAAAGAACCTGAAAAACTTGAAGAGAAGGATGTTACAGAGGAAAAAGTAGAGGTTATTGATCAAGTTGAGACTGTAAAAAAGTTAACGAAACCTGAGGATAAATTAATTGATTTTAACAATATTGAAAAAATAATCGTTTTTTTATCTGATGAAGAGATATTAACATCATTATTTTATGAAGTATTTTTGGAAGAAATAGATAACTTTTCTAATATAAAAAATATAGATTTTGTTTATTCTATCGAGGAGATAGATAAAAAAATCAATAACACTCTTATTATTGGTCCTACCAATTCAAGCGATTTATTTCATCTACCGAATAAACTTGGAGAAAATACATTTGTAATTTCCCTATCTAACGATTATTCCGTAATGAGTAAATATGCAGACAACGAAATTATCTTTGTTTTTAGTAGCCCATACCATCATATAGATGTACTTGGTGATTACATAAAGTCTTCAAAATCTCTAGGAGTTTTATATAAGCAAAATGATTATGGATTAAAATTATATAATTATTTTAAAGACAAATATCCTTTGAAATATACAAAGGCGAGCTCTTTTGGAGATAGCGCTCTAGATTTAGAATTGTCACTTAAATTAATGGGAGACTTAAATACCTATGAAAATATACTAATTTTTGATGACACTTTGAGTTACAAGGATTTAGTAGGATATTTAGCAACAAAGGATGGAACCTATCCTCTAGAGAGAGTTTATTTAATTGATAATTTTTTGGAGCAAAGGAAAAATTTAGAAAACTATTATAAGCCCATAAACAGAACCTTTTTGAATAATATAGATATGTTTAACATGGTAGAACCACATCGAGAATTTTTCTTCAAGACTTCAGTAAAGATATCATTGTCTATTGCCAACAAAATATTAGATAATAATTTTTTACCAAGCGCTATTGAACTAGAAAATTTTGGAAGGCTGTCCTTAGAAAATTTGATGATTAATTATCCAGTAATATTTGATTAGATAATTTTTTAAAAGCTTCATACCTATGAGAATTTAATAACTTTTCTCTCTCTTTCATTTCAGCAAAAGTTTTATTACTATTTTTTGGAATAAAATAAGGATCATATCCAAATCCATTATATCCTCTCTTCTCCTTAATTATAAAACCTGGCATAGCTCCCGAAACACTATATTTTTTATTTTCTCCCAATACACATATAGAACAAAAAAAAGTTGTAGCAATAAAGTCTAATTTTTCAAATTTAGTAAAAATAAAATCAATAACTTTTTGTTCCCCACCCATTTTTTTTGCTTCTCTTGCTGTTTTTATTCCTGGATAGTTTTTTAAGTCATTTACAACAAATCCACTATCATCACATAGTACAAGTGCATTTGTTTTACTTAAAAAATATTTGCATTTAATTTCACAATTTTCTTCGAAAGTTTCACCATCTTCAGTTGGTTCACCAATATTGTTAAACTCATCTAGATTTAAAACTTCATATTCAGTAAATAGATTGAAGTGCCTTAAATAAAAAATAAATTCTTTTAATTTTCCAGTATTATTAGTGCCAAGTAATAAATTATTTTTCAATTGCCAAGTTTTGAATATTGAAAATTTCTGGCATTGATCCCTCGACTAGTTCAATGAAACTCATAATTGTTTTCTTGCTAAATTTAGCCTCTTCACCAGTTGATTGAAATTCAATAAATTGACCATCATTTGCCATTACTACATTACAATCCACCTCAGCACTCGAATCTTCAATATAATTTAAATCTATGCATGATGTTCCCTTAACAACACCTACTGATATTGCTGCAACTTGATTAACTATAATTGCCTTTGATAAATTAAATTTATTTTTGAACTCATTAATTGATCGAACAAGACTAACGTATCCGCCAATGATAGATGCTGTTCTTGTTCCTCCATCAGCACTAATCACATCACAATCAATCTTGATAGTTTTTTCGCCAAGTATATCTAAATTAACAGCACACCTTAAACTTCTTCCAATGAGTCTCTGAATCTCTTGTGTTCTTCCAGACTGCCTACCTTTGGCTGCCTCTCTGTCCATTCTTTCAGATGTAGATGAAGGTAACATACCATATTCCGCAGTTAACCAACCTTTCCCAGAATTTCTTAAAAATCCAGGAACTCTATCTTCAATAATCGCTGAGCAACAGACATGAGTATTTCCTAATTTAACTAAACATGATGATTGATTATTTGGTTGAAAGCCTGTTATTATTTCTAAATTTCTAATTTTAGAGAGCTCTCTATCATTTCTTGTATATCCAGACATTTATGTTTTATTATTTTAAATTATAAGATTAATTAAGATTAATGAATAAAAAAATTACAGATATCGGAGTAAGATCAAAACTTATATTCAAGTCACTTGTCGAAAGTTACTTGAAAACAGGAGAGCCTATGGGCTCCAAAGCACTTAGTTCAAAAATTTCTTATAAACTCTCACCAGCCACAATAAGAAATGTTTTAAATGAAATAAACTTTCACGGACTTATACAAAAAGGTCATTTCTCTGCAGGCAGTATACCAACTGATTTAGGCTTACAATTTTATACTCATGCACTTTTAGAGCCAGGATCAATTAGTAAAAGTGAAAAAGAGATTATTGAGAAGTCATCTAAAATGAATAATCTTTTAAATGAACAAGAAATAATTACTAACACTTTAAATGGCCTATCGAAACAAGCTAGTCTTGTTATTAATAATGAAAAAATATCAAAAATTAGAAAAATTGACTTTCATAAAATCGATAATCATAAAGTAATATTCATCATCGAGCATGAGGATGGGCATACATCAAATAGAATAGTAGAAATTGATGAAAATATTCAAACAGAAGATTTAAATAGCATCGGCAATTTTATAAATAAGTTTTCAAAATCTATGTCACCTACAGAAATTCAAAATAATATAAAAATTTTTATAAAATCTGCAAAAAATCAAATAACCAACACCTCAAAAAAACTATTGCTGAAAGGAATAAAAATTGAGAAATCTCAAAATACAGAAACCTTTTTTGTTAGAGGCCTGCCAAATTTAATTAAGAATAATTTAGAAACAGACTTAGACAGCATAAACGAGCTTTTGAGTGATATTGAAACAGGTAAAATGGCAAACAAAATGATTAAGGCCTTGAAAAAATCAAAAGGAGTGCAAATATTTATTGGAAGTAACACAAATTTTTTTAAAAATACAAACTTATCTATGATTTTATCAAATTATAAAACTAAAAATGGACTCACTGGTGCTATTGGTGTCATAGGTCCAAAAAGAATTGATTATCAGCGAATTGTTCCTATTGTGAGCTATATGTCTGAAACAATATCAAAAAAATAAAGGAATTATTATGGAAGAAGAAAAAAAATACGAAGATCAAGCTGAGCAACAACAAGAAGATGTTATGGAAAATCAAGAAAGCACTGAGACTGATGTAGATGAAAATTCAGATACAAATGAAGATGAAATCCAAAAACTCAAACAGGAAATTGAGAGTTTAAAAGACCAAAGGTTAAGAGCTGTTGCTGAACTAGAAAACTTTAGAAAAAGGGCAGAAAAAGATCAATCAGATGCACTTAAATATGGTATAGCTAATTTTGCAAAAGAAATAATTAATATCGGTGATAATATCGAGAGAGCAAAATCAAGTATTTCAGAGGAAGTGAGATCTAATGAAAACATTAAGTCTGTTGTTGATGGTTTAGATCTAATAGCACAATCTACTATGGCCACTTTCGAAAAAATTGGCATCAAAAAAATTGAAAGTATAAACCAAAAATTTGACCATAATTTACACCAAGCTATGATGGAAATTGAAAAAAATGACTGTGAACCCGGAACTATTGTTCAAGAACTAATTCCAGGCTACACATTGCATGATAGGTTACTAAGACCAGCAATGGTAGGGGTATCAAAAAAATCTCAAGAAAATCAAGACGATAAAGCCATCAAAGAAGAAGAGAAATCCGAAAAGTAAGAAAATTCAATAGTTTTAATGCTCTTGAATTAAGTAAGTCTCAACCCATATAAATATAAGATTATTTAATTTAAATTAGGAAAAACAATATGGCTAAAGTAATTGGAATTGATTTAGGTACCACAAATTCTTGTGTGGCAATAATGGATGGAAAGAATCCAAAGGTAATAGAGAATTCTGAAGGTGCGAGAACAACACCTTCTGTTGTAGCTTTTACTGAAAGCGAAAAACTAATTGGTCAATCTGCAAAAAGACAAGCGGTTACAAACCCTGAAAATACACTTTATGCCGTAAAAAGATTTATTGGTAGAAGTTTTGAAGATGAAACTGTGCAAAAGGATGTTGGCTTATCTCCATTTAAAATTATTAAAGGTAATAACGGTGATGCATGGGTTGAAGCTCAGGGTGAAAAATATAGCCCTAGTCAAATCTCTGCTTTTATTCTTCAAAAAATGAAAGAGACAGCTGAGTCTTATACAGGAGAAACTATTACACAAGCAGTGATAACTGTTCCTGCTTATTTCAATGATGCACAAAGGCAAGCAACTAAAGATGCTGGAAAAATTGCTGGCTTAGAAGTTTTAAGAATTATTAATGAACCAACTGCTGCTTCATTAGCGTACGGACTAGATAAAAAACAATCAGGTACTGTAGTTGTCTACGATTTAGGTGGTGGTACATTTGATGTGTCAATTTTAGAAGTGGGAGATGGTGTATTTGAAGTTAAGTCTACAAATGGTGATACACACTTGGGTGGCGAAGACTTTGATTTAAGAATTATTGATTTTTTAGCTAGCGAATTTAAAAAAGAGCAAGGCATAGATTTAAAAAATGACAAATTAGCATTACAACGTTTAAAAGAGGCTGCTGAAAAGGCAAAAATAGAACTGTCAAGTTCAACTCAAACAGATGTAAATTTACCTTTTATTACAGCTGATCAATCTGGGCCTAAACACTTAAATGTAAAACTTACCAGAGCTAAGCTTGAAGAGTTGGTTGACGACTTGCTTCAAAACACAATTGAACCCTGTAAAAAAGCTCTAAGTGACGCTGGTCTTTCAGCAAGTGACATAAACGATGTCATTTTAGTCGGTGGAATGACAAGAATGCCTAAAGTAACAGAAATTGTTAAAAACTTTTTTGGGAAAGATCCTAGCAAAGGCGTTAACCCCGATGAAGTTGTGGCTATGGGAGCTGCTATCCAGGCAGGTGTTTTACAAGGTGATGTAAAAGATGTCTTACTTTTAGATGTAACCCCGCTTTCTTTGGGTATTGAAACACTGGGCGGAGTATTTACAAAGTTAATTGAAAGAAATACGACTGTTCCTACAAAAAAAAGCCAAGTATTCTCAACGGCAGAGGACAATCAAAATGCCGTTACTATCAGGGTCTTTCAGGGAGAAAGAGAAATGGCTGCTGATAACAAGCTTTTAGGTCAATTCGATTTAGTTGGCATACCTCCTGCTCCAAGAGGAACACCACAAATCGAGGTAACTTTCGATATTGACGCTAATGGTATTGTCAATGTATCTGCAAAAGATAAATCTACAGGAAAAGAGCAACAAATTAAAATCCAAGCATCTGGTGGTCTATCAGATGAAGAAATTGATAAAATGGTTAAAGATGCTGAAGCTAATGCTGAAACAGATAAGAAGAAAAGAGAAGAGGTTGATGTTAAGAATCAAGCCGATAGTCTTGTCTTCCAAGTGGAAAAAAATATAAAAGAGCATGGCGATAAAATTAGTCCCGAAGATAAGTCTAAAATAGAAGCAGACTTAAAAGATTTAAAAGAAGCGCTTGAAAAAAATGAGATTGAGACCATAAAACAAAAAACACAAGACCTAACTCAATCATCTATGAAAATGGGCGAAGCTATGTACAAAGATCAACAATCATCTGAGGCTCCTGGCGCAGAACAACCTAAGCAAGAAGATAACACTAGCGAAACTAAAAGCGATGATGATGTTATAGATGCAGACTACGAAGAAGTAGACGACGATAAAAAAGCAAGCGGACAGTAACTCTTAGCTTGGTTTAAAATATTATGGCTGAGGATTTTTATGACACTCTTGGTATATCCCGTGAAGCTAGTGACTCTGAAATAAAAAGTGCTTACCGAAAATTAGCAATGAAATATCATCCTGATCGAAACCAGGGTGACTCTGCTGCTGAACAAAAATTTAAGGATGTGAGTCAAGCATATGAAATTTTAAAAAATCCAAAAAAAAGACAAACTTATGATCAATTTGGCCATGCTGCTTTTGAACAAGGCGGTGGTGGAGCCGGTGGATTTGGCCAACAAGGCTTTGGCGGTTTTTCAGATATTTTTGAAGATATTTTTGGTGCATTTGGTGAGGGCGGTCAGCACGAAAGTAGAGGGGATGATTTGCGCTACGATGTTACTATTGACCTAGAAGAGGCTTTTACTGGAAAATCACTAGAAGTAACAATACCCAAAATGATTAATTGCCCTGAACAGCATAGTTATAAAAGTTGTTCTACTTGCCAAGGTTATGGAAAAGTTAGGACTCAGAGCGGGTTTTTTTCTATGGAGAGGACCTGTGGTAGATGTGGTGGAACTGGGCAAGAAATGAAGGGTCGATGCTCAAAATGCAGTAACACTGGACGAATTAAACAAAATAAAAAAATTCAGATCAAAATACCTGCTGGAGTTGAAACAGGTAACAGGATTAGAATGAGCGGAGAAGGAGAGGCTGGAGAAAGAGGCGGCTCCTATGGAGACCTTTACGTTTTTATAAATATAAATAACCACAAACTTTTCCAGAGAGAACGAGATAACATTATTTGTGATGTTGCTATACCTTTTACTACAGCAACTTTGGGCGGAAATATAGAAGTTCCTACTATAGAAAAAAAAATGGTTAATGTTTCCATACCAAAAGGAATGCAGTCAGGTCATAAACTCAGAATCAAAGGCAAGGGAATGAGTATTCTGAGAACAAACACAAGAGGTGATATGATTGTTAAAGTACATGCTGAAACACCAGTAAACTTATCTTCAGATCAAGAGAAACTTTTAAATCAATTTAATGAAACCCTTACTAAGAAAAACTCTAAAATGACGGAAGGGTTTTTTGATAAAGTAAAAAATATGTTTAATTAATGAATTATTGTTTTGATTTTATCGAAACACCAATAATTAAACTTTTTGTCCTAGATAGTTCAGAGGGAGTTCACTTTCTTATAAAAGATAATGATAAAAGAATTAAAAACATACTTAATTTATATAACCCAACTAAAGGTTTAAAATTAAAAAAAGCAAACACACTAATAAACAATTTATTGAAAGGTAAAATTTCTAAACAAAAAAATACAAAAATAAAATTCCTCGATGGAACTACACTACAAAAAAAAGTTTGGACAGAAATTACTAAAATTCCTTATGGTCAAACAATTTCCTACAGCGAGCTTGCAAAAAAAATAAAGAGACCAGATGCAGTAAGAGCCATTGCTTCAGCGGTTGGTAAAAATCCTGTTGGATTATTGGTTCCTTGTCACAGAGTAGTAAAAAACAATGGAGATTTCGGAAGATATATGTGGGGTGATAAAATTAAGAGAAAAATACTAGATATAGAGGGTAGAGGAACGGCTGACTCGACATATAGAGGAGGAAAGTGAGATACCGAATCAGCCCCCGCATGAATGCTAACTGAACACTAATAAATATTTTGATATAGTCAAAGTTGTTCAAGTATTAAATATCCAAAAATGAGTTTAAAATCGATTTTATCCTATAGTTTTCAGTCATTTTACCTTGCTGGGAGTTTTTTATTATTATTTATTTTTTTGCCCACATTTTACAATTTATCAATTGGTATCTCTTTAAGTGTTATCGGTCTAGTAATACTGATATCTAGATTTTTTGATGTCTTCTCAGACTTTTTAATTGGTTATTTAACAGAAAAAAGAACTATTTCAGGTCGATCAAGAAAAAATCAAATTCTTTTAGGAATAATAATATTTATTTTCTCCTTATTTGGCCTTTACGTTTTCCAATCTTCTAATATTTATTATTTTATTTTTTTTTATAACTTAGCATTGATAAGTTACTCAATTGCAATCATTCCTTACGACTCTATAGTTATCGATCAAAAAAAAATTTTAAAAAAAAGATTTCGTTTGGCAGCAGTTAAAGAAGTATTTGCAATTTTAGGAGTTCTTGCAGCTCTTATTATTCCAACGACTATTTCAAATTTAAATAATGTTGAGCTATTAAACCCAGACGTTATAAAAACAAGTGGTTTTATTTTTATTTTTCTTGCAATTATAGGGGGATTAATATTTTATTTTTTCTATGATGATGAACTGAATTACAAGCCAAATGAAATTTCTTGGATAAAATTAAAAACTTTCATTAAAAAAAATAAAAAAATCTTACCTTTTTCTTATATTACATTTTTTAATTTACTTGCTAATAATTTTACTGCAAATTTATTTATTATATTTGTATCTGAATATCTGGGTCTTAGTGATTATGCAGGGCATTTATTAATTTTGTATTTTCTTATAACATTAATTTCCACGCCATTTTGGTATTTTTTTGGAAAAAAATTTTCAAATATGTTTTTATTACAGATTGGAACCAGTATAACTATTTTTGGTTTTTTATTTGTTATTTTCACTAGCAGTGACTATTGGCAAATATATATATTTGTCATACTTATTACAGGAAGTGGAATTGGAATTGATCTTATAATACCCCAGATTGAGTTAGCTGACATTTTAGATGTAAATAATGAAAATCGTTTATCACAGTTTTTTACCTCATTTTTCTCAATTATAAGAAAAGCTGCTATAGGAATTTCTGCTGGTATAGCACTAACGGGATATGGTTACTTTCAATCAATAAATTTTACAATTCACCCAAATATTCCAAATATTATGATTTTTTATTTTTTTATACCGCTAACCATTAAATTGTTCGTATTAATCTTAGTAATTAGATATAGAAGTAAATTCAATGTCTCAATTAGAGAGTAAAAAACACCTAATTTACATACTAGGCACTGTTGCCTTTTTCTTATTTTCAATTGCAGACACTATTATAAAGTTAATTGGAGATTTATATAAAGACACAGTTATATTTTCCATAGCGAGTTTCTCCGCAATAATCCCAGTGCTCTTTTATTTACTGTACAGAAAGAGCTTAGAAGAAATAAAAACAAGCAATTATAAACTTCATTTTATAAGAGGTATTTTAATGACTTTGACCTATTATTTTGTTGTAAAAGGTATCATTTTATTACCTTTATCTATTGCTTATCCAATAATTTTGTCAGCTCCTGTGTTACTCTCAATTATGGGAATAGTGATTTTAAAGGAGTCGATTTACCTATCCAAAATAATTTCTTTAATACTAGCTATGATTGCTGTTTTTATGGTCTCAGGTTTTAGTTTAAACGCAGGTTTTAATGCTTTGGGAGTAATATTTCTTATATTAGGAGTAATTTCATTAGCGTGTCTAGATTTTACAGTGCGAGTTTATGGGAAATCTGAAAGAACTATGGCTTTGACTTTTTATAGTATGGGAATTACTGGCATAATTTTCACAGTATTTTCAATCAACCATTACAATGATATCGCTTTTTACGATTTTTTAATAATGGTAGGTGCAGGGCTTATTGATGGTGTGGCCATGATGATCTTAATCTATTCTCTTAGAAGAATAGAAGCTTCATTTTTTAGCATCACACATTATTCACAGATCATTTTTGGAATAGTAATTAGTATTTTTGTTTTCAATCACTACCCCTCAATTATAGAACTATGCGGTGCTATTTTAATAATAATTTCTGGATATCTTGTTTATTCTAAATTAAAAAAGTTAAATTGATTGCTTTTCCATTGGGTAAATAGAGCAACCTGAAATTTTCCACTCTCCCTTGTCTTTAATGAGTGAGTACATTGCTAAATAAGAAACATTATCTTGCGAGACGATTTGTAGTTGATGATATATAGCTCCTTCAAAAAATTTTGATTCCATAAAATAGTAATTTTTAGGGTTATAAACAGGTTCATAATAGTTTTTAACCATACTCATAAAATCTTGAGGATTATTGAACCTCATCTTGATATAAGGTGAGGCATGAAAGAAAGCTCCTTCAGCATCTTTGTTAATGAAGGCCTTTAGTTGACTTTCAATCACTGCTTGTGTTTCACTAAACTCATTTTTATCAATAGTTTCCGCAATAGATATGGTGTTAAAAAGTAAAAGGCATAAACTTGTGTAAATTAATTTTTTAAACTGCATACTATTTATATGCGTAATTAAACAATATAGATGAAAATCATTTTAATTATATTCGCCTTGTTTTCGAACATATCCTATAGTTACGCAGATCAAAATAGCCCAAAACTTGATGAATTATTCAGTCAGCTCTCCGAGGTAAAGGACTCAAAAGAACAAAGTCTAATTATATCAAAAATATGGAGAGAATGGATGAAAATTGAAAATCCAGATGTAAAAATAGTAATGGATAATATTTCAGATTTTTTTAAATCTAAAAATTACCAATCTGCGATATCAGCTTTAACTCTTGCTATTGAGTTAGAGCCAAATTACGCAGAGGCCTACAACAAAAGGGCAACTTTTTATTTTATGATGGGAGACTATGAAAACTCTATGAGAGATATTGAAGCTACATTGTATCTTGAACCAAGACATTTTGGTGCATTAGATGGTTTGAGTAGAATTCTTATAAGCTACAAAAATTATGATGGAGCACTTAAGGTTTATCAAGAAATGAAAAAGTTAATGCCAAATGATTTGTCTGTTGATATGAAAATTGAAAATCTAAATCAAATGGTGTCAAAGGAAACTTAAATTAACCAATTGGTTAAAAATATAGATTAACGAAATAATGAAATTTATTGCCCCTTGCCACCTTCCTCCTCGACAATGTCTCAACCCAAGCGGCTAGGGGAAAGGTATAATATTCGAATTTTGGTTGATATGAAACAGATTTCTTATAATTTAAAAAGCCTATCAAATAAGAAAAATATCGTTATAGATGTTATTTAAAAATTAATTAGTTATAAATTGAGCTGTGAAAAAAAAATTTAACACAAAAGTAATTCATTCCGGGCATGGCCCAGATAAAGAAACGGGAGCCGTTATGCCACCGATACATCTTTCATCAACCTTCAAACAAATGGAACCCGGAAATTTTGAGTATGAATATGCTAGAACCAAAAATCCTTCTAGAGATGTACTAGAAAAATTACTAGCACAAATTGAGTCTGGAGATAAAGCTTTTGCATTTGCATCGGGCATGTCAGCAATTAATACAGTTTGTGACCTATTTGGCACAAACTACCATATAGTTTGTTCTGATGATGTATATGGGGGTACTCGTAGGTTATTTGATAAAGTTAAATCAAATATTGACGTAACTTACATCGACTTTGATAAAAATATAAACTGGAATGATGAAATAAAAGAAAACACAAAATTTATATGGATTGAAACACCCTCAAACCCTTTAATGAAAATTATTGATATTAAAAACACTGTTAATATTGCCAGTGAGTTTAAGTTACCTGTGATTTGTGATAACACATTTGCCTCTCCATATAATCAGAGACCACTTGAATTAGGTGCAGATATGGTAGTGAGTTCTTCAACAAAATATTTAGGAGGCCACTCAGATATTGTTGGTGGGTCTATTGTTATTAAAGAAAATAAGGAATACGATGAAAAAATTTCTTTTATTCAAAATGCAGTTGGGGCTGTCCCCTCTCCCTTTGATTGTTATTTATTAACAAGAAGCATTAAAACACTCTCTGTAAGAATGAAGCAACATAATGAAAATGCTATTGCTGTATCTAATTATTTATCCAATCATCCTAAGATAGAAAAAGTTTTTTTCCCAGGTACTGATAAAAGGTACAAGGAAATTGCAGAAAAACAAATGGATGGTTTTGGTGGAATGATGTCTTTTGTAATTGACTCTGATATTAATGGGGTAAAAACTTTTCTAAAAAATTTAAATTTATTTACACTCGCGGAAAGCCTAGGAGGAGTTGAAAGTTTGATTGAGCATCCAGCCATCATGACCCATGCTTCTATAGATCCATCAATTAGAGAAAAATTAGGCATATCAGAAACATTACTAAGAATATCTGTGGGTATTGAAGATGTAGATGATTTGATCTTAGATTTAGACCAAGCCCTATCAAAGATTTAAAATGAGAGACATAGTTGATTTTATTGGCAATACGCCACTTATTAAACTCAAATATCCATCTGAAATTACTGGTTGTAATATTTATGGTAAAGCAGAATTTATGAATCCAGCTGGTTCTATCAAAGATAGAACAGCATTGGGTATAATCCTTGATGCTGAAGAGAATAATTTAATTGAACCAGGCGGCACTGTCGTTGAGGGTACCTTTGGAAACACAGGTATTGCTTTAACAATGATTAACAATGCTAGAGGATACAAAACTATAATTGTAATGCCTGACGGTGCGTCAGAGGAGAAGCAAAGCATTTTAAGGAATATGGGGGCAAAGCTAAAAGTTGTGCCAACTAAACCCTATTCTGATCCAGGTAATTATCAGCATGTATCAAAGAGGTTAGTTGAAGATCTACAATCAAAAGGAGAGACTTCAGTTATTTGGGCAAACCAATTTGACAATACAGCAAATTACAAATTTCACTCAAAAACCACAGCTAAAGAAATATTCAATCAGCTTGATGGAAAAGTTGACGGTTTTACTTGTGCAATTGGGTCGGGTGGAACATTAGCAGGTACATCTATTGGACTCAAAGAATTAAATTCAAATATAAAAATAGCTTGCACAGATCCACAAGGTGCTCAAATGTATAATTATTTTAAATATTCTAAATTAGAAGTTAAAGGCGATCCATCAGAAACGGAGGGAATAGGCCAGTATAGAGTGACAAAAAATGTTGAACCTTCCCTTATTGATTTCTCATACCATATTACTGATTATGATGCATTTGAACTTTTATATAAAATGGTCAAAACAGAAGGCTTATTTCTTGGATCTAGTTCTGGAGTAAACGTAGCAGGGGCTATCGAAATGGCTAAAGAAATGGGACCAGGTAAAAACATTGTTACAATTCTGTGTGATGATGCTAACAAGTATTTTAGTAAGTTATATAACAAAGAATATCTGATATCAAAAAAACTTCCCGTACCCGAGTGGCTTTAAAATATTAATCACTATCAAAAGTCATTCTTTTTAAAGTTCTATCTTTTAATACAAAATGGTGCATAAGTGCAGCTCCTGAATGTATAAAAAATAAAACTAATAAAACATTACTAGAATATTCATGGAAACTTTTGAACAAGTACCTTAAATCACTGTTGTGATCTAATAAATTTATTAGCTCAAAATTTAAAAACATTACCGTGTCACCTTGTAAGTTTGTAAGGATGTATCCAGATATTGGTTGTAAAAAAAATATTAAGTAAAATAAAAAATAGTTAGTTTTCGCAACATAAATTAATATTTTATTTTTTAAGATGGGCTTGGGCCTAATATTGATAAATTTCCAACTTAATCTAAAAATGGCGAGGACAAGAATTAAAAGGCCTAGTGTGTTGTGTATCATCAGTATCTCATAGTAATACTCGAAATTATTCTCTAAATTTTTGCCTAGTAAGTATGTTGCAATTATAAGAGCAGCCATAATCCAATGAAATAACTTGCTAATTAAACCGTAATTATCTGCGCTGTTTACTAACTTCATTATCTTCAATTATGTATGTTAATATTGTTGTTAATAAATGAAATTAAAAAATTTATTTTTATCGTTATTTTTATTTTTTTCCATCAGTGTTTATTCTAAAGATTTTATAGTCATTCAATCTACTACTAGCATTGCTAATACAGGTTTGCTTGATCTCTTAGCATCAGAATTTAAAAACAAAACTGGAATAAGTATAAGACCTATTGCAGTTGGAACCGGCAATGCTATTGCAAACGCAAAAAGGGGCGATGGAGATTTATTATTTGTTCATTCAAAAAAAGATGAATTAGAATTTATAGACGAGGGCTACGGTGTTCAAAGATATGAAGTTATGTACAATAAGTTTATTTTAGTTGGTCCAAAATCTGACCCACTGAAAATATCACAAGAGGAAGATATTTTATCTGCATTAAAAAAAATATATAACTCAGAATACAAATTTATTTCAAGAGATGATAATTCTGGAACTCATAAAAAAGAACAAGATTTATGGAGTTTGGCAAATATCAAAAATTTTGACTCTGATAAATATATAAAAACTGGGACAAGCATGGCCAATACATTAAATATTGCCTCTGAAATTGATGCCTATACGATAAGTGACAAAGGCACCTGGCTATCTTTTAAAAATAAAAATAATTTAAAAATTCTTTTTGAGGGTGGTGATGAATTACATAATCCTTATGGAATTATTGCGGTCAATCCTGAAAAATTTCCTCATGTTGAGTATAATAAATCTCAGAAGTTCATTGAATGGTTGATTGCAGGTGAGGGTAAAGATGTTATTAATAGGTTTACATATAACGGTGAAAAGTTGTTTCATACCAATTAATATTACCTAAATGCTAACTTTTGAAAAAATACAATCCGCAGTTTTTATTACAATTTATGTAAGTATTTTCTCAACATTAATTGCATTTTTTTTATCAATGATTTTTGGCTATTTAATTGCTATTTATCAATTCCAATTAAAAAAACCAATTGTAATTTTCTTAAGCTCTCTTACCTCTATTCCTCCCGTATGTGCAGGGCTATTAGTCTATATACTTATAAGTAGATCTGGCCCCTTAGGTTGGATGGAAATTTTATATTCACCTATAGCAATGATCATTGCCCAGATCGTAATTATCTTCCCAATTATGATAACTTTAATTATTAAAAACATTGAAGAGGATTATCCAATTTATAGAGATGAATTAATGTCTTATGGAGCGTCCAAAAAAGATATAATTTTCATACTCTTTTCAAATAAAACAAATATTTACATCACTGTCTTTTTATTAGGTTTTGGCAGGGCTATTAGCGAGTATGGTGCAGCTGCAATTGTAGGAGGCTCAATTGATCATTTCACAAGAAACATGACAGCGACAATTGCTTTAGAAACTTCTAAAGGGAATGTTTCATTAGGTATAGTTTTAGGAACGATATTAATTTCCCTCACACTTTTAATATCAATATCCCTTAATTTTTTAAATAAAAATAATGATCAAAGTAAATAATATTTCATATACGATTGATGGAAAAAATATTCTCTCGAATATTAATCTAAATATCATACGAAACAAAATTACAGTTATTACTGGAAAAAATGGTTCTGGTAAAAGCTCTCTTATAAAAATTATAAATAAAATTATTATTCCTAATAAAGGAACAATTAACTCTGAATATTCTGAACCTATACCGATGCTTTTTCAAAAACCTATTTCTTTAAATAAAAGTTTAGAGGATAATTTTCTGCTATTAAGCAAATTAAAAAAATCCAATGTAAATAAGTTCTTCTTTAATTTATTTAAATTAAATAAATTAAAAAAACGTAAATTTCAAAATTTATCAGAAGGAGAAAAACAGAAAGTATTCATTTCTAGATTAATGAGCTATGAACAAGATTTAATCATTTTAGACGAACCTAATCAGAACCTTGACTTAGAAAGTGAAAAGATTTTTTTTACTTCTTTGTCTAAAGTTAAAAATAAAACTATTCTTTTATCTCTCCACAATATGAGTCTTGTAAAAAAATTTGCAGATTACGTGATAGTTTTAGATGCAGGAAAAATTGTATTTAACGATATTTCTTCAAAATTTTTTTAATGTTCCATACATAATTTACTGATATGCTAAAAACACATTCATGATTAAAAGTTTACTTGCCTTAATATTTTTATTCCCATTTTTAGCTTATTCTAACCCTGTGCTTGATCGGCAAGAGTCCATGAGAGACTTCAATAAACTAATGAGAGCTGCAAACAATTTAATTAAAGACGATGTGATTGACGATGACTTGGCAGGAATTTATGAAGAAATCGAAAATATAATGAGAGTTTACCCTACTTTATTTCCTGATGATTCATTTGGAGGTAAGTCAAAAGCTAGTACTGACATAATTGACAATAGAGAATTGTTTAATCAAATTGCAAAAGAGACAGAAGACAACGCAGCACTTGCAAAATTATCCTCATTAGAGGGTGATATTGAAAGTGTTCAACAATTTCACCAAAATCTATTTGGAAGCTGTAAGAGTTGCCACTCTCGTTTCAGAGATTAATAAGAGTGAATTTTTTAAAAAAATTTTTTCTATTTTTTTTTCTACTAACTAATTTATTATTTGCTAAGAGTAATACAATGAACTACACACCTATAGATACCGAAGAATCATTTAAAAGAATTCAAGAAGGTGCAATTGTGATCGATGTTAGATATCCAAAAGAACACAATATGATTCGAATTGAGAACTCACACAATATTCCTTTTAAAGAAATAACTGTTGAAAAAATCAACTCCATAAACCCCAATAATAAGGATATTATTATTCACTGTACCGCAGGCATTACATCTAAAAAGGTTGCAGATTATCTAGTTTCTGAAGGGTATCAGGGAAGTATTTATGAAATGGACAAAGGTTTAATTGATTGGATTAATTTAGGTTTTAAAACCGAGCAAGGTACATAAATCATAATTTTAAAAACTCTAAGAAAAATAGTTAGTACTGAACATATAGTAAATCATATACCCAATAAGTCCTACAACTAATAAGACTAGGGGTATTACTGATATTGTAAAAGCCTCCCTAAATTTCTTATTAAATATTAATAAACTAGCTAGTAATAAAATAAGAAGAATTAATGCAAGTCTAATCATAAGTTAATTTTAGCATAAAATTTAATAATTTTGCTATTCCATATCTACTAATTTATGTATAACAAGTCTTAATCATGTCTAGAACAAAAATAGCTATCGCAGGGGCATTAGGAAGAATGGGAAATAATCTCATAAATTCCGCTCTATCGAATAATAACGTTGAGCTCGTTGGAGTATTTGATGTTAACGATATTGACCCTAGCTTTATTAATAAAAATCAAATTCAAGAAAATGTTTTTACCACTAGGGAAGAATCATTTGAAAAAGCAGATATAGTTATAGATTTTACAACACCTAAGGCCTTATTTAATTTCACCGAAGCTGCCGTTTCTAATAATACTGGTTTAGTTATAGGAACGACCGGACTAGATGAGAGCCATTTTAACCTTTTAAAGCAAACAAGTAATTCAACAAAAGTATTTTACGCGCCGAATATGAGTTATGGAGTTAATACATTTTTTGAAATAGCAAGAAAAGCCGTAAAACACTTAAAAGATTTCGATATAGAAATAATTGAAACACACCACCGACACAAAAAGGATGCACCTAGTGGAACAGCTTTAAAGCTCGGAGAAGAAATTGTAGAAGAGCTTGGGCTATCCAAATCAAATTTTAATTTTAAACGTCAGGATCAAGAAGGCCAAAGAAAAGAAAATGAAATTGGCTTCTCATCTATTAGAGGTGGAAATATTCCAGGTGAACATACGGTCATATTTCACGGTGACAATGAGTCTATAGAATTAACACACAAGGCCCACAACAGAAAAATTTTTTCTGATGGCGCTATTCAAGCAGCAGTATGGTTATCATCAAAGGAAAAAGGCTTTTACACCTTCAAAGATATGATTAGCTAGACGAGGAGCCGTACTTCTCAATAATTCTTTTTAATTTTCTTCTTCTATCCTCACTCAAAAAACTGGCGAAGAATTTTTTCTTTCCAGCATAATTTACACTTAATGAATTTTTTTCATTCTTTATCTTCAACCAATTCAAATTATAACTATTTTGTTCAATAACCTCATCTCCATCAAGCCGCTCTAATTGCATAGATTTTGATTCTAATGAAATTTTTTCTGTTTTTTTTAAATTCTTTACAAAAAAATATGTACATACGACCAAAATAGAAAATTCAACAATACCAAATATAATTATCGGCCAAGCACCGACTAATAAAAATCTTCCACCAATAAAAATGATCAAGAAACCTGTAATGAATAAAAAAAATAGAATTTGAAGATTTGTCAGACTCCTATTTGGTTTGATATGAAGCTTTCTTGTCATTTCTATAAGTTTATAAAATTATATTTATATTTATAATAGTTTTAATAGCACACCAATAATAATATGAAAAAACAAGAAAGAGCAAATGTGGTATTGGATAATTTAAACAAATTTTATCCGAATATCCCGATCCCTCTTAAACATAAAAATGTATATGAGCTTTTAATAGCAGTCTTATTAAGTGCTCAATGCACAGACGAACGTGTGAATAAGATTACACCTTTACTATTTAAAACGGCAAATAATCCTCATGATATGGCAAAGGTGCCTGTTAATAAAATTTATAAAATCATTAAACCATGTGGACTTGCTCCTAAAAAATCAAAAGCTATCTCTAAACTCTCAAAAATATTAATTAAAAAATACAATGGTAGGGTCCCAGAAACTTTTGAAGATTTAGAAAATTTACCGGGAGTTGGTCATAAAACAGCGAGTGTAGTAATGTCCCAAGGTTTTGGTCACCCTGCATTCCCTGTAGATACACATATTCATCGTCTAGCACAAAGGTGGGGTCTGACAAATGGTAAAAATGTAGTCCAAACTGAATTTGATATTAAAAAATTATTTCCTAAGGCAACTTGGAACAGACTTCATTTACAAATGATTTTTTATGGAAGAGAATATTGCAAAGCTAGAAGCTGCTTTGGTGTTGAATGCAAAATTTGCACAGACTGTTATCCAAATAGAAGAAAGGCTATAAAAGTAAAAAAACCCTAATTTTCTGTAGATTGTCTATGAAAAAAAACAGAATAATGTATAAAAATAAACTTATTTAGCATTATGAAACAAATTAAGAAAATATTAATTGCTAACAGAAGTGAAATTGCAATTAGAATATCTCGTGCAGCAACTGAATTGGGCTTTAGGACTGTATCCATTTACTCGTACGAGGATCGTTTTGCATTGCACCGCTTCAAAACAGACGAAAGCTATCTTGTTGGATCAGGATTAGGTCCTATTCAGGCTTACCTAGATTACAAAGGCATCGTACAAATTGCTGTTAATTCAGGTTGTGATGCCATCCATCCAGGTTACGGCTTCTTATCTGAAAACCCAGAATTTGCTGATGAATGTGCAAAACATAATATTATTTTTGTTGGACCCTCTCCAAAGATTATGCGATCACTTGGAAATAAAGTAGAAGCTAAAAAAACTGCAGGCAAAGCTAAAGTACCAACCATACCTTCCACAGGACCCTTACCAAAAGATTTAAAAAAATGTAAAGATCTTGCAAAAAAAATTGGTTATCCAATTATGCTCAAAGCATCTTGGGGTGGCGGCGGTCGTGGAATGCGAGTGATCAGAAAAGAAAAAGAATTAGAAAATCAAATCAACACCGCTAGGAGAGAAGCTAAAAGTGCCTTTGGAAAAGATGATGTATTTTTTGAAAAGTTAATCGAAATAGCTTTTCATGTTGAAGTTCAGATAATTGGTGATACGCATGGCAATATAGTTCACCTTTTTGAAAGAGATTGTTCTCTTCAAAGACGACACCAAAAGGTAGTAGAAAGAGCTCCTGCTGCCTACCTATCTGACAAAGAGAGAAATGAGATTTGTAACGCAGGTGTTAGAATAGGAAAACAAGTTAATTATTCATGTGCGGGAACTGTAGAGTTTTTGATGGATGCTAAATCTAGAGATTTTTTCTTCATTGAAGTTAATCCAAGAGTTCAAGTTGAACACACTGTAACAGAAGAAATTACTGGTATTGATATTGTAAAAGCTCAGTTCCTCTTAGCAGCTGGTGCTAAAATTGGAGATGATATATGTGGTGTGCCAACTCAAAAAGACATTCATATGAAAGGTCATGCTATCCAATCAAGGGTTACAACAGAAGATGCCGCTAATGATTTTGCTCCAGATTACGGTAAAATTAATGTTTATAGATCTGCAAGTGGCTTGGGAATAAGATTAGATGCTGGAACTGCATCTACTGGTACGGTTATTACACCTTATTATGACTCTCTTTTAGTTAAAGTAACTGCAAAAGGCCAAACCCCTATTGAAGCAAAGAGACGAATGAATAGAGCATTGAGTGAATTTCGCGTCAGAGGTGTAAAAACAAATATACCTTTTTTATTAAAGTTAATTAACCACAAAGGTTTCGATGTTTTCAAATACCATACAAAATTTATAGATAGTGAAAAAAGTTTATTTCAATTCTCTGGTCGAAAAGATAGAGCAACCAAAACATTAAACTTCTTAGCTGAAGTTATTGTTAATGGTAACCCAGAAGTCGCTAATAGACCAAAATTAAGAGAGACAACACCAGCAAAACTCTCAGACTATGGAATATCTAGATCAAAAAAAGCACAAGAGACTGTCAATAAAACATTTAAACAAATTTTAGATACTAATGGTCCATCTGCTGTTGCTGAGACTGTGTTAAAAGAAAAACAATTATTGATTACAGACACTACCTTTAGAGACGCTCATCAATCTTTGATTGCAACTCGAATGAGAACACAAGATATGTTAGGCATAACTGACTTATATGAAGAAAGACTTAAAAATCTATTCTCAGTTGAGTGTTGGGGTGGTGCAACTTTTGATGTTGCATTAAGATTCTTAAATGAGGACCCATGGGAACGTCTAGAAAAGTTACGTGAACAAATGCCCTCATCCCTATTACAAATGTTATTCAGAGGATCGAATGCTCTTGGATATACAAACTATCCTGATAATGTTTTAAGAAGGTTTATACAACTCTCCGCTCAGTCTGGGATTGACGTTTTTAGAATATTTGATGCACTAAACTGGATTGAAAATATGAGAGTCTCTATTGACGAAGTATTAAAATCTGGAAAAATCTGTGAAGCTTCTATTTGTTACTCTGGCGATTTATCGTCTCCAGCAGAGAAAAAATATACACTTGATTACTACTTAAAAATGGCGCAAAAGCTTGAGAAAATGGGAGTTCACTTTCTTGCAATCAAAGATATGGCAGGTTTGTGTAAACCCAAGGCAGCAAAAATTTTATTCAAAGAATTAAAAAAAAGCATAAAAATTCCAATTCATTTCCATACTCACGATACAAGTGGAAATGGTGTTGCAACATTGCTTAATGCCTCAGAAGCAGGGGTAGATATTGTTGATGTAGCAATTGACTCTTGGTCTGGCTTCACATCGCAACCTAGTTTTGGTGCAGTTTTAGAGTCCCTTGATGGCAATAAAAGAGATCCAAAAATTTCTTCTGCTGTTGTCAGGACTGCTGCAAATTATTGGGAAGGTGTTAGAAAACAATACCAACCTTTCGAAAGTAAAACTCGCACTAGTATGTCAGAGGTATATTTACATCAGATGCCAGGAGGCCAGTACACTAATTTAAGAGAGCAAGCAAGGTCAATGGGTATTACAGACGAGAGATGGCCAGAACTTGCATCAATGTATGCCGAAGTGAACAAAATATTTGGTGATGTTATTAAAGTTACACCTATATCTAAGGTTGTTGGTGATATGGCAATTTACATGTTGGCAAATAATATTCAAATTCAAGATGTTTTAGACCCTAAAAAGGATGTTGGCTTTCCTGCATCAGTCATCGAATTCTTTAGTGGCCGATTAGGTCAACCATATAAAGGTTTTCCAAAAGCACTCCAAAAGAAAATTTTAAAAGGAAAAAAACCAATTAATTATAGATTTGGATCAAAGTTACCCTCATTAAAAATTAAAAATAGAACGAAGGAATTGGAAAAGAAGTATAGTGAGACTATTTCAGAGAAAGATACAATTTCACAAATATTTTTTCCCGAGGTTTTTGATGAGTATATAAAACACAAAAAGAAATTTGGTAATACTAGTGTTATCCCAACACCAAACTATTTCTTTGGGATGAATACAGGGGAAGAGATATATGTCTCTATAGAACCTGGTAAAACTCTTATAATAAGATATTTCACTTTAAGTGAGCCAAACGAAAAAGGTTACAGGACAGTATATTTTGAATTGAATGGCCAGGCCAGATCAGTTGACATCAAAGATAATTCCATTGCAGTTGACGATTTAGCTAAAGAAATTGCTGATCCTAGCAACAAAGATCATGTTGCGGCCCCAATACCTGGTTTACTTGTAGACGTTGCTGTTACTGAAGGAATAAAAGTGCCAAAGGGTGCTAAATTATGCACTATTGAGGCCATGAAAATGGAAACAGTTATTTACGCAGACCAACCTGGAATAGTTGAGAGACTGTGCGTAAAAGCTGGTGAAAATATTGAGGCCCAGCAACTTTTATTAATTATAAAATAATTTTTCTCTTAATAATATGATAACAATTTACCGTGGTTAAAAAGATTATAACTGCCAAACACAGAGGTTTTTGTGCTGGAGTTGAGAGAGCTGTTGAAATGGTCGAAAAAAGCCTTTTGAAATATGGAGCTCCAGTTTATGTACGTCATGAGATTGTTCATAATAAATTTGTTGTCAATAATTTGAGAGAAAAAGGTGTTGTATTCGTAGACTCGTTAGAAGAAATTCCTAAAAATACAAAACAACCAGTAATTTTTTCTGCGCACGGTGTTGCACAAAGAGTAATTAACAAAGCCAAAGATTATAATCTCTTATTTTATGATGCCATCTGCCCATTAGTCAGTAAGATTCATAAAGAGATAATTCAATTAGAAAAAAATAAATATAAAATAATTATGATCGGCCATGAACATCACCCTGAAGTTGATGGGACAGCTGGACAGCTCAAGGATATTAACAATTTAACTTTAGTTCAAAATATTGAGGATGTTGAAAAATTATATTTCCCATCAAATCAAAAACTTGCCTATATAACACAAACAACCTTATCAGTTTTTGATACACAAAGTATTGTTGATGCTTTAGAAAAAAAATTTCCTTCAATTCTAGCTCCTAAAAAATCCGATATTTGCTATGCAACTTCAAATAGACAATTATCTGTACAAGAAATGTCTAAAAATGTTGATGCTTTTTATGTGATTGGTGCCCACAATAGTTCCAATTCAATTAGGTTAGTCGAAACTGCTAAAAGATTTGGTTGTAAACATAGTGAACTAGTTGAAAATATAAACGACTTTGATTATTCAAATTTATCAGAATTTAATACAATAGGTTTGACAGCTAGTGCATCTGCTCCTGAAGAACAATTAAATTTATTCATTGATCAGATAAAAAAAGTTTATGCAATCGAAGTTTTAAATTTTAAAGAGGATGAAAACATCACATTTAAAATACCTAATTTTCTCAATTAAATTTTCTTCTATAAAAGATATCTACTAAAGTCATATGGGGAAGAGTTAATGCCGCTAATCCAATAAACAGTGTCTTTATGAAAGACTCATCAAAAGAAAAACTCTTATGAAGGTAGATAATTGCTAAGCTGCCGCCGACCCATGTTAAGATAGTAAAAGAGATGGTAGTTACAGTTATAAATTTGTTATTTGATAGATATTTTGATGTATCTTTTAATATTAATTTAACATGTTTAAAAGTATGAATGAAACAAAAATAGATAGAAAATGCCACGAGCGGTTCTGTTAAAAATATTACCAATAAAATAATAGACATTTCTAATATCCCCCATCTTAATCTTGTAAATTTAATTGCCAAATATGCATATCTAATCAAAAGAAAAAAGTAACAAATGTAAACAATATATAGATATTCTTGAAATTGATTAAAAGATAGATTTGATAAAAAAGTAAATATCTCAAATGTTTCGTTAGTGTGAAAAAAAATAATCCCAAATACAATATTTAAACCATGCGTTAAAGAAACAGACCATTTATATTTCTTCAAACCTAGATAGGACCAGTCACATAATCCAAAATGAACGATACTCATTAAAATGAATAAAATTAAAGCGATTATGGAAAAATAAATCCAAAATATAATCACTGCTGCAGAAATAATTAAATATAAGAATACAAATATAAAAAAATCTTTTCTTGTCTTATAACCTAACAGTGCAGCTACAGCTCCGTCAAATGAACCATGCGGCACACCAATAAATGAAACCATGCAAAGAGCAAGTAAAGATATAAAGCTTAATTCATACATTTAATTACGAATGGTGCTTAATGCACTTTTTATAAATTTAATTTTTGGCATTGACAT
>CACMXD010000010.1:0-37590 GCA_902617485.1 uncultured Alphaproteobacteria bacterium | reverse complement strand
ATGGTGCAGAATACTTTGAACCATCTACTCTGCAATTTACTCAGATCAATTTAAATAACAAGGCAAAGAATGTAATACCTGAAAAATTGATTACTGTTGGTGATATGCGCTTTAATGACAATTGGGATCAAGAAAAAATACAAAACTATTTTGATGAACACTTGACTAAGATTTGCTCTGAAAATAATTGTACGTATAAATTGAAATTAACTTTTAGAGGTATGCCTTTCCAATCTTTCGATAATCCATTCACAAAACATTGTATTAAAGCAATTAAAGATGTTACGGGATTAGAAGCTAGCCAAGATACTGGAGGTGGAACATCAGATGCTAGATTTATGCAAGAGGTCTGTCCTGTCTTCGAATTTGGAACGATTAACAAAACCCTGCACAAAGTTAATGAGTGTGTTTCTATAGAGGATCTGAAAACGACTGAACAAATTTACTATAAAACCTTAGAAAACTTTTTTGATAATTGAAAGAAGGAGATTTAATTCCTGATATTACTTTAAGATCTGTTTCGGCAGACGGCACAAAAAATTTTGGATTACACGACAACTTCAAATTTAAAAGGGCAATGATAATTTGTGTCCCAGGAGCATTCACTTCAACATGTCACATTCAACACCTTCCTCCATTTATTAAAGGTGCAAAAAAGTTGATATCTGAAAAGCAAATTGATCAAATTTGTTGCATGACCACTAATGATCCTTACGTGCTTGATTTGTGGAGAAAAGAGTTAGGTGAATCAGAAATCTTATTTTTATCAGATGGAAATAATGAATTTTTATTATCTTCTCAATTAATAAGGTATCATGAAAAAAGCTTTATGGGTCAAAGACTTATTCGGTCAATTATCATAATAAATAATCTTAAAGTTGAAAAATTAATTTGTGATAATCCAGGCGAGTTAAAAGATACAAGCTATGAGGCTATTTTAGAGAGCATTTAAATACTCTTTTATTTTTTTATTTGACTCAAAATTATTAGCAAATAAATAACTTTTCCTACTATAACTTTTATAATTTTTAAAAATATCGATAATTGCTTTGACAAGTTGTTTGGTGTTATTTTCTTTTACAATTATACCATTGTTACCTATTGACTCTGGAGTTCCTCCACTATTACTGACTATGCAAGGTAATCCATAAGAAGCTGCTTCAACATTGGATATTCCAAAGCCCTCAATACTTTCGGGTGTGGTTATAGTTGGCATTATATGAACAGAAGAATTCTTAAAAATTTTTTCACTTGAGACATCGTGGTGTATGAAATCTACCTGCTTTTGAAGTGAGAATTTCAAAACTAAGTCCTTTAATCTTGATAATTCTAGTCCATCTCCAAGAATGGCATATTTAAGTGTAATTTTATATTCATTTCTTAGTTTAGACATTGCTTCAAATACTAAATGGTGACCCTTTCTGTATTCTAGTCTGGCTACAGTACATAAATCATATTTTTTTTTATTATTTTTATTTTTTGAAATTTTCTTTATAAAAGCTGGATATATTATTTTATGATTTAATTTTTTTAAATTTTTAAAATTTTTAAATGTTTTATTTTTAGTAAATTGAGAATTATAGATTATTAAATCTGCTTTATTTAAAGAATTTAAAATTCTATTTTTATCACTTAATTTTAGTATTTCATTTCCATGAGCTAAACAAATTTTTTTAATATCTGTAATATTATTAAATAGCTCTAGTGATTTCCAACTATCAAAATAAATAATATCAATTTTATTTTTGTTTAAAAAATTCTTAGCAAAACTTGATTTAATTCTTTTTCTAAGAAACTTGATTTGATCAAATCTGTGGATATCAAACTTACATTTACTATCAAAATCTGAAGAAAACAGTTTAGATCCATCAGAGAGAACTGTTACTTTATTTTGTGTGTTAAATGCATGTTGAGCTATATTTGTCATTAGAGACTCAATGCCACCTACTTTGGGGGCAAAACATTGTGTATATATGAGAACGTTAATAAGATATCTCCTTTAAAATCAATCCTTTTGAAGGGACCGTTGGTCCCGCTAGCCTTCTATCTTTAGCTTCAATTAATTCCCTTATCCAATTAATATTTTTATTATTTAAACCGACTTCCAATAAAGATCCAACCATTATTCTTATCTGTTGATAAAGGAAAGATTGTGCTTTAAATACAAAAATAATTTTATTACCTTTTACATCAATTGATGCTGCATTAATAGTTCTTAGTGGTTTATTAGCTTGACATCCTTTTGCTCTAAACGAAGAGAAATCATGTTTACCAAGAAACAACTTAATTGATTCTTGCATTGCATCTAAATCTAAAGGTTGACGAATGTGAATACTGAAATCATCCTCAATAACTGACGGGGCTAGACTATTAAAAACTTGATAATTATAAATTTTATTTTTAGCAGTAAAACGGGCATTAAATTCATCATCAACATTTTCAACTTTAGTAACTCTAATCTTTTCGGTCCCGAGGTGAAAATTAATTCCACTTAGAATTTGATAGTCATCGAATTTTTTTTCTAACTCAAAATTGGCACATTGTCCAATGGCATGAACACCTGCATCAGTTCTTCCTGCTCCCTGAATGGTTTTTTTTTCACCAGAGAATTTAAATATTGCTCTTTCTATTTCTCCTTGAACAGTTTTCTCATTTTTTTGATATTGCCAACCACTATAAGGTAAACCATGATATTCAATTGTAAGTTTTATATTAGTCATTATCTATTGTTGTATTTAATTGAAATTGATTATTTCCTAAAACAAATTCTTTAATGTCTAATGGTTTCTTTCCTTCAGCTTGAATTTTTAAAATATCTAGACTGTTATTTTTACATGCAACGGTAAGAGGTAAATTAATTATCTTTCCTTCATCATCTTGTATATTAGAAATTTTAGCTTTCAAAATTTTAAATCTCTGACCCTTATATTTAAACCACATTGCTGGTGATGGGTAAAAAGCTCTTACTTTTTTTTCAATTGTACTTGCAGATAATCCCCAATCTACTTGTGTTTCAAATTTGTCTATTTTTTTTGCATATGTAGATTGTGAATGATCTTGTTCTTTTAATTGGATTTGACCTAAAAAATATTTTTTTAATGTATTATATAACAATGAGCAAGATTCATGACTGATTTGATCAATTAATTGTTTACCATCAGTTAAATCATTAATTTCTATATTCTGCTGGACTAAAATAGGACCTTCATCAATTTTATCGTTCATTTTTATAATAGTAATACCTGTCTCTTTATCATTATTTTCAATGGCTCTTTGAACAGGTGCTGCTCCTCTCCATCTTGGTAAAAGCGAAGCATGTATATTTATAAAACCATTTAAAGGAGTGTTTAGCCAATTCAGTGGAACTCTTTTCCCATAAGCAAAAAGGATTGCGACATCAGGCTTTAATGATTGAAATTCTTTCAAAGATGTATCATCAAGTATTTTGGGAGTAAAAACGGGTAAAAGTTGACTTTCTGCCCATTGTTGAACTGGTGTGTTATATTTTTTTTGTCCTCTAAATTTTTTTTTTGGCTCTTGTGTGTAAACCCCCACTATATCATATCCTCCAAGATAGAGGGTCTTAAGAGGAGGAAGAGAAAATTCTGGTGAGCCAAAATAAACTACACGTTTTTTTTTCATTTAAATTATTTCTTTTTCTTTTTTATACTTTCTCATCTTTCTGATAATCACGTCTCTTTTTAAACGACTTAAATGGTCAACGAATAAAATACCGTTTAAGTGATCCAATTCATGTTGTATTATCCTAGACTCAAAACCTGTAAATGTAGAAATTTTTTTTGAGTTGTCTTCATCAAGATACTCTATCTTAATTTTTTCAGGACGGTCTATTTCAGCAAAATGCTCTGGGAAAGATAAACAACCCTCTTCGTATGGAACTTTATTTTCATGTAATGATATAATTTTAGGATTTATCATTGTGATAGGTTTTTTTTCTTCATCTCTAGCGCCTGCATCAAGAACAAATATACGAATATTCAAACCTATCTGTGGAGCAGCTAAACCAACTCCATTCGCAGAATACATAATCTCATACATTTGTTTTACGAGTTCTCTATGATGATCGTCTACCTGAGGTATAGATACACTCTCTTTTTTTAATATGGGATCGGGAGCATAAATAAGCTTCAACATGAATTTTAATATAGTTTATACAGTTATCAGAGACAATAAATCAAACTTTTAGATGTTACTTCTGATTTAATTAGCTTAAGTTTTTACGCGACTCTAAAGCTGCCCCTAAGGTATTATCGTCTAGATAATGAATTTCACTTCCTACAGGAACGCCATACGCCAATTGAGTAATCTTGATGTTATAATTTTCTAGTTTGTCCTTTATTACCAGAGCTGTGGTTTGTCCCTCAATTGTTGCGCTTAATGCCAAAATAATTTCTTTTACATCATTATTTGTAATTCTTTCTATAAGTTTATTCAAATTTAAATCCTGTTCTGTGAAATTCTTTGAAGCAGATAGGAGCCCACCAATAACATGATAAAGGCCTTTATGGTATCCAGATCTCTCAAATGCCCATACATCAGCCATATCTTCGACAATACATATGGTAGTTTTAAATCTATTATCTGAGGAACAAATTTTACACGGATCTTTGACATCTAATATTCCACAATTACTACATTTTTTTACAGCCGATACAGTTTCTTTGATACTTTCTCCTAAAGGCAACATCAATTCTTGTTTATTTTTAATTAGATATAAGGCTATTCTTTGTGCAGAACGCTGGCCGATACCAGGCAGTCTAGAGATAAGATTTATTAATTTTTGAAGTGCGTCTTGTGACAATTTTAAAATGGCATTTTCATTCCTGGAGGTAAAGGTAACCCTCCGGTAATTTTTTTCATTTCTTCAGCTGACATTTCCTCAACTTTTTCTTTTGCTTGATTAAGTGCTGCTTTAATTAAATCCTCCAATACTTCCTTTTCATCAGAAGACAAAAGTGAAGGATCAATATCAATAGATTGAACAATTTGTTTACCGTTCATTGTAACTTTGACCATTCCTCCTCCAGACTCAGCTTCAACAGTTTTATTTTCTAGCTCCTTTTGCATTTCTTGCATTTTTGTTTGCATTTCCTGAACTTTTTTCATCATACCGCCCATATTGCCCATCATTTTTCATCACCTCTTTCTAATACTTCAATGTCTATAATCTTTGCATTAGGAAATTTAGCAAGAACTTTTTTAAATTCTTCGGTTTTCATCTCCTGGTTTATTAATTCTTTTTTATAAAGAGACTTAATTGTCTCTAAAGTTATTATTTCTGTTTTCACAATAACTTCGAAATTATAATCATTTTTCATGTTTTTAAGCAGTTCTTCACTTCCATTAAAATTTTTATCAGTTACATGTATTCGTAGCACTTTATTTTCCTCTGAAAATTCAACTATTTCAATATTTTCAATAATAATTCCTGCCATTAAAGGAGAAAAGTTTTTTCCATAAAATTCAAAAAATAATTGGTGCATATCAATTCTATCTTTTAAAGATCTCTCTGATATTTGATTAACTTTGTTTTGAATTACTTTATCGAGGTTTGGAGAGGCTTGAATAATATTTTGATTTATTTCAGACTTTTTTTTTTCTTCTAAAGCTGTTGGTTGATTATCGTTTATTAAAAACGCGCACCTAAGAAGAACCATTTCTAGTGTTGAGTGTGGTTGCGGAGAAATTTTAATTTCGTTATAACCTTTCATTAAACTTTGCCAGAAAATATTTAGTTTTCCATGATCAAATTGAATAACATATTTGCCAAAATTCTTATCTTCCTCAGTTAAAAATTCATCTTTTAGAAGCTCATAATCAATTTTTAATTTACATGACCAATTCATAATATTCATCATGTCTTCAATGATTTTAGAGGTCTCTGATCCTCTTTTATACATTTCATCTAATATGGATATTAATTCAGAAAGTTTGTTATCTAATATACATTTAGATAATTCATATAAATCACTTTGCTTTGCAAACCCTAACATATTGACAATTTCTTCAACTTGAATTTCTTTTTTTGATTTAAACACATTAGCTTGATCTAATATACTCAGTGAGTCTCTGACTGAGCCTTCACTAGCTTTAACTATTAAATTTAATGCCTCCCTAGAAATTGATATGCCCTCTTTTTCAGCAATATCTCTGAGAAAGTTTAAAAGAGTCTTATTTTTGATACGTCTTAGATCAAATCTTTGACATCTTGAAAGAATAGTAATTGGTACTTTGGATATTTCTGTAGTTGCGAATATAAATTTTGAGTGAGGCGGGGGTTCCTCAAGAGTTTTAAGAAGCGCATTAAAAGCACTTTTAGATAACATATGAACTTCATCGACAATATATACCTTATATTTCCCAAGCACTGGATTATATTTAATGTTCTCTATTATCTCTCTAGCATTTTCAACACTAGTATTAGACGCAGCATCAATTTCTATGACATCTGGGTGTCTGTCCTCGGTAATAGCTTTTGCTTGTTCACAATTATCTAAATCAGGATTATTATTTTTGTCAAACACGGAACAGTTCAACATTTTTGCAACAATTCTTGCTGTTGTTGTTTTGCCAACACCACGAATACCTGTAAAGATATATGCATTAGGAATTTTATTAAGTTCAATTGACTTTTGTATTGTTTCAACCAAATACTCTTGACCAATCAAATCTTGAAAGTTAGAAGGTCTATATTTTAATGCTAGTATATTTGATTGGTGTTTCATAATACTCTCTGAGGAGAATTACACGACCCAACTTTCAGTGTTACAGCTGCTTTCTTTCGAACCTGACCGGATTGGCACAAAAAATTGCCCATGTAATTCTCAAATAATCTTATAACAGTATTAAAAGGAAATATGAAGTTATTGTCTGACCCGATATGGAGATTTTTCAAAAACTCCTAATTTTCTAACCTTTGAACAATAATGATACATATCGTCCAATGCAAATTTGGTATTTTCTTGATCAGGATGTCCTTCAATTTCACAATAAAATTGAGTTATTACAAAATCTGCACCATAATTGTAACTTTCAAGTTTAATCATATTTACATTGTTAGTTGCAAATCCACCCATAACTTTGAACAAAGACCCAGGTGTGTTTTTTACAGAAAATAAAAAAGAAGATATGTAGGTCTTATTTTTGTCAAACTCTAAATTTTCATTTTTGGACATTACATAAAATCTAGTTATATTATTTACAGAATTTGCAAAATTTTCGTCAATTACTTTTAAACCATAAATATTTCCTGCTAAACTTGATGCGATTGCAGCAGTATCATATAAACTTTCTTCAGAAATAGTTTTAGCAGAACCCGCTGTATCAGCGCCAATTAAAATGTTTAAATCTAATTTTTGTATTTTATCACTACATTGTGCTAAAGCCTGTTCGTGACTTAAAATATTTTTAATATTTTCTATTTTGCTATCTGGATGAATTAAAAGCTTGTGTTCAACTTTTTGAAAATGTTCAAAGTTTATGTGCAAATTAGACTTGGGTATCAAGCGATGGATATCAGCAACTCTTCCTGCAGCAGAATTCTCAATCGGTATCATAGCATAATCAACATTTCCCAACTCAGCTTCATTTAAAGCTATCTCAAATGTTTTACAAGGTAGTGTTATTGAACCTGGAAAAAAATCTTGGGCAGCCAAATGACTATAGGCCCCATCAACGCCTTGAAAAGATATATTTTTACTCATTTTTTAGAATTAACCGATTTACTCTATCTAAATCCTCTTTTGTATCAACTCCCAATATCTCTTCTTTAATTATAGAAATCCCAATTTTATTAATATTTATTATACGAAGTTGCTCTAATTTCTCATCAAGCTCTCTTTGAGTTGGAGACAAAGAAATAAAATCTAATAAGAATTGCTTATGATAAGCATAAACTCCAATGTGATGAAAGACATTTTCATTTATTTTTAGATTGCTTTGAAGCATTCTAGAAAAATCTAAAGCATAATTACTATCTTCTATTGTTACTTTTACTTTGGAACTATTTTTTGCCTCATCAAGACTTATGAAAGGACAAGCTAAAGTAGCAATTTGAAATTGTAACAATTTTTTTTTTAACAAGTTTATATGATGTTTATTTATGAAAGGCATGTCTCCCTGAACATTGATAACAAATTTAAAATTGATTATATCTTCAAGTTTTTTTACTGCTTCTCCTATTCTATCACTGCCAGACTTGTGATTAGGGTCTGTCATTATGAATTTGAGATTCATTTCTTTACAGTATTCTTTTACCTCTTGATCGCAGATAGCTAAAAATAAATTGCCTGTTATAGCCGATACACGCTTATACACATAATGAAGCATGGGCAGATCTCCAATCTTAGCAAAGGGTTTATTTGGAAATCGAGAGGCCTTTAATCTTATTGGTATAATTACTACAGTATCGTTCATTAATGCGACAAATATTTGTTTTAAGTGATATATTTTTAAACATAGACTTCTCTATCAAATATGGAAACTAATAAAATTTTAGGGGCAATAATTCTTGCCCTTTTGTTGGCTGCAGTTTTCTCTAAAGTAGCTGATATGGCTATACATCCAGAGTTTCCTGACGAACTTGCCTATAAAATTGAAGTCCCTGAGGGTGGTGTTTCTTCGGAAACGAAGGAAGAAATAAATATATTCGAGGTTCTTCCAGAAATTACACCTCTGTTGGCTTCAGCAAGTATGGAAAATGGTGAAAAGATTTTTAAAAAATGTGCATCTTGTCATACTCAAGTCAAAGGTGGAGAAAACAAAGTAGGTCCTGCAATGTGGGGTATAGTAAACAGGTCAAAGGGATCTATGGAAGGATTTGCTTATTCAGGCGCTTTGGTAGAATTTGGCGGTGATTGGAATGTCGAAGAGCTAAACAAATTTTTGTTGAAACCTAAAAAGTACATAGTTGGAACAAAAATGAACTACAATGGTATTAAAAAAGACCAAGATAGAGCAGATTTAATCAAATGGCTAAGTAGTCTTAGCGATTAGAGTTTTCATTTATAATATTTTCAATATCATCTGAATTATGAGTTCTGTGTCATTAGATTCTAGTAAATTAAAATCATTATTTGGGGCCTACTATGATAGAAGAATGATAAGAATACTTCTTTTAGGAATAATAAGTGGTTTCCCTTGGGTGTTAATTGCAAGTGCGCTTTCTTTGTGGTTGAAAGAAGAAGGCTTAAGTAGGAGTACTATAGGTTGGGCTGGACTTATTTTTGGAGTTTACGCATTCAATTTTTTATGGGCACCTATCATTGATCGATTGAGACTACCTTTTCTAACTAATAAAATAGGACATAGAAAATCTATAATCATTCTAATGCAAACAATTATTTTAATTTGTCTTGTTATATGGAGTGTATTAGAACCAACTCAAAACTTAGCTTTAATTATTGGAGTTGGTTTAGCAATAGCCATTTCATCTGCAACTCAAGATATAACTATTGATGCTTTAAGAATTGAACAAATAAAAAAAGATGAAACCTCAAGTATGGCCGCTGGTGCAGCAATGGCAGTTGTGGGATGGTGGACTGGTTTTAAACTTGGTGGTTATATTTGTTTAGAAATAGCTGAAAGACTTGAAATATCAGGTGTAGAACAGTATTGGCAAGTAACTTTTATATTTTTAATGGCTATAATAGTTTTTTGTAATGTAGGTTTAACATTTATTCCTGAATCTAATAAAGAAAGATTTCAAGAAATATTAAAAACAGACTATTCAAATTCTAATTTTAATAGTGTCAAGAATGCTGGATATTTATTTGGATCAATAGGAATTTTATGTTTTTTGACTGGCAAATTTTTTGAAAAGATTTGGTTTACTAATGGAGGAATAACTTTTGTCATTTTAGGTGTGCTTTTTTACATATTTTCACTTTATATCCAAAAATTCGGTGAAGATAATCCCATTTCTCAGACTCTCTATTACTTAAACAATGTGATAGCAAACCCGTTAAATAGTTTTTTTAATATCAATGGTGTTAAGATAGGTATTACAATTCTTGCTTTTGTATTTTTATTTAAAATAGGTGAAGCTTTTTTGGGAAGAATGAGCTTAGTATTTTATAAAGAAATTGGTTTTTCAAAGAGTGATATAGCTATATTTTCAAAGGCTTTAGGTTGGATTACAACTATTGTATTTACACTTATTGGAGGAGCAATTGCAATGAGGTCTGGAATTTTCAAAACTTTAATTCTTGCCGGAATTGCAATGGCAGCAACAAATATTTTATTTTCAATACTTGCTTGGGTTGGACCGTCTAAAGCTCTTTTTGCTTTCGCAGTTATATTAGATGATCTTGCAGCTGCGTTTGCAACTGTTGCTTTTGTGGCATTTATCTCACTTCTAGTGGATCGTAGTTTTACCGCTACTCAATATGCTTTATTAGCTTCTGTGGGAACGGCAGGAAGGACCCTATTAGCTTCCTCCTCTGGAGCATTAGTTGATGGACTAGGTGGTGACTGGGGATTATTTTTTATTATTACCTCTTTAATGGTAATTCCCTCTTTGATTTGTCTAATTTTTATAAAAAATAAAATTAATTTAGTTAAAGTTAATTAGTTTCAGTTGAATATAACTTATTATAGCCTGCTGTAAAACCAGCAAGTGAATAAGTAATAGTTGCCTCTCTATTATCTAAAAGTAGAACTTTGATAATAATTTGATTTCCAGCTTTAAAAAAATTAATAAAATTCTCTCCGATAATTTCAGCAACAAAACAGGCACTTTGGTTACAGTATGCATAATTAAGTTCTAATGGATCTTTTTCATCGATTTGTAATGAAACTGGGTTTTTTAAATTTACAGCATGAGGAAAAGCAATTTGCATTTGAGTTAAATTTTCAGGATTTATAGTAATAGAAATATAACTCACAACTTCTTCCGTATTTGGGTCTACTACTAGTTCTCTTAAATCACAAATTTTTTGAGATTTTTCATCGACACATGTAAATTGCCAAGCATCATAATATTCCTGTTCTAAAACATGATTTTCAGCAAATAATGTTCCCATGAGGCATAAATAGATTAGCAAAATTCTCATAAAAAAAGCATACATAATGTCAATTTTAATCCAATAAGGAAATTTTTAATTTTTTAGTTCTATATGTATTATTTCGTTGTTGGATCCAATTCTTATTTTTGGCCCCCAAGTAGCAGCCCCAGAGCTAACATACAAAAAATTATTTATATTCTTATATAGTCCATAAATTTCAGGGAATTTAAGCTTAACAATTAGGTTAAAGGGGAAGATTTGTCCATTGTGAGTGTGACCGGATAGCATTAAATTTGCGTTATTACTTACTTTTTTCCAAATTGACGGTTTATGAACTATTAATAAATTAAATAAATCATTTTGAGAAAGCTTCTTCACACGGTCTATTTTTGATTTATTAGTAATATCATCTGAAAGACCAATCAGATTTAAACCCTGGAATTTTATCGACTCATTATTCAAAGTTCGAATTCCAACTGTTTTTAAATCTTGAAGATGTTTTTGATAGTTTTGAATATAATATTCATGATTTCCAGTCACAAAAAATATGGGTTTATCTATTTTTTTTAACTCATATAAGTCTTCAATTTGAAATGCACTACTATCAATTAAATCACCCCCTATTATTAAGAAATTAAAGTCTTGTAAATTGATTTTGGATACTAACTTAGTTAATGAAGAAGGATGATTTGAGCCTATATGTACATCACTAATGAATATAAATTTAATGTTTTTTTTTATAAGTGTTGACTCAATTGAAAGTTTTTTAATTTTAAGATTTTTAGAATTAATATAACCGTAAAAAATAGCTGGAATTTGTATGAAGAAAAATAAAATAACTAGTTGATACTCAATTATAATTTTAAAATAATTAAATATACATAAAGGTATAATTATGAAAAAAGATACAGTTCCAATACCAAACCCCTCATAAACAAAAAACTTTATGATCTTATTTGTGCTTTTGGATCTAAAATAATAAAGACATAACGCAAAAACTATAGTGGTGCATATTAGAATCTCTGATAATGATGTTGGTTTTCCCAACCATGATGATAATACATCAAATGGAAAAATAAAAATTAAATAAGAAACAACATATAAGACTATAAGAGAGATCATTAGCTAATTATCATTTTCACTTTTATCAAAATAAAAAAGTATAAAACCTGCCGCTATAACTATTGTTATCCCTATATAATTATAAAAGGTAGGTAGCTGACTAAAAATAATCCATCCTAACAAAACACCAAAAATTATTTGGACATAACTTGTAAGACCAAATACTGAAGAAGGAAGTGTTCTAGATCCATAAATTACCGCGCTAATACCAAGACCTGCAAACACACCACCAAGCATAGAAAGCAATAAGTCGCTTAAAGTCATATACTCAAAATGAAAATCAATTGAAAATAAAAATACTACAACACTCACAACCATACTAAAAAAAGCAGCAGAATATGAGGATGTTAAATAATTATATTTCCTAGTTATCAAATGAGTAATCGCAATACAAAAAGCGCCTAAAAAGACAAACACTACTCCTAAGATAGAAACAATGTTAGTCCCAAATGGTTCTGCTGAAATCACCACACCTAAAAAACCACTTAAAATGGCTAATACTCTTACTATATTTATATTGTCATTTAAGAAAAAATGGGACATTACTAATAACATTAAAGGTGAAGTGAATAAAACTGGGTAAACCACTGAAAGTGGAAGTAGTAAAACTCCTTTTAAAACAAAAAGAAAGCCGATCGTGTGAACAATGCCTCTGATAAATTGGAAAGTATAATTTTGGTTTTTATAAAAGTGTATGCCATGATTTTTATAAATAAAAAAGAATAGAGGTATAAGGGAAAATAATGCATTTAAAAATAATAATTGTAAGACAGAATAAGTTTCACCTAAAATCTTTATAACTGAATCCATTGATACCAAAAATAAAAAACCACTAAATGATATTGCGGACGGAAGAATAAATTTTTTATTTAACATTTTGAATAAGATTAAACTTTAGTCTTTTTTTAATGAAACACACTTTAAATCATATGCCCATTTTTTATTATATTTTTTAAAAGATATAGAAAAAATTAGATCTAGATTTTTTTTGATCAAAATGGAGGAAATATAATCTTGCGTATCATATTCAAATATTAAATTTAATTGATCTTTATCTACTAATTGATATTTTTTTTCATCAAAACTACTAAATATAAAAATATTTTTGTTATCTTGGCTATCGATGACATTTAATTGTGTTCCGGAAACTTTTTGTTTGCAATCAAAGTACTTTAGTGCATTTATGCTTTTATCACAAATACAAGCAAGAGGAAAATTTTCTAAATTATCAGCAAATGTCAAATTAAAGAGAAATAAACATAAAATAATGCTAATGTATCTCATTATAATTAATTTTATACATCATGATAAATAAACAGTTAATCACAATTATTATATTTTGTGGAATTGGTTTTGCACTTATAAGACTATTGTTAGACTCTTTTTTTCCAGGTGGTCTGTCAATGTGAATGAATTAAATAAAAAAAGAGTTTGGAAGAAAATTCAATTTACTGGCGAAAAACTTCAACCACTTTTGAAACCATCTCATAACCACCCAAAAGGAAGGAATGCATATGCACACATAGCTCTTAGTATTAAAGAAAAATTTGGTAAAAGTTACAAAGACATTTCTGATGATAAGTTAGATGAAGTATTCATACACATAGAATATTTATTAGAGAAACCAAATTAAATTATCTTGATTTTTTTTTAATAAATAATAATTGTAATTCTAAATATATGCCAAGAACAAAAAGTTTAGCCACACTTATTCAGCACTATGGGAGTGAGAGAGTATTTAAACCTAAAGCTAATAAAATACCTGCGATATATAAAATATTAAATAGAGAGATTTTTAATAATCGTTTAAAAGCACCTTATGTCAAGATAAGAAGAATACGAGGTGCACTTGGTTTATTCGAATTTAACCCCTATGCGACAAAGCACTGCTATAGAATTATTCTTCATAATAAATTTAAGAATTTCAAAGAATTCGTTGAGATTTTAGGACATGAAATGGTTCATTATTATCAAAAACTAGTTTTGAAACAAAATTCAGCAAAACATAACAAAGAATTCTATAGTTTTAGAAAAAGATTTTCAAGAATGGGTTTGGAATTAAAAAGAATTTACCGTTAGTTGCTATATTTTTTTTATTTTAAAGAACACTTCATTTCAATAAGTCAATGATAAATTCAAAAATATTGTTTTAAAAAACAAAAAATAAGTTTGCCCTATCTTTACTTTTCAAATTTTTTATAAGAGGTTAGTAGCTGTGTATGATTTAATTATTATTGGTGGTGGTATTAATGGTGTTGGTACAGCAAGAGATGCTGTAGGTAGAGGTTTAAATACTTGTCTAATTGAAAAAGGTGATATTGCATCCCAAACTTCTTCGTGGTCTACAAAATTAATTCACGGAGGGATAAGGTATTTAGAAAATTACGACTTTAAACTAGTAAGGGAGTCTCTGAAAGAAAGAGACGTCATAAAGAAAATCGCACCTCACATTACTAAACCAATAAAATTTGTTCTACCTCACGTTCCTAGTTTACGTCCGAGCTGGATGATAAGAATTGGATTATTTTTATATGATAGATTGGGTGGTAAATCATCATTTGAAAAATCAAGATTTATTAATTTAAATGACCGTTTTGAAGAAAATCCAATCAAAGAAAATTATATTAGTGGTTATATATACTCTGATTTATATGTTGATGACTCTAGACTAGCTTTACTAAATGCAGAGGATGCGATGAATAGGGGAGCAAAAATATATCTAAATACAAAAATTGTTAAGGTATTAAGAGATAAGAACTTTTGGCTTATTACTTTAGATAGTGGTGAGGTTTTAAAATCAAAAGTCGTGGTTAATGCAACAGGTCCATTTGCAATATCAGTTTTAAATAATATTTTTAAATTAAAATCTAATAAAAAATTAAGGTTAGTGCAGGGGAGTCATTTAGTTGTGAAAAAAATTTATGAGGGAGATCAAGCATATATTCTTCAGTTAGATGATAAACGGATAATTTTTATGATCCCATATCAAAATAAATATACTTTAATAGGTACTACAGATCATGAGGTCGATAATTTTGAAAATCCCAAAATCACTGATGAAGAAAAAGATTATCTTATAAAATCAGTTAATTCATTTATTAAAAAAGAAATTAATGAGAGTGATATTTTATGGACATATTCAGGAATAAGACCATTAATTGAAGATAATAATCAAAAAGCATCTAAAGTATCAAGAGACTATACTTTTGAGGTTGATGATAAGGATGGAGCACCCATAATCACTATTTTAGGTGGAAAACTTACAACATATAGAAAACTCTCTGAACAAATTTTGAAAGAGTTAAACAAGTACCTTGTGTTTTCGAAAAAAAAATGGACATCTGAAGAAGCCTTACCAGGAGCTCATAATAAAATAATAAATAATAGAAACATCCCTCAACAAATTTTTAAGCGTCTTATCAAGACTTATGGAGATAAAATATCTAAACTAAACGAATTTTATGATGAATTTGACTCTGGTGGGGAGTTAATTTTTGATGATTTTTATGAATTTGAAGTAAAATATCTTATTAAAGAAGAAATGGCTCGAACTTCTGAAGACATTTTATTTAGGAGAACAAAACTTGGAATTAATTTCCCTAAAGAAGCGAGGGATAAATTGGAAATTATTTTAAAAAGACACCTTTAGTTCTTATGATATTATAAATTTGTGCAAAAATTTATTTTATCAATTGATCAAGGTACAACTTCAACACGTTCAATAATTTTTAATGATAATTTTGAAATTGTTTCTAGTGATC
The DNA here is from genome assembly GCA_902617485.1 of uncultured Alphaproteobacteria bacterium. Taxonomy (GTDB): domain Bacteria; phylum Pseudomonadota; class Alphaproteobacteria; order HIMB59; family HIMB59; genus HIMB59. Next base: position 21,683 of record CACMXD010000010.1, on the reverse strand, counting down.
AACTTGAATTTAAACAATACTTTCCAAAAGATGGTTGTGTAGAACACGATCCTCAAGAAATATTTAATACTGTTTTGCAAACAGCACAAAATGTAATTAAGAAAGCAAAAATTAATTCAGGCCAAATATCAAGTATAGGAATAACTAATCAAAGAGAAACAGTAGTCATTTGGGACAAAGAAACAGGTAAGCCTATTTACAGAGCTATTGTTTGGCAAGATAGAAGAACAGTAAATTATTGCAAAGATTTAACTAGGAAAGGATTTGCTAAAAAAATACAAAAAATTACAGGACTTGTAATTGACTCATATTTTTCAGCGACTAAAATCAAATGGATACTTGACAACATAGAGTCATCAAAAAAACTTTTAAAAGAGGATAAGCTTTTATTTGGAACTATTGATACTTGGCTTCTTTGGAAGTTAACAGAAGGAAGGTCTTTTTTCACTGAAGCTACGAATGCTTCTAGAACCATGTTATATGACATCAAAAAAAATTGTTGGTCTAAAGAATTACTAAAATTATTTAATATACCTCATAAAATTCTCCCACATGTAAAAGATAGTGCAGATGATTTTGGACATACAACACTTTTTGGAGATAAGATTAAAATAGGAGGCATGGCTGGTGATCAACAAGCAGCAACGATTGGGCAGGCCTGTTTTAAACCAGGGTCTATTAAATCAACATATGGGACTGGTTGCTTTATGATCATGAATATTGGACAAAAACTTAAAATATCTAAAAATAATTTGCTTACGACGATTGCATATAAGATTAACAATAAAACTACTTATGCCTTGGAAGGGTCAATTTTTGTTGCAGGGGCTGCTGTTCAATGGTTGAGAGACTCACTTAAAGTTATCAAAACAGCACAAGAGACAGAAAATTTTTACTCAAAGAGTGATCAAAGTCAAAAAATTTACTTTGTTCCAGCATTTGTTGGTTTAGGAGCTCCATATTGGGACGGGGAAGCTAGAGGCGCAATTTTTGGAATGACAAGGAATACTGGCATAGCAGAATTTGTAAAAGCAGCAATAGATAGTGTTGCATACCAGACTAAAGACCTAGTTATTGCTATGCAAAAGGATAGTGGTGTTCCTATTAAACAACTTAAAGTTGATGGTGGAATGGTGGCAAATGAAGATTTCTTACAATTTCTATCAAATATTTTAATTTTAAATTGTGATAGACCAAAAATAACTGAGACAACTGCATTGGGAGCAGCCTATCTAGCTGGACTCTCTTCAGGATTTATTAAAAATACCGAGGAAATCGTCAAAAAATGGCAAAGCGATAAAATATTTAAACCGAAACTTCATAGAAAAGAGGTTAAATATCTTTACCAAGGATGGCAAAAAGCTGTAAAGAAAACGACAACAAAAAAGAATAGCAAATAAAAAAATTTTTGATATTTATGTTGTATGCGCATTAATATTGAAATTGGTGATATTGAAGCATTTATTGAATTAACTGAGACTAACTCTTTTGCTAAAGCTGCAAATAATTTAAATTTATCTCAGCCCGCTCTCTCAAGAAGAATTCAAAAGTTAGAGCACGAATTAGGAACTACTCTTTTTGATAGGACTACTAGAAAAGTTCAACTTTCATATTCTGGGAGAAATTTTTATGATCGAGCAAGAGGAATAATAGAAGCAGTTAAAACTGCAACAAAAACTCTAAATGAAAAGTATAGTTTTCCTTCAATAATTAAAATTGGTGTGGTTCATTCAGCATTAAGAAATATTTTATTTTCATCACTCAAAAAATTCAAAGAAATTGAACCAAGGTGTAAAGTTCAAATCATTGAAAGGTCATCTAATAATGTAGTTGATAGTGTTTTGGGAGGTGAGTGTGATTTTGGTATTAATTTTACTGGTAAACAAGAACCTGGAATTAGCTTTGAGAATTTATTTGTGGAAGATTATGTCGTTGTATTTCCAAAAGGAGACAAATTAGAGAAAAAAAGAAAAATAAAAATATCTGAAATTAAAGGTAGGAATTTTATTTCAATATGGAAAGGTTCCGGGAGTAGAATTTATATTGAGAATGCACTCGCACTCCAAGAAGAGGATATTGATTGGGCATATGAGGTAAGGCATATACCAACTGCATTAAATATGGTTGAACAGGGTCTTGGAATAACCCTTGCTCCAAAATTGGCAATTTCTAAAGACTATTCTTCCTTATCTTATAGACCTTTAATCGATCCTTCTGTTACCAGAACAATTGGATTAATAAAAAGATCAGGAAGAGATCTCAGTTATGACTCTCAAAAATTATATGACCTCTTAAAGGAAAAATTTAAAAAGTAATTAATTAGAATAATGCATAAATAAATTTACTAATTAATGCTAATAATAAAAGTATGTTGTCAGTAGATAGTTTTAAAACTCTAGATCAATTTTCCCATAATGGAAAAAAATTTATTTTCTATAATTTATCTAAGTTGGAGGATAAATTTCCCAAAATAAAAAATCTACCTAAATCAAAAAAAATACTTATAGAAAATTTACTAAGATTAGAAGATGGAAAAGATGTCAATAAAGATCTTATCGAAAATGTATTAGAAAATCCTGAAAAAAAACATGAAATATTTTTTCTTCCATCAAGAGTATTAATGCAAGATTTTACTGGTGTGCCTGCTGTTGCAGATTTAGCAGCAATGCGTGATGCTGTCTCAAAAAAAGGTGGCGATCCATCAAAAGTTAATCCTATGTCCCAGGTTGATTTAGTAATTGATCATTCTGTAATGGTTGATTATTTTGCAAGCCCAAATGCTTTCCAAAAAAATGTAGATATGGAATTTGGAAGAAATGCAGAGAGATATGAGTTTTTAAAATGGGGTCAACAAGCTTTTAAAAATTTTAGAGTTATTCCTCCTGGTACAGGAATATGCCATCAAGTTAATTTAGAGTATTTAGCTCAAGTAGTCTGGAGCAAGGAAATTGATGAAAAAGATTTATTATACCCTGACACATTAGTTGGGACAGACAGTCATACGACAATGGTAAATGCACTAGGTGTTCTAGGTTGGGGAGTAGGAGGAATTGAAGCTGAGGCTGCTATGCTTGGTCAATCTGTTTCTATGCTTTTACCTGAGGTTGTTGGTTTTGAAGTATCGGGGAAAATGAAAGAAGGTGTTACAGCAACAGATCTAGTTTTAACAATTGTACAAATGCTTCGGGAAAAAGGAGTAGTAGGAAAATTTGTTGAATTCTACGGTGATGGCTTGAAGAATTTATCACTTGCTGACAGAGCAACTATTGCAAATATGGCTCCAGAATATGGAGCAACTTGTGGTTTTTTTGCAGTTGATGAAGAAACTATCAAGTACTTGAAGTTGACATCTAGAGGCTCCGATCTGATAAATACCGTTGAAAAATATAACAGAATTCAAGGTTTGTGGGCCGATGACATGTGTAATTATAATGATACCGTTCATTTAGAACTAGAAAATGTTCAAGCATCATTAGCAGGGCCTAAAAGACCTCAAGATAGAGTTAATCTTGAAAGCGTGAATTTAAATTTTAAAGAATTTTCAAAAAACAAACCTGTTGAAAAAGAAATTAAAAATCACAATTACAAAATGCAAGACGGTAACGTTGTAATTGCTGCTATTACTTCATGTACTAATACCTCTAATCCAGATGTTTTAGTTGCAGCAGGCTTAATCGCAAAAAAGGCTTGTGAATTAGGTCTACAAGTAAAACCCTGGGTTAAGACTTCTTTAGCACCTGGTTCAAAAGTTGTTACTGATTATTTGGCTAAATCGGGTTTGAATAAATATTTAGACCAACTTGGTTTTCATCTAGTTGGTTATGGATGCACTACGTGTATAGGAAACTCAGGGCCACTTGATAAAGATATTGCCGAGTGTATCTCAAGAAATGATTTAACAGTTGCTTCTGTACTTTCAGGTAATAGAAATTTTGAAGGCAGAGTTAATCCACACGTTAAAGCTAATTATCTTGCTTCACCACCTTTAGTTGTAGCATATGCTTTAGCAGGGTCTGTTCGTATAAATTTAATAAGTGATCCAATTGGTATTGACACAGATGGTAATGAAGTATTTTTAAATGACATTTGGCCTAGCAATAGCGAAATCCGAAATGCTGTTGAAAAAAATGTATCGCCCGAAATGTTTAAAAAACAATACTCTAATGCTTTAGATGGGCCAAAAGAATGGCAAAAAATTAATACCTCTACGGGAGACCTGTATAATTGGGATTCTTCATCAACTTACATACAGAAACCTCCGTTTTTTGATAATCAATCAAATGATGATAAAGAGATTAAGCCAATTGAAAATGCAAGACCTTTATTACTTCTAGACAATAGTGTTACTACAGATCACATTTCACCTGCAGGGGCTATTAAAGTTGATAGTCCAGCTGGCAACTACTTCATGGAACGGCAAATTCGTCAAAATGATTTTAATTCATATGGTGCTAGAAGGGGCAATCATGAAGTAATGGTCAGGGGTACTTTTGCCAACATAAGAATTAAAAACCAACTGTTATCAAACGTTGAAGGCGGATACTCAATTTTAGAACCTGATAAGAAAAAAATGAGTGTTTATGATGTTGCTATGGAGTATGCAAAAAGGTCTGAAAATGTTGTGGTTTTTGCAGGAGAAGAGTACGGAACTGGATCATCACGTGATTGGGCTGCAAAAGGTACGAAGTTATTAGGTATTAAGGCGGTTATTGCTGAAAGTTTTGAAAGAATACACCGATCAAATTTGGTTGGAATGGGAGTTCTGCCTATTCAACTTAAAAGTCACACAATAAATGATTTAAATATTCAATCGTCTGATTTAATAAATGTAAAACTTACTGAAGACCTGAAGCCTTTACAAGAATTAGAAGTCACCATTCAAAGTAATGTGAGAAATATAAAAATAGATTGTATTTTAAGAATTGATACTATCAATGAGCTACAATATTATAAAGCGGATGGCATATTAAATTTTGTTTTAAAAAATATTCTTAAAAATTAAATTATTTTTGGATTTTCTAACAGCTCTTTCAATCTAACTAAAAAAGTTACCGCTTGCTTACCATCTATTAATCTGTGGTCATAACTTAATGCAATATACATCATTGGTTTTATGACAATCTTCTTTTTTACAGCGATAGGTCTATCAATTATTGAATGCATACCTAATATAGCACTTTGAGGTGGGTTGATAATTGGAGTGCTCATCATAGAGCCATATATTCCTCCATTTGTAATTGAGAATGTTCCACCTGATAAATCACTCATAGCAAGTTTATTTGAATTTGCTTTCTCAGATAATTCAATAATATACTTTTCAATTTCTGCGTTTGATAAATCTCCAGCATTTCTAATTATTGGAACAACAAGCCCCTTTTCAGATCCAATTGCAATACCTATATCAAAGTAGTTTTTATAAATTATTTTATTTTCGTGAATTTCTGAATTAATCTCTGGTATTTCTTTTAAAACTTCTGTGCAGGCTTTAACAAAAAAAGACATAATGCCAAGTTTCACACTATGTTTTTTTTGAAAACTCGTTTGTTCTTTTTTTCTAAGAGACATAATTGCTGACATATCAACTTCGTTAAATGTTGTGAGAATTGCAGCTGTATTTTGAGCTTCTTTTAACCTTCTCGCAATTGTTTGCCTTAATTTTGACATTGGGATAGTTTTTTCATCTAAAGTAGAGTCATCTTTGTCGAAGTTTGGGAGATCAACTGCCTTAGCTGGAGTTTTTGTTTGATTTTCTGTAACTTTAGAAACATTAGTTGAGTCTATTGTTTGTTTTTGATCATTTATTTCTTCAATTTGACTTGTCTCTGGTTTGGGTTTTTGTTCTGTAGTCGCATTTTCTGATATTTCAGCAATAGATTGACCAACATTCACAGTAGATCCCTCTGGGGTTATTATCTTTGTTAATTTTCCAGAGGTTTGAGCAGGAATTTCAATTGTTATTTTCTCTGTTTCAATTTCAGCTAAATTATCGCCAGACTCAAAGCTATCTCCCTCTTTGATCAACCAAGATGTAAGCGTACCTTCAATGATCGACTCTCCAAGCTCAGGTACTGTTATGTTTTTCATTACTCTTTCGGTAAGTTTTTAAATTTCATAAAACTGACACCACTTCTTTCTTTTATAACACGTTTTAGTGATGATTTAAGAGCTAATTCTTTGATTAGTTGCTGATTAGTACTATGTCTTTTTGATATACCTGTAGCAGGGGCTGCTGCAGGGCGCCTTCCGACATAATGAACTTTTTTGATTAAATTATTTTTTACTAAAACATGTCTAATACGACTTTTAACAAAACTCCATGCTCCCATATTTTTTGGCTCCTCTTGAACCCATAAAATCTCACTTTCTTTGTGTTTTATTATAACCTCTCCTATGGCATCAAATGGAAATGGATAAATTTGCTCAATACGAACTATTTTTACATCTTTAATATTATTCTTTGTTCTAAAATCATCTAATTCGTAAAATATTTTCCCCGTGCAGAAAATTATTCTTTTTGGATTTTTGATTTCATCTTCAATAAGGCGATGAAATGATGAGCGTCCAGTAAATTCACTAATAGAGGATACATTATTTGGGTGGCGCAGTGTGGATTTAGGGGTAAATACTATTAGCGGTTTTCTAAAATTTCTATGTATTTGCCTTCTCAAAGCATGAAAGTAGCTCGCAGGAGAAGTGCAATTTACAATCTGAACGTTATCTTCTGCTGCCATTTGAAGAAATCTCTCTATTCTTGCACTAGAGTGCTCGGGACCCATACCCTCATGACCATGAGGTAGTAGCATGACTAATCCGCTCATCTGCATCCATTTTCTCTCACTTGAAGCAATAAACTGATCAATAATAATTTGGGCGCCGTTAGCAAAATCTCCAAATTGGGCCTCCCATAAAACCAGAGTATTTGGATCTGCTAATGAGTACCCATATTCAAAACCTAGAACACCTAATTCAGAGAGAAAACTATCAATTACCTCAAACTGTTTTTGATTTTTAGCAATGTGATTGAGAGGTATATATCGCTCTTCTGATTTTTGATCATAGAAAACTGAGTGTCTCTGACTGAAAGTTCCCCTTCCAGAGTCTTGACCTGCAAGTCTCACTCTATATCCTTCCTTTAACAATGCTCCAAATGCTAAAGCCTCAGCAAAAGACCAGTCAATATTCTTTCCTGATTTTATTGAAGTTAATCGAGATTTATTAAACTTTTCTAATTTCGGATGAAGATTAAATCCTTTTGGTATTTGTGAAATTTTTATGCCAATTTCCTTTAAGGATTTTTCTGACTCAGCTGTTCTACCTCTCCTAAGTGGGTCTTTTGGTGCAAGACTTAATCCACTCCATTGTCCACCCATCCATGATTTTGTTTTTAATTTATAGTTTTTTGCTTTTTCAAATTTCTTCTCGAGATCAGACCATATTCTGTCTTTGATAAAGTCTACCTGTTTTGAATTTACTACTTCTTGACTTATAAGTTTATCTGCATAAATACTAGCAACTGTTTTTTTCTTTTTTATAGTTTGATACATCAATGGTTGAGTGAAAGAGGGCTCGTCACCCTCGTTGTGTCCATGTTTTCTGTAACAAAACATATCGACAAGTGTATCTTTTTTGAATGTGTTTCTAAATTCTGTTGCAGCTCTTGAGGCTAAAACAACAGCCTCTGGGTCATCTCCATTGACATGAAATATTGGGGATTGAACAATTTTTCCTATCTCTGAAGAGTAAGGTGCAGATCTGCTATATTGAGGACTAGTTGTAAATCCAATTTGATTATTAATAATAAAGTGAATTAGACCACCAATTCTGTAGCCATTTAATTGTGACATAGTAAATGTTTCAGCAACAATACCTTGTCCTGCAATTGCTGCGTCTCCGTGAATAAGTAGTCCTGAAACTTTCGTATTATTTTTGTCTTGGATGATTGTTTGTTTAGCTCTTATTTTGCCGGCTACAACTGGATTTACCGCTTCTAAGTGAGAGGGATTAGCTGCCATACTCACATGAATAATCTTACCTCCAAAACTTCTATCAGAGCTTGCACCTAAATGATATTTAACATCACCAGAGCCCTGATCACTGAGGGCATTCTCGCCTCCATGGATAAATTCTCCAAAAATTTGAACATGAGGTTTTTTTACTATGTTAGCTAATATATTGAGTCTTCCTCTGTGGGCGCATGCAAAGGAAAAATCTTCTACACCATATTCTGAGGATCTTTTTAAAATCTGTTCAAGTGCTGGTATAGTAGACTCAGCTCCTTCAAGTCCAAATCTTTTGGTGCCTCTATACTTAGTATCTAGAAACTTTTCAAAATATTCAGCTGTAATTAATCTCTCCAAGATTGTTCTTTTACCCTTAGGGGTTAATTGCATATCTTTTTTTTCTTCTATTCTATCCTTCAGCCATTTGTATTCTTCGGCAGACTGAATATGTTTATATTCAATTGCCAAGGTGCCGGAATAGATACTCTGGAGTTTTTCAAAAACTTCGCGTACAGTAGCTTTCTGAAATCCTAAATATCCAAATAGAAAAATTTTTCGATCATAATCTTTTTTTTGGAAACCGTAATACTCGGGATCTAAACCTGATGGATTGTTCTTTGCCATTAAACCTAAAGGGTCAAGATCAGCTATAAGGTGCCCTATCTCTCTATAAGCTCTTATCATCATTACAAGTCGAAGAGAGTCAGTAATTGCCTGATCAAGAGAAATCTGATTGAAATCAATATCTCTTGATGTCTGAGACCAATTTATTTTTTGATAGTCAGCTAGAATAGAGATTTCCTCAGGAGCGAGAGCTTTAAAGAATTCATGCCAGCTCTTATCAACAAGACTTGGGTCTTTAATATAATCTCTATATATCGCTATTACTTGAGAGGCATTATTAGTTGTGAGAAATGAATTATAAGATCTCATTAATAGGTTTATGTATACGCCTATCTAATAAAGATGTCATTTGATTTTTGATCATAAAAGCTTATCAACAGCTGATACTAAACCCTGCACGGATTTGACAGATTTTTTTAACATTAATTTCTCTTTAGCTGTAAGTTTTACCTCAATAATTTTTTCAATTCCTTTATTTCCAATAATTGTAGGTACTCCCATATACATATTTTTAAGGCCATATTGGCCATTGATGTAAGCAGCACAAGGTAAAAGTTTTTTTTGATTTAATAAAAAAGCCTCTGCCATCTGAATTGCCGAACTAGCAGGTGCGTAGAAAGCTGATCCATTTTTTAATAACTTCACGATTTCGCCACCTCCCATTCTTGTTCGATCGACTATTTTTTCAATTTTTGAATAAGGGAATTTTTTAAGCTTTATAAAATCAATTAAGGGGACACCTCCTATTGTTGTGTAATTAATTAGAGGGACCATGTCATCTCCATGGCCTCCTAATACAAATGTTTCAACATCATTCACGGATATCTTCAAAGCATCTGATAAAAAGTATTTCATTCGGGAGGAGTCCAACACTCCGGCCATGCCCACACACATATTTTTGGGTAGTTTGGAATATTTCTGGAGAACGTATACCATCGCATCAAGTGGGTTTGTAATACAAATAACAAATGCTTTAGGAGCATATTTTTTTATATCTAGCGCAATTTTTTTTATTATTTTTCCATTGATCTCAAGCAAGTCATCTCTACTCATTCCAGGTTTACGGGGTAAGCCAGCAGTTATGATGATAACGTCAGATCCCTTCATTTTTGAAAAATCATTGGTACCTTCTATTGACCCTGTAAAACCTTCGACTGCTGATGATTGACTAAGGTCTAAAGCTTTTCCTTGAGGCATCCCGGTAACAACATCAATAAGTGTTATATTACCGAGTTTTTTTAAAGCTAATAAATGTGCGAGTGTGCCTCCAATATTTCCAGCACCAATTAATGATATTTTATTCACTTATTATCCATTTTGGATATTTCATGTTTTATTTCAGCTATCGCTTTAGCTGGATTTAATCCTTTCGGACAAGAGTTCGTGCAATTCATAATCGAATGACATCTATATAGTTTAAAACTATCATCTAATTCATTCAACCTTTCTTTTTTTTCTTCATCTCTACTATCTTGTATCCAGCGATTTGCTTGAAGCAATACAGCTGGTCCTAAATATTTATCCTCGTTCCACCAATAACTAGGACAAGAAGTGCTACATGAGAAACACATAACACATTCCCATTTACCATCTAATTTATCTCTGTCTTCGACCGACTGTAAGTTTTCACGTTTATTATTTGGAGACTTTTTATTTAACCATGGTTTTATGGATTTAAATTGTTCAAATGCTTTTTTTAAATCAACCACTAAATCTTTTAAAACCTTCATATGAGGAAGAGGATAAATATTTATTTCATCAGAACACTCTTCTATATGTTTTTGACATGCAAGTGTATTAACTCCATCTATGTTCATTGCACATGATCCACAAACACCCTCTCTACAAGATTTTCTAAAAGTTAAACTTGGATCAACTTCAGCTTTAATTTTATTTAATATATCTAGAACCATTGTTCCTGCTTTAGCTACATCAATTTCAAATCGATCGATTTGAGGAGGGGTATTTTCATCACCAGACCACCTATAAACATTTATAATTCGGATATCATGATTTTGTTGAGATTGCTCGTCAATGAGATCGACATTGGAATAAGATTTTCCTTTTACTGGAACTGAGTTTTTTGGAAGAGTAAGTTGTACCATTTAATAAACCCTTACTTGTGGTTGGATGACAGAGATTTGATTACTCAGTGTAGTCATTCTCACTGGTCTATGGGTGACTTTATAATCAGTGACATCACCCCAAAAAAGAGTGTGTTTTAACCAATTTTCATCATCTCTGTCTGGAAAGTCCTCTCTAGCGTGAGCACCTCTACTTTCAGTTCTTTGCTCAGCAGAAACACCAACACTTCCAGCAACCTGCATTAAATTATGTAGTTCTAAAGCTTCAACTAAATCTGTATTAAAAACATCAGACTGATCTTTAACTTTAATATGTTTTAAATCTTGTGACATCGAGGCTAATTCATCATTGCCTAATTTCAAAGTTTCACTTTCTCTGTAAACACCAAATCTTTTTTGAACAGTTTTTTGCATCCTCTCTCTTAGCTCACCGACTGAAACATCTCCTTTGTTACTTTTAATGGACTCTAATCTCTCTATGATAGAATTTGTTTGCGACACAGATGGGGTTCTCAATGACTCTTTGGTATCAATAACTTGACCGGCCTGAATTGCTGCACCCCTTCCAAAAACTACTAGCTCAGCTAAAGCATTTGTTCCAAGTCGATTAGCTCCATGAACTGAAGCGCATGCAGCTTCTCCGATAGCCATTAGTCCCTCACAGACTTCTTCTGTATTAGAGTCACTTGGTTTCAAAACCTCTGCTTTAAAGTTTGTAGGAATTCCGCCCATACAATAATGAACAGTTGGAATTACTGGGATTGGCTCTTTTGAAATATCTCTTCCACAAAAGGCTTTAACTGACTCAGAAATACCAGGTAATCTTTTTGCGAGCATATCAGCATCAAGATGTTCCAAATGAAGATTTATATAATCTTTGTTAGGTCCGCATCCTCTACCTGCGCTGATCTCTTTGCTTATGAATCTTGATATGACATCTCTAGCAGCAAGATCTTTTGCGTTCGGGGCATAGTCTAACATAAACCTTGTGCCTTCGTTGTTCTTAAGAATACCTCCTTCACCTCTAGCTGCTTCTGAAATTAAAACACCCACACCATATATTCCTGTTGGATGGAATTGAATAAACTCCATATCAGATAGAGGAAGACCGGCTCTCAGCGCTATGCCTGCTCCATCACCAGTGCAAATATGAGCACTTGTTGAGGATTGAAAAATTCTTCCATAACCCCCAGTTGCGAGAATTGTCATTTTTGCAATAAAACGATGCAATGATCCGTCCTCTATACTAATTGCTAAAAGACCACAAATTGTATCATTGTCATCTTTTAGTAAGTCTATTGCGAAAAATTCGTTATAAAAATCAACGTCATTTTTGAGGCTTTGTTGATACAGAGTATGGAGTAATGCGTGGCCGGTCCTGTCAGCTGCAGCGCAAGCTCGGCTTGCTGGCTCGCCTTTACCATTTTTTGTCATATGACCACCAAAAGGTCTTTGATAAATCTTACCATCGTCTGTTCTTGAAAATGGCATACCATAATGTTCAAGCTCAACAATTGAGTCGACTGCATTTGAGCATAAATATTCAATACTGTCTTGATCGCCCAGCCAGTCTGAGCCTTTTACAGTGTCAAACATATGCCACTGCCAACTGTCCTCACCCATATTAGCTAAGGCAGCTCCAATTCCACCTTGAGCTGCAACAGTATGACTTCTTGTAGGGTAAACTTTTGAGACACATGCAGTTTTAAGGCCTTGTTCAGAGCACCCCAAAGCTGCTCTCAAGCCCGCTCCACCAGCACCTAGTACAACTACATCTAATTTATGATCTGTATAATTCATATTAAATAAATAACACCGGTAAAAAGAAGAGAAAGGAAATACCAATAATTCCGTCTGTTATTAAAGAATAAAGTTTCATTTTATTTAATTGAAAATAATCCTCATAAACTTTGCCCAGTTGGATTCTAATATGAAGCATTGATATAATAAAAAAAATTAATAATAAAATTTTATTAGTGGTAGTAGATAATGAGATATTGAGAGAACTTACATCGGAGTAAGAACTTAAAAAAAATAAAATAAACCAGTAACTAATAGGAATTAACGATAGATATAGAATTCTTTCTATTTTCCACTTTTGAGAAGCTTTCATTAAAATATCATCCAAGTAAAAAACAAAGTCATTATAATATTTGCTACTAGAATAAGATATGTCACTAAGTAGACATTTTTAAGATCCATTCCAATTGAAAATGACCATAAGAAATATTTAAAACCGTTTAACAAATGATGATTAAAAATAAAAAACCAAAAGACAAATATTAGCTTTATAGGTAGCAAGTTTATCAACAATGTTAATACTTGATTAAGTTGAGGGAGAAAATTTAAGCTTCCTAACCAAATTGCAAAAAAAGGAAAAGAAAATGCAAATGCAATTACTCCTATCCTGCTGGAGATAGAAAATACCATTGTCAAAAAAGGCCTATATATTTGCAAATGGGGTGATATTGGAGCCATAGAAAGGCAATATATTTAAAAATGTCTTATAGTAAAAAACTATTATTTTATTAATTCATGCGTAACATGAATAAATAAGGCTGTGGAAAAAATGTTAATCAAATTGCCCATTTATTAAAATTAAGGTTCTGAAAATGCCCTATATTCAATTAAAATTCAATCAGGTCGTGAACATTTTTGTTTAAATGTGCCGAATCTCACCCCGCATGAGAAAGCTTTATTCTTATAAAGTTGGCACCACGACCTATCAATATACTCTCTTTAATATGTTTATTGTCTATATATAATCTGCTGCTATGTCTGCTTTGGCACAATTATCCAAGTTTATTGATCGATTTAATACATTCATAGGATATCTATGTGCTTTTTTTGTTTTCTCTATGGTCATAGTTGTATTCACTGTTGTTGTCTTAAGATATGGGTTCAATATTGGATTTATATGGATGCAAGAGGTTTATGTTTGGCTTCATAGTTTTGTTTTTATGTTGGGTGCTGGTTTTACTTATTTAGCAAATGAGCATGTCAGAATAGACGTCTTTTACCGAGAGGCATCAAAAAAGTATAAAGCTATCGTTGACCTGTTAGGAAATATTTTTTTACTTCTCCCATTTTTGTATATTATCTGGAAATACAGCTATCCTTTTGTCTATAGATCTTTTTTAATGAATGAAGTATCCAGAGAAGCCGGGGGTATGCCAGCTTTATATATTTTAAAAAGTGCAATTTTATGGTTTTGTATAGTTTTATTTCTTCAATTAATTTCAAATGTAATTAAATCAATATTAACACTCACAAATCATCAAGGGTCTGGTGAGAAAAAATGATTAGCCCTGAAATTTTAGCGATCATAATGTTCTTAACAACATTGGGGTTATTACTTTTTGGTTTTCCTGTAGCCTTCACACTTGCAGGAACAGCTCTTTTATTTGGATTTTTGGGTGATTTTTTAGAAATCTTTAATTTTAGAATGCTAGGATTTTTTCCTCAGCGCATATTTGGAACAATGATCAATGAACCCCTTGTAGCGGTGCCTCTTTTTATTTTTATGGGAATTATGCTGGAAAAAACAAAAATTGCAGCTGGTCTTTTACAATCTATTGGTGAGCTTTTTGGGGCTACTAAAGGAGGTCTAGGTATTGGTGTTGTGATAGTAGGTATGCTACTTGCTGCATCAACAGGAATTGTTGGGGCAACGGTTGTTACAATGGGAATGCTCTCTTTGCCATCTATGATGAAAGCTGGATATGATCAAAAAATAGCTACTGGAACTATTTGTGCTGCTGGAACATTGGGACAAATAATTCCACCTTCAATTGTTTTAGTTTTATTAGCAACAATTTTACAAGGAGCAAATGAAGAAGCGGCAATGTTAGTTGGTAATTTAGCTCCTGATCCAGTAACTGCAATTGATTTGTTTGCAGGCGCAATATTGCCTGGACTAATGTTGGTAGTATTATTCATTATATTCATTTTTTTTTACGCAAGAATAAATCCGCTATCCTGTCCTCCGGTAGAAACGACAAGGTCAAGAGGGGAGATTTATATTGAAGCAGCTAAATCTGTTATTCCTCCAATAACTCTCATTGTATTAGTTTTAGGGTCCATACTTTTTGGCATTGCAACACCTACAGAGTCTGCTTCAGTTGGTGCAGTAGGTGCAGCAATGATAGCACTTTTAAAAGGTGAATTGAATTTTAAGAACCTCAAGGAAACAGCAATAGGAACAGTAAAGCTTAGTTCATTTGTGTTTGTAATATTAATTGGAGCGTCAATGTTTTCATTAGTTTTTCGTGCTTTTGGTGGTGATGAAATGATTGAACATTTTCTCGGTAATTTGCCAGGTGGACTTTACGCAGCTTTAATTTTAGTTATGGTAGTTATATTTCTTTTGGGTTTCTTTCTAGATTATATAGAGATAATTTTTGTCATTGTACCATTAGTGGGTCCAATATTAATTGCAAATGGAGCTGATCCATTGTGGCTTGGTATTCTCATATCGTTGAATCTACAAACAAGTTTCCTAACTCCACCATTTGGTTTTTCCTTATTTTTTTTAAGAGGAGTAGCTCCAGACAATATTCAAACTAGAAACATGTATAAAGGTGTAATTCCATTTATTGGAATTCAAATATTAGCAATATTAATTGTTGGTTTTTATCCAGAAATTGCAACTTGGTTACCAAGTAAAATGTTTTAATGAAATAGTCACCCCCGAATATTTCGGGGATGATATTAATATTATGAATTTATGCTGATGGGTAAGTAAATGGGAGACTTCTAACTCTCATGTACTCTTTCTCAGACGTATTTGTCCATCTTAGAATTGAGGATCTAAATTCAACAATATGTGAAAAAAGAGCCTGTGAAACTGGGTCTTCAGCAGCAATAGCGCTACAAACCTCACCTGCTCTTTGACCTAGAGCATTCATAACAGGATCTGGAAGTTGTCTCATTTGAACACCGTGTTCGTTAATAAGTTTTTGGTATGAACTATCATTAACAGCTTGGAAAAAAGATAGCACTTCCATATTGACAGCTTTTGTAGCAACAGTAATTAGTTCTCTTGTTGCATCATCTAGCTTCTCCCACTCAAACATATCTATTGAACAATCTAGGATTGTTGCTGGCTCATGCCATCCAGGATTGTAGTAATATTTAGCTGCTTGATGTAAACCTTTACCTAAGTCAGCTGCTGGACCAATCCATTCTGTAGCATCGATAGCACCAGAAGCAAGTGAAGGAAGCACATCCGCACCTGCTAAAAGAACAGTGTTAGCACCAAATGATTTTAATACTTCACCGCCAAGACCAGGCATTCTTATTTTTAAACCTTCAAAATCTGCGAGTGAGTTAATTTCTTTATTAAACCAACCACCCATCTGGTTACCCGTATTTCCCATTGGAAGAAACTTTACACCAATAGCATTGTATGCTTTGTCTGCTGCTTCAATTCCTCCACCATAATAACACCATGCATTTTGTTCTTGAGCTGTAAGACCAAAAGGTAAAGCCGCAGAAAACGAAGGTGCCATACTGATGTTAGTCCAATAGTAACCAGCGCCATAAGCCATTTGAGCAGCACCAGATCTAACTGCATCTAGTGACTCAAGAGGTGGCACTAATTCCCCACCATGATATACAGTGACTTTTAACTTATCAGATGCATTATTGATATAACTAGCAAATCTATCTATTGCTTTGCCAAGACCACTTGCTTTGCCAAAAGCAGAACATGCAATCCATTCCATGTGTCCACCTGATATTGCTGGTGCTGGAAATGAAGAAACTGCTGCGGCGCCCAGTGCTGCAGCACCTGCACCTTTAAGGAAATTTCTTCTTTTCATGGTCTTATTATTAGTCTTTTTTTTTGCCATAAATATTCCCCTCCTAAATTAAGAAATAATTAATTATTTTTTATTAGCTATCATTATACCAACAATCACAGATAAAATTCCAGCGTAATGATAACTCTGTAATGTTTCTTGAAAGACTAAATATGCAAGAATTCCGCCAAAAATAGGCATTAAGTGAAGAAAAGGGCCTGATTTATTTGGGCCAATTAAAGCCACTCCAGTATTCCAACAAATATATGACAAGATGCTAGGAAAAGTTCCGGTATAGCCAATTACTAATAAGGTTTTGTGGTCAAATGTTATGAAATTATTTTGAATTATAATGTCATACAAATAAACAGGTAGGAGTAAGATTACTGTAAATACGAATGATAAATATAAAAAACTAAATCCTGAAACACCTGTTTCATTTTTTTTTAGAAATATTGAATATAATGCCCAAGATATAACAGCTAGTAAGATGAATAAATCTCCAGAATAAAATTTTGAAACAAATATATTTTGATAGTTACCTTTTGTTATAACATAACTAACACCAATAAGAGATAAAATGACACCTAACATTTGAAACAAGTTTGTTTGATTTTTATAAATCAATTTGTTTAAAAGGATTATCAACATGGGGGTTGTCGAAATAACCAATAAAGAATTAATAACAGTTGTCGCTGTTAGACCAATATAAGTTAATGTGTTAAAAAGTGTCGGACCAGTTAAAATAATCAAAAAAACTATTCCTGGTTGTTTTTTTAAAAGGGGTAAGTCAACTAAAGCATTTTTTACACAAAAGGGAGTTAAAATTATTAAAGCAATTACCCATCTGTAAAAAGATAATGATAGGGGTGATACTAATTCCTCAACTGAGGATAATCTTCCTACTATAAAATTGCCTGACCAAAATAAGGAGGCAAAACATAAAAATATGGCTGCTTTAAGAGAAACGCTCACTTAGATTATTTATTTTAAATTTTCGATAGCAATTGCTAGACCCTGACCACCGCCAATACACATACTTGCAACACCAAACTTTTGTTTTGTTCTTCTGAGTTGATGAGACAAGGTTGTAATAATTCTTGCACCTGAACAGCCAATAGGGTGTCCTAATGCAATAGCGCCCCCAGCAATATTTAATTTACTTGGATCAATCTTTAAAGATCTTTGAACAGCAACTGAAGTTGCAGCAAACGCCTCATTAACCTCAACCAAATTAAAATAGTTAATATTTACAGTCATTTTCTTCATTAATTTCTGTATAGCTGTAATTGGAGTAACACCCATATAATCAGGATTGCCCGCCGAAGACGCCCAAGATAGTACTTTTGCAATTGGTTTAATTTTGTTTGAAGTTACATATTTTTCAGAAGCTAAAGCCAAAAAACTAGCTCCATCATTTAATGAAGAAGCATTTCCAGCAGTAACTGTTCCAGATTTTTTAAAAACAGCTTTTAATTGGCTTAATTTTGGCAAAGTCGTGTCTTTTCGAACTTCATCTTTAAGAGGTGTTTTTGTCAATTCGTTTTTGAAGTAATTGTTTTTAATTGCCTTATAAGTTTTTAGATAAGACTGATAAGCAAATTGATCTTGGTCTTGTCTTGTAACATTATATTTTCTTGAAACGTTTTCAGCTGTTATGCCCATATGTTCTTTTGAAAAAGCATCTGTTAGGCCATCATTAACTAAAGTGTCTATAAAGATATTATTTCCTAATTTTTTTTCTCCAGTTCTACTCAGATACGCATGGCGTGCCCTTGACATGCTTTCTTGACCACCAACAATTAATAAATTTGACTCGCCGGAATAAATTTTAGATGAACCATCTATTGTAGCTCTCATACCGCTTCCACAAACTTGATTTACTACATAAGCAAAGGATGTCTGCTGCATTCCGGAACCTAGTGCAACTTGCCTTGCTGTATTCATTCCTAGTCCACTTGTTAATACTTGTCCTAAAATTAATCCTTCAACTTCTTTAGTATTGATTATTTTATTTCTATCAAATAATTCTTTGAGGCAAGAGGTTCCTAATTCTACTGATTCAATTTTTTTGTAATTACCTAAATAAGCTCCTATTGGTGTTCTAACTGCATCGATTATAAAAACATCACTCATTAATATTTATCTTTCTGTATTCAATTACTGACTCAGGATTTGCCAACGATCCCAAGTTCTGCACTTTATCATTATTGATAATTTTTTTGACAAGTATTTCAGAGTTTTTACCACTTTTTGTTCTTGGAATGTCTTTGACTATAAATATTTTCCAAGGAACATGCCTTGGACTAAGCGATGTCTTGAGGTGTTTTTTCAATATTGTATTAAAATCAACATTAATGTTTATGTTAAACAATTTCAAAAAAAGGACAATTTTTTCATCATTTTTAGTCAAATAACCTGTTGCCAAATAGTCCTCGATCCAATGAAATTTTTGTAAGCAGCTGTATATTTCACCTGTTCCTATTCTGACACCGCCTGGATTTAAAGTAGCATCTGACCTTCCAAAGATTACATAACCTCCATTTTTGGTTTTTTTCACATAATCTCCATGAGACCATATGTTAGGAAATTTTTTAAAATATGCGGATTTATACTTGTCATTCAATCTGTCATTCCAAAAGTAGATAGGCTTAGAGGGGAAAGGGGTCTTGCAAACTAGTTCTCCTGTCTTTTTGGTTGGCTTGCCATTATCATTGAAAACATCAATATCCATGCCCAAGCCCGGTCCTTGAATTTCACCTGAATAGACAGGTAAAGTTGGTATTCCTAACATAAAACACGAAACTATGTCTGTACCGCCACTCACCGAATGTATAAAAGATTTTGAATTTAAACTTTTATTAATAAACTTAAAAGTGTCTGGGCTTAAAGGAGAGCCAGTTGATATAAAACAATTAATTTTTTTTAAAATATCTTTTTTATTTGATTTATAATTATTCTGAATAGTTTCATAAACTTTTGCTCCCGCACCTAGCATTGTTGAATTAGAATCTCTAGTAATATTGATAACTCGATTTTTATTTGGATAAAATGGGGAACCATCATAAAGAACGATTGAGGAACCCAGTAGTAAGTTTGAAACTGTCCAGTTCCACATCATCCACCCGCAAGTAGTTAAGAAAAGCATTTTATCTTCAGATTTAACATTTGTATGTAATGCTAGTTCTTTTAAATGTTGAAGGAGTGAGCCTCCGTGGCCGTGAGTGATACACTTGGGAAGCCCTGTAGTTCCACTAGAAAACAAAACATATAGCGGATGATTAAAGCTCAATGATATATTTTTATTTAGCTTTGAATATTTTTTTTGATTGTAAATTTTTTTTAAATCAGAAGTGTTATTTTTTGATGGATAACTAGTTTTTAAAATTAGTGGATTATTTAAATTTATTTTTAATGTTCTTAGGTTTTTTGAATATTGGAATTTCTTGCCGTTATAAAAATAATAGTCAGCAACAATTAAAAGCTTAGGCCTAAGCTGAGAAAATCTGTCAATAACTGCTTGAGTTCCAAAGTCAGCGGAGCAAGAGGACCAAACTGCACCAATTTTTGCTGCAGAAAGGAAGCTTATTACTGTATCAGGTATATTTGGCAGATACCCAACAATTACATCGCCTTTTTTAATGCCTTTATCTCTAAAGAAATTGCTCAAAGCATTAATTCTTTTATTTAAATCACTATAAATAATTTTTTCGCTGAATTTGTTTTCTCCGATAAATTCAATGGCTAAATCTGAAGAATTATTTTTAGAAATTAAATCGTAATAATTAAGATTACTGTTATCGAAAAAAATTGAATTCCAAAAAGATTTTTTTTTGTAAGTTTTAAAAAATCTTTTCCTCTCAAGATCGATATTAAAATACTCAACTATAGACTCCCAAAACTCACCAGGGTTCTTAATAGTCCATAGCCAAAGCTTGTTATAATTTAAAAATTTTTTAAAAAGTTTTTGTTCTAAATATGTCTGAAATTTATAAAGATTTGTAGATTTAATAAATTTTCTACTTGGCTCAAATAACTTATCCATTTTTGTTTTTCATTAATCTTTGAAGATCATCTGGTATTTTACTTGGAGTTCCTTGAGAATTGACGCAAACCATCAAAATTTTTGATTTAAAAATAATATTATTTTGTTTGTAAATATTTTGTTCGAGCTCAAATGATGCATTTTTAAGAGACAAAATATTGCTTTTAACAGTTAATTGATCCTCTAGTTTGCATGACTCAATATAATCACATTCAATCTTTTTTACTAAAAAAAGTCGATCATGATCCTTTAATAAAGAATTAAGTGTAAATCCCAATTCATTGATGATTTCAGTACGGGCTCTTTCAATAAATTTTAAATAGTTTGCGTAATATACAACTCCACCAGAGTCTGTGTCTTCATAATATATTTTGAAGTTGTATTGGAACATTAAGTAGTCAGACCTAAATACAATATATAAGTTATAATAATTATAACTATTCCAAATATTAAATATCTATATTCATTCATTAATTAAATTAAATAGGTTTTATAATGATACTTAAGATATTTTTTCTCTCTTAAAATAATAAATCATTTTGTGTTTTGACGGGATATCAGATTTATCTTTAATAACATTTACCAACTCCCAGCCCTCTTTTCCACCCTTATTAAGCCAGTCATTTTCCGACTTTAATTCTTCATCATCTAAATATTGTATATAAATTCTATACTCCCACTTTGAATGTTCTTTTTTATCGAAAGTTGGGTTAATCATTTAATTATAACTTACACATTTAAATTATAAAAAAACCAAACTGCAGATAAACACCAAAGTGTTAAAAAAATCTTCCCTAATTTATCTGCTTTTTTAAAATGAGATTTCATTTCGTTAAGTTGACCTTCGTTTTGCTGATCAGCGATATGAGTGAAATCTCTCAGTTTTTTTTGATAAAAAAATTTGTATATATTTATTGCACAAGTCCAGCCCGTTAAAATATAAAAAATAGAACTGGATAAAGTAGTCATAATCATATTTTAATGAAATTAAAAATTATTAAAATAAATAATTAGTTTCATTATATGACTGATAGCATTAATGAAATCATAATTATTAATACTCTTTTATAAAAATATCATGTGCAAATAAAGCATTGTTTATTGTGATTTAACAAACAAACAAAATTTA
>CACMXD010000009.1:0-52223 GCA_902617485.1 uncultured Alphaproteobacteria bacterium | reverse complement strand
CAGTTGATCTAATCTCGGAGGGATAAAGTTTAAATTTAACTAAAAATAAAAATGCAATAATTGCAAAAACTAAAAGTTGTAGCTGACTTATTACATGGTCTAAAGTATAAGGCTGATAGTCCACTGTGTATGGAAGTATTTGATACAAATATTTTGGGAATATACCTATAGCAATACATAAAAAAGCAGCTATACCCATTGCAATGAGCATATTAATTGGAGCCTCTTTAACTTTATTTTTCCTCTCGTGTGCAAAAAAAGCAAAGTAAGGTATCTTTATCCCTGAGTGCTCCAAAACACCTGCGGAAGCAAAGAATAAAATAAAGTAAATTAAAACCATTCCCATACCTCCAAGCGAGGACATAATCAAAGATTTAGCGACAAATCCGCTGAACAACGGAAATGCAGAAATAGACATGGCCCCTATAATGCAAAATATTGTTGTGAATGGCATGTATTTGTAAAGGCCACCTAATTCAGAGGCTTTTGTTGTTCCAGCTCTGTATAAAACAGCACCCATACTCATAAACAAAAGAGCTTTATAAATTATATGAACGAATGCATGCGCTACCGTTCCATTAAGAGAAAGTTCTGTCCCAATACCAATACCAACAACCATAAAGCCTAATTGGTTATTAAGACTAAATGACAAAACTCTTCTTAAATCATTTTCTATGACTGCAAAAAATACAGGAAAAGCTGTCATTATTGCACCTATCCAAATCAGTGAGTCAGTGCCTGGAAAAGTTCTAGCTAAAGCATAAATTGCCAATTTTGTTGTAAAAGCAGAAAGTGCCACTGTGCCAGTAACCGAAGACTCAGGGTAAGAGTCTTGTAGCCAACCATTTAAAAGAGGAAATGCAGCCTTAATTCCAAAAGCAATAAATATAAAAATTCCAAAATTTGTTTTTAAATCTAGAACAGCTAAATTATGGTTTCCTGTTTGATATAGCATTAAACATGCGCCAATTAAAAGTAATACACCTGAAGAAACTTGAATGATCAAATATCTCATGGCTGCATCTTTTGCTGCATTTGTATTTCCAGCAAAAACTATAAAGACTGAAGTAAGAGCTGTTGCTTCCCACCAAATAAATAAACTAAAAAAATCTCCTGCGTGTAGAGCGCCAATAGCAGAGCCTGCATAAGCTAGTGTCGCCATGTGCTCCATTAAATTTTTACTGTGCCAGCTAAAAATTATTACAAGTATAGCTGCAATATGAAAAATAATAGCAAATGGAAGAGTTAAACTATCTGATTGATATAATATTAAATTTAAACCAAGTATGTCCCACTCTAAAAAAGTTCCATAACCATTAAATAAAGATAAAGCTGATAAACCCACCGATAATAACATCGCAGGATGTCTAAAGTATTGAGGAATGGTTGGCAATAAGAATGAAGTAATTATCATAATTAAACCGGGAATAAAATTACTGATCATAATAATCCTCCTTCCTCATTAAGAATTTCCTCAGCCACTTTCCTAACATGACTATAAAAACAAAACTTACAAAACCGAAAAATGCTGGGAAGCCATATATCTCGGCAAAGGAAAAGTATTCATGTCTGTGAAAAGTAAAGTCTAAAAGAATTAAAAGTGCTCCGATTATAAGTATGTACTTTGTAAAGCTTTTACCCATACTATTTAAATCATTTTTTTTCATTTAATTCACTATTACTCCACTGATATTATTCAAAAAATAGTTTGCATAAAAAAAGAAAACTAAACAGCCTAAACCTGTAATTAATGGTGGCCAAACAGTTAAAGGGGCTTTAATTAATTTTATTTCTTTCTTAGAGTTTTGGGTGAAGCCTATTACTACAGGCTGTAATAGATAATAAATATTTAGCAATGAGGAAATACCTAATATTATCGCAACGATTATAAATTCTCTCTCAATAGAGCCCATGATTAAATAAAATTTACTCCAAGAACCAATAAAGGGAGGAACCCCAATGATAGATAGAGCCCCTAAAGTGTAAGCAAAAAATATTAACGGTAATTTGTAGCCCATACCTTTTAGGTCACTTACCTTTTTAATATGGGCAGTTACATAAATAGCACCTGCACAGAAGAATAGAGTTATCTTACCTAAAGCATGAGTTATAATATGAAAAGATGCCCCTTTTAGAGCTAAAGATGAAGCCAAAGCTGCTCCCAAAATAATATAGGAAAGTTGACTTATAGTAGAATAAGCTAATCTCGCTTTTAAGTCATCTTTTGTTATCGCTATGATACTAGAAGCCATTATAGTGAAACATGCTAACCAGACTAACCAGTCAGAGCTTTTTGTTTGAAGTAAAAAGTCTGGACCAACAATATAAACAACAACCACGAGAAAGCTAAATACACCAGCTTTTACTACAGCAACGGCGTGGAGTAATGCAGAAACTGGAGTTGGCGCCACCATTGCAGCAGGCAACCATCTATGAATAGGCATAATTGCTGCTTTACCTATACCAAACACAAGCATAGCTATTAGAAAAGATAGGTACTCTGCTGGGAATTCATTCATAAGTATTCCCCCATCTTGAAAATCTAAAGTCCCTGTTTTAAGCCAAATCCAAAATATAGCTGGTAAGAAAAATATTAAAGAAGTACCCACTAAAATCGACAAATAGAGCCTTCCTGCAGATTGCGATTCAGCGTTTTGCTTATGTCCAACTAAAGGGAAAGTTGAAAAAGTTAATATTTCATAAAAAATAAATAAGACTAGAAGATTTCCAGACCAAGCTATTGCCAATGCAGCATGGATTGCGATTGAATAAAAAATTACAAATCTTGTTTGATTTTTTTCACCAGCACCCCTCATATAACCAATAGTGTAGATAGATGCCAGTATCCATAATGAAGATGCCACTAAACTAAAAATAGATCCAAGAGCTGATACTTTAAAAGCAAAATCTACCCCATCAAAAAGTATAAAAAAAGTTATTTGATATACCTCATTATTTTGTATTCCATGAAAAATTTTTAAACTGATTACAAAGGTTATGAGACCTCCAATTATACCAAAAGAGTCTCTTAAGTTATTATTATATCTACAGACATAAGAAAATAATGCTGCAAAAAGTGGGGTGATAATACCCAGTATAATTAAAAACGAATTACTCAATTTTGATAACCTGATATTAAATAGTCTGCGGACAAGTTAGAAAATTCAATTATTGGTGTTGAATATATCCCAAAAACAATGATTGAA
Organism: uncultured Alphaproteobacteria bacterium; assembly: GCA_902617485.1. Lineage (GTDB taxonomy): Bacteria > Pseudomonadota > Alphaproteobacteria > HIMB59 > HIMB59 > HIMB59. Next base: position 49,017 of record CACMXD010000009.1, on the reverse strand, counting down.
ATTGTAACTATCCATATTGGTAAATAAATATAAGCATCTTCTTTTTCAGATTTAAATTTAATTTCTGAAAACCACATCTGTTCCACTATTTTCCAGAAATATACAACGGCTAATGCGGAGCTTACCGCAACTAAAGCGATTGAAAAATACATCTGGTTTGTATAAAGAGCTTGAAATAAATATAATTTTGAAATGAAGCCATTTGTCAGAGGTAATCCAATTAAAGATAATCCACAAATTAATAAAGCAAATGAAGTTATGGGGTATTTATAGCCAAAACCTTTTAAACTGTGTAGGGTTACTCGATCCTTATAAAGAATAGCGAAGTAACCAACAGCCATAAATAATCCTCCTTTGATCAAAGCATGATTAAATATATGTACAAAGCCCGAAGCTACACCACTGTGGTCTTTAAGGCTAAAAGCCAGTGTGATGTAACCAATTTGCGCAATTGAGGAAAATGCCAAAAGTTTTTTGATATCATCTTGATAGATGGCTATTACAGTCCCAATGAATATAGCGAGTAAAGATAGAGGATATAAAACAAAATCTAAAAACAAACTTAAATAGCTCGGATAAATTATGAATACTTCGTACAAAAGTCTCACAAAAAAATAAAGAATTGTTTTTGTCGCTAAAGCAGCCAAAAGTGTTGAGACAGCTGATGGAGCATAACTATATGCAGGTGGTAACCAAATATGGACAGGAAAAATTGCAGCCTTTACCATAAGACCTATAAGCATGAATGACATACCTGCGAAGATAGCTAACTGACCATCGGAATATTGGGCCAATTGAATTACAAGATCATTCATGTTCAACGTACCTGTCATAGCATAGGCAAAGCCAACCCCAATTACATAAAATGTAGCCCCGATCGCCCCGATAATTAGATAATTAAAAGCTGCGAGTAATGCTTTTCTATTTTGTCCTGCACCTAAGGCAATTAAAGAAATAGAAGCTAATGCAGATATTTCTAAAAAGACAAATAAATTGAAAATATCATTAGTTAAAATAATTCCGTTCAGGCTTCCAACTGCCAATAACCACAAAGAATAGGCCTTTCCAGAGTCCCTATAGTCAATTTCATTCAAGAAGATTTTTCTTGAGTAAAATGTTGATACCAAAACAAAAATTGAAAATAACAATTGAAGTCCAATATTCACCCCATCTATTTTAAAAGAAATACCCCATGGTGGTTCCCAATTTCCAAACTCATATATAATTAAACCAGAAACAGAAATTTCTTTAAGAAGATGTAAAGATAAAAATAAATGTAACAACAAAGTGATGATTGAAATTATCCAAGGCCATATTTTTGACGGCATAAATGCAATAATTGCAGAAATAAGTAGAGGTAAAACTACTACCAATGCAGGAGCATCGTCTAAAAATATATCAAACATTTATTTATCTGACTTTAGCTCCAACGACTCTATTTCTTTTTCTTCAATTGTTTCGTAGTTCTTGTAAATTTGTAATACTAAAGCTAATCCAAGCGCTGAAGTAGCCACTCCAACGACGATAGCGGTCAGTATTAAGACGTGTGGTAATGGATTTGAATAGGCATTTGCCATTTTTGTTAATATAGGGGCGGTTCCATCTAAAACTTTTGCGAGTGATACAAAAAATACAAAAACTGCAGTTTGAAAAATTGCTAAGCCAACTACTTTTTTTAAATAGTTTTGACTTGTGATGATTATAAATAATCCGCCAACCATAAGTAAAATAAAGGCAAAATGGTTCCAAAAATAAATAAAATTACTCATTAATTTCCCCAAAGGAAGCAAAAGAGTGATACAAAGCAATCATTACAGTTGCAACTGTAATGCCTACGCCTAGCTCAACTAATATAATACCAATATGTTGACCAGTTGATGGGTCTGATGACAAAACATTGTAATCTAAATACATCCCATCAAGAAATATTGAAACTATTCCGACACCTGCATATAACAAAACACCTATGCACATTAAATATCGATTGATCATTATTGGAACTAAAGTTTCTCCTTTTGAAAGCCCAAATATCATTGAATACAATATAAATGCTGCCGCTACTATTACCCCAGCCTGAAATCCACCGCCTGGTCCATAGTCACCATGAAATTGAACGTAAAGCCCAAATATAATAATCGGTGCAAAAAGAATTTTGCTAACAACGCTTAATACTGGACTAGATGAAATTTTATCTCTCATTTTTTTTATTTTTTTTAAAATTAGTTTTACGATTAAGAGTGTTGCTAGTTAATAAAGCAATGACACCTAAGCCTGCGGTAAATATTACTATTGTTTCTCCCAAAGTATCGAAACCTCTATAACTTGCTAAAATATTAGTAACAACATTAGGTATATGAAAAAAATCTTTACTTTCCTTTAAGTACTCTGGAACTACATGAAGATGTATTGGTGCATTAGGATCTCCTAATAAAGGGAGGTTTGCAATTATAATAATCAATATAAGTGATATCGCTACTGCAAGAATAATGCTCGGAAATAAGTTTATTAATTTATTTTTTTTTCCTTCTGGTAATTTTGCAACAGCCATTACCATTAAAATTGTTGATATACCAGAACCAACTGCAGCTTCAGTAAATGCTACATCAACCGCATCTAGATTTACATAAATAGCTGAGCATAGCAAAGTGAAAGCGCCTGTGAGTGCAACAACACTTATTAATGACGTGGTTTTAAAAATAAAAAAGGTTGTTACCAATAGAAGAGAAATTAAGAAAAAATTAATTAATAAAAAGTTCATTTTTTATTTTTTCCCCTTGGTTTATACCCGGACTCATGTGCAAATAGAGCTATTGCATGGCCTGTTACAGGGCTAGTAAAAATTAAAAATAGCGGTATTAATAAAAGTTTAAGACTTAATAAACTAAAACCTGAATAAACTATCAAAGCTAAGACTATAAAACCTGATCCAAGAGTATCAATTAAACCAGCAGCATGAATTCGACTAAATACATCGGGTAACTTTATAAGACCTAGACTTCCGGATAAAATGAAGAAGCAGCCAATAGCTAATAAGACTAAAGAAATCAACTCAATATAATTATACGACATTACTTTTTTTTCTTTTTATTTTGTAATACCTAAGTATTGCAATGTTGCCTAAAAAATTCAAAAGTATATACATCAAAGAAATATCGACAAAATCAGGTCTATCGAATGCAAAACCATGAACACTGATCCCTATAGCTATAATAGTTCCAATACCTGATATAGATAATATTCTATCAAAAGGAGTTGGTCCTTTGATTGCTCGAACTAAACATAATGCTACAGAGACACCCAGAACAATTAATGTTGCAAAAAAAATCATTTATCTAAATCCGTTATTACTTTGTTCATATCATCTGTTTGCAAGTCTTCGGATAATTTCTTACTTAATGCGTGAACTAGAAATGTTTTTTTATCTACTTCTATTGTTACTGTACCCGGAGTAAGAGTTATAGCGTTTGCATAGTTTGCAATACCTGTTCTATTCTTTTGAGAAGCTTTAACTCTTATTAGTTGTGGAGAGTATTTACCATTCCATATTAAAGCTGTTGTCGTAATTCCAGATTTAAAAATTTCTTTAAATAACCAAATCCAATAAAATGGTAATCTAAGAATAATTTTTAAAGGAAGAGAGTCTTCCTCGAGAGCTTTAGCTCTATAAGACATCCAAAAAACAAAAAGAACACTGACTAGTCCAAAAAAAAGTAAAAGCGATTTAAGGTAACCAGATAAAATAAACCAGAATACAAAAAGTATTATGAAATAGGTTATAAATGATAAGGTCTTAAGTGAATCTTTATTAAGTTTAGCCACTAAAAGCTATTATGAGAATAAATCACCCTCTGTAAATACTGCAGTATTCATGTCTTTAACAAATAATTTACCTTGGTCTGATTTAAATCTTGATACCTCAATAAATCCACCTTTAACTGCGATTCTGACGTTTTCAGCATTAATTGATATGATTTGACCTGGAAAATGCTCAGCACTTTGCTCGTCAATAAACTTAGTGTCATAAAAGACATACTCATCACCCATGAATTCAGCCCATGCACCAGGCTGAGGGTTGCAACCCCTTATTAAATTATAAATTTCGTTTCCGGGTTTTTTCCAATCAATTCTTGCATCACTTTTTTTACACCAAGACTCATATGTTGCTTTAGAGTCATCTTGAGGTGTCTTTGGTGCATTACCAGACTCAATTAAATTTGCAGCTTCAACACAAGCTTCAAGACCTAATGGAAATATCTTTTTAAAGTAAACATCTCCTAAAGTATCATCAGGACCAATATCAACTTCTTTTTGAAGTAATATTTCACCCTCATCTAGCCCATCGTTTGGATAAAAAATTGAAAGACCTGTTTTTGTGGAGCCACCAATTATAGGCCAATTTATTGAACTTGGTCCTCTATGGAGTGGAAGTAGTGAGGGGTGAAAACAAATAGATCCATGAGTGGGGATATCTCTTGCTCCTTCAGGCACAAAAATAATTACATAAGCCATGACACATAAATCCGCACCATGAGACTTAATTTGGTCTAGTACCTCTTGGTCTTTAAAATTTGAGGGTTGGTAAACAGGCAAACTAACACTTTGAGCGTATTCTTTAACAGGATCGACTGGTTTACCCTCTTTGTCAGGTGCACAATATACCGCTACTACTTCATGGTCTGTTTCTGTATGAAATTTTTCTAAAGCACTTTTTCCAAATGCCTGTTGCCCCATTAAAATTATTTTCATTATTGCTCCTTAAATTAAAATATATCTTATACTGCTCCGGCCTCTCTTACAGCTTTAATTTCATCGTCACTCATCTGACAAAATTCTTTTAATATCTCATCAGTATGCTCTCCGAGAAGTGGAGATCTTTCAACTTTTGCTGGGGAGTCAGATAACTTAATTGGATTACCGACAGTCAAATATTTCCCTCGTTCAGGGTGATCGACTTCAACTATAGTATTAGTGTCTCTCAGGCCTTGATCTTCAGCTAATTCTTTTAGAGATAATATTGGACCAACTGGTATATCTAAAGGGTTACATATATCCATAACCTCAAATTTAGTCTTGGTCATTGTCCATGACTCAATTGTATCAAATATTTCGTTTAACCTTGGTAGTCTTTTAGCAGGAGTTGAGTAATTTTCATCCTCTTTCCATTCGGGTTTACCAATAACATCACATACTTTTTCCCAAACAGCCGCCTGGGTAATAAAATATGTATATGCATTAGGATCCTTTTCCCAACCTTTACATTTGAGAATTCTTCCTGGCTGACCACCACCTGAGTCATTACCTGCGCGAGGAGTAGAGTCACCAAAAGGAATGTCTTCTCCAAATTGAGAGTATTCTTTTAAAGGCCCTCTTGAAAGTCTTTGTTGGTCACGAAGTTTAACTCTGCAAAGATTTAAAACTCCATCTTGCATTGCAGCAGATACTCTTTGTCCCTTTCCTGACTTTTCTCTGTGGAATAAAGCAGTAACTATACCCAATGCTAAATGCAATCCTGTTCCACTATCTCCTATTTGTGCACCAGTGACTAAAGGAACTTCTCCAAGCATACCTGTTGTTGAAGCAGATCCACCTGCGCACTGAGCAACATTCTCATAAACTTTACAATCTTCATATTTTCCTGGACCAAAACCTTTAACAGAAGCATAAATCATTCTTGGATTTATTTCTTGAATTTTTTCCCATGAAAAGCCCATTCTATCTAAAGCACCAGGAGCAAAATTTTCTACCATCACATCACACTCTTGAATTAACTTAGTAAATATTTTTGAACCCTCTGGTTTCTTTGGATTTAATGTTATACTTCTTTTATTTGAGTTTAGCATGGTAAAGTACAAACTATCTGCATCAGGAACGTCTCTTAGCTGACCTCTTGTGGCATCACCAACTCCTGGTCTTTCAACTTTTACGACATCTGCACCAAACCAAGCTAGTAATTGTGTGCAAGTTGGTCCGGACTGGACGTGTGTCATGTCTAATATTTTGACACCTTTTAAAGCTTCCATGTTTCCTCCTAAAGTTTATTTGTACATAGTCTGGTTTTTTGTACCAGGAGCAAATTCTTCTTTATCCACCCAAATATTTACGATTGCGGGTATACCTGACTTAACAGCTTCTCTAGCTCTTTGAAGTGCAGGTTGGATTTCTTTTGCTTCTCTAACAGCTTCGCCATGACCACCAAAGATTTTTGCAAACTCATCAAAGTTAACATCACCCAAGATGTTTCCAACATTTCCTTTATCTTCACCGTATTTCATAATTTGACCAAATCTGATCTGGTTTTGTGCAGAGTTATTTCCAATAACTGTTAAAACAGGGGCTTTGTGTCTGACAAAAGCCTCGAAGTCCATTCCAGTCATAGAAAAAGCGCCATCACCACAATATAAAAGAATTTCTTTTTCAGGAGCAGCTAATTTGGCTGCAAGCGCGTATGGCACCCCAACACCTAAAGTTCCAAGAGGCCCTGGGTCCATCCAAGCACCAGGCATTCTAGGTTGAACTGCTTGAGCACTTATGGTTACAACATCTCCTCCATCACCTATGTAAATAGTATCGTCATTTAAAAACTGGTTTAGTTCCCAAGCTACTCTATAAGGGCTAATAGGAGATTTATCTGTTGTAAATGTAGGCATCAATTTTTCTAAAGCCGCCTCTTCCCCAGATCGAAGTTCATTAAACCAATCTGAACGATCTTTTTTTGTTCCTGCTTCAGAGATAGCCTTTAGAGTTGTTCCTATGTGTCCAACTAAACCAAGTGATATATCTCTATTTTTTCCAACAGTTCTATAGTCCATATCAATTTGAATAACAGTTGCGTTAGGATTTAATCTTTTACCGTAACCCATTCTAAAATCAAAGGGTGTTCCAACAATTATAATACAATCTGACTTAGTAAAAGCATTTCTTCTAGTCCTATGAAAGTGATGTGGGTCTCCAGGTGGCATTGAACCTCTAGCAGCACCATTTAAATAAGCAGGTATATTCATATTTTTAACAAATTCGATTGCATCTTTTGTAGATTGGCAAGTCCAAACCTGTTGACCTAAAAGTATGCATGGTCTCTCTGCATTAGAAATAATATCAGCAGCTTTTTGTACGTCTACAGGGTCTGCTAATGTTTTTGATGAGGCACTATATTTTCCTGCTTCTGGTAAGACAGCTTTACTCATTGGAATTGAAGAGTCAAGTATGTCTCTTGGAATTTCTAAAAATGATGGACCAAAAGATCCATTTCTGGTTTCCCTAAATGCCATTGATACCATATCTGCACATCTCTCGGTTGACATTACAGTTGCTGCAAATTTTGTAATTGGTTGCATCATATCTACGTGAGGTAAATCTTGTAAAGATCCCATTTTATGTTGTGTAAGTGAGCTTTGTCCTCCAATTAAAAGCATCGGGATTTCAGCTCTAAAAGCATTTGCTACTCCTGTTAATGCATGTGTCGTACCTGGTCCAGCAGTTACAACTGCACACCCAGGTTTTCCTGTCATTCTTGCGTAACCGTCAGCTGCATGAGAGGCAACTTCTTCATGACGTACGTCAATAATTTTAATTCCTTCGTTTAGACATCCATTGTAAATATCAATAATGTGTCCCCCACATAAAGTGTAAATAACCTCAACTCCCTCTGCTTTAAGGGCTTTAGCAACCAGCTCCCCACCAGTTATCATTTGTTCATTAGATCCTGTAGACATTTTTAACCTCTCCCTGGTGGTATAATGTATACCAGATTTAGAGGTCTTGCAAAGAATTTTGCCTTATGAATTAATGCTTTCTTGTATCTTATCAACTAAAGTAAGTGCGTGATTTTTAAGAAGTTTTTCTGCTTTTGATCCCTGGCCTGCGACAAGAGATCTAACAATGTCATTGTGTTCATCAATAGATTTCACAGCTCTATGTGACTCTATTACAAATTTTTTCCTCAAGTATTGTAAATGAATTAACTGTGACTCTAAAATTTCTCCCATTAATTTTACTTTAGTTAATTTCATAATTTGATTATGAAATTTAATATTATCATTTGAGTAGTTATCAAGTTCAGACAAAACGTTCTCTTTTGAGTAATGACAATACTTATTTAAACTTTCAATCTCATCTTTAGTAGAATTAGCAATAATTAAATGAGCTGCATAACCCTCTAGACCTGCCCATACAGTTACAATATCAATCAATTCTTTTTTTGATTTTCTGTGCACAAATACACCTCTTCTTGGAACTGTTTTAACAATTCCCTCTTGCTCTAATTTAGCAACAGCTTCTCGAATAGGTGTCCGACTAACTCCTAGCTTTTCAGACAATTGTCTTTCATCTAGATGAAAATCACTTTGTTTTAAATATATATTAAGTGATAAAATATATTTTTTTAGTGAATCGTATACCTTACCTTTTAGGTTTACCGGTCCTATTTTTTGGATCATTTATGTAGTCTGTGCTTTTTTAAAAAATTTTTTATAGAGAGGGCCAAATGCTGGCATAATTAAAAGTACAATTGCAATATACATTATGATTGCAGCAATAGGTTTTTCTTGCATATCAAAAAATATTCCCATACTACCATCAGATAAAATTAGAGACTGTCTTAAAGCTTTTTCAGCTAATGGACCAAGAACAATAGATAAAACAGCTGGTGCCACAGGGTAATCTAATTTTCTCAAAATGTATCCGGCAAAACCGAATAGCAACATTAACCATACGTCGTGAAGGCTTTGTGTAGGTGCATAACCGCCTGTTACACAAAGAACAAAAATAACCGGGGCCAAGATGGCAAATGGTATCCTTAATACCATTAAAAAAGCTGGAATTAACGCAATATTTAAAACCAGTGTAAAGAAATTAGCAATGTAAAGACTACCAATTAAACCCCAAACAAACTCGGGTTCTTGAGTGAATAAAAGAGGACCTGGTGTAAGTCCCCATAAAATCATGCCACCAAGTAAAATAGCAGTTGTAGGTGATCCTGGAATACCTAATGTTAACATAGGGAGCATACTTCCAGTACTAGCAGAATTATTTGCACATTCCGGAGCAACAACTCCAGCAGGGACACCTGAACCAAATTCTTTTGAATTTTTTGATAATTGTTTTGTAATTCCATATGACATAAGTGATGCCGGTGTGGCACCTGCAGCAGGGAGAATTCCCACAAAGAAACCTAGAAAAGAACCAATGTTCATTGCCATTATAGTTTTTTTAAGAGCGCCAAATGCTCTTCCAACTTCCTTCATGTTGACCGATAATTTTGACATTTGAACTTTACCTTTTGTTTCTTCAAGGGTCCAAAGCATCTCGCCAATTCCGTAAATACCGATAGCAAGTACAAGGAAATTAATTCCATGAAGAAATCCAGGGATATTAAAGAAAATTAATCTTGGCTTTCCTGTAATTAGATCTAAGCCTATAGTTGATAAAGCTAATCCAATTAATATAGAAAAAATAGTTTTTGGAACGTCATCTCCACCTAAGCCTACAAATGTTGCAAATGCCATTACCATTAATGCAAAGGTTTCAGGCGCATTAAACCTTAGTGCTACTTCAGCCAGAGGTGGTGCAAATAAAGTAAATAAAATAACAGATACTGTTCCACCAACGAAGGAACCGACTGCCGCTGCAGTTAAAGCTGTCATAGCTTCTCCCTTAACAGCTAAGGGTCTTCCATCAAAAACTGTAGCTACTGCAGTAGAAGCTCCAGGTATACCTAGCATAACTGAACTTATGGCACCTCCATACATAGCGCCGTAATAGACAGCTGCTAAAAATATTATTGCTGCAGTGGGTGGTATAATAAATGTAATTGGAATAAGTATTGCAACACCATTAACTGAACCAAGACCAGGCATTGCACCCACAAATAAACCAATTAGACAGCCAAATATTAATAGACCAAGGTTTAAGGGTTCAAAGGATACAAAAATTCCCTCTAAAAGAAGTATAAATACATCCATCTTTTATGTCTTTACTTTACCAATCTCATTATGAATACATAAAATCGTATACTGGATAAAATAAGGGCTCTGAAATACCTTGAGGTAAAGGTATTTTTAAAAGCCATTCAAAAAATAAAAAGGTTAAAACTGGTGTGATTAAAGAGAATACAGATATAAATTGGACACTTTTAGAACTAAAATATCTAAGATAAAAAGCTAAAAAAAAGATAAGTGAAAAGTAAATTCCCAAATAGCCTATTGCTAAAACTAAAATAACTAATGAAATAATTGTTACTGCAATAAATTTGAATGCTTCAGCCTCAATAAAAGGTGAGTCATCTTTAGATTGTGGTGACCTTTTTAGAACGAATTTAATTATGGTAAGTACAGTACAAATAAGCATGCCAAGAGAAAGGTAAAAAGGAAGAAATCCCGCACCCATGTTTTCTTCTGCGTTCCATGTAATTCTATTCTCAGCACTTTTAATCATCAGAGCGATTGAGCATAACGCTAAAATAACAGCCACTGCAATTTCTGCTCTTTTGACAGTTATTTTGTTTGTTATGCTCATATCACTCTTAATTTAAATATTAGTTAAAGTTTTTAATGATCTCACCGTGCTTAGCATATTCGATTGCTAAGAAATCTTTAAGACCATAACCCTCTAACCAGCTCATTAACTTTCCATCGTCGATGTTGAAAGTTTGGAACTCGTTATCATGATAAACAGTGTGAAGAAGTCCTGTGTAGTACTTCTCTACCTCTGCATCAATACCAGCTGGAGCCATAAATGCTCTCATCATATAGTATTCAAGATCAGGATAACCTAATTCATATGAAGATGGTACATCTGGGAATGCAGGATTTCTCTCAGGAGTCATCATAACTAATGCTTTTGAATCACCTGATTGATAGAATCCCATCTGCTCAGAAGGGTTGTTTAATGTGAAATCTGACTCGCCGCCAACTAGACCTTTTGCAACAGCACCACCACCGTCATATGGTACGTACTTTGCATCAAATCCAAACTGACCTCTCATCATACCAAGAAGTAATTCGTCCTCAGACATACTTCCTGTACCACCCATTACTAAACCATTGCCTTTAGCAAGTGCGATGAAGTCATCAAATGTTTCTACACCTTGAGTATTTTTACCTTCAGTTGCAATCCATACTAAGAATGTATCTGTAATAAGTCTTGCTAATGGTGTGAAGTCATTAAAGAAGTCAATTCCTAACTCAGGCTGGTTAACAGGTGTAGTTAGAACATTGTTAAGAGTAATGATAAGTGTGTGCTCATCACCAGCTTTTTTCTTAACATAAGTCATAGCTTCACCACCAGAACCACCTTTTTTATTAATTGGAATCACTGGCTTAGATGCATAGTCGTTTTTCTCGATAACACCTTGAACTAATCTAGCAATTTCGTCAGCTCCACCACCTTGACCAGCTGGGATAATAAGCTCAATAGGCTTCTTTGGACTAAAAGGCTTCGCAGAAGACACTGAACTAACAGCGACAAGTGAAAGTGAAACAATAACTAATGCTAATTTTTTAATTATTGACATATTGTTTCCTCCTATAGGTTAATCAGTACAATAAACTATTTAAGAGAATATTAAAAATACATTCTTAATTTAGGATTTAGTTTAAAATTAGAAAAAAACCTTGTTTTAGCATTGATTTTCTTGACATTTACAACAGTGATTGTGTTATTTAATTGTATAATGTATACAAAATACCACAGGCAGTTAAATTGAAGTTTATAAATTATAAAGATGGAAGTTTGTTTCTAGACGAAATAGAGATCGCTGACCCTCTTGATGAACAAATCCAAATTGAAATTCATTTCGCTGGAATAAATAGAGCAGATATTCTCCAAAAAAAAGGACATTACCCACCACCCTCAGGTGAGAGTGAAATTATTGGATTAGAGTGTTCCGGAATAGTTACAAAATTAGGAAAGTCAGTAAAAAACTTTAGTTTAGGAGAACAAGTTTGTGCAATTCTTGGAGGCGGCGGATATGCGGAGTACGTAAATGTTAATGAAAAACAAGTAATGCCATTACCAAAAAATTTAAATTTACATGAAGCTGGCTGCTTACCAGAAACCACACTTACTGTTTTTGAGAATATTTTCAATATATCTAAATTTCAAAGAGATGAGGCGATTTTGATACATGGTGGAAGTAGTGGTATCGGCACAACTGCTATTTCAATTCTTAAAAATTATACAAAAAATATTTTTGTAACCGCTGGTACGAGTGAGAAATGTAAGAGTTGTATCGAACTAGGAGCCACTGATGCTATTAACTACAAAGATACAGATTTTGAAGAATATTTTAATGAGAAAAAATTAAAGGTTGATGTAATATTAGATATGGTTGGAGGAGATTACTTAAAAAAAAATTTAAAAATATTAAATTTTAAAGGAAGACTCACTTATATTGCTGCTCTTGGTGGGATTAAAGCAGAAACTAATCTTTTACATATAATGAATAAACAATTAAAAATATCTGGATCAACATTAAGATCAAGATCTCCCTCTGAAAAGGGAAATATTGTTGATCAGGTTGTCAAAGAAATATGGCCTTTGATAGAGAATGATAAATATAAACCAACGATTTTTGAAACTTTTAATATGAATGATGTGAATACAGCACATGAGGTTATGGAAAAATCTGACCATATAGGAAAAATAGTTTTAAGCATAAAAGGAGAAAAACAATGAATCTGCACGAATACCAAGCGAAAATATTATTAAAAAATAATAACGTTAGAGTTTTAAATGGCTACCCAGTATTAGATGATAGCGATATAGAAGCTGCTGTAGACTCTATCCAAACGCCCGTTATGGTTGTGAAGTCTCAAATTCATGCAGGTGGAAGAGGCGCGGGAAAATTTACAGATAGTGGTGATGACAAAGGTGGTGTGAGAGTTTGCTTCTCAAAAGATGAAGCCAAAGACAATGCAAAAAAAATGTTTGGTAAAACTTTAGTTACAAAACAAACAGGTCCAAGTGGAAAACAGGTAAATAGACTTTATATTGAGGAAGGGTGTGATATCAAAAAAGAGTACTATCTAAGTATGCTCGTGGATAGAGCCTCATCTTCAATTTCAATTATAGCCTCTACTGAGGGTGGTATGGAAATTGAGGAGGTAGCAGAAAAGCAACCTGAAAAAATTATTACTGTTAATGTCCCTGGGGACAGTATTATTGACCAAAATAGTTTAAATAAATTAACTGAGGGTCTAAAGATAGATCAAAACCTATCAAATGATTTTTGTGATCAAATTCAAAAAATTTACAATAGCTTTTTATCCTCAGATGCCTCTTTAGTAGAGGTTAATCCTTTTGTATTGACTGGTGAGGGTAATTTTTTGGCTTTAGATGCGAAGGTATCGATAGATGATAATGCGCTATATAAACATAAAGATGTAGCTTCGATGAGAGATGAAACTGAAGAGGACCCTGCAGAGATTGAGGCTTCAAAACATGAGCTTAACTACGTCAAATTAGATGGTCAAATTGGATGCATGGTAAATGGAGCTGGTCTTGCAATGGGGACAATGGATATAATTAAATTACATGGTGGAAGTCCTGCAAATTTTCTAGATGTCGGAGGAGGAGCTACAAAAGAGAGAGTGGCAAAAGCTTTTTCTATAATTCTGCAAGATCCAAATGTAAAAACTATTTTGGTAAATATTTTTGGTGGCATTATGAAATGTGACATTATCGCTGAGGGTGTGGTAGCTGCAGCTAAAGAGCTATCTATTCAAGTTCCATTGGTAGTAAGGTTAGAGGGAACCAATGTTGACCTAGGAAAAGAAATTTTAAATAAATCTGGGCTGTCAATTATTTCGGCAGATAATTTAGAAGATGCAGCTCAAAAGGCAGTTAGGGCTTTAAACTAAAGGAGAAATTATGTCAGTATTAATTAATAAAAACACAAAAGTTATTTGCCAGGGTTTTACTGGTTCTCAAGGAACATTTCACTCAGAACAAGCTATAAAATATGGAACTCAAATGGTTGGTGGGGTGACACCAAAGAAAGGTGGTCAAGAGCATTTAGGACTTCCTGTGTTTAATAGTGTTAAAGAGGCAAAAGACAACACAGATGCAAATGCAACTGTAATATACGTTCCACCTCCTTTTGCAGCTGGTGCTATAATTGAAGCGATTGATGCAGACATGGAACTAATTGTTTGTATAACTGAAGGAGTTCCAGTTCTTGATATGATGCAAGTAAAAAGAAAATTGGAAAAATCAAAATCGCGTTTAATTGGACCCAACTGCCCTGGAATAATTACACCTGATGAATGCAAAATAGGCATTATGCCAGGTCATATTCACCAAAAAGGAAAAATAGGAGTTGTTAGTAGATCTGGCACACTAACATATGAAGCAGTAGCACAAACTTCTGCTGTAGGTCTGGGTCAATCGACTTGTATTGGTATTGGGGGAGATCCTATTAACGGAACAAACTTTATAGATTGCCTTGATCTTTTTTTAAAAGATCCCGAAACTGAAGGTATCATAATGATCGGAGAGATTGGTGGAACTGCTGAAGAGGAAGCTGCAGAATTTATGAAAAAATCTGAAATAAAAAAACCAGTTGCCTCTTTTATAGCTGGTGCTAGTGCTCCTGCTGGAAAAAGAATGGGTCATGCAGGAGCTATTATTTCTGGTGGAAAAGGCACTGCAGAGTCAAAGTTTAGTGCTTTAGAAGAAGCAGGAGTTCATATATCCAAATCACCAGCAAAGCTAGGTGAGACAATCAAAGAGGCTTTAAACTAATATAATTTAGCTTCTTTAGCTCTCAGTTTGGTTAAAGCAAGAACTGTATCAATTGTAGGTGTTGGAACATTTGTAATTTTTCCAAGCTCTTGAACAGAAGTGATTAAAGCATCAATCTCCATAGGTCTATAACGTTCTAAATCTTGTAGCATAGATGTTTTATGTTCGCCAACTGCTTTAGCTGCATCAATTCTTCTCTCAACATCGAAAGGCTTGTCTATTCCTAAATTTTGAGAAATTGCATGAGCTTCATTCATCATATTTTTTATGACTGCTCTGACTTCGTCGTTGCTACAAATTTTGACAAGTGTAGATGTTGTAAGTGCGCTAATAGGATTAAGAGAAAGATTACCAAAAAGTTTTAACCAGATATCACCTTTTATATTAGGTCTAACAGGTGCTTGAAAGCCTGCTTTCTCTAAAATTTCAGAAAGATTTTTAATTCTATCTGTTTCCTCTCCATTTATTTCTCCTAGTTGAAACTTATCTCCCTCTAAGTGCTGAATAACGCCTGGTTTGATAACTTCTGATGCGGGATTAACTATACAGCCGATTATTTTTTCAGGGCCAATTCGATCCCATTGACTTCCATCTGGATCGACTGAAGTAACTTTTTTATCTTTGAAATCAGGATTAGTGTGATTGTAGAAATACCACCATGGGATACCATTCACACCCCAAACAAATGAAGTATCATCTTTCATAAGAACTTCAAATGCATCAAGACAACCCGGAACTGAATGAGCTTTTAGAGTAACAAAAATATAGTCTTGCTTTCCAGCTTTTTCCGCGGTGTCAACACACTTTGGATATACAACTAGTTCTTTGCCATCTTTTCTTAATCTCAATCCATCTTGCTTGATAGCCTGATAATGAGGCCCTCTAGCAATTAAAGTTACATCTGCACCTATCTCAGTGAGTTTTGCTCCCAGATAACCACCAATAGCTCCTGCACCGTAAATACAAATTTTCATTTAAGCCTTTAAATGTTTGATGGCAGCAGCAACACCACTTCCAAGTTCAAATTTTATTCCCACATCGTACATCGCTAATTCTGCAGTAGAAATTGCACCTAAAATCATGGTGCTATTTAAATCTCCAAGGTGGCCTATTCTAAACAACTTTCCAGCTACTTTATTAAGTCCTCCTCCAAACGAGGTGTTATACTTGTTGTATGCTGTTTTAACAACATCAGTAGAGTCTATTCCTTCAGGTACCATTATTGCTGTGACAGTATTTGAATAAAGTGATGGATCTTTTGCACAAAGTTTAAGACCCCATGCACTAGATGCTTTTTGAACAGCTTGTGCTAGAAATTTATGACGTGCATAAATGTTATCAATTCCCTCTTCCATCATCATATTTAGTGCCTCTCTAAGTCCTCTTAGAAGTGGCATTGGATTAGTATAAGGCCAATAGCCTGTTTCATTTATTTTAAGCATATCATGATAATCATAGTAAGCTCTGGGTAAGTTCGATGTTTTTGCAATTTCTAAAGCCTTTTGGCTTACACAAGATATAGCTAAACCAGCAGGTAACATAAATCCTTTTTGAGAGCCTGAAACTGCAACATCAACCCCCCATGCATCCATTTCAAATTTGATTGAACCTATTGAGCTTACGCCATCAACAAATAGTAAGGCAGGATGATTAAGATTATTTAAAAGGTCTCTTGTTGCTTTGACATCATTTGTAACCCCTGTGGAGGTTTCATTGTGAGTTACAAGAACTGCTTTGATATTATGTTCTTTATCCTCTGATAATATTTTTTCAAATTCGTCATGAGGCGTCCCGGAACCCCACTCTAAATCAACTTCCTCAACTTCAATGTGTAGTTTTTTACACATTTCTATCCAAAGATGTGAAAAATGTCCAAATCTAGCTGATAAAACTTTATCTCCCTTACTCAATAAATTTGTAAGTGCTGCTTCCCATCCACTTGAACCTGTACCAGGGAATATAATTGGTTGTGCAGATGTTGTCTCAAAAACTTTTTTTAAATCGTTTATTAGTGGGTGCCAAAATTTATCCATACCGGGTGCACGATGGTCTTCGTTTGAAATATCCATCGCCTGTCTTACCCTATCTGGCATGTTTGTAGGTCCTGGTACGAAAAGTGAAATTTTACCTGGCATAATTTACTCTATATCCTTTCTATACAAATAATGACCTTATGGATTGCTTTAATACAATATTTATTAAAATTTCACAAAGTGAAATAAAAAAGTCAATATTTTGGCATCTCCTACGGGAATCGAACCCGTGTCTTCACCGTGAAAGGGTGATGTCCTAACCGCTAGACGAAGGAGACATCAGTGTTTAAAACAAACAAAATAGCTAGATTTACTAAAAAATCAATCAATGAATATCTTCAAGATGAATTATAGTTTTTTCACTATAAGTATCTTTTTTTACCTTAAAATAGCAATTAAACTCAGGTTTGTTTGATAAATAATTTTTTAATTCTTTCGATGAAATATCGAAGAACATACCTTCACATGAAAAGCCAAGATTATCAGATACTTTTAATTTAGCATGTTTATCTTTAAAAATTTGTAATATTTCAATTTTAGCATTTTCAATTTTAAATATTGGCTCAGCATTTTGTTGACCAAAAGGACTTAAAGACTCAAGGTCATTTAAGAGATTATTATTGATAACATTAACATCAATTAAAGAGTCATAAGACTTTTCATTTAAAATTTCCAGGTTATTTGTCTCTTCAATTAAAAAGTTTTTAAAGTTATCAACATTTTCTTTTTTTAAAGTAAAACCACATGCTTTATGGTGACCGCCACCTTTAATCAAAATACCTTTTTCTGTAGCTTGCATCATCAATAATCCAATATTTTTTTCACCCTGCGATCTACCTGATCCAACAACCAAATCGTTTGATTGAGTCATTACAAATGATGGACGATTATTAATACGCATTAATCTTCCAGCTATAATTCCTACAACGCCAATATGCCATTTTTCATCATAGAAAAAATTTATATTTAAATTGTTATTGATGTTGATATCTATTTCTTTAACAATTTTCGATTGAATTTTTTGTCTGTTTTGATTGTGTAGCTCAATAATTTGTGCAAACTGAACAGCTTGGTGTATATTTTCTGAAGATAAAAGATTATAAGCAAGTAAAGACTCTCCCATTCTTCCTCCAGCATTAATTCTAGGACCTATAATATACCCGAGATGATATTCTGATATTTTTTGTTTTATCTTTGCAAGATTAATAAGAGTTTGAATACCTTTATTATTGTTTTCAGAATTAATTAGTCTGAGTCCCTGTTTTACAAGTGTTCGATTTATATTGTTTAAAGGGACTAGATCGCAGATAGTAGCAAGAGAGACTAGATCTAAATATTGTAATACATCTTTTTTTTCAAAGATTTCTTCATTATTTAAAAAAACAATAACTAAAAATGATAATGCTGTTGCACATAAATCATCAAGATTAGATTCATCCTCGGGAGTTTTAGGATTTATAACAATCGACTCATTAAAGTAATGATCACATTCATGATGATCAATTACAAGAAGTTCTGCGCCTTGGGCGTTAATATACTTCTGTTCATCAAGATTATTGCTACCACAATCTAAAACCAAAATGTTCGAGCTAAATTCCAGTAATTTGTTACAGGCAGGTATGCTTAATCCATACCCTTCATTTAATCTATTTGGAATATAAACAAAAACCTCAATGTCAAATTGAGTGAGATATTTTTTGAAAATTGATGCAGCACAGGCTCCATCTACATCATAGTCTGAGAATATAGAAATTTTTTTATAACTTTTTATTTTTTTAAAAAATGAAATTATTTTTTTTAAATTATTTAATTTTAAAATTTCATTAAAAGATATGTTATCTTTTAATTTTGAATTCAAAAAATTTGGTATTTTATTAACTTTACGATTTATTAATAATTTTGAAAGATTAATAGATATATTATTCTTTTGAGCGACTTCAAAAACTAATTCATCATTTAAATTTGAATTTAATGGTCTCCAAATAGTACCGTTAAAACTCTTATCAGTAGTCAAGTTGTTTGATGTCAAAGTTGTGTTTTCCATCAATTTCTCTAATAGTTCCTGTTTTTGAACGCATGACAATAGAGTGTGTTGTAGCAAAATTCTTGTTTATATTAATTCCACGAAGCATTGTTCCATCAGTTACACCTGTAGCTGAAAACATAACATCCCCTGTAGCTAAATCATTTAGCTTATAAATTTTATCTAAATTTGTTATACCAGTTTTTTTTGCTCTGTCAGTTTCTTGGTCATTATAAAAAATAAGCTGTCCCTCTAAATATCCTCCAACACATTGTAAAGCGGCAGCAGCTAGTACACCTTCTGGAGCGCCACCAATACCGTAATACATATCAATATTACTACTGTCTATGACAGAAGAAATTACAGCACTGACATCTCCATCACCAATAATTTTTATTCTAGCACCTGCAGATCTTATGATTTCAATATCCTCTTGATGTCTTTCTCGATCTAAAACGCATATTACTAAGTCCTCAGTATTAATTTTTTTATATTCTGCAAGTGCTTTAATATTTGATCTAAGATCTTGGCTGAGAGATACAACATTTTCATTTTCAACCTTAGCTGAAATTTTTCTCATATAGACATCTGGTGCATTTAAAAAACCACCCTCTTGAGCCAACGCAATAACAGCCATAGCGTTCTCTCCACCTTTTGCAGTTATTGTAGTACCCTCCAAAGGATCAAGGGCTATATCCACATTAGGGCCTCCCTGACCCACTTTCTCGCCTATATAGAGCATGGGTGCTTCATCTCTCTCACCTTCACCTATAACAACTGTCCCAGATATTGTAAGAGAATTTAGACACTTTCTCATTGCGTCAACTGCAGCTTGGTCAGCTGCCTTTTCATTTCCTCTTCCAATATGTTTAGAAGCAGCTAATGCTGCAAATTCAGAAACTCGAACTAACTCAATAGCAAGATTTCTATCCAATATTTTCCTCTATCCTGATAACTGATATCTCGTTTTTAATAAAACTTGTCCTCTTTAAATTATTAACAACTTGAGTGATATTTTTAATACCAACAGGATCAGATATAATAATTATAGGAACAACTTTTTCATTATTAGTATTCAATTGAATTATAGATTTTATGGAAATTGATTTTTGAGAAAATAATTGGGCAATCGATTTAAGAACACCCACTTTATTGAGCACAGACATTCTTAAGTAATATGGTCTAATTCTTTGAGATTGATTGACAAACTTTGCATTCAACATTTGTGAGTATTTTTTTATAAAAATACCTTTAATTGAAGAATAATTAATAAATCTCTTTATATCTGAGATAATAGAAGTAGCTGTTGGGTAACCTCCTGCTCCTTTGCCAACCAAGCTAGTTTTTAAAAAATTCTCACCTTCTAAAGTAATAACATTTTCTTCAAAATTAGTTTTTGCAATCAAACTTGACTCTGGTACAAAACAGGGTGCTACAGATGAAAAAAACTTATCTTTATATCTCTCTGTTAAAGAGACAAGTTTTAATTTATAACCAAGGTTAAGACCTTGTTCTAAATCTATTAGCTTAATATTTTCAATTCCATCGTAGTGCATATTAGAAAATTTGAACTTTTTTCCAAAAGATATATTTGAGAGTAAAACAAGTTTGTGCATAGCATCTTTTCCAGATAAATCAGCACTAGAGTCTTGCTCAGCAAATCCATTTTTAATAGCTTGTTCTAATGTTTCTTTGAAACTGATCTTATTTTCATACATTTTTGAAATAATATAGTTAGTTGTGCCATTAAAAATTCCATAAATTGAATTAACCTTTGAGGGGTGAATACTATTCTCTATCGTTCTTATTACTGGCACAGCACCCAATACAGCAGCCTCAAAACCTAAAAATAAATTCGACTTATCAAAGCCCTCAAAAAACAAATTAGACTTTTCTGCTAATTGAGCCTTATTAGCAGTAATAAGAGATATTTTATTTTTTAAACAAAATTTATATAAATCATTTATGTACTTCCCTGTACCTCCAATAGTTTCAATGATTAAGTCAGGCTTAAATTGAATTAAGCTCTTATAATCGCTTACCCATTTGTATTTACTAATATTGATTATTCTTTTCTTTTTTTTATTTTTTGCACCAATAGCAACTATTTCAAATTTAGTATAATCTAAAATGTAAGAATTTTTTTCAAGTAGCTTCACCACATGAGAGCCTACGACTCCTAAACCTAAAATAGCTATTTTAATCTTATTCATTTTGAGATTTTAAAATTTGTTCTTTTCTAATACTACTCTTTTCATTGAATTCCTCTAATTCTTTTTTCTTTTCACTCAGATCTTTATCAAAATTCTCAAATGATCTTTCGCAAGAAATAATAATTATTGTTAGTAATGTGACAGAAAAAATAAATAAAAAATTATCTTTTAGAGAACTGAAAACTTCGTCTAGCTTTTTGCCTACCATACTTTTTTCGTTCTACTGTTCTAGAGTCCCTTGTAAGAAACCCATTTTTCTTAAGTGCATCTTTAGTGTTTGGATCTATTTTTGTTAGAGCTCTGCTAAGTCCGTGCTTTATTGCACCAGCCTGGCCAGATAAACCACCGCCCAATACTGTAATTCTAAGATCAACAGTTTCAGATTTTTTTGCAACTTCTAACGGTTGATTTATTATCATTCTTAACGCTTTATCTGTAAAATAATCATCAATATTTTTTTTATTAATTGTAATGTTACCTGTTCCATTAGAAACCCAGACCCTTGCAATAGACTCTTTACGTCTTCCAGTGCTGTAAACTTGATTAGACATTAACTTCATTTTTCCTATTAATAGACTTAAAATCTAAGTTTTTTGGATTTTGAGATACATGAGGATGTTTAGAGTCTTTATAAATTTTTAAATTATTTTTCATAAGGTCTCTAAACAAAGGAGAGTTTGGAAGCATTCCTTTAATTGCTTTTTTTATTATATCGTCAGATTTGTTATTTTCTTTTAATTTCTCAGGTGTGGTTTCTTTAATCCCGCCTGGGTGACCGGTGTGTTTGTAGTATTTTTTATCAGTATTTTTATTACCAGAAAATTTAACTTTATCTGTATTAATAATAATTACACCATCTCCAATTGGTAAGTTAGGAGAATATTGTGGTTTGTTTTTACCTTTAAGAATCAAGCTTACTCTTGATGCAAGCCTTCCAACAGAAATATTGGTTGCATCCAAAAGATGCCATTCTTTTTGAAATTCTGATTTTTTTAAAGTAGTTGTCTTCACGATAGGGGGAATATAAGTAAAATCGTTAAAAAATCAAGGGTTATAAGAAAATATTTAAATATTATTTCTAATAAAGTTGTTATTTATCAGTTATTCTAATATTTTTTATGGTCGGGGGTACTGGACTTGAACCAGCGACCTCACGCCCCCCAGACGTGCACTCTACCAGACTGAGCTAACCCCCGATTATCTTGACTTTTTTAGAAGGCTCAATAAATTTTTTAGCTCTGAAAAAATATCCTCATTTAAAGATTTCTTATTAAGCTTTGATTTTGATAAATAATTGTTTACACCTTCAAGAGTCAATTTTTGAACCTCAAGTAAGTACTTTATCTTTTTTAAAAGAAGTAGATTCTCATAATCGTATAATCTATGACCTGATTGAGTTCTGATAACATTCAATTTAGAAATTCTACTTTCCCAAAATCTTATAGTGTGTTTTTGCTCTCCAATAATTTGAGATATATCATCAATATTATAAAAATTTTTATTCATAAAACTAATTTGTTAGATTTTTTGAAACTAATCACTTTTCTTGACTTTATTAAATGCTCCTCTTTAGTTTTAGGGTTTCTTCCAATTCTTTCATTTTTCTTATTTATCTTAAACGATCCAATATAATTTATTGATATGTCAGTATTGATCATTTCATTACTCCAAATTTCTAGAATTTTATCAATTTTTTTATATACGACAGAATATGCTATACCAAATTCAGATGATAATTGTTTAGTTATTGACTCTCTGGTCAATTTACTTTGAGACATTATTTTTTATTTCATCTAATAAATTAGAGTCAATACATTTTACACCAAACTCAATTGCATTTGCAAATGAATGTGAGTCAGCATTACCATGGCTTTTAATGACTATACCATCAACACCAATAAACATTCCTCCATTGTAATTTCTAGGGTCAATTAAATTTTTAAACTTATTAAAATTTTTTTTAAGTAACAAAGACAGAAGCTTTGAGTATATGGAAGAAGTTAAGCTTTTTTTTAAAGAATCAGTGATAAATTTAGATACTCCCTCAGCTGTTTTAAGTGCAATATTTCCAGAAAATCCATCTGTAACAATAACGTGATTATTAGTTGATGTTATCTCGTCTGCTTCAACAAAACCTTGGTAATTAATTCTTTTATCACTTTTCATTAATTCGTGTGTCTCCTGAATTAAATTATTGCCTTTTTGCTCTTCAGATCCAATATTTAGAAGTGCAACTTTGGTATCAATCTGTGGATAGAGAACCTTATAATAAGTACTGCCCATTAAAGCAAAATCTAAAAGGTTTTCTGAATTACACTCAGCATTAGCTCCAAGGTCTAAAAAACATACAGGATGTTTTTCTGATGGGAAAAATGAAGCAATAGCAGGTCTCGAAATATTTTCAATCGTTCTCAAATAAACAGTTGAGTAAGCCATCATAGCTCCGGTGTTACCAGCAGAAATCGTAATTTGATTTTTATCTTCTTTTAGTCTCAAAATTGAATTAGACAAAGAACTACTTCTGTTATCTTTTTTTAATGCATCACTTGGTTTCATTTCTGCAGAAATGGAATTCTCTGATTGGATCCACTTAGAATTATTAAATAAGTTTAAAAAAGATGGTTTAAATTTTTCATATATATTTTTTTCTGAATGCAAATTATAAAATATATATGGATTATTTGTTTTTGCTATCATAGCTCCCTCTAGGACAGATTTAGGAGCAAAATCTCCTCCGTGAAGATCGAGATTTATTAGATATTTTTTCATTTATGTTTATTATTGATCTATATAAAATATACCTTATTTGTAATTATTGTGAATATTTTTAAAATTAATTATTATTTAATGTTGCTTTTTTTAACGTTGGCTTTAATTAATTGTTCAAGTGAATATCATTACTCTGGATTAAATGAGAATAAATATAATAAAATTTATGAAAATTATAATTCAATTAATTATTCGAAAGATGAGATAAAAAAAATTTTTGGCCCACCTATGGTCAAAGAAAACTCTGGAGATCTTTGGATATATAGAATAAAAAAAGAAAAAGGTAACCAAACTATAAAAAAAGTAATATTCAATAAAACTATAAAACTAAAATTCAATAATAATAATTTAGAGTCTATTGAAGAAGTTAGTTTAAATTAAATAATATTCAAGTGCACTACTATTGATAATAAAAGAATTGAAACAATATTAGTTATTTTAATCATGGGGTTAACAGCCGGACCAGCAGTATCTTTATAAGGATCACCGACAGTGTCACCCGTAACAGAGGCTTTATGAGTTTCACTACCCTTTCCCCCCAAATTACCATCTTCAATATATTTTTTGGCATTATCCCAAGCACCGCCTCCAGCGGTCATTGATATCGCCACAAAAAAGCCAGTAATTATAACACCTATTAATAGGGCGCCGAGTGCTTGAAATGCAGTATTTACACTTCCTGTCAAAGAATAAACGCCAAAGAAAATAATAACCGGCGAAAGTACAGGCAATAAAGATGGAATGATCATCTCTTTAATGGCTGCTTTTGTAAGTATATCAACACACTTACCATAATCAGGTTTTTCTTTTCCAGACATTATTCCTTTTTTTTCTTTAAACTGTTGTCTAACCTCTAAAACAACTGAGCCAGCTGCTCTTCCTACTGCGGTCATACTTAGAGCACTAAACAAGAAAGGGAGTAATCCGCCTAATAACAAACCAATTATTACGTAAGGTTCTGATAAATCAAATGATACGTTGAAAGCATTATTCCCTGTTTCTTGATTAAAGAATTTTAGGTCTTCAGTGTAAGCAGCAAATAAAACTAATGCACCCAATCCAGCAGATCCAATAGCATAACCCTTAGTAACTGCTTTTGTAGTATTTCCAACTGCGTCTAGAGCATCTGTTCTCTCTCTAACTCTCTTATTTAAACCTGACATTTCAGCAATGCCGCCTGCGTTATCTGTGACTGGTCCGTATGCATCTAAAGCGACCACCATTCCAGCAAGAGCCAACATTGATGTGACTGCGATAGCTATGCCAAATAGTCCTGCAGTTGAAAAAGTGAGGCCTATTCCTGCACATATAATCAAGACAGGTATAGCTGTTGACTCCATGCCCATTGCTAGGCCCTGTATAATGTTAGTCGCATGACCAGTCTGAGAGGCTTCTGCAACACTTTTTACAGGTCTATACTCGGTGCTAGTGTAGTATTCTGTAATAAAAACAAGTGCCAAAGTAATCACTAATCCATAAACCGCGCATAGAAATAAATCCATCCCGTTGTACCATTTATTTCCTAATTGAAAAAATTGATCAAATCCAATTGAATATTGAGTAATAAGTGCAAATAAAATTACAGAAATAAATAATGTCATGAAAAACCCTTTGTACAATGCTCCCATAATTGAGGATTTAGGAGTGGAGATTGATACAAACTTTGAACCAATAATTGATGCTAATATACTAGAGCCTGCGATTAATAACGGATAAATGGTTAGCTCGGTAACAGCTCCTTGAAAAATAATAGCTAGAACCATTGTTGCTACAATTGAAACAACATAAGTTTCGAATAAGTCTGCGGCCATACCTGCACAGTCTCCAACGTTATCTCCAACGTTATCTGCTATCACAGCTGGATTTCTTGGGTCATCCTCAGGAATATTTTTTTCTACTTTTCCAACCAGATCAGCTCCGACGTCTGCTCCTTTTGTAAAAATTCCCCCACCCAATCTTGCAAATATAGAAATTAATGAAGATCCAAAACCAAGAGCGACTAACGGTTCTATAAGCTCTCTTCCTGTTCTTTCAAATCCAAAATATAGTATCATAAAATATCCTGCTATACCTGCTAAAGCAAGACCAACAACCAACAATCCTGTGACTGCTCCGGCGTTGAAAGCAACATAAAGGCCTTTTTTTAAAGAGGAACTTGCTGCTTGAGCTGTTATCACATTTGCTCTTACTGAGACGTTCATACCAATGTAACCAGCAAGGCCTGATAAAACTGCACCAATCAGAAAACCTACAGGAACATCATAGATATGTTTAAATGGAATTAAAAAGAATGCAAAGAATATGACAATACCAACAATTGCTATGGTTGTATATTGACGGTTAAGGTAAGCTTTAGCTCCTTCTTGAATAGCACCAGAAATTGTTACCATTCTTTTAGTGCCTTTAGGTAAACTTAATATTTTATTAGTTGTGAATATTCCGAAAGCAATCGCTGCTATTGCAGCAAATATTACTATTTGCAAGAACTGTATTTGAGACATGGTAAGTTGTTAATCTATTTTAATTTTATTTTCAAGGTGCTTTTTTAGAGGCATCATCTAACAAATAATTGAAGTATTTTACCTCTTCTTGGGTGAGAAAATCCTTGGAAAGCTTGATATATTCGCTCATTAATATCTTTTTTTTCTTTTTATTTAAAAGATACTCAGAGCAAAAGGCGTAAAGAAGGAAAACTGTAATTTTGTTAGTTTTTTCAATAATACTAGAATCTATTAATCCTTTGATTTTTTCTAAATTAGAATTAAAACATTCATTTAAAGAAAATAGTTTTTTTTTGTTGAAAGGTCTTTTCTTAATATTCTGTTTTATAAATTCATCTAACTCAAAATCAGTTGAATAATTTCTTTGAAATATAAACTGAAAGAAAAATAATCTAGTGTTTTTATTTAAATTAAGCATTCAATCATTTTGACCATAGCATTAGCAGCTTCAGTTCCTTTATTTTTTGATTTAGATCTTTTTATTGCTTGAGACTTGCTATAGGCATTTATTATAC
The DNA here is from genome assembly GCA_902617485.1 of uncultured Alphaproteobacteria bacterium. Lineage (GTDB taxonomy): Bacteria > Pseudomonadota > Alphaproteobacteria > HIMB59 > HIMB59 > HIMB59. Next base: position 22,224 of record CACMXD010000009.1, on the reverse strand, counting down.
CATTTGACACAATGGTATTTTTATTTTGATTTACGATATCTAAAAGTGATTTACCGACAGAGTCAGATATAACTTCAAAATGGTATGTTTCACCCTTTATTACACAACCTAGAGCAATAAATAAATTATAATTATTTGGTTTAATATTCCATTTTATCATTTGAGGAATCTCATAAACACCAGGAACAGTTAAAATTTCATATTTAAGTTTACTCTGTTCTAAAATCTCAATACAGGATTGTGTTAATGGATCAGTTATTTCTTTGTAATAATTAGCAACTACTATTTGAATTTTTAAATTTTTCATAAACTCTCTATTTTATTTACTCTTAACCCATAAATACCAAGGTCTAAGTCCTCACCTAGTGAATTAGATAACACAGAAATATTATTAATAGAGAAATTTTTAAGAATTTGCGCTCCTAGGCCATAATATTTTACCTTTTCATCATTTGATAACTTTCCAAGATCGCCTAATATAGGATTATTAATTAACACTATAATTCCAGACCCATGAGATTTTATTTTTTCAATTGAAGCATGTAAGTCTTTTGTTTTAGGATTATTAAAATTCATAATTATGTCATCAAAACCTTGAACAGGATGAACTCTTGTCATTACGCTATCTTGTTTGTATAAATCTCCTAAGTGTAATGTTGCATGATGTAAGCCATCAATAGTGTTCTCAAAAACATTTAATTCAAAAATATCTGAATAAATATTCTTAATCTGGTGTTGCTTTTCAGGAATTTTTTTTATGAGTAAATCGTTTTTAATTCTATATGCGATAAGATCTTGAATAGTCCCTATATTAATAGAATGTTTTTTTGCGTAGGGTATAAGGTCTGGAACCCTTGCCATAGTACCGTCATCATTCATAATTTCACAAATTACTGCAGAGTCATTTAATCCAGCTAATCTTGAAATATCTACGGCAGCCTCTGTATGCCCTGCTCTTGTTAAAACTCCACCATCCCAGGCAATTAATGGAAATACATGACCGGGGCTAATAATATCACCCGATTTAAAATTTGGATTTATAGCAGCTTTTACTGTTTCTGCTCTATCAAATGCAGAAATACCTGTGGTTATATTAGCGCTCGACTCTATTGAGACAGTAAATGCCGTGGTCTTTTTTTTCCAGTTATCAGGATTCATCAATGGAAGCTTTAACTCTTTTGCTCTCGTCTCAGAGATAGATAAACAAATTAAACCTCTTCCATAAGTCGCCATAAAATTTATGTGTTCTGGCTTACAAAGAGATGCGGGTATAATTAAATCTCCCTCATTCTCTCTATCCTCACTATCAACTAGAATATACATTTGACCATTACGAGCATCACTAATTATATTTTCTATATTTGTAAAATCTGACATTAATTTAATAACCTATGATTTTGAGGAGTGAGCGTATCTTGCTAGCATATCGACTTCAAGATTTAAAATATCATTTTTCTTATATGTATGAATATCAGTATATTTGTAAGTATGAGGTATGATCATACAATGACATTTATTTGACTTAACTTCGTTTATTGTGAGTGAAATACCATTTAGAGAAATTGAACCTTTTTGGACAATAAATTTTTTAAGATTTTTTGGGAACTTAAAAGATAAAAACCAACTACTTCCAACTTTATATAATTCTTTAACAGAACAAGTAGTATCAATGTGACCAAAAACAAAATGACCAGAGATCTCATCACCAACTTTTAAAGATTTTTCTAAGTTTATTTTTTTTCCAACATTCCAATATTTGGCATTTGTTTTATTCATAGTTTCATATGAAATATCAGCTTTAAAGGTATTTTTATTTTTTGATGTAACTGTTAAACAAATACCTGAACAGCATATTGAGGAACCTAACTTATATCCTTTTAGAGAAGTTTGAATTTCAACTACCAAAGATTTTTCTTCTCTAGATAGTTTTTTAATTTTACCTTGAGATTGAATTATTCCACTAAACATTAATTTACAAATTTATAAATTGTATCCTGTCCGTATTGATAAGATGATTTTAATTTAAGATTATTTTTTAATGATTTCATTGATAAAAAGTATTTTTTACTAGAATTTTTTATAATCATATTTGATTGGCAGACTATAATCTCATCAAACAAATTACAATTAAGAAAATATTTAAAAGTGCTAATTCCGCCTTCGATTAAAATAGATTGAAATTGTAAATTTTTAAATAAAGAAAAATCCTTATTTAATATTTTTTTGTAATCAACATTAAGTGACAAGTAATTTTTAATTTTATTTTTTTTATTTGAGATAAGGATTTTTTTTAAATTTTTTTTAATACCTTGTAATCTACAAGTTAATTTTGGTTTATCATCCAACAATGTGTTCATGCCGACAGCTATAGCATCGTGTGATAATCTCATCCGATGCATAAAATATTGAGTTTGTTCAGAGGTAATATTATTAATTGTTGGGCTTTTACTTAAACCGTTTTTGGAGATAGCAATTTTGAGAGTAATAAAAGGCCTATTTAATGTTTGGTGAGTGTAAAAATATTTATTAATCTTTTGAAATTTATCTAAAGATTTTGATGAATGAATTACTTTGATATTTTGCTGCTTTAAAAATTTGATCCCCTTTCCTTTTATATTTGGGTTTGGATCTAATGAACTTATAAAAACTTTTTTTATTCCAGAATTGGCAATTGCTTTTGCGCAACAGCTATTATTTTTAAAACAAGGTTCTAAACTAATATACATAACGGTTTTATTATTTATTTTATTTTGAGGTAATTTATTTAAGGCGTTAATTTCTGCATGAGGTCTGCCGTTTTTTGATGTTAAACCATAACTTAAGACAATTCCTTTTGGAGATTTAGAGTAGTCAACAACCAGACATGCTACTGAAGGGTTTTTCCCAGTTAATCCAATATTTTTCAATGATAAATTATTTACACTTTGTAAATAATTTTGATGAATTGCACTTAACAAATCTTATTTTTTATCTATTTTTTCTAAGAATTGCTCAAAATCTTTAGTTTCTCTAAAATCTCTGTAAACGGAAGCAAATCTGACATAGCCAACTTTATCTAATGAATATAATCCTTGCATAACCATTTCGCCAATTGTGTTAGTGCTGACTTCATTTTCACCCATACCTTCAAGGTCTCTAACTATCTTTGAAATTAATTTTTCTTTTGTATCAATATCTACAGGTCTTTTTCTTAAAGCCAATTCAACAGATTTGGCAATTTTATCTCTATCAAACATTGATTTTTCACCATTTTTTTTGACTACTAAAAATTCTCTAAATTGTACTCTTTCAAATGTAGTGAACCTTTCTTTTCTATCACATCCACAAAGACGTCTTCTTCTAATAACACCACCGTCTTCTGTAGGTCTAGAGTCTAAGACAGATGTTTCCTTCTCCTTACAAAAGGGACATTTCATATTTATTTATAGATTGGAAAATTAGAGCAGAGCTCAGTGACATCTTTGAGAATTGAGCTTTCGGTCATCGAGATATCTGCATTAGATGAAGATAGTGCATTTATGATTGTTGAGATTTTTTCACCTATGAATTTGAACTCTTCCTCTTTGAAACCTCTTGTAGTAGCAGCTGGTGATCCTAATCTGATACCTGAGGTAATTGTTGGAGGATTTGGGTCATTTGCGACACCATTTTTATTACAAGTCATCCCAGCTCTCTCTAAACTCTCTTCTGCATCTTTGCCCGTTACATTTTTTGATCTTAAATCTACTAAAACCATGTGAGAGTCTGTTCCACCGGTGACAATATCTATTCCGTTTGACATGAGAACTTCTCCAAGAATTGATGCATTCTTTTTTACTTGTTGAATGTATGTTTTAAACTCTGGTTGAAGGGCTTCACCAAAAGCAACGGCTTTAGCAGCAATCACATGCATAAGAGGTCCACCTTGCAAACCAGGAAAAACAGAACTATTAAATTTCTTTCCAAGGTCTAAATCATTTGAAAGTATCATACCCCCTCTTGGACCTCTAATAGTCTTGTGAGTTGTAGATGTAACCACATGTGCGTGTGGCAATGGATCCGGGTATTCTTTGGCCGCAACTAAACCTGAATAGTGTGCCATATCAACTAGTAAATAAGCCTCAATCTTATCTGCTATCTCTCTAAATTTTTTAAAATCAATATTTCTTGGATAAGCTGAACCACCAGCAATAATCAAAGTCGGTTTATGTTCAATAGCTAATCTTTCAACTTCGTCATAATCTATTAAAGAAGTTTCTGGATTTATGCCATACTGAACAGCGTTAAAATATTTTCCAGATTGATTTGGTCTCGAACCATGTGTTAAGTGACCACCAGCATCTAAAGACATTCCTAAAATAGTGTCACCTGGTTTAATCAGTGCTAAAAATACAGCTTGATTAGCTTGTGCGCCTGAGTGAGGTTGAACATTAGCATAACTGCATCCATACAATTGTTTCAAACGGTCAATTGCTAAATTTTCAGCTACATCTACAAATTCACAACCACCATAGTATCTTTTAGCACTATAACCCTCAGCATATTTATTAGTCATAATGGAGCCTTGTGCTTCAAGCACAGCTTTAGAGACGATATTTTCAGAGGCAATTAATTCGATTTGGTTTTGTTGCCTTGAAAGTTCTTGTGAAATACTGTGATATAAGTCTTTATCTGCATGTTCTAGATTACTAGAAAAAAAATTCTCACTAAGTGTCATAGTTGCGATATTCTCCTTAAATGTCTCCCTTTGTCAAATTCTGTTTTAAAATAGGCGTTGAGCATAGCAAAAATATTTTTTTTTACAAAAGGTCTTCCTTTTAAACATATAACATTACTATTGTTGTGTTTTCTGGTCATTTTTGCTGTTTGTGCATTGTGACAAAGCGATGCTCTTATGTGCTTATGTCTATTAGCACTAATACTTACTCCTATTCCTGATCCACAGATCAAGATACCCATACTTGATTTATTGATATTTTTACATAATTTTTTTGCAAATTTTGGATAATCTACAGATTTATCGGAATTAGTGCCTAAATCGAAGAAATTAAAATTTTTTTTGGCCAAATATTCCTCAACAATAAAGGATTTTAATCTGAAACCCGCATGATCAGAAGCTATATAAACAGTTTTATAGTTTCCTGGTAATTTCATCTCTAGAAAAAGGTAAATTAATATTCAAATTAATCAATACTCTGTTAACTATTCTGCTCATAAAATCAAAAAAAACCAACTGATGATCTTTATTATCTTTCAAATGTTCGTAAATAAGCTCAAAAGTTTTCAAATTACTATTATCGTGGAAATTGAAAATTTTTTTTAAAACTTTCTCATTTAAATCAGGTTGATATCCTGAGGCTTTTAAAATTTCAAGCTCAAGCAATAATAGCTCTGGAAGGTAATTAGATCTTTCATTCAATTTAGAAATCAATAACAAATAATAACTTATAACATTTGAATTTTGATCAGCTAAAAATAATAATTTATTAATCAAAAAACAAAAATAATCAATTGCCTTTAACTCATATTTTGAAAATAAAAACCATTTAAATGTATTTATAGATGTTGAGGAAAGGCAAACATTATTATTATCAAATTCAATATTATTAAATGATCCCTTAACGTATGTAGTATTTTTTTTTTTTGATTTTCCTCCAAAAACTACAAGTGATTTTTGACCATACTGAGAAGAATAAACTGAAATACTTAAATGATTTTCTTTAAAATTTTCTACTTTTGTAATTATAGCCTCAGTTTTGTACAATAAATTATTTACTAACTTTATTAATGATCTTTATCATTTTTTTTGCAGCTAAAATTTCGGCTTTTTGTTTTGAAACTCCCTCTGCTTCTACCTCATTATCTTTAATTTTCAATGATACTAAAAATTTAGGTTTATGTTTCGTACCAGACTCCTCAATCAATTTGTAAATAGGAATTGTTTTATATTTTTTTTGACAAAATTCTTGTATAAATGTTTTAGGATCTTTTTGAGGAAGTGTATCTAATTCATCTTGCCATAGTTCCATTATTAAATTTTTCGAAAACACTAAACCCTTACTTGTATAAACAAATCCAATTAGAGACTCTAGTGCATCAGCGTATATAGAATTTTTACTTGAGTTGGGATCGAGTTGATGCTTAAAAATTTCACCTAAATTATTTTTTCTAAATATTTTGGCTAAAGTATTTGTGTTTACAAGATGAATAAATCTTCTTGAAATCTCATCTAAAGTATTGTGTGAGAAAGTAGTAATTAAATATTCTGAAATTATTAAGCCTAAAACTCTATCTCCAAGAAACTCATATTTTTGAAAAGGTTTATCAGCATTTTTTTTTGATTTTTCAAAACTATCGTGTTCTATGCTTTTATTAAAACCCTCAAGGCTTTTTATTGTTTTGAAAATTTGTCTCTTATTCAAAATATTTATTTGATAACGTTAAAGAGCCTATCATATCTAATATGAAAGGGTAAATTCCAAAATTTTGATAGAGAAAAATCTGTATCAACTGAGAACCAAATAAACCAAACTTTACCAACTATATTAACTTTTGGCACAAATCCAACTCCACTTAAAATTCTACTATCTGATGAGTTATCTCTGTTATCACCCATAAAAAAGAATTTATCTTTTGGTATTTCGTACTCAGGAGTATAATCAAGTGGTCCATCATTAGTGATGTTTAATATCCTATATTCATTTTCAATTAACTGCTGAATTTCCTTACCGTATTGATCATCGTAAAAAAATCCATCTTCTATCTGATCTAACACTTCAAAATCAGTTGCATTTTTTGTCTTTAGATAGATTTTGCCATTTACAACTTTTATTGTTTCTCCTGGTAGCCCAACCAATCTTTTCACATAATTGATATTTTCTTGTCCTGGGAGTTTGAAAACAATTATATCTCCTCTTTCAGGGTTACTTTCAAAGATTTTTCCTTTAAACGGAGGAAGTCCGAAAGGAAATGAGTATCTTGAGTATCCATAATCCCACTTAGAAACAAATAAAAAGTCCCCAACCAATAGGTTGGGCTTCATTGATCCAGAAGGAATTTTAAATGGCTCGATAGCAAAAGTTCTAATTACCCCTGCAATGATTAAAGCCCAAAAAAGCGCTTTAAAATTATTAATTAAAGATGATTTAACTTTGCTCAATAATTACCGACGCAATCGAATATAATTTTGTGTCTGTTAGGCTAACATGAATAACATATTTCCCAAAAGTATCATTTAAATAACTTTCAAGATTATTTTTAAGAGAAATGACTGGTTTTCCTAATTCATTACGACCTACCACAATATTATTTGGGTAACAAGGAGATCTAAAACCCATACCTATACTTTTGGAAAAAGCCTCTTTTATTGCAAAATTATTTGCTAATAAGTTTTTATTAATTGATTTGAATTGATCATTCAAAAAGTATTTGGATATAAAAATTTTCTTATATTTAGCATAGATATTATTTACTCTATCTATCTCAACTAAATCTATACCATGACCAATTATCATTTTTTTATTAAATTTCTAAAATATTTTATAGTCTTGGTTAGTGAAATAAATATTGCTTCAGATATTATAAAATGACCAACGTGAGCAGTATCAACATATTTTCTTTTTTTTATAAACTTAATATTTTTAAAATTTAAACCATGCCCTACATTTACAATTAATTTTTTAGAGTGAGCATACTCAATCATTTCATTTATTTGATTTATTGTGGATTTTCTAATAATTTTTTTATCTAAATTACCTGTGTGTAATTCTACTGTATCAAAACCTAAATTTTTAGCTAAATTAATCATTTTTTTTGTTGGGTTTATAAAAGCACTTAATTGAATATTTTTTTTTCCAGATATTTTTAATAATTTTTTTAATTTTGATTGTGATATCTTGTTTAAATTAAGACCACCCTCTGTTGTAATTTCATTTCTTTTTTCGGGAACAATACAAATAAATTTTGGATTGACCTTGCTTGCTATTTTTATCATCTCTTCCGTAAGCGCCATTTCAAGATTAATAGGAATTTTAGAATATTTTTTTAATTCAAAGAGATCTTTATCTTTTATGTGCCTCCTATCTTCTCTTAAATGAACAGTTAGTGTATCAATTTTTGCTTCTTGACAAACTTTCAATGCTCTAATTAAATTTGGATTATCCTGACCCCTTGCATTACGAAGAGTCGCTATATGATCTATATTAACGCCTAGTTTCATTAGTAATTAATTGATTGTCTTTTAACTTTATCAACTTGGCTTAAAGTTTTCATTTCGGCAAGAACAAATTTTAGTTTATCTGAACTTTCAATACTTATATCTATAATAAATGTGTAAACTTTTTTTGTTCTATTTGCGATACGAATATTTTCGATATTAATTTCATGCTTATCAAAGATTGATGTAATACTAAATAGAGCTCCAGGTTGGTTTTTAATAACTATCTCTATTCTTGAGTTAAATTCAGATTGATTTTCTCCTTCCCCCCATTCAGATTTATAAAAATTGTCTTTATGATAATAACCTAAACTCTCACAAATTGTATTGTGTACTACCAGACCTCGACCATATGACATTATTGAGATAATGCTATCACCCTTAATAGGAGAACAACAAGTTGCATAATTAACAGCAATACCATTTTCATATTTCAATACATCTACTCTTTCTTCGTCATCATTAGATTGAAAAATTTTTTTTACAATATTATCTTCCATTTCTTTAAATAATTTATCTAATTCAGCTCTAGATAAAAAACCTCTTCCAACATTTTCAAAAAGTTTATTTTTAAATTTAAAGTCAGTTTTGGTTAAAATTTTGTTAAAAGTGCTTTCATCGGCGGCAATGTTTTTAGACTTTGCAATATAATTTAAAATATCTTTACCAAGTATTTCAAACTCTCTTCTTCTTTTTGACCTAAAAAAATACCTTATTTTTTCTTTAACTTTTTCTTTTTTTACGAATCTAATCCATAAGGGTGAGATTGTGGTGTTTTCATCGAGAATAATCTCTACTTGATCTCCATTATTTAGTTTTGTGCTTAAAGGTGACTCTTGCCCATTAACAATTGCTCCAGAACATCTATCACCAATATCTGTATGAATGGTATATGCATAGTCAACTGGGGTAGAGTCAAGTGGAAGTGTAAATAATTCTCCTTTAGGTGAGAAAACATAAATTTGTTCGTCAAAAAATTGTTGAGAAGTTTTATTTAGGATCAGATGTTGTTCATCTTTTTCCTCTACATAGTTTACAGCATCTCTTAACCAAGCATACACACCCTCGCTTTGACTGTCTTTATTTAAATATTTATATCTCCAATGTGCAGCAATACCATTTTCTGCTATCATATGCATAGCTCTTGATCTTATTTGCACTTCAAATATTTTTTTTTGAAAAATAAGATCAGAATGTATTGATCTATATCCATTAGGTTTTGGGCTTGATATATAATCTTTTGTTCTTCCAACTTTTGCTGAAAAGTTTCGGTGAATGATGCCCAGCACTCTATAGCAATCTCTTGTTGATTTAGTAATGATCCTTACCGCAGCAATATCAGAAATAGAATTTAAATCTGTATTTTTCTTATTTATTTTTTTCCAAATAGAATAAGGATTTTTTTTTCGATAATGAATTTCTGCATCAATATCAGACTTGGAAAGTTGCTCCCTCATTAAATTTTCCAGATCAATAAATGAACCTTCTAAGTTTTTGAAGGTATTATCTATTTTGTCATTGATCCTGTTAAAAATATCTGGGTGTAAATTTTTGAAAGATATATTTTCTAAAATTGATTTCCAATTTTCAAATCCTAATCTCTGAGCAAGCGGAGCATAAATTAATAAAGTTTCATTGCTTACTCTTTTTCTTTTTTCAACATCTTTAAAATAATGAATGGTTTTTATATTATGGAGTCTGTCTGCTAATTTTATAATTAGAACTCTTATATCTTTAGCAGTAGAAATTAGTAATTTTCTGAAATTTTCAGCCTCCTTTTCTGATCTTGTTGTTTTTTTTTCTTCTAAAAAATCAATTTTAGTCAAACCATCAACAAGGCCAGATATTGAGTCACCAAAATTTTTTTTTAATTCATCTTTGGAAAATTCTGTATCTTCAATAACATCATGCAACAAACCTGTTATTACAGTTTCAGTGTCTAATTTTAATTCAATTAGCGATTTACAAACTTCATATGGATGAATTATATATGGGTCTCCAGAGGCACGAAATTGGTCCTTATGTGAGGTTTCAGCGACCTCAATAGCTTTTACAAATAGATCCTCTTTGAAATTTTTATCATATGACTCTAATGCGGATTTAAACTCGCTGTAACTATTATTGAAGTAGCTGGTTTGAAACATCAGCTAAAATAATAAACTAAATATTACTTTTAATCTTCAAGAAGATGATCTTCGTTTTCTTCTTCTTTCTCTTGAACTAATTGATAACTCTTAATAATGTCTTCTTTGACATCTCCAACACTAATTTTCTCATCAGCAATTTCTCTGAGAGCTATAACCGTACTTTTATCATTATCTAATGGAACTTGCGCTTCATTTCCTGCATTAAGAACCTTTGCTCTGTGAGATGCTAGTAAAACTAAATCGAAGAGACTATCAACGTTCTTAGTACAATCTTCTACTGTAACTCTTGCCATGTGAGGTTTATATGAAAAAGTAAGTGAAAATACAAGGAAATTATTATTTTTTTAAAATTCTTTGTCTTTTGCGATCCCACTCTCTTTGCTTAATAGTCTCCCTTTTATCAAATTTCTTTTTACCTAAGCCAACACCAAATTTTACTTTAGCTAAACCTTTTTCATTAAAGAAAATCTCCATAGGAACTGCTGTAAAACCTTTTGTGGTCAACATTCCTAAGATCTTCTTTATCTCTCTTTTATTAAGTAAAAGTTTTTTAACAGATCTCGTCTTCTTTTTGAGGTCAAAATTCTTACTTCTTGAAATAATTTCAAAATTATTAATGTAAATTTCACCTTTTTGTTCATTAATAAAACTTGACTGAATAGAGGCTTTTCCACTTCGAAGTGGTTTAACTTCATTACTTTCAAGCACTATTCCAGCTACATAAGTTTCTTTGATTTCATAATCAAATTTTGCTCTGCGATTTTGAATAGACAATTAAATAAAATTTAAATCTTTTATTATTTTTCTTACTTGTTTTTTTGTATCAGAGTTTAATTCATACAAAGGTTCTCTTACATTAGCTTTACATTTGCCCATTAAAGAGAGGGCATACTTAGCTGGTGTAGGGTTAGGTTCAGCAAACAATATTTTTGACAATGGGGCTAATTTTAAATTTACTTTATCAAATTCCTTATAATTCTTTTTTTTCCAATGAAAGTGAAGCATAGATGTTAGTTTAGGAGCAACATTAGCTGTAACTGATATACAACCATGCCCACCTTGAGCTAAAAAACCAGCAATAGTTCCATCTTCACCTGACAAATAATTAAAATCTTTTTTCATAAAAGTTCTCATAATCAAAGGTCTTGACATATCATTGGAGGCATCTTTAATTCCGACGATGTTTGATACTTTATTTAGTTCCTTAAAGCTATCAAAAGACAAGTCTACAATTGATCTTCCTGGTATATTGTAAATAAGTTGTTTTAAAGGTGAAACTTTTGCAATTTTTTTGAAATGGTTAATCAAACCTAATTGATTAGGTTTATTATAATATGGTGTAACAACTAATCCGTAGTTTGCTCCTGCTTTATAGGCATGTTTGGTAAATTCAATTGCCTCTTTGGTGGAATTAGATCCTGTGCCGGCAATAACAGGTATTTTTTTTGAAGCAACTTTTATTGCGAACTCAACTAATTTCATATGCTCATCATGTGATAAAGTTGGGGACTCCCCTGTTGTTCCGCAAACTGTTACCCCAGATATTCCACTTTTGATTTGCCAATTTAATAGTTTTTCAAAACTATCATAGTCAACATCACCTTTCGAAAAGGGAGTTATTATTGCTGGTATAGATCCTGTAAGCATTATTATTTTTTACTATTTTTATATCAAATATATATGTTTTTTTTATGGCGGAGAGAGAGGGATTCGAACCCTCGGTACAACTTGCGTCGTACGGCGGTTTAGCAAACCGCTGGTTTCAGCCACTCACCCACCTCTCCATAGGCTTATTTATAGCCGAAATATAGTCGAATAAAAAGAATTGTCATTCTTATTATTAGTAAAAAAGTATATGCAGTTACTTTTTAAGTCTTTCGAGAAGGATTTTATTTATTAATTTAGGGTTACCTTTACCTTTTGTGGCTTTTAGACATTTACCAACAAAATATCCTAAAACCCTATCAGAGCCACCTTGAAATTTTAAAATGTTCTCCTCTTCTCCTACTAAAGCTTCATCAATTATTTTTTCCAATTCTCCAGAGTCAGAAACTTGTTCAAGTCCTAATTCCTTAACAAGTTCATATGGCTTACCTTTACCATTTAAAACTTTCGGTAAGATTTCTTTACCAGCTTTATTTGAAATTACATCATCAGAAATTAATCTTAAAAGATCTGTAATATCTTTTGTTTTATCATTTAGACTATTTACTTCTAAATTATTTTCTTTGATAAATGCAAATATATCTCCAACTAGCCAAGCAGCTATAAATTTTGGTTTTACAGTTGACTCAGAAATCATTTTTTCAAATAAATTTGCGTTTTGTTTTTCAGCAATTATGATTTTAGCTATGTCTTTATCTAAACTATAATTATCTAAATATTTATTTAACTTATCTTGAGGAAGCTCTCCTACTAAGGGTTTTATTTTATCAATTTGCTCTTGGGTTAAATTTACAGGTAATAAATCGGGATCAGGAAAATAACGATAATCATGTGAGAATTCCTTACTTCTCATTGCTCTTGTTTCTCCTGTGCTTGTATCAAACAGCATGGTATTCTGTTCAATTTCTCCACCACCATCAATTATATTAATTTGTCTTTGAAATTCATACTCAATAGCTTGTTTTATAAATTTAAATGAATTTAAATTTTTAATTTCACATCTAGTGCCAAGTTCTTGGCCCTTTTTGCGAACAGATAAATTTACATCAGCTCTTAAAGAACCTTCCTGCATATTTCCATCACACACATCTATGTACATAAGCAACTGTCTTAAAGAAGACATGTAGTTTATTACCTCATCTGCAGATGATAAATCAGGATACGAAACTATTTCTAATAACGGTGTGCCTACTCTATTGAGATCAATAAAGCTATATTTAGGATCAATATCATGAATACTCTTGCCAGCATCTTGTTCTAAATGGGCTCTCTCAATTCTAATTTTTTTTTGATTATCACCACTTTCAATATTGATATAACCCTCGCTAAGAATGGGGAATTCAAATTGACTAATTTGGTAACCTTGAGGTAAATCAGGATAGAAGTAATTTTTTCTTTCGAACACAGAATGCTTATTAATCTTAAAATTTAATGCGTATCCTGTTTTTATTGCCATTTCAATACAACCAAAGTTCATAACTGGAAGCATTCCAGGCATTCCTGAGTCAATAAAATTTACATTCTCATTTGGCTCAGATCCAAATTTATTTGGTGAGGAGGAAAATAATTTAGATGAAGTTTTAAGTTGTGCGTGTACTTCAAGACCTATTACCATTTCCCAATTATTACTCATTGAAACTTAATTCCTTTTCTGCAAGCGCTGCTAACTGTAAAAGTGTTTTTTCTTCAAAATAATTTCCAATAAATTGAACTCCCAAAGGTAGACCATTTTTACTTAAACCAGATGGAATAGATATCCCAGGAAGGCCAGCAAGACTTGTGGGAACAGTATAAATATCATTTTTATACATAGATATAGGATCAAGTTTATCACCAATTTTAAAAGCCTCATTTGGTGTTGTGGGTGTTAGTATAAAGTCAACTTCGTTTAAAATTCTTTGAAAATCATTTTTAATCAATCTTCTAACTTTTTGAGCTTGTCTGTAGTAAGCATCGTAATAACCAGCTGATAATACATAAGCGCCTATAAGGATTCTTCTAGTCACTTCATCACCAAATCCCTTTGTTCTGGAATTTAGATAAATATCATCAAGACTTTCGCCATCTTCTCTAACTCCATAGCGCACTCCATCATATCTTGCTAAATTTGACGAAGCTTCAGCAGGTGCTAGAATATAATAAGTTGAAAGTGCGTATTCAGTAGTCTTAAATTCTACATCAACAAATTCTATGCCATGTTTGGAGAGTGCTTTTTTTGTATTATCAATTTGGTTTAAAATGTCGTCACTGACATCTTCAAGATAATCAGAGGGAATTCCAATTTTAATTTTCTTTTCAAGACTGTTGTTGATATCAATTAAATAATCTTCTCTTTGATGATTTGAGCTAGTAGAGTCATTAAAATCATGTTTGTTTATTGAATTTAAAATATAAGCCGCATCCTCTACACAGTTTGTTAAAGGTCCTGCTTGATCTAAACTGGAGGCAAAAGCTACAATTCCCCATCTTGAACATGAGCCAAATGTAGGTTTTAAACCAACTATTCCACATAAGCTAGCTGGCTGTCTAATTGAGCCTCCAGTATCTGTACCCATTGACGCTACACATGAGCCCTCTGCCACAGCTGCTGCTGATCCCCCTGAGGAGCCGCCTGGAACAAGATTATCTTTTTGAGAATTTTTATTCTTCCAAGGATTAATTACAGGACCAAAATAACTAGTTTCATTTGAAGAGCCCATCGCAAATTCATCACAATTATTTTTGCCAATAAAAATTGAACCATCATTTAAAAGTTGCTGAGTCACAAAAGACTCGTAATTAGGAATGAAATTACTCAGAATTTTAGATGATGCTGTTGTTCTTATTCCCTTAGTGCAGAATAAATCTTTAATACCTAAAGGAATACCATCTAAAGGTAAAGGATTGCCATTGTCATATCTGTTTTGAGAGTCGTTAATTGAAGAAATATTGTTTTCCCTGTCAACCACTAAGTTAAAGCTGTTGTTATTACCAGATTTAGCTTTTGCTAAATATTCGTCATAAAGTTCACCTACACTTATTTTTTTTTCAATAAGAGATTTTTTAATTTGGCTAATTGAATTCTTCACTTACTCAACCACTTTAGGCACTTTAAAAAAATTTTGTGCTCTCTCTGGAGCATTACTTAATACATCATCAACAGAATTACTTTTACTTACCTCATCATTTCTAATTGATACGGTTTTTTCGGTTACATTATGCAAAGGTTCTGTTTTACTTGTGTCAACCTTTTTAAGATTATCTACCCATTTAATTATATCTTTTAAGGAATTAGAGTAAAATTCCTCTTTTTCTGAGGGTAATTTTAGCTTTGCTAAATAAGAAATTCTTTTAATATCAATGTCACTCATAATGGTCGTCGATACTATATCAGATTTTCTTGTAAGCAATAATTATACCAAGAAATTTATTGCTATAGATTATGGTCTAAAACACATTGGAATGGCTATCAGCGATCCATCAAATATCATTTCTGTTCCTTATGGAACTTTTACCGAAACATTATTATTCGAAAAAATTATAGAAATTATAACAACTGAAAATGTTCATGGAGTTGTGATTGGTAAACCTTACAATCTAGATGGTTCTTTATCTGAAATGGTAAATAAAGTTGAAATATTTGCCGAAAAATTAGAGAAAATTATCTCTTGTCCAATTTTGTTTATAGATGAGAGATTGTCTAGTAAGCCCTATAAATCAAGGAAAAAATCAGAAAACACTCATATTCATGAAAAAAGCGCATGTTTAATACTTGATGATTTCCTAAGTTTGTATAGAAACTCCTCTAGTGAAAAATAGAAAGATCACTTCTATAGACGATCTATCAGCTAAAGATATTCACTCTATTGCTGAGTTAGCTATAAAATTTAAAAAATCAAAAAAAAGAATTTTAGGAAATAAAACAAAAAATATTTTTAACTTATTTTTAGAACCCTCTACAAGAACTACAATAAGTTTTGAGCTTGCAGCAAAAAATTTGGGATACAATTCAGTTAACATAAATTTTGAAAAAAGTTCTTTGTCTAAAGGTGAAACGTTTAATGACACCATGGATACTTTGATGAGTATGAAACCAGATGCTTTAGTCATCAGAGATAAAAATAATTTTTCACCAATGAACATAGCAAAGAAAAGTAATGTTCCTGTAATAAATGCTGGAGATGGAACTAATGAACATCCCACACAGGCGCTACTTGATTATTGTGTAATAAAAGAAATTTTTAAAAAGAAAAAAATAAAAATTGGTATTTGTGGAGATATTAAACATAGCAGAGTAGCTCACTCAAATATCAAACTTCTTTCAAAAATGGGTTATCAAATTCATATAATTGCACCTACATATTTTTTAAACAGAAATGAATTAATTAAAATAAATGATAAAATTAAATTTCATAAAAATCTGAATTATCTCGAAAAACTAGATGTCTTGATGATGTTGAGAGTTCAAAAAGAGAGAATTCCAAAAGGTGCAAAGAATATGATGAAATCTTTTAAAAAAGAATTTTGTTTACAAAATAAACATCTATTAAATAAGCCCTATTTGATGCACCCAGGCCCGGTAAATAGAAACATTGAGATTAGTGATGAAGTTTTAGATAATTATCCTAAATCACTAATCTTAAGACAAGTTGAAATGGGTGTTTATCTCAGGATGGCTTGTTTACATTATATACTTAATTGATGTTTCTAATATTAACGTTTGCCTATTTGATGGGATCTATACCTTTTGGGAAAATAATAACCAAATTTTTAACAAACAAAGACATAACCAAGACAGGATCAGGTAATATAGGTGCAACCAATGTATACAGAAGTGTATCAAAAAAAGCTGGTATTGCTGTCCTGTTATTAGATGGAATAAAACCAATTTGTGCATTTTTAATAATTTATTATTTATTTCCAGAACTCTACCTGAAATATAAATATTTAATTTTTCTTTTTTCTATAATTGGACATATTTTCCCAATTTGGCTTTATTTTAAAGGTGGAAAAGGTGTGGCATGCTTTTTTGGTGCAAATTTATTTTTAACTCCTATTCCAACGATTTTAGCAATGATCCTGTGGTTTTTTACAGTCAAAATTACTAAACTGTCTTCTTTAGGAGCCCTTTTATCAATATTTCTTTTGACAATTTATCAATTAATTTTTATTTATGGCAACTTAGAAAAAGGAATAGTTTTTATTATTTTTCTTTTAATATTTTCTAAACACAGTTCAAATATTAAAAGATTAATTAAAGGCGAAGAAAATAAAATAAATTTATAGTTATGAACTTACTTGTTGTAGAGTCACCCGCAAAAGCTAAGACGATTAATAAATATCTTGGAAATGATTTTGAAGTCATAGCTACGGTTGGTCATTTTAGAGATTTAGCAAAAAAAGATGGTGTAAAAGTGACTGAAGACTACAGTGATGTTGAGTTGAATTGGGAAACAACAACTGCAGGAATGAAAATGTTGGACAGTATAGAGAAAAAAGCAGAAGGTTATGAAAAAATTTACCTAGCAACTGATCCAGACAGAGAAGGTGAAGCGATTACATGGCATTTAGTAAAATCTTTAGAAAAAAAAATAGATAAAAATAAATTTGAGAGAATTACATTTAATGAAATTACTAAAAATGCAGTAATAAATAGTTTTAAAGATTCTAGGAAAGTTGATGATAATCTAGTTTCTGCATATTTAGCCCGAAGAAGTTTAGATTATTTAGCGGGATATAGTTTATCTCCTGTTCTGTGGAGGAAAATGCCTGGCAGTAGATCTGCAGGAAGAGTGCAATCTGTAGCAGTAAGACTCATTTATGAAAAAGAAATTGAGATTGAACAATTTGAACCAGAGAAATTCTATAAAATAAATGTACATGGAGAAATTAACGGTGCAAAACTCGATACATCCATTACAAGTCTAGATGGGCAAAAAGTAGACAAGCTCTTCTTTAAAAACGAGGCTTTAGCTGAAAAGGCTAAAAATTACTTAAATAATAACAAATTTTTCATTAGAAAAATTGATGAAAAGACAATATCTCGAAAACCAAAAGCACCTTTTAATACTTCAACATTGCAACAAACAGCAAATAGTCAACTAAATTTTAGTGCCAGTCAAACTATGACTATCGCTCAAGGTTTATATATGGGCATAGATATAAATAAGGAAACTATAGCTTTAATCACTTATATGAGAACAGATAGCATAACGCTTTCTAAAGACTCCATTGATACAATAAGAAAAAATATAAGTGAGCAATATGGTCATAAATATTTACCAGATAAGCCTATTGAGTATAAGTCTAAAAAAAAGAATGCACAGGAAGCGCACGAGGCAATTAGACCAACAGATATTTCAATAAAGCCTGAAAGTATAAAAGATTATTTAAGTGAAGAACAATTTAAACTTTACGATTTAATTTGGAAAAGGACATTAGCCTCTCAAATGACAAGTGCTGAAACTAACCAAAATACACTTCAAATAGATTGTGAAGAAAAAAACATAACTTTAAAAGCAACGCTTGGTAAATTAATTTTTGACGGATATAAAAAAGTTTATAACCTTCAAGAAGACGACGAAGAGCAGATTATTTCACTATTAGAAAATATAAAAGAAAATGATAAATACATTGTAGGTGAAGTTGAAACACTAGAATCATATACTTCTCCTCCATCTAGATATACTGATGCCAGTTTAGTAAAGAAATTAGAAGAATTAGAAATTGGAAGACCTTCAACCTATGCCTCTATAATTCAAACAATTGTTAATAGGGGTTATGTTTTAAAAAGTGGAAAATCATTTATACTTAATGATCGCGGTAGAGTAGTAAATGTATTTTTATGTAATTATTTTAAAAAATTTCTTGAATATAAATTCACAGCTGATTTAGAAAATCAACTTGATGATGTAGCTGCTGATAAAGCAGAATGGAAAAATATTGTTTTAAATTTTTGGAAGGATTTTGAGTTTTTCATAAATGAGGTTATGGGTAAGCCTAATAGAGAAGTTATTGATGTGATAAATGAAGAATTATCTCCAGTTATTTTTAAAAAAATTGGAGGAGACATAGATATTAAATGCTCCTCTTGGGCAAACACAGAAAATTGTGAAGGCAATTTGGGTGTGAAAGTTGGAAAAATGGGAGGATTTATTGGCTGTTCAAATTACCCTGAATGTAAATTTACAATTTCTATAGGTGCATTTGTTAAAGAGGTAAATCCAAAAAATCGTGAGGGAGATGAAATCATCACTTTTCCAAGATCCCTTGGTATAGATGCTGACTCTAAAAAAGAAATAGCAGTTCACTTGGGTCCTTATGGCTATTATCTACAATTAGGAAAAGAAACTGATGAAGATAAGCCTAAAAGAGTAACTCTTCCTAAAAGTTATGATCAAAATACAATTGGTATGAATATTGCTAGTCAGTTAATTAAGCTACCAATAACACTTGGAAATTTTCCAAATAGTGAGGATCCGGTTATAGCAAACATAGGAGCGTATGGACCATATGTTAAATACCAAGATATTTTTGCCTCTTTGGGAAGGAAATATGATGTCTTGGAAATTAATTTAGATCAAGCAGTGGAATTGATAACTATTAAAAAAAATAAACCTACAAATAAAGTAAGAGAAATAGGAGTTCTAAAGAGAAGGAAACAAAAAGCAAATCTCTATAAAGGGAAGTCAGGAAAATTTTATTTTAAGATAGGGATAATGAATTATAAAATTCCTCCAGAATATGATGGAGAAAATTTAACAATTGAGGATGTAGAAAAAATACTTAAAGCTAATCGCTAACTTTTTTTAAATTTAACTCTTTTAATTGTTTATCCTCTATTTTAACTGGTGCGTTCATCATTAAGTCTTGAGCTCTTTGATTAAATGGAAAAGCTATTACTTCTCTAATATTCTCATTTTCACTAAGTAACATAATTATTCTGTCAAGCCCAGGAGCGCAACCACCATGTGGAGGAACTCCATAATGAAAAGCATCAAACAAAGCACTAAATTTTGATTTAATTTCACTTTCGCCATATCCTGCAATTTCAAAAGCTTTTTTCATAATATCCGGTCTATGGTTTCTTATGGCTCCAGATGACAATTCTATTCCATTACATACGATATCATATTGATATGCTAAAACATTCAAGGGGTCATCTTTCGTCAATGCATCCATACCTCCTTGAGGCATAGAAAAAGGATTGTGACTAAAGTCAATCTTGCCAGTTAAAACATCTTTTTCATACATAGGGTAGTCAACAATCCAGCAAAATTCATATTTATTTTTATCAATTAAATTTAAATCCTCTCCTACTTTTGAAATAACCTTTGATGAGAACTCATATGACTCATCTGGTAAATCACACACAAAAAGTAATCCATCATTTAAATTAAAATTATTATCTTTAATCATTTGGTTTAACTTTTCTTGATTAAAATTTTTAGCTAATGGGCCTTTAGGCAATGTGTCTTCAAAGTTAATATATCCAAGACCTTTTTTTCCTTGTTCTTGAGCCCATTTATTAAGGTTATCATAAAAACTTCTTGGCTTACCCCCAGAATTGAGAGCTTGAATACAATTAACAATAGCACCCTTTTTTATTAAACTCTCAAAAATTTGAAGGCCTGAACCCTCAAAATAATTTGTTACATTAGATAATCTAAGAGGATTTCTTAAATCTGGTTTATCGCATCCAAAACTTGCAACACTATCTTTGTAAGTAAAAATTGGGAATGGAAGTTTATTTACTAATTTATCTTTAGGTTTAAATTTATCAAAAGTATTAAATAGTAAACGACTGATGATGTCTAAAACATCCTCTTGTGTGGCAAAACTCATTTCCATGTCAATTTGATAAAATTCACCAGGAGATCTATCAGCCCTACTATCTTCATCTCTAAAACATGGGGCTATTTGGAAATATTTATCAACACCAGAAGCCATGTACAGTTGTTTAAATTGCTGAGGAGCTTGGGGTAAAGCGTAAAAAGACCCTTTATGTAATCTGGAGGGCACTAAATAATCTCTAGCACCTTCTGGGGAGGGAGCAGTTAAAATTGGAGTGGCTAATTCCATGAAGCCCTCATTATTCATAAAATCTCTTACAAAATTTATAATTTGATTTCTTAGCTTAATATTACGTTGCATCTTAGTTCTTCTAAGATCTAAATATCTATATTTTAATCTAACTTCTTCGCCATAATCACTATCAGAATTAACTTCAAGAGGAAGCGTTTTTGAGCATTGACTTAATATTTCAAAATTTTCAATTTTTAATTCAACTTCACCCGATTCTAAGTTTAAGTTTATAGTTTCTTCACTTCTTTTAGTAATTAGACCAGAAATTTTAATAACATCTTCATTTTTAATTTTTGATAATTCATCAAAATTTGCTGAAGTATTATCTACGACGCATTGTAAAAGTGAGGTTGAGTCACGCAAGTCTATAAATAACAAATTACCATGATCTCTAGATCTATTAACCCAACCAGAAACCGTAATTTTTTTATCAACTAGTTCATTGTTAATATCTTTCAAATAATAATCTCTATACTTGTTCATAATGCTTTCTAATAAGTGACAAATTAATAGTATGGTTATTCTCATAAAGCAAATGATTAATAGTTTTAGCGGCCTCAAATGCTGACAAGTAAGTTCTTTCAATGTGGTTCATAACTTCAATAATTATCTGCTCGGAAACAGTGATAGATTTCAAAGATAAATATTTATTAATTAATTTGAAGAGAAGGTCTTTACTGGGGTTTTGTATATTACATAAATTAAATTGTCTGAGTCTTGAGACTACGTCTGGTAGATAAAAATTATTAGATAAATTTTCTATAGACTTATCGGAAGTAAATATAGTTAATGGAATATTGTTAGATATAAAATACTGAAGAAAATGAAAAAAATTCTCATCTTTAGCAGGAAGAGTATTTAAATCTAAATAGGTTTCTTTATCAAAGCTAAGATTAATTGGAATATTACTTATTAAATTAATATTAAATCTAGTGGAAAAATATTTAGCAATAGTGGTTTTTCCAGATTTTTTTGAACCATGAATTATTAGGAACTTAATTCTTTTTTTTAATGATTGAATTACAGTATCATTTTCCAAAGAATATATGATTTCATTATCTGAACTATCTAAATCTAAAAATCTTTGCACTAAAAAAAATTTATTAAAAAGTTAATTTGTTTGTTATTATAAAAGTTTTCAAAATCTAAAATTAT
>CACMXD010000008.1:0-54946 GCA_902617485.1 uncultured Alphaproteobacteria bacterium | reverse complement strand
AAATTTCTGGGTTATCAAATTCAAAACTTGCCTTGTTGTCTTTAAAAAACCTTACTAAAAATTTTTGATCCTCAGCATCTTTTTTTAATATTAGTCGATGATTATCTGGTTTTTTTTTTAAAGAAATTAATAATTCGTATTCTGATCTAAATGATAAAAGATGGTTTCTCCAAAATATTTTTTTTATGGGCTCAAATTTATTTGCTTGAACATTTTCAACCGAATCTAGATTTGTAAATTTAGCTCCAAGTGTAGATCCAAAATATCCTGATTTTGTGTAACGTCCTGCTCTTCCAGCTATTTGACCAATTTCCATATCATTTAAAGGTCGCACATATTTCCCATCAAATTTTTCAAGACCTGAAAAATACACTTGGTTGATGTCCAAATTTAATCCCATTCCTATGGCATCTGTAGCTACAATATAATCAACCTCACCGTCCTCATATAATTTAACTTGTGAGTTTCTTGTTTTAGGGCTAAGGGCACCAGCTACAAGAGCCACCCCTCCTTTTAAGGTTCTTATTTGTTCGGCAATTTCATAGAGTCCGATTAAATTAAAGGCAATAATAGCTGATCGTGGCTTAATGTTTTGAATTTTTTTATGACCAACAAAACTCAATTCGGAAAATCTATTTTTAAAAATAATTTTTGCTTCGGGTATTAATTCTCGAATAATCTCTTCCATTGTTGGAGATCCTAAGAAGATTGTTTTTTGTTCTCCACGAGAATATAAAAGTCTTTGAGTAAAAATATGTCCTCTATCATAGTCGGATGCTAATTGAATCTCATCAACACAAACAAATTCAAAAAAATCATCTGGCATTGATTCGACAGTACAAAAAAAATATTTTGCTTCAGAGGGAATTATTTTTTCTTCGCCAGTAATTAATGCAATTTGATTTACGGGGTAAAGTTTGCATGCTTTATCATAATTTTCTCTTGCTAAAAGCCTTAAAGGGAAACCAAAAACACCGTTTTTAAAGGAAAACATTTGTTCGAAAGCGTAAAATGTTTTTCCCGTATTAGTTGGTCCTAAAATAATTTCAATTTGATTCATTTAGTGTAAAGAGGTTACCACAAATAAAATGTTGACTTAATTAAATACTTTCTTAAGTTTTTTTTATGAAAATGAATATCACTAGATATTCGTTTTATACTTACTAGTAAGTGTAAAAAGTAAGG
Source organism: uncultured Alphaproteobacteria bacterium (assembly GCA_902617485.1). Classification (GTDB taxonomy): domain Bacteria; phylum Pseudomonadota; class Alphaproteobacteria; order HIMB59; family HIMB59; genus HIMB59. The sequence continues at coordinate 53,761 of CACMXD010000008.1, read as the reverse complement.
AGGCTATAATGGCTAAAAAGAGAAAAGCTGCAAAGAAAAAGGCAGCTCCTAAGAAAAGGAAAGCTGCAAAAAAGAAAGCAGCACCTAAGAAAAGAAAAGCTTCTAGAAAAAGAAGATAATTTTCTGAGTTTTAAATATTTAAAACATCAAAAGCGGGTTATAATCACCCGCTTTTTTTATGATTGAAATAAATAACTTATCTTTTGCTAGGGGAAATTCACTAATTTATAAGAATGTTAATTTTTCATTATCTCGAGGAGAATTGTTACTAATTAAAGGTGCAAATGGTGCGGGTAAGACAACTCTATTATCTAACATACTAAATTTTACTGATCCACTTGAGGGTAGAATTAACTACAATGGTACAGAAATTGATAATCATATTGCTTCTCAATATTTTTTATATATTGGTGAAACTAACTTTGCTTTTGACACTCTGACTTTAAACCAAAATATTGAATACTGGCTTTCAATACATAATGTAAAATTTGATAAGTCTGTGATAGATAAAAGTGTAAATTTTTTTTTTCAAGATTTAAATCTTGATAAAAAATTTTATCAACTTTCATTTGGTCAAAAAAAGAAACTTCAACTACTTCTACTTATGTTAGTTAATAAACCAATTTGGATACTTGATGATCCTTTCAATGGACTTGATAATAAATCAATCATAAATGCACACAGCTTATTAAAAAAAAAGTTGGAAAATAAAGGAATAATTATCTTAACAAGTCATCAAGATATTAATTTAAATAATTATAAAACGCTAACTTTGGCATGATAAAAAATTTTTTTAAATTAATTTCAAGTGAATTTCAACTTATGCTTAAAGGAAGTGTCTTTAGTTTTGTCCTTTACTGCTTATTAATTATATCATGTGCTATTTTCTCTTTATCATTAAAATATGAGTCAATTGGCATGCATGCTCCATTATCTTTTCTATACGTGATGATCTTTTTTATTTCATTATTTAAAGTTGAAAAAATTTACAGCATGGATTTTGATGAGGCGAAAGTTCATCAGTACATACTCTCTCCTTTTTCTTTAGAGATAATTGTTTTTGTTAAAAATATGATGATCTACTTTAATATGATTATTTTTTTCTTTATTTTTTCGCCACTGATTTTGATAATTTTAAATATCGATTTATCATATTTATTTAAGATAAATATTCTTCTGTCACTCTCTCTTTTAAGTATTATTTTTATTGCATCAATGACTGCATCAATAACCATATCTAAAAATAATAGACTCTCTATTACAAGCATTTTAACTTTGCCTCTTTTTGTCCCTATTCTAATATTTTCTATGGCAATAACTGATTTAATTGATTTTAATGCAGGTAAAATGTATTTATTTTTTGTAGCTTATTTTTTATTAAATTTAGCTTTTTCACCTTTGCTTACTAGTTTTGCTCTTAAAAAATTATCTGTATAATGTTTGCCATAACTCCAAATATTCTCTCTAAATTTTTAAACACTCTATCTAAATACGTTTTTTTATTATCAATTTTATTATTAAGTGTTTCTATTTTTCTAATTATTTTTTTAGAAAACGATTATTATCAGGGTATCTCATTCAAAATTATGTTTATTCACGTGCCCACAGCTTGGTTGTCATTGGCAATTTTTCTAGTAATCGGGGTCAGTAGTATCATTGGCTTAATATTTAAATCCCCAACTGCATTTACAGTTGCTAGATCCTTATCTCCAATAGGGTTAATAATGAGCATTATTGTTTTAGTTACTGGCTCAATATGGGGAAATTTGACATGGGGAACGTATTGGGCATGGGATGCGAGGTTGACTTCAATGTTAATTTTAGCTTTCATTTACTTGGGACATATTCTTCTTTTATATTCGTTTGAACACTTCCAAAAAGCAGATTTTGCAGCATCTATTTTAGCAATAGTAGGTTTAGTGAATTTGCCAATCGTTAAGTTTTCTGTTGATTGGTGGACGACTCTTCATCAGGGAAGTAGTGTTTTAAAAATAGGTGGGCCTAGTATGACTAATGATTATCTAATTACATTACTTGTAAGTTTTTTTGGTATTTTGATGCTTTCAATGTTTTGGTTTTCTAACATTTTTTATATTATAACAGAGAAAAGGAAAATAGAGAGGTACAGGCTATTAAATGACTAGTTTAGAATTTGTTCTAATTTGCTATGGATTTTTTGGAGTGGTCTGTGCTGTGACAACGATTATAATTATGCTACTGAAGAAAAAAGTCTTTAATAAGATTAGTGCGCATAATCAAATTAAATAATCAGATAAAAAAAAGATTTACTTTTTTATTAATCATATTCTTTTGCTTTTCTACCTCCATATTTTTAATAAGCTATTCTCTAAAAGATCAAATTGCATATTTTGTTGAACCAAGTGATCTAAAAAATATGAATAATATAGAAAATAAATATTTAAGAGTAGGGGGGCTTGTAAAAGCAAATAGCTTAAAATTTATTGATGGAAATTGGATTTTTGAAGTAATTGATCAAAATGAAAATTCTGTAAATGTTATATTTTCCAAAACTCTCCCAAACTTAGTGGAGGAAGAAAAGGGGATTATTGTTGAGGGAAAATTTATCGATAACATTTTTATTGCAGAAATAGTTTTAGCAAAACACGATGAAAATTATATGCCACAAAGCGCAATAGATAAGCTTAAGGAAGAAGGAATATGGAGAGGGGATTAATTGATATCTTTTTTAGGTAATAGCATTATTTATATTTCGTTAATAGTGACTATATTATTCTATATAAACTACTTAACAAAAATAATTCCCTCAACCACTGTTTCTTTAAGGTTAATTTATTTTATAAACTTAATTCCCTTTAGTCTTTTAGTATATGCATTTTCAATTTCAGATCTCACTTTGTTAAACGTCGTTGAAAATTCTTATATTAATGATCCAATTTTTTATAAGATTACATCTGCTTGGGGTAGTCATGAAGGTTCAATTTTATTATGGATTTTTTTGATTAACTTATTTGGAGTTTTTTTTTTAAACAAAAATCGAACTGTTGAAATACATAAAAACATATTATTTATATCTTCTTTATTTATTCTGTATGTTTTAATCAGTTCAAATCCTTTTACCTATGTTGAAGCAAATGAAAATATTTTAGGTTTGGGTTTGAATCCAATTTTACAGCATTTTCTATTTGTCATTCACCCACCAACATTATTCCTTGGATATATTGGTTTAATTATTCCTTTTGTGATATCTGCACATATGCTAGTAAATAAAAATTTTTCAGAAAAATTATTTAAAGAAATGTTGGTTTGGTCAAAGATTTCATGGCTTTTTTTAACAGGAGGAATAGTTTTAGGATCTTATTGGGCCTATTCAGAACTAGGATGGGGAGGTTGGTGGTTCTGGGATCCAGTAGAAAATATCTCATTAATTCCATGGCTACTAAATACTGCGTTGATACATTCCCTACAAGTTTCTATCAAAAGTAATCAACTAAAATTATGGAGCTTGAATTTAGGACTTTACTGTTTTATTGCGTCAGTGTTTGGAACATTTTTAGTTCGTTCAAATTTGATTGTATCTGTTCATAGTTTTGCGACAGACCCACTTAGAGGACTATTTTTGATTATAATAATTGCATATTTGCTAGCTGTGACAGTAAAATTAAACATCAAAAGTATTTCTAATTTTAATGAGGACTCATTTAATTTACTTAGTAGGGAGAGTTTTCTTTTATTAAATAATATATTTTTTATTTGTTCTGCGCTAGTAGTCTTTATAGGAACAATTTATCCATTATTTAGCGAAATGATTTTTAAAACACCAGTTTCAGTAGGAGCACCGTATTATAATTTTGCGTTTAATTTGTTGTTAGCACCATTAATTTTATTCATGGCATTTGCACCACAAATTAATTGGGGGAAGCATGAAAAAAAAGATAAACAAATACCATTTATAATAATTTTTTCATTATTAATATCGTTGCTATCCTATTATTTTTCTAATAATTTTTATTTTGCGCTTAGTGTTTTTATTACAAGTCCATTGTTTTTAAAAAGCGTTTTAGTATTAAAAACTAATTTTAAAAAAAATATAAGTTTTTATTCTCAATGGCTAGCTCACTTAAGCATTGGCTTTTTTATAATTGCAGCAGTGTGTACAGAACAATTTGACTATGAAGAAAATCTACTATTTGAAAAAGGAAACTCAAATGAAATAAAGCTACAAAATAATAAAACTGCAATAATTAAAAATATAAAAGATGAAAACTTCCAAAATTATCAAAAAATATCAGTAGACTTATTAATTTCTGATGGACAAAAAGAAAAAGAGCTCTCACCTTCAAAAAATATCTACCAGCCCTCGGGACAAGTCACAAATGAGGTTAGCACTACTAATAACAATTTTAGTCAATATTATGCAACAATATCAACAATTGAGAGCAATAAGGTAGGGATCAATTTAGTATATAAGCCATTTATAAATTTATTATGGTTGAGTGCAATTATGTTAGTTTTTTCAATATTTTTATCAGTTATTAAAAAACGATGAAGAAGCATTTATTCTTACCTTTAGTAGGCTTTGCGGTGTTAGTTTTTAGTGTTCTATTTTACTTCGGTCAATCAACTAACAAAAATAATTCAAAAGATGAGGTATCGAGTTTAATATTTGAAACACCTGATTTTTATAACAATAAGTTAATTAATGAGAATACTATGGGTGATTTTTATATCGTTAATTTTTTTGCCTCCTGGTGTAAGCCATGCTTAGCAGAGCACCCTTTGTTAATGGAAATGAAAAAAAAAGATATAAAGATTATTGGTATTAATTTTCGAGATGATGAAGAGAATTTTAAAGAGTGGATTAATGAACATGGAAATCCTTTTGAATATATTTTGATAGATGATGGTACCATCGCTTATGAGATGGGCTTAATAGGTGTTCCAGAGACATTTTTTATATTTAATAAAATAATCCAAAAAAAAGTACAAGGTCCTTTGTTTTATGAAGATGTCGAAAAATATTTATAAATTAATTTTAATACTTTTACTAGTATTTGTGTCTGCAGAGAGCTTTGCAGGTGTAAATGAACTAAGTGATTATTACAAAACAGTCAGATGTCTAGTTTGCGAGGGACAGAGCATTCAAGAATCTGATACAGAATTTGCAATAAATTTAAAAGAGCAAATCCAAAAAAAATATAGCTCTGGAATGCCTATTGAAGAAATTAATCAAGAACTAATCAAAATTTATGGTGAAGAGATATCTTTTAATCCTCCTAAAAATCATATTCTACTTTGGGGGACACCATTGATTGTACTAATAATTATTTTTATATTTATTAGAAATAAAATTAGATTTTTTAATAAATTATAAGATAAGTCATTTTAGCAACTTATCTAATCAAATTGTACTTATTAAACCTCAATCTTTTTCTCTCGTTAGTTGGTAAATGTTTGTTCAATCTTCTATTAATTAAACCAAACATACCAATTATTAATAATGTTAATAATATAAAGTAAAAACCAACGATTGGATAAGGAACAAAAGGGTTAAAGGTTTTATCAGCAAAATAACTAGCATAATAAATTGCATCTCCTTTTTGTTGCCACGCTGGAAAGCCAGTAAAAAATACCAATGTTGTTGCATGAAACATAAAAATCGCTTCATTTGTGTAAGAGGGCCAAGCTAAGCGAAGCATAGTTGGATAAATAATACGTCTAAATTTTTTAAAACCTGTAAAGCCAAATGCATCTGCGGATTCTAAATCTTGACTTGGGACAGCGCGTAATGCGCCGTAAAAAATTTCTCCCGCGTATGCAGATGTGTTGAAAAATAAAACAATTAATGCTCCTAACCAAGCTTTAGTAAGCCAACGCGTTTCAACTGTTACTTCAAGAAATCCTAGATCTATATCAACTCCTAATCTTGGTAAAAGAACAAATAAATCATATGCAAAGAAAAATTGAATAAATAATGGAGAGCCCCTAAATATAAAAATAAATAATCTACAAGGAGAATTTAATAAGTAAAGATTTGAATTTTTACCTAAAGCCAGAACTGTTGCAAAGAAAAATCCAAAGAGTAATGCCAAAACAGCAAAATATATGTTCCAAATCATTCCCGAACCAATTAATACAAATTGCTCACAAAGTGTTATGTCAGCTTTTGGTAAAATTCGCTCTCCATAACCTATAGATCTAAGACCATAGTTAGATAGTGTTTCAAAACAGCTAGACATCAGCCAGTCATACCTGCCATAGTGGCTTGTCCTTTAGAAAGACGAACTGATATTTTATCTAAAACAGACTGGGATAAGTAAGTTAATGATAAATAAAAGATCATTAGGACTCCAAAATACCAAGCTCGCCAATCGGGATGAGGGTACTCATATACACCCGTTTTAATCCCACCTAATTCTTTAGCCCAGTAGACTATGTCTTCAATACCGAGAAGAAATAAAAGTGGAGTTGCTTTAATTAAAATCATCCACAAATTTGATAGGCCTGGTAAAGCATAAATCCACATTTGTGGTATCAGAATTCTTTTAAAGATTTGACTTTGAGAAAAACCGTAAGCCTTTGCCGTTTCTATTTGAGATTTTGGAACTGCAGCCATGGCTCCAGACAAAACGTTGCCAGCAAAAGCTCCAAAAACAAAACCAAAAGCAAGTAAAGCCAGAGAAAATCCATAAATATCATGCACCCACTCACTAGCAGTATTTAAAGGAAGTTTTGCAGCTGCACAAACGACAAAATCATTACCTTGTCTGATAGGCTCTGTAACATCAGAACATAAAACTTTATGACGCAAATATTCAAATGCTTGATCAAGTGCTATTGGAATAAATAAAAAGAAAACAATATCTGGAATACCTCTAATCATAGCAAGGTACCCTTTTCCTAAAGAGCGAATAAATCTAGATGTGGATCTAGAAGCAGTAGCACCTACAAAACCAAATGCCATTGCTAATGGAGCTGCCAAAGAAAGCAGACCCATAACAACAATAAAAGAAAAATAAAATGACATATGTTTTGCTGTTGTGACATAACATGATAACCACATTAATCCTTCTATGGTTTTAGGGTCTACACAATAACTAAACATTTTGAAATTTTTCTTGTGTAACTGTTTTTTGAGGGAAAAAATCTCGAATTAAATTATTTCTTTTTCCTGTTAAAAGTTCATCTATTCCTAGCTTACCAGCTAAAGGTGCATTTGTTATACCTGAATGCATAACTGCTAAATAGATACCATTTATTTTTTCACCTTTTTGATTTATGAGACGTCCGATTTTTGGTCTTCCATCAACTGGTAATGGTCGTTTGCCAAGTGTAAAGTAATCTAAAATCATATTTCCATTATAGTTAAGCCTAGTAGCCATGTCTTGGATAAGTTTTTCAGCAGTATCTTTTATATTTCGCTCTTGGCTTGAGTCATCATCAAATTTTCCACCTATTATTAATCTTCCTTTGTCATCTTGTCTTGCATGAAAATCAAAGCCTGTAATCGGGTATTTTAATAATGGGGGCAATGGTTTTGTATAAACTAATAAACCTAAACTTGAATTCATTTCAAAAGGAATATTAATTGTTGATAATAATTTAGGAACGCCAAGTCCAGCAGTTATAATTACCTCATCATCATTAAAAATTTCATCATCGGCTCTAACACCAATAACATTGTTACTTTCGCAAATTATCTCTTTTACGTTTGTTTTAATTATTTTTGATCCACTAGCTTTGAAAAGTTCTTTTGTTGCTCTAACACCATCAATGGCCAAGTCATCAACACCAAAGCCGGCCATAGTTGGAATATTTAATAAGTAGGGTAAATGTTTTTTTAGTTCAGATTTGGTTGATATTTTTACCGATTGTCCCCAACTTTGATGCTGCTTTATAGTTTTTTGGAGTTCTTTCTCTACTTGATCCCAAATAAATGCGCCTTTTGATGAATAATTTAAGTTTGGAATATGATTTATTAATTTTTGCCAGTAATTCAAATTAGCCAAACGAAATGAAGCGTAACTTATATCATTACTAGCATATCCATTCACCCAACCCCATGTATTTGAAGTAGCTTGGTTATTATCACCTGGTAAATGTGATGATAAAACAGTTATCTTATCTTCGCCATTTTGATAAGCATGGTAGGCAAAGGATGCTCCTACAATTCCTGCCCCAACTATAATCATTGTAAGATGGACTTTATATTATGTTTGAATGTTTATTTAATAAAATAATATAAAGAAAAAAGAGGACAGATATTCCATCCTCTTTTACTGTAATTTAAATTAAATAATTTTAAAAAGTTGGGGCTTCGAAACCAAACCACTTTTTAATGAGTGCGTTGAGTGATCCGTCATCTTTCATGGAGCTAATAGCTGCATTCATTTTGGCTTTTAACTCTGTATCAGACTCACGGATACCCATACCAACACCACCGCCGATAGAGACTTCTCCTACATTAGCAAATTCACCGTTTGACTCTGCGATGATAGATGCAAGGTAGTCACCATCTGCTAAAACGGCGTCAGCTTCACCATTTTGCACTGCAGATATTGTTTCTTCTGCTGTTGCAAATTCAACTAATGTTGCTCCACTTTCAGCAACATAACCTGCCTGAATAGTTGCAGTTTGAGCAGCTATGACAGCACTATCTACATCAATGTCTGCTCCGCTCATTCCCATGTAAACTGATGGAGATGGTGGAAAATAATCTTGTGTAAAGTCAATAACTTCATCACGCTCTGCGGTAATTGACATGCCAGCTATAATTGTATCGTAGTTACCAGATACTAAATTGGGAATGATAGAGTCCCACTCATTTATAACCCAAACACAATCTAAATTTGCACGAATACAAAGCATGTCGCCAACATCTTTTTCGAATCCATCTACTTCGCCATTATCATTAATAAAATTATATGGAGGATAAGCACCCTCTGTGCCCATTCTTACTGTTTCTGCAAAGGCAGAACCAAATAAAAAAAGCGCAGCAAATGCTGATAGTATTATTTTTTTCATAATTTTCTCCTTGTTCTTCCTCTATTACTTCGAATAAATACTTACTAAAATATAAACTAAAATAGAGTAAATAGATAAACTTTTTATAAAAACGCTTAGAATATTTGATAAATTATAATGAATAGAACAAATCTGCGTTGATTATACTACCATTTTGAATGTCAATATTATTATAGCGAATATTTCCCTTTATTTTTGCTGTTGACTTAATGTAGATATCTTTAGCCTGAATGTCTCCGTCAACTTCTCCCTCAACTGTTATGGTATCAGCAGTAACAGTTCCTTTAACATAAGAACCTGGTTTTAAATTAATAGTTTGTGACTTTATAGTGCCTATTAGATGTCCAAAAAAATCTATGAAGTCTGTAGATTCAAGAGAGCCATTTATTTTTATATCTTTCGCTAGAGTTGATTGGTTGATAGTGCTATCAGTGTCAAATATAAATTCAGTTTTTTCTTCAGGTTTTTTTTCACTAGATCCAAATAACGCCATTATTGATCATCCTCTTGGTTTTCACTCATCTCATCTTTTTTAACTTCATCATTAGAAACTGGTGAATAGGATTGGACGCTACCTCTATGTCTTAAGGTACCCTGAATCCTAGCACCATAGCTTACTTGCAATGAAGCGTATTCTATTACTCCTTTGATGTTTGCAGAGGCATTGACGATCAAATAATCCTCGGAATTAATCTCACCATCAACGATACCAGAGATAGTTATCTCTTGACCTGACATGTCTCCACTAAAAGTACCTTTATCATTAATGTTAATGTTTGAAGATTTCAAAGTTCCTGTAAGAATGCCAGAAATGTCAGAAGTTTCAGCACCCTCTATTCGCCCGTCAACTCTAACACCGGAACCTATGTTAACAGTTTTAGAGTCATTATCTATTGGAGTAGATTGAATTTCATTATCTTTTAACTCAGTGTTATTTTCGTCCATCTCAAAATTGTTCTCATAAATTTATTTATCCTAACACAATCTAAATATTCATAAAATCTAAATTATTTATTAAAAACATTGATTTGATTGGGTTTTTAGAGCTAAAGAATTTGATTATTATAAATTTTATATAATTTAACAAATTAACTCTAAGATTTACTCTTTTTAGCAATATCTTTGAAATCGAAAATGAAATATTACTACTTAATAATGAAAATCCTTGAGTTAAACCACTTAGAGAAAAAATTTGGTGACAATAAAGTTTTAAAAGGTATTGACCTTGTAGCAAATAGGGGAGATGTTGTAAGTATTATAGGAAGCTCTGGTTCAGGAAAAAGTACTATGCTTCGCTGTGTAAATTTTCTTGAAACACCTGATAGTGGAACAGTAAATGTTTGTGGTGAAATTATCAACTGCAGAGATGAGAATTTAAAAAAACCTGGTAAGAATTTACAATCGAGAATTATTTCAATTAGGAAAAAATTGGGCATGGTATTTCAAAGTTTCAATCTTTGGTCTCATATGAATATTATAGATAATATAACAGAGGCTCCTGTAAATGTTTTAGGAATAGAAAAAGGAGTTGCGGAAGAAGAGGCGATGACCTTATTAAAAAAAGTTGGGATCGCGGATAAAGCAAAAGAATATCCCTCTCGTTTATCAGGAGGTCAGCAACAAAGAGCAGCAATAGCTAGAGCACTAGCCATATCTCCAGAAATATTATTATTTGATGAACCAACATCATCTCTTGATCCAGAGTTGGTAGATGAGGTCTTGTCTGTTATACGCAATTTAGCTGAACAGGGAAAAACAATGTTAGTTGTAACTCATGAGATGGAGTTTGCTAGAAAAGTTTCAAATAATGTAATTTTTCTTCACGATGGTATAGTAGAGGAGGAAGGACATCCTGACACAGTTTTCACAAACCCCCAATCAGAGCGTTGCAGGAATTTCTTATTTAATAGACGCGAATAATAATTTTTTATAATTTATCACAGTGAATTCGTTATTACTGTTCCTGGTAAGACTACTAGACTTTTACACACTTATTGTGTTTTTTTATGTGGTCGTATCTTGGTTGTTTCACTTTAATATATTAAATAGTCAAAATAATTTTATGTGGCGAGTTTTTGAAAGTTTTAGAAAACTAACTGACCCCCCATTAAATTATATAAGAAGATATTTACCAAATTTAGGCGGCTTAGATATTTCACCAGTGCTTTTAATACTAATAATTTACTTATTTAAAGATTTACTGATTGAGTATTGGCCTAGAGGATAAGGATTAGGAGATTAAAAAAAATGGCAGATATAATTGATGGAAAAGCTTTTGCAGCAAAAATCAGAGCTGAAGTGAAAGAGGACTCAGACAAATTGATAAGTCAAAAACAAGTAGATCCTTGTTTAGCAGTGGTGCTAGTGGGTGAAAACCCAGCAAGTAAAGTTTATGTAGGACAAAAAACAAAAATGGCTGCAGAGTGTAATATAAAAACTAAAGATTACAAATTAGATACAAATACAGATCAAGAGACATTATTAAAATTGATAAATGACCTGAATAATGATGGGTCTGTTCATGGCATTTTAGTGCAGTTACCTTTACCCAAGCAGATTGATGAGAGAAAAGTAATAGATGCCATCGTGGTGGAGAAAGATGTTGATGGTTTTCATGCAATTAATGCAGGCAGACTTTCAATAGGTGGGGATATGTTAAAGAAAGCTTTTATCCCGTGTACACCATTGGGGTCATTGCTCTTGTTAAAAGACCAGATAGAAGATTTAAAAGGCAAAAGTGTAGTTGTGATTGGTAGATCAAATATTGTTGGTAAGCCAATGTCTCAACTTTTAATTGAAGAGTCATGTACAGTTACTGTGGTGCACTCCAAAACTAAAGAAATTGAAAAAGTTTGCTCACAAGCAGATATTATTGTTGCAGCTATAGGAAGGGCTGAGATGATTGACTCAAAATGGTTAAAGGATGGTGCGGTTGTTATTGATGTTGGCATAAACAGAATAGCTATTACAAAAGAAGACGGAAGTGAAGGAAGTAAGATAGTGGGTGACGTTAACTTTGAAAGTGCCACCACGAAAGCTTCAAAGATTACTCCGGTGCCAGGTGGTGTTGGACCTATGACTATAGCATGTCTATTAAGAAATACTGTAACTTCAGCTTATCGTCACTCTGGTCTTGAGGACCCAAGATCAAATTAAAATTAAGTTTTTATTATAGTTTCAAAAGATAATTCTTATTAAAATAGATGATATATCGAATCTCCAATTTGCATATCATAATGATGAGGGAAAAATATTAAAAATTATAGACAGTATAGACACTCTTCTCCTTACCGATAGAAATGTAGGCACTAGAATTTAAGTTTATTTTTTTTAAGCCTTAGTGCGTTAAGTTTTATAAAACCCTCAGCATCGCGTTGATCGTAATTAGAACTTTCAAATGTTGCAAGATCTTCATCGTATAAGCTATTAGGTGACTGTCTTCCAATGACAATCACATTGCCTTTATAGAGTGCAAGTTTTACTTGGCCATTTACTCTTTTCTGAGTGGCATCAATAGCTTTTTGCATCATCCTTCTTTCTGGAGCAAACCAATATCCATTATAAACTAATCTTGCATACTTTGGCATGATCTCGTCTTTCGTAAAAACCTCTTCTCTATCAAGAGTAATACTTTCCATTGCACGATGTGCTTTGAGAAGAATTGTACCACCCGGTGTTTCATAGACGCCGCGAGATTTAATTCCTACATATCTATTTTCTACAATATCCACTCTTCCAATTCCATTAGATGCTCCTAATTTGTTCAACTTTTCTAATAAATTAAATGGGGACATTTTTTTTCCGTTGATAGCAATTGGGTCACCATTTTTAAATTGGATAGTTATAACTATCTCTTTATTTGGAGCTGACTGCGGGCTTTTAGAAATTCCAAATACATTTTCAGGTGGTCTTTTCCAAGGGTCTTCCAAAATTTTTCCTTCCGCTGAACGATGAAGAATATTTGCATCTACACTGTAAGGAGACTCTTTTTTATTATGTTTCATGATAGGGATTTTATTTTTAGCAGCAAATTCCAACAGTTTAGTTCTTGATGATAAATCCCACTCTCTCCAAGGTGCAATCACTTTTATTTTGGGTTCTAAGGCATAGTATGAAAATTCAAATCGTACTTGGTCATTTCCTTTACCTGTTGCTCCATGAGATACAGCATTAGCATTTTCTTTTTTTGCAATTTCAATTTGTCTCTTGGCAATTAATGGTCGAGCAATTGATGTACCTAGAAGATACTCACCCTCATAAATTGTATTGCAACGAAACATAGGAAAAACATAATCTCGAACAAATTCTTCTTTTAAATTTTCAATGTATATTTTCTTTGCGCCAAGTTTTTTTGCTTTGATTTTCGCTTCAGTTAACTCTGCTCCTTGGCCAAGATCCGCTGCATAGGCGATGACATCTGCGTTATATTCAGTTTGCAGCCATTTCAGAATGACGCTGGTGTCCAATCCGCCTGAGTAGGCTAAAATAATTTTATTTTTCATTTTCTTAACAGTCTTGTTGAAGAGAATTATACGCGTTAGTAAAACCAATTAACGTGTATGTATCTGTTGTTTCTGTACCTCTTTTAGAATACCCGACAACTGTCATTTTTTTACCAGCTTTTAAAGCTTTAATGATGACAGTGTCGTCTGCCATCGACCATGCAGAGTCATCCTCTCCAAAAAATTGATAATTTTTTGAGTCAATAGTAACTTTAACATATTTTTGTGTGTCATATGGATATCCAGCGTCTATTCTCACATATTCAGCTGCACCTTCTTTGAATACATAAAAAATTACTGCTCCTCTATTTGTATATTTACCTTTTTCTGAAGTCGGTACCTGAAAAATTGAACATGTTTTATTGTTTATTTTTTTAAAGGACCACTTGCCATGCTCAAAGTCAATTGAGTGACTGGCAAACAAATTAGTTATCAAAAAACATAAGCATAGCGTCAAGTATGATAATTTTTGTTTAAACATGCTGGTTTAATGTCAGAGAATATACCAATTAAGATTGATTTTTAAAATAATAAATGGAAAGATGTATTTGGAGAGATTGATGGTAAAAGTTAAAAATCCCTTTGTGGAGGCACTTCAGAATATTGCAGAAAGGCAGGATATTGGGAGTTTTAAAAAAATTTTTGATTATTTTGGCCCAAGGCTAAAGTCTTTTTTAATGAAGTCAGGTGCAGATGATGCCGTCGCAGAAGAAATCATTCAAGAAACCATGACTATTATTTGGACTAAAGCTGATTATTATGACCCGTCAGTGGCTTCGCCCAGCACCTGGATTTATACTATCGCTCGTAACAAGAAAATTGATATTTTAAGAAAAACTAGGAAAGCGGTTTTGGAGGACATTGAGACTGCCATTTTACCTCCTGTTGAGTCTAAAGCAGATGAAAATATCGAACATGACCAAAAATTTGAAATGGTGGCACAATATTTAGATGACCTTCCAAAAGATCAACTAGATCTGCTAAAAATGAATTTCTTTGAGGAAAAATCACATGGTGAAATCGCTGAGATTACCAAAATCCCATTAGGCACTGTAAAATCAAGAATTCGTCTAGCATTAGAAAAGATCCGCGGCAAATTGGAACAAGACGGCAGTATGGTTAATCTAAATAATGACGGCAAAAGTATGGTTAATTAAACAAATGACATTCGAAATTCTAAGTACACCTGTTAACTCACCTGCAAGTCTAATTTTCCAGCAGTGCTTGGCTGAAGTAGATCCTGAGAATAAGTCTCTAACCTCCGCGATGAATGAGGTGGGTGGTTATTTTTTAGATAAGTCTAAGACCTCACCACTGTCCAATGAATTATGGATTAAAGTTTTAAATCAAACAAAAAATGAAACATCATCACCTCAAATTGATGAGGAGCATGATCCTTTACTAAGTCAATTACCATTTACTCTAAGATCCCATTTAAAAAATAAAAATGTTAAGTGGAAATCTTTTAAGGATGTTAAAGTTGCTTCTATATTACCCAAGGACAACAATGAAAAACTAGAACTTATCCACGTAATGCCTGGTGCAAAAATTCCTCAGCACACACATGAAGGCAATGAAAGCTTTTTAGTTTTACACGGCTCCTATAGCGATGAATATGGCAATTACAAACAAGGATCTGTTCAAGTAAGAAGTGATGATCATAATCATACACCTGTTGGTGATGCAAAAACTGGTTGTATCGGACTTGCTTACACTCACGGTAAAATTAAATTCTCTGGTAAATTTGGTAAATTACTAAATTTAATCGCTAACTAATTTTAATTATAAAATATATAGAATATGTGCTGGAGCAATACCAGCTGTTAGTATTAACCTTAAAATAAAATAATCAGTTTTAATAATTTTTTCTTTGAAATAAAAAAAGAAATCAAAGCATAAAACTATGAAATAGCCCGCTATAAAAAAACCAATAGTTTCATCAAATTTTAAGTCAAATGCTAAAACCAAAAATGCATAAACAGCTGGGCAAACACTAAACAAAATAGCTATATTATTCTTTGATTGAAGATAAACACCCCAATACACTGCACCTAAAAATGACATTATGACTGCAGAGTAATAAACGAACATGTCCTTATCAAAATCAAGAAATATTAAATCGATGTTGTAGAAACAAAGATAAAAAGGAATTAAACCAGGAACACCTATAAGGTAAATCATTCTTGATAAAGTTTATCGATTTGCTCTGCTAAATCTAGGTCTCTTTGGGTAACTTTCTGAACATCATGAGAAATAAGAGAAATGGTAACAGTTCCGTAATCTAAAATAATTTGAGGATGGTGATTTTTTTTCTCAGATAACATCGCCACTTGGCTAGTAAAGGCAAAGCTTTTTCTGTAATTATTGAATTCAAAAGTTTTTGTCAATCTACCCTTATTGTCTTTTGGCCAATCAGTCATAGCTTAAGGTGCGGGCGATGGGTTGTTTTCATGCACATCATTAATTTCATCAATAATTTCTTTAGATAATTGTATATCCACTGAATTTATATTTTCTTTCAACTGATCCATTTTTGTTGCACCAATAATATTACTTGTGACAAAGTCTTGTTGGTTAACAAATGCAAGTGACAATTCAGTAGGGGTAAGGCCGTTATCCTCTGCAATTTTACAATATTGCTCTGTAGCAACAATTGATCTCTCATTGGTGTACCTAGTCCAATCCTCCCAAATTGTTAAACGTGCACCATCTGGTTTTTTAGAGTTTCTGTATTTTCCAGTTAACACACCGCAAGCTAAAGGGGAATAAGCTAACAAACCTACATGATCTCTAATGGATATTTCAGACATACCAACTTCATAAGTTCTGTTAAGTAGACTATATGGATTTTGAACAGACATAACTCTTGGTAGGTTTTTATATTTAGACAAATTGATGTAATTTGATAAGCCATAGGGAGTTTCATTAGATAAGCCTAGATATCTAATCTTACCTTGATCGATAAATTTTTTTGCTGTCTCTAAAATTTCTTCAAAGGGAGTCCATTCTTTTTCTTCTTTATAATTTTTATATCCTAACCTTCCAAAAAAATTTGTTTTTCTCTCTGGCCAATGTAGTTGATAAAGATCAATGTAATCTGTTTGTAATCTTTTTAGACTTCCCTCTAATGCTTCGGTGAAATGTTTCTCATTAAATTGTAAACCACCTCCTCTAATCCATCTTACATCAGGGCCTGCGACTTTTGATGCTAATATTACTTTCTCTCTATTATTTTTCTGTTTAAACCAATTACCAATTATTTTTTCAGTGGCACCATATGTTTTTTCTTTACCCTTAACTGAATAATATTCCGCAGTATCAAAGAAATTGACCCCTTTTTCCAAAGAATAATCCATTTGCTCAAACGCCTCATTTTCTGTATTTTGCTCACCCCAGGTCATTGTACCAAGGCAAATAAGGCTTACTTTTAAGTCAGTATTTCCTAAGGGTTTGAATTTCATAAAAGATTCATACGGTTTTACTTGAAAAATATCAAGATAATAGCCATATTAAAAATAATTAAGGAGAAATAATGGTCGAATTAAAACAAAATACATATTCGCAGTCACAATCTACTACTATAGATCAGGGCTTAAGGGATTATATGATGAAAGTCTATAATTACATGACATCTGGTTTAGCGATAAGTGGTTTAGTGGCATGGGGATTTTCTCAGTCTCCTACTTTAATGGGGGCTATTTATGGCACAGCACTTCAATGGGTTGTAATGCTCGCTCCACTTGGATTTATTTTCTTTTTAGGTGCAAGATTACAAAAAATGTCTACCTCTGCAGCTCAGATGACATTTTGGGCCTTCGCTGCTGTGATGGGAATTTCACTGTCTTATATATTCATAGTTTTTACTGGTGTCAGCATTGTTAGAGTATTTTTAATTACGAGCTGTACATTCGCTGCGATGAGTATCTATGGATATGCAACTAAAAGAGATTTAACTAAGTTTGGTTCATTTCTAATGATGGGGCTGATTGGAATTATTATCGCTAGTATTGTAAATATATTTTTACAAAGCTCAGCGATGCAATTTGTAATTTCTTGTGTGGGTGTTTTAGTCTTTGTGGGTTTAACTGCTTACGATACTCAAAGAATTAAATCAACTTATTATCAAGTTGCAGGAACTGCTTTTGCAGGAAAAGCTGCAATCATGGGTGCACTGACATTATACTTAGACTTTATAAACCTATTCATAATGTTGATGCAATTATTTGGTCAAAGAAGATAAATAAATCTCAAATTTAATTATAAGGGGTCATTATTGGCCCCTTTTTTTTTACTAAATTATCGTATCAATTTTTTAATTAGTCATTAATATCCTCGCGTGATTGGATACATCTTAGCAATTAGTGCTGCAGCTACGTGGTCTATGGTTGCTTTATCAGCAACTAGAATTGTCAGATATTTTGGAAGTTATAATTATAACCTTTTAAGACTAATAGGAATAATAGTCCTCTTCTTACCCTACATTGTAATTAATTGGGATCCGATTTATTTAAATAAATCAATATTCATAGCAATATTTTTATCTTCGGTAATTGGCATTATAATAGGAGACACATTTTTATTTGTGTGCCTCAAAAGGCTTGGGCCTAGAAGGCAAGCTTTATTATTTTCTTTGCAAATACCCTTTACTATCATTTTAGCAAAAATATTTTTACAAACACTTCCATCTATGGTCGAGCTCTTTGGATGCTTTTTAATTTTTTTTGGAATCATAGTTGCAATACAATTTAATCGAACAATTCCTGATGATGACTTAGAGAATATTCAAGGAAACAAATATATTGGACTGATTGCTGGCGTTGGTCTAGCACTGTGTCAGGCTATTGGAATCATTCTTATGAAACCTGCGCTTGAAGTAACAGACCCAATCATTGTGTCTTATGTAAGAGTTTTAATAGCAGCGATATTGATGTTTTTTAGCTTAGGATTTCTGAAAAATAATAATCTTTTAGAAAGAATGAAAGATATTAAAAAAACTTTTTATAGTATTTTTCTTGGCTTTATGGGAATGGGCGTTGGAATGACTATGTTAATAATTGCTCTTAAAAATGGAGATCCTGGAATTATTTCAACTTTATCAAGCACAATGCCAATTATGATAATACCAATATTATGGATTGTTACTAAAAATTATGCAGGGAATCTAGCAGTAATAGGCGCTACTCTAACTTGTTTTGGAGCAGGAGTAATTTTTTTAAATTAATCCGAGCCTTTCTCAACGTTGACTATTTTTAGATCCTTTGTTTTTTTAATTTGTGTTTGTAATATTTTGTTTAAAGGATCCTTACCTAGGTATTTTTTAAATTTTTTCTGACTTTGTGTAGCTTTATCTGTATTACCTTCAGTTATCGCAACTAATGTCTCTCTTAAATGTTCAAGACCTTTTTGCTCATTTGAGGACTTGTAGCGCATATATGCAGCTCGTGGATAAATAAAAAGCTTTGTAAAAGCATAAGAAAACAAAATTAAAAGAATAAGAAATGTTATTAAGACAAAAAGGAATTGGACAATGGGAATGCTCAGTTGCCAAATTCCTAAAACGAGTGAAAGATTGCCAGCATTATTAAACAGATAAAAAAGAACACCATAACCACTTATAAAAATTATTAAAATTACTAGAAGCCTTATCATTAAATCATATTCTCCAGAAAAATTTGATTATCGTTGTAGATTTGGGCTAGTTCATAAGAAGATTTAAAAAATATTTTTTGGTTATGATTTAATTTCTCATATTCAATTATCGCCTTTGTATATTGTCGATTATACATTGCATTAATAAACGATGGTAAGGGTTCTAATGAATTTTTTGTTATCTGAATTTCAAATATATTTTCAATAATTCTTTTTAGCCATTGAAAATTATTTTTTTTCATAAATTCATTTTGTACATATGTATTTTCATTAATTTGTAATTGTTGTAATGAATATGTATAGTCTGGAATAGTGAGTAATTCTTTAAATTTTTCTTCATTAAAAAATAAATATTGATTTTGAAGTTTTTGAATATTTTTATTTCGAATTTGTTGTTGATCAATATTAACTATAATCTGATTTATGGACAAAATTAATTTATATGCTTCATCATTGGATAATGTAATTTGCTGTGGCTCTGGCTCAACAACAGTAGTTTGGGGTATTTCTTGAACATTTTTTGCTAACTCTAGTATAAGAGACTCAAGACGATCTACTTTATCTTCGAGTTCTTTATTGTTTAAGTCATTAACAGAAGTTGTCTCTTTTTGAACATTTGGTGATTGAGTTTCTTGATTTAATTTACTGATTTGAGCCTCATCAAATATTAAAAGGTTATTTCGATACAAGTAGCCTCCTGATACAGTTATAAGGATTAGAAATATAACTATTAGGAAAAGATTTCGTTGTAGAAAACTTTTTTTACTGTCATTTTTTTGATTTTCAGACATTCAATAAGAATCTATATTTTTTTATAATAATGAAAGTTTTAGCAATAGAAAGTTCTTGTGATGATACATCTGTAGCCATTGTAAATGATGATAAAAGTATTGAATTTCTTGAAACAATTAATCATAGGAAATTTCATAAAGATCTTGGGGGTGTCATACCCGAAATGGCAGCTAGACAGCATTTAGAAATTCTAGATTCATTAGGTAAATCAATTAAAAAAATTAATTTTTTCAAAATTTCAGCAATAGCTGCAACATTTGGACCTGGCCTTATTGGTGGTTTAATTGTGGGATCATCTTTTGCAAAAGGTCTATCAATGTCTAAAAATATAAACCTTATTCCAATTAATCATTTACAAGCACATTTGTTGTCACCTCGGCTTGTATCTGAAATTAAGTTTCCTTATTTATGTCTACTCGTCTCTGGAGGAAATACGGCATTAGTATTGGTTAAAAATCCAAAAAAATTTATCACTCTTGGATCAACAATTGACGACTCTGCAGGTGAGTGTTTTGATAAAGTAGCTAAAGGTTTAGGCTTAGGTTATCCTGGTGGACCAGAAATTGAACGTCTAGCAATAGGTGGAAATATTGAAAGGTTTGAACTCCCAATGCCTTTGGCAAAAAAAAATAACTGTGAATTTTCTTTTTCAGGTTTAAAAACAGCAGCGCTAAATACCATCACAAAAAATAAAATAACGAAAAAATTTCTGAGAGACTTTTCGGCTTCATTTCAACATACTGTATTTAAAGTGTTAGAAATTAAAATATCAAATAGCATTAAACTTTTACAAAAAGAAAATATTAAAATTAATGATTTTTCTATTTGTGGTGGAGTAGCAGCAAATAAATATTTAAATACTGAACTTCGAAAACTTATTGCAACAAAAAATCTTAATTATCATCAAGTGCCTTTATCTTTATGCACCGATAATGCAGCAATGATTGGTTGGAACGCTATCGAATATATGAAAACTAGAAAAACCAAGTTAAATAATTACAATGTTAGACCATCACCTAATATATTAATTCATGAACACTTCTAAAAATTATTGGCTCCTAAAATCAGAACCTAGCTCTTGGTCATGGGGTCAACAAAAAAAGAAAAAAACTGAACATTGGGATGGTGTTAGAAACTATCAAGCGGCAAATAATATGAAAAAGATGAGAAAAGGAGATGAGTGTCTTTTTTATCACTCAGTAACAGAAAAAGCTATAAAGGGAATAGTAAAGGTTACCAAGGAATATTATCCAGATCACACAGATAAAAAAGGAATATTTGGAATGGTTGACGTAACCTATGTCAAAGATCTTAATGAAGTTTACTTATCAGAAATAAAAGCAGATCCATTTTTCCAAGATTTTCCACTTGTAAAACAAGCTAGATTAAGCGTCATGCCTGTAACATTGAAGCAATGGAAGAAATTAATTAAGATGAGTGAAAAAAATGAG
Source organism: uncultured Alphaproteobacteria bacterium (assembly GCA_902617485.1). Taxonomy (GTDB): domain Bacteria; phylum Pseudomonadota; class Alphaproteobacteria; order HIMB59; family HIMB59; genus HIMB59. The sequence continues at coordinate 32,364 of CACMXD010000008.1, read as the reverse complement.
AGAATTTAAATTATCTAATCCTCTTTTATCAAAAGAACAATATGAAGAGATGTATGCGGAGTCTTTTAGTAATAAAGAGCAATTCTGGTCTAAAGTTGCAAAATCTCAACTAACGTGGTCTAAAGATTTCACTAAAGTTAAAAATACAAACTACAACGGTGAGGTATCTATCAAATGGTTTGAAGATGGTGAGTTGAACGTTTGTTATAACTGTGTAGATAGATATGCGGAGACACAACCAAATGAAATAGCAGTCCTTTGGGAAGGAGATGATACCAGCAAAAGTAAGACTTACACTTATAAAGAACTAAAGACTGAAGTAAGTAAATTTGCAAACGTTTTAAAAAAACTTGGCGTGCAAAAAGGTGATGTTGTAACAATTTATTTAACAATGATTCCTGAAGTTGCATTTGCTATGTTGGCTTGTGCAAGAATTGGTGCAATACATTCAGTAATATTTGGGGGCTTTGCCCCAGAGTCAATAGCAGGACGAATTAAAGATTGCAAATCTCAATTTGTAATTACTGCTGACGAGGGTGTTCGAGGTGGAAAAATAATTCCATTAAAAAAATATATTAATACAGCTTTAGAAAGTTGTGATAGTTCCATAAAAACTCTTATTATTCGATATACAAATACTCAAGAAGAATTACATAAAGATAATAATTTTTATTATGATGAATTAGTTAAAGAAGTTGATGATCAATGCGAATGCGTATCAATGAATGCGGAAGACCCTCTTTTCATTTTATATACATCTGGCTCTACTGGTAAGCCAAAAGGTGTTCTTCATACTTCAGGAGGATATTTGGTTTATGCATCATTTACTCATAAGTACTCTTTTGACTATCATCCAGGTGATATTTATTGGTGCACCGCTGATGCTGGATGGATTACAGGACACTCTTATTCAGTTTATGGCCCATTAGCAAATGGAGGTAAAACATTATTATTTGAAGGCGTTCCTAACTATCCAGACTTTTCTCGCTTTTGGGAGGTTTGTGATAAATACAAAGTTAATATTTTTTACACAGCACCCACTGTATTAAGATCTTTAATGAAGGAGGGTGACTCTTATATTGAAAGGTGTGATTTAAGTTCTCTAAGAATCTTAGGGACTGTTGGTGAGCCAATTAATCCAGAAGCTTGGAATTGGTATTCAACGATAGTTGGTAAGGACAAATGTCCGGTTATTGATACATGGTGGCAGACGGAAACTGGTGGGCATCTAATTTCTCCAATACCCGGTGTTTCAAAACTTAAACCTGGAAGTGCAACACAACCTTATTTTGGCATTGATGCTGCTATAGTTGATGATAACGGAAATATTTTAGAGGGTGAATGTGAGGGTAAGCTTTGTATTCTAGATAGTTGGCCAGGGCAAATGAGAACAGTATACGGTGATCATAAGCGTTTTATTGATACTTATTTTAGCCAATTTAAAGGTAAATATTTTACAGGCGATGGATGTAGAAGAGACAAAGATGGATTTTACTGGATTACAGGTAGGGTAGACGACTGTATCAATGTGTCAGGTCATTTACTAGGAACCGCAGAGATTGAAAGTGCATTCGTAGAACATGAACTTGTTTCCGAAGCTGCAGTTGTAGGCTACCCTCATGACATTAAAGGCCAAGGAATTTATGCCTATGTCACAACAAATACTGGAGTAGAAGTTAGTGATGTGTTGAAAAATGAGCTTGTACAATGGATAAGAAAAAAAATTGGCCCCATAGCTACGCCAGATAAGTTACAATTTTCACCGGGTCTGCCAAAAACAAGATCAGGTAAGATTATGAGAAGAATTCTAAGAAAAATAGCATCAAAAGAACAAGACCAATTAGGTGATACATCAACATTAGCAGATCCAAATGTTGTTCAATCCTTAATAGACGGATCTAAAAATATCTAATTTTTCTGATATTAATAACTTGCTTAACTCAATCAAAAGAATTGACCAGGGGAGTAGTATTGATACTGTCATTTCCACCTACCCAAAAGTAAAAAGAAGTTTTCTGTTTTTGGTGATACAGGAATATTACAGAAATTATGAAAACCACAATCAAATAATTTATCGATATACTCATAGTAAAACACCTAAGAAAATAATAATTATTTTAAAGATTAGTTTAACGTTAATATTCTTTTCTAATAAACCTACTTTTTCTATCGTAAATGATGCAGTTGGAGAAAGTAAATTTTTAAAAAAAGAAAAGTTAGTAAATGCAGTTTTAAGAAATATTTTACGCAAAAAAAATGAGATAAAACACGGGAACTTAATTTATCCATGTTTTAAGAAGATACTTGATAAAATTTTTTCTAGTAATTCAATTAGGGAATATATTTACTCTACTTTGTTTACTAAACCCAAAAATTATCAAATTAGCTTATCTGACAAAAAAGACGCTATATACGGTAAAAGGGTTTTTATTTTAGAAAAAAAAATTAAGAAAGATTGTTTCGTTCAGGATATTGGAAATTTCGAAGTAATTAACTTTATACATAAATTTTATAAAGACAAAAATTTAATTGACGTGTGTGCAGCTCCTGGGGGAAAAAGTATATTATTACAATCATTAGGATTTAATATAACTGCAATAGATAAGTCTCAAATTCAATTGAAAAAATTTAATGAAAATCTAAGTCGATTAAAGTTAAAAATCAATATTCAAGAGGTAGACTTTCTTAAGAATAAATTTAACAATAAATTTAATTCAATTTTATTGGATGCACCTTGTAGTGCTTTGGGAACTTTCAGAAGAAATCCGGACGTTACAGTAAAAATTGATAAGTCTATGATAAAAAAACATCAAAAAATTCAAATTGAAATGATTGAAAAATCCCTAAAAATATTAAATATTGGGGGGTTTTTAGCATATGTTGTTTGTTCATTTCATCCCTTTGAGACAATCAATGTCATTGATAAAATTATTCAAAAACATAAAACTGTTAAAATACACAACATTAAATCAGATAAAATGATAAAGAGACAGAATGGATATTTTATTAACCCTCTTAAATTTAAAAAATTAGGTGGCTCAGATATTTTTTTTGTTTCAATATTAGAAAAAATAAAATGAAAGTAAAAATATCTCCATCAATTCTGGGTGGGTCGTTTTCTAATATGGAGAAAATTATATCTGATCTTAATCAATCAAATGCGGAATATATTCATTTTGATGTGATGGATGGTGATTTTGTACCTAATTTAACATTTGGTCCTCAATTTATTTCAGATTTGAGATCAAAAACAAAAAAAATCTTCGATGTACACTTAATGATAAACAGGGTTACTAATTCTTTAAATGACTATATTAATGCAGGATCAGATATTATTACATTTCATTATGAGATAGATGAAAATTTAAATGAAATTATTAGCGAAATAAAAAAAAATAATATCAAAGCAGGAATTGCCATTAAGCCTGGAACTTCCTGGGAGGATATTAAAAAATATTTAAATGTAATTGATCAAGTAATAATAATGACTGTAGAACCTGGTTTTGGAGGACAATCATTTATGCATGATCAAATAAAAAAAATTGAAAATATTTGCCATTACATTAAGAAAAATAGTTTAAATGTTGATATAGAAATAGACGGTGGTGTCAATTATGAAATTGGAGAACTTTGCATAGCAGCAGGTGCAAACATTCTTGTTGCAGGCTCTTTTTTATTCAAACAGGATAATTTAATCTTAGCCACAAATAAACTAAACGATCACTTTAACTAATGAAAAAAAATAAAAATGTACTAATATCAGTTTACGATAAAAGTAATCTAGAAGGTATTGCAAAGTTTCTAATAAAAAAAAAATATACTATTTACTCAACAGGAGGATCATCAGATTATTTAAAAAAAATAAATCTACCACATGTCGAGATATCTAAATTTACAAAACAAAAAGAAATTCTAAACGGGAGAGTAAAAACACTTCATCCAAAGATATTTGGAGGAATTCTTGCAGCAAATTCTCAAGACCATCAAAAAGAGTTAAAAGTTAATAAAATTCCAAATTTTGATTTGTTAATTGTTAATCTTTATCCTTTTGAAGAAACCGTTAAACGGACAAAAAATGATGATGAGATTATAGAAATGATTGATATTGGAGGTCATAGCTTAATTAGAGCAGCAGTCAAAAACTATTCAAAAACACTAGTGGTTGTTGATCCCTTAGATTATCCAAATCTTATAAAAAAATTTCCTGCTTCAACCGCCGTCAGAAAAAAATATGCGATAAAAGCTATGAAACAGATCACTAAATATGACATTGCAATATCAAATTGGTTTGAAGGAAAAAGTCATGAGGAATATCCTTTAAGATATGGCGAAAACCCTCAACAAAAAGCAATTGCAATAATTGATAAAAAAAGATTTAGACAATTAAGTGGAGAAAAAAGATTAAGTTACAATAACTTATTAGATTTAGATACTGCAGTGAAAATAATATATGCGACAAGTTCAAAAAAAAATATATGTACTATTATCAAACATAATATTCCGTGTGGGGCATCAATAGAAAATACACAAATAAAAAGTTACACAAATGCTCTTCAGGGGGATCCGGTAAGTGCATTTGGTGGAATTGTAGCTTTCAATAAAAAAATAAATATTTTGACAGCTAAACATTTGGTAAAGAATTTTTACGAAGTTGTTGCCGCACCAAATTATGACAAAAAAGCTTTAAAAATATTAAAAGCAAGGAAAAATTTAAGAATTTTAAAAGTAAGAAAGTTTAAAGATAAGATAGAAAGAAGATCAATATTTGCAGGAACTCTTATTCAGGACGTTGATAATAAAAAATCTACAATAGAAACAATACGTGGTGTAAATAAATTAAAAAAAGAAAAAATCGATTTCTTTATTAATGTTTTAAAATTTATTAAATCAAACGCAATTGCTATTTTTAATCAAACTAGTTTGATTGCTCAATCTGGTGGTCAAACATCAAGAGTAGACTCGCTAAAAAATTGTTTGTTGAAATTAAAACTTAAAGAAAGACATGAAAAAATGAGTGAATTATATTTATTTTCAGATGCTTTTTTTCCTTTCACGGACTCTCTAAAACTAATAAAAACTGAAAAATTTAAAATGAGCATTTATGCACCAATGGGATCTATAAATGACTCAGAAATTAAAAAATTTGTTAAAAAAAATAAGTTAAATTTTTTTAAATTAAGTGATCGTCATTTCAAACATTGATAGAAATTTTTAAAAATAAGCCACCAAAAAATCATTATATTTCAATGAAAAAATATCAAAATATAGAATTTAAACAGCGATATACAATCAAACTTATCGAAAAATTTTTTAATGAGTTTCCTGAAGAAAGAAGAGGAAGAAGAAAATTTAAAGAGAAAGAAATTCAAAATATCAAACATCTGATTTACGAAAAAATATTTCAAAAAGGTAAAAAAGTTAATGCGGACTGTATTGGCTCAATTAGAGAAAAGGTAGATAAAGACTTTATAACAATTAGAGTCTCCTATTTTAAAAAAAATGGATGAAAATAGAATATTATTTGCAGATTTGGATGGCACGATAATAAGAGAAGATTTATCGAACCTTGCTTTTATTAATTGTTTAAAAAAAAATCCATTTAAATTGATTTATTATCTATTTATTTATCTATTTAAGGGTAAGCCTTACTTAAAGGAAAAAATATCAAAAGATTTTATTTTACCTACGTATCAACTTACATTCAACAAAAGTGTAATAAAGTACATTAGAGAGGTAAGAAATAGACACAGGGTTGTCTATCTTATATCAGGAAGTCATCAAGTTTTAGTTGATCAAATACACCAGCATTTAAAATTATTTTTTGAGTCTTTCGGCACAAGAGAAAATTTTAATATGGTTGGGATAAATAAAGTTAAATTTATTAAAGATGAGCTAAAAATTATAAATTTTGATTATATTGGCAATAGCAAAAAAGACTTACCAATTTGGAAATATTGTAAAAAAATTATTCATACAAATGCCTCAAGTAATCTTAAAAAGATTATAAATAAATCTAATTTGGATGTTATAGAAGTAAAAGAAAATTTTAATTAGAATATATGTCTGAAATAATTTTTCTAAAAATTTTTATTGTATGTCTCCTAGGTGCAATATCACCTGGTCCAAGTATGGTTGTTGTTATTAACAATGCTATCTTTAAAAATAGATTTCACGGAGTCTTAACTGCCCTTGGACATGGAATAGGTATTGGAATTTATGCACTATTTGCAGTTCTTGGAATTGCTTTGATCATCAAAACTAATATTTTTATTTTCAATGGCTTAAAGATAATTTCAATAATGTTTCTTATTTATCTGGGTTATAAATCTATAACAAATCAAAATAATTTAAACTTTGATGAATTAGATTTAAAAAGTGGTATAGAGTCTTTTTTTCAAGGACTGAGCATTTCACTTTTAAACCCTAAAATATTTATTTGGTTTGTAGCCATTTATTCTCAATTCATGTCTATTGAAAATGATTTGATTTTTAATATTTACTTAATCCTCACTGCAGGAATAGTCGATACAACATGGTACATTGTTTTAACTTTCTTGGTGACTTCTAATGTTGCTTTAGAATTTATTAAAAGCAAATCTAAAGTATTACAAAAGATTGTAGGACTAGTTTTTTTGTTAATAGGTTTATTTTTATTATTTCAAGTATTAGCTAGTTTTACTTAATGATTTCATAACAAGCAACTCTAGTTCTTGGGTGTTTTAAGTTACTTTCTTCAATTATTTTAATTTCACCAAAGAGGTCCTTTAAATCGGTCATATCTTGATATTCTGTAGCAATATCAAATATAAAAACAGTATTATTATTTGAAACCTCTTTCATAGTATCAAGATATTGGGAAAGTGGATAATGATAACCCATCGACACTAGTGATATGCACAAGTCAATAGAATTTGGTTTTATGGAAAAATTTTTATCAACGTCAATTAAATTTAATTTATGTTCCTGTATATTATTGTTGATTAGAAAGTTTTTAGTAACATTTGTAATACTATATGATTCATAATTATCACTAAAACCATAAACGATTTTATTATCTATATTATTTTTATCTAAAAGATAAAATTTTTGACAATCTATAAAATAATCATTAAGAAAAATATTTATTAATCCAATACCACAACCTATATCCATAATATTTTTGACGTTACTTGGGAGGTAATTTTTTAGTGTTTCAAACTCTTCTTTGATTTTATCAAAAACTTTTTGTTCTAGGTTAATATCTTGAAAATAATTTATAAAAAAATTAGTAAATAAGGATCTACCAAAGAACTTTCTCAATTTTATTTGGCTTGAAGATAAGAATTCGTTTCTTTGCAATAGAAGTAGTTTTTTTTCTAAATTATTATAAAATTTTAGCATTAATTATTATATTAATTTTTAAGCTATTTTTTATTCTTATTTATATAATTGCAAGAGTGAAAAAATATTACCAGATGGAATTAAGATCGATTATGAAAAATATCCTTTCGACAAGGCAGAGTTTTTATTTAAAGAGGAATGTATTTGGTATAAAAATATTTACTTAATAAAGTATCCATTTATAAAGGAATACGACGGGAATCATATACATTCACTTTGTAACTTTAATTAATTTTTATTTTACCTTGTTTGTGTTAAATTAAGTTAAAATCAAATTTGTTAGTGTTTATCAAATTGTTCAAAACATAAATTAATAAGTTTATATCGATCATGCTTAACATTTACTCTCATTTCAATCTTCAAATAAAAGAATGATTAAACCACCAATAAATAAATTATTTAGTCTATTATTTCTTCTTATATTAATCAAAACTAATGCTTTAGGTAATAATTTCCTATTTGATAAAAATGGCAATTTGTTTATAGAAACTTCAAATAGTGGTTTTATATTTCATAAAAACTTTATGGGCCAAAACAAACACAACTTTGATTATATAAAGGACAATTCAAAATCACGAAGAGGTAATTATTATCAAAAATTTGAACTTAGAAGTGGTGATTGTTTTGGTGATGAAAATTGGAGTGACTGCGATAATGATAGACAAAGGATTGAGTTTTCTTCAGAGCCAAATCAACCAATATCTGGTAAACAATGTTATGGTTACAGTATAAAATTATCTAATGATTTTACTGATATTAAAAAAGTTAGCACAACATTAGGTCAGATACACCAAAAGGGTGGGCCATCTGGAAAAGCAAATAGTTTACCTTCCTTCCCACCGTTGATTCAAATTGATGCTAGAAAAGGAAATTTGTACTTAAATTGGCATAAACTAAGTGGCTCTAGAGATAATGTTAGAGATGAATCAAAATATTATAAATTAAAAACATTAAAAAGTATGAAAGGTGTATGGACAGATATTTCTTTGTGCTTAGATTTTGAAATTAAGAGAATAGATGCTTGGGTTGATGGGAATAACATTGTTAAAATCTTAGAGTCACCAATATTTTTTGAGCCAAAGTCAATTTACTTTAAACACGGCATATATCAGTCTTTCATAAGTAACTACACTTCATTCAAAGGGGAAACACCTACACAAATTGTATATTATGATGAGGTAAGAAAGGGTAATTCTATTGAAGATGTAGATGTCAACGTTAACCCTAATCTAGAATTTATTGATTAAAATTGTCATGTAATTTGGAGCGGGCGAAGGGATTCGAACCCTCGACTTCAACCTTGGCAAGGTTGCGCTCTACCCCTGAGCTACGCCCGCTAAATTAATAAATTTCAAAAATATCAATAGATATCTTTTAAATTATTTATATTATTTTTAAAGATTAAAAACTATCCATCTACATCAAAAGCAACTTTACCGAGCAAAACTCTTTCATAAGCTTTAAATAGAAGATTTTAATAGTTTTTCATGTAAAATGAGGAACTAAATAACATTAAACATGGGTTTCATAAAAGACATAAATCAAGATCAATTCGTCGACGAGGTAATTGAAAAGTCTAAAACAACACCTGTAATAGTTGACTTCTGGGCACCTTGGTGTGGGCCTTGCAAACAATTAACTCCAACTCTGGAGCAAGTAGTTAACAAAAAAAATGGAAAAATTATTCTTGTAAAAATAAACGTAGACGAAAACCAGGGTTTAGCATCTCAGTTAAATATTCAATCAATACCTACTGTCTACGGGTTTGTTGACGGAAAACCAATAGATGCTTTTCAAGGTGCTCAACCAGAAAGCAAAGTTGAGGAAATTATAGATAAAATGATTGAAGCTACACCCGGTAATGAAATTCCTGGATTAATTACTGATGCCGATAAATTGTTTACTAGTCAGAAATTTGATCAAGCACTTGAGAAATATGAACATTTAGTTGGTCTCGATCCAACTAATCCAAAAATTTTAACAGGTTTATTGAGATGTTATGTCCAACTCAAAAAGTTTGATGAGGCAGAAGAAATGTTTGAGTCTTTTGACGATAATATTTTAGAAAATGAAGAAATTTTAAAAATAAAAAAACTTCTTGATCAACTGACTTTAAAAAAAAATGATCTCTCATATGAAAAATTAGAAGAGGAAGTTAAGTTGAAACCAAAAGACAAACACATACGATTTAAACTCGCAGAGAGCTATTTATCCTCAACTGAAACTGAAAAAGGCTTTAATGAACTGCTAAAAATTTTTGAGGAGGATTCAAATTGGAATGATAACGCAGCAAAGAAAAAACTTTTAGAATATTTTGATTTATTAGGATTTAATGATCCAAATGTTATTAAAGCTCGAAAGAAATTATCGAGTATTATGTTTAAGTGATGGATGAAAATATAAAAAAACTTTTTGAAATTAATCCAAAGAATATTCCTAGTTCTATTCCAATTTTTCCTTTAGATAATGTTTTACTCCTTCCATTTGGGAAGCTTCCTCTAAATATTTTTGAAGAAAGATACATAAAGATGACCCTTGATAGTCTCAAAAGTCACAGAATGATTGGTATCATTCAACCTAAAAACAATAATAATGAACTTTTCCAAATGGGCTGTATTGGAAAGATAACTTCCTACATAGAAACATCTGATTATAGACTAGTTTTAAACCTTGAGGGTGTCTGCCGTTTTGTGCTTAATGAGAGAAATATTACACCTGGAGGTTATTATCAAGCATCAATAAATTGTGATGATTATCTAAACGATCTTTTGGATGTGGAGCCACACATTGACAGAAATAGTTTAATTCAAAAATACTCAAATTATTTTAAAATGAAAAAACTTGAAATTGATAAAGAGGTACTTTCTGAGACATCAAACCAACAAATTCTCTCAACACTAACTATGTTAGCCCCATTTAACAAGATTGACAAACAGGCTATTTTAGAGTCACCAAATATCAGAGAAAGAATTAATACTATTAATTCTATTTTAGATTTAAATACATTTCAGGTTGTTGGCAGAGACGGTCCTAATCAATTAAATTAATTCTACCCATTGCTTGTTTTATAAAAATGTTTTTTGCAATTTTTAAGTTGCTTAGACCTTGATATCCAATCCTTATAATATTTTTAGTAATGGGATTGATATTTTCGTATAGAAAATTTAAAGATGAGGTAAATGAAAGATATATTGCGCTCTCCAAAAATCTTCTAGCAAAATAAATCTCATTTATGATGTTATCTTTTAAAGAAAATTGATCAATTAGACTACAAAGAGTCTGAATATCTTTAATACCTAAATTCCAACCTTGACCTGCAACTGGATGTATTGATCTAAAAGCATCACCAAGCAAAATAAAATTTGATTTTAATTTATTAATTTTAACAATTATTGGATATTTAAAAATGTCCGTAGTTATATTTATGTTCCCGTGAGATAAATTAAAATTTTTTCTTATGAGACCTATTATCTCATGTTTTTTGATATCCTTTTTTGATGAATATATAAATGTGGACATCAAATTGTTTTTGTCAGGTGATGGGAGAACTGCAAGAGGTCCATTTTTTGTAAAAATTTCATATGCAATATTTTTATGGTTTTTACTATGATAAAAGAAACCAACATATGAAAATTGTTGGTTTTTAATATCATCAATATTTGTATTAAAATTTAAATTTTTCCCAACACACAAAATTATTTTTTTAAATTGATATCTTTTTTCTTTAATTGTAATTGTATTATTTTTGGGAATATTATTATAATCTAGACTAAAGTTTTTTATTAATATTTTATTTTTTAAACATAATTTTTTTGCCTCTAGCAAGACTTCTTTATTGAAAACAACATTACCCATCGGTTCTATCTTATCTTCAAAAATTAAAGGATTAGGATTTAAGTAATCCTTAATGATTATTTTATTAATAGACTGAGGTTTTGACTTTATTTTACCCCAAATTCCTAGCTGTGTGAGGAAGTCTTTTGAATTTGCGTTTACTGCTAATGTTCTTTTATCTTGTTGGCTTTTTGACTGTTTGTCTATAGCTAGAACCTTAAATTTTTTTTTGTGGAGAGCTAACGCAGCAAGTGAGCCTATCAGCCCAGCACCAATAATTAAAAAATCGTATTTATGTATTTTCTTTTTCATTTAGACGCTTATATTTATTTTGAACGATGAACAATAACTATATTCCTCAAATCTTAAAAGAAAAAATATTATCTTATTTAAAATACTTTGTTGTTTTCTTTTATTTTTCATTAGGTCTTCTAACTATCATTTCATTGATTACGTTCGACATAAATGATAACTCTTTTTTGACCAAAACAAATATTGCTTCAACTAATTTTTTTGGCGACTATGGCTCCTATTATGCTAGTTTTATTTTATACACGTTTGGAATTTTATCTTACCTTTTAGCAATATTCTTTTTTATTTTCTCTATTTTGACACTTTTTGACAAACGTCCAAAGTATATTTTTATAAGATTAATATTTTTTTTTATTAGTTTAATAATTATGCCTCAAATTCTTATTTATTATCTAAACGATCTCAATATTATTGATGGGGTTAGCAGTTGGGGGATTTTTGCAGAAAATATTTTCAAAACATACGATTCTAAAATAGTTAGTTATGGTTTATCTTCTGTTGGATTAATTATTTATTTACTTTCTCAGAATATTTTTTCATTAATAAAATTGCCTAAATTGAATTTCAATAGTTTATTAGCAAAAACTAAAGAGATAGAAAACAATACAAATAAAAAAGATCCAATTATAAATAATACTTTATCTCTAGATAGAGATATCGGATTTGAAGACGAATCCAGTTCACAAGATACTATAAGTTCACGGATATATTCGTCACCATCTCTTGATATACTAGAGTCTGATGGAAAAACTAAAAAAAATAAGCTAGATGATAGTGACATAAAAACAAGCTCTACATTATTAGAAAATGTATTCTTGGATTTCAATATAGAAATTAAGGTTATAAATGTAAAACTTGGTCCTGTTGTAACCCTATTCGAGATATTGCCTGCGGCTGGAATTAAAATTAATACAATAATTAACTTAGCTGACGACATATCAAGAAGTATGGGAGTTGGTGCAGTAAGGATTTCTCAAATTTACGGAACTCAATTTTTAGGTGTTGAAGTACCTAATACTCAAAGGGAGACTGTCACTATTAAAGAATTACTCAGCAATGATAATTTTAAAAATAATTCTTTTAAAATTCCAATTTGTATTGGAAAAGATATATCTGGAAATATAGAGGTTATTGATTTGAGTAAAACACCTCATCTCCTTGTTGCAGGTACAACGGGGTCTGGAAAATCTGTATTTATTAACACATTACTTGCTTCTATCCTTTACAAGTTTCCTCCTGAAGATTTAAGGTTGATATTAATTGACCCTAAAATGTTGGAGCTTAGTGTTTATAATGATATTGCACACCTCTTAACGCCAGTTGTAACTGAACCAAAAAAAGCGATTATTGCTTTGAAGTGGGTCTGTAAAGAAATGGAAAGAAGATATGCAATGATGAATGAGGAGAACAGCAGGTCTTTAGAAGGTTATAATCTAAAGGCAGTCGAAAAGCTCCCGTATATAGTTGTTTTTATTGATGAAATGGCTGATCTAATGATGACTGCAGGTAAAGAAGTTGAGCACTATGTTCAAAGATTGGCTCAGATGGCTAGAGCTTGTGGGATACACTTAGTAATGGCAACTCAAAGACCGAGTGTAGATATTATTACAGGAAGTATAAAAGCTAATTTCCCATCTAGGGTTAGTTTTCAAGTTGCAAGCAAATATGACAGCAGAACTGTGTTAGGCGAAATAGGTGCTGAGCAGTTATTGGGTAATGGAGATATGTTAATGTCAAAAAATGGTGGAAACTTGATTAGATATCAATCTGCATTTATTTCAGACAGTGAGGTAAATAAATTAATTAAAGAAATTAAAAAGAGTCAAAGGGTAGAATATCTAAATGAACTTGAAGAAATTATTAAAAATAATGACGATAACTTTGACTCCCTAAGTGATGAAGATGAAGAATTAATTACAAAATCAATTGATTTAATTAAAAGCACAAACAAAGCTTCAACTAGTTTTTTACAAAGAAATTTTCAAATTGGATACAATAAAGCAGCTAGGATTATGGAAGCTTTAGAGCAAAGAGGTGTTGTTTCGTCACCTAACCATGCGGGAAAAAGAGATATACTAATCAATTGAAAGATTAAGTATGCTTTTTTTAGAAAAATAATTTAAGTTAAAATCGAACTCTTTTAAAAAAAAATTTTTTAAATTTGTAAGGTGGGTATCTAATTTATTCAATTGTATATTTTTATCCATTGGCCATAAGATTTTATAAAGATGAAGTTTCTCTATACCAGATTTATTTAGTAGTAAACTATTTAAAATTATAGAATGAGTATAAGTTAATTTTACACTTGTATTTTGATTTTCAATCTTTTGAAGTAATGGATAGTATGTAAAGTCATTAAACTTGTAAAAAGTGTTTGAAAGTAATGAAAATAGGTTTGAGTGAAGATTATTATATATAATTGGTTTTTTTAAATCTATTTTTATTTCATTGGTAGAAATTTTTATAAACTCATTGAAATTTTCAATATATATTTTTTTGAAAACAGATTTATTTTCATCATTTGTTAAATAGTCACTATTAGATAAAAGTAAGTTAATAATTTGATCAATAAAAAAATCTTTTTTTTTGTATGTTATTAAAAACAAAATTATGAATGGCTAAATCTAAAATAAGGGTTGTGTTGAAAATAAAGATCAAGAATTTCGCCTGATTTACAGTTTAGAAAATTTATACTTAAGTTAATATCATCAGAGACTACAGCCATACGTTTTATAAAATCATTTAAACTACTATTTTCAACGATAATTTTGAAGTTATTAATGTTGTAAACTTCTTTAAAATTTGGGAAATCATTTGTGATACTGATCAAATGTTCTATCAAATTATTATCTCCCTCATAATCATTTACATGTTTTCTGTTAGTATTTTTACTTATTGTTGTGTTGTTATTCTTATGAATAATAGTAAAGAGATTTTTGTCACTGTATTCATATCTAAGTTTGTTTTTTTTTATCAGCATTAATCCTTGTTGTGTTTGGCCATCAATATAAACTTCCTCAAAATTACAAGCAAATTCAAATCCCAAAGCTTGATAAGAGTAAAATATGTAAAAAAATAAAATTAATCTAAACATCATTTAAAAATTTTGGAACCTATTCTAATCATATTTGATCCACATTTTAATGCAGTCTCATAATCGTTGCTCATTCCCATGCTTAATAAAAGTTTGTTATTTAACTTATCTTTAGTTTCCAACATTTTATTAAAATAAAAATTTACGTCAGAATTAAGAGGTGGGATACACATGAGTCCTACGATATTCAAATTTTTCTCTAAAGAATAATTATATAAATTATTTAATTCTTTTAATTTAATACCTGATTTTTGTTCCTCTTCCCCTATATTTATCTGAATATAAAATGATTTTGTTTTAAATTGTATTTTGTTTTTTAATTTAGAAATTGTATCTACTAACTTACGGCGATCTATTGTTTGAATTGTGTCAAATATTTTTAAAGCATCTTCAGTTTTATTTGATTGTAGAGGGCCAATAAGATGTAATTCATAATTATATTTTTCATATAGTTCACTTGTGAACTTACTCTTTGCCTCTTGAACTCTGTTTTCACCAAATAAATTTGCACCATCAATCATTAGTCTCTCTATGTCCTCTCTTGATCTATTCTTTGATACGACTAATAGTTTCGAGTTTTTATAATTAGATAGTAACGATGTAATCTCGTTAAAAATTTTAATATTTACTGTCAAATTTTAGGCTTATAATCAAATTTATTTGCAACGTTCCCAATATCACGATCAAGTATTTTCAACTCCTTTTTCGAAAAACTATATTCATCTATGTTTTCAATTTTAATTGGATTTTTAGATATATAGTTTTGTAAATAAGAATAATCTAAATTTAGCTCTAGCCCTGATTGTATTAAATGTGAGGTAATTTCAGAGAGTTGCTGGAGTGGATCAGAAAGTAAATCCTCCTCTCTTAGAATTAAACCCCGAAACGTACTTTTAACATTAGGGTTAGTCCAACTTGAGACATTTGTAGACCAATTTTGTCTATTTTCTGAAATATAATATTTACCACCTTCATATTGATGAAGAATATCATTAATATCACCAGAGATTAATTCTTGCATATGATTGATTTTATTGTCTGAGATATTTTGTAATTTATTTCTTTGAAATATTTCATATGGGTTTTTGATTATATAAATATAGCATCGAGTATAAAAATAATGTGTAAAATAAATATTACTTGCAGTCTCAAAAAAAGATGCTGATGAATTTAATATTTTAATATTATCATTTTTTTCAGTTAAAAAATATTGATAACCATAGCTCATAGAACACATATCCTCAAAATCAATTTTATAAATATTTCTTGATCTTATAAGATCATATAATTCATCAACATACCTAGTAGGTTCAATAAATGGGACTTTATTATGTGTTAAAATATCACTTAAAAATTTATTAATGTATTTATAGGAATTTTCTTCAAAACTATTAACCCAAATTAGATTTTTATTAAATAATTTTTCAAATTTTTGTTCAGATAAAAATTTTATAATGTATTTATTAAAATCATTAAAATTTGACTTTTTATCAAAAATAAATTTTTTTTTTAGTAAAGATCTAATTTCATTCATATCTCCTTTTTCAATAAATTTATTTAGAAGATTGAGATAATATTTATCTTTGATTTTATTAAGAAACATATAAATTTCACTAATATAGCTTTTTATGTCAAATAGTCTACTGTCCCAAATTATTGAAAATATCAATAATTCTAGATTTCATGAGTCTGAACTATTAGCCTGGGATCTTTATAATAAAAATAAAACTGACTTTAATATTATTAAAACATTAGCTTTAACACTTTTACTTCAGAATAAATATAACGGCTCTATTGATTTCTATTTGAAAGCTGAAAAAATTAATTCAAATGATTTTGATGTAATAAACAACATTGCTCATTTATATCTGAAAATTGAGGAATTTGAGAAATCCTATACATATGCTAAAAAAGCACAAAAATTAAATGGGGAAGCCTACCAATCTTATATAACCTTATTGGAGCTCTATTTAAGAAAAAGAGAATTCGAAACAGCATATACATATACAGATGAAATCTTAAAAAGAATAAAATTTGAGCAGCTGATTAAAAATCCTAATGTAATTTATATCATTTTAGACACATATTTTGCATTATTCAAAAAAGATGAAGCATTAAAATTTATTGAATATGCTTATAAAAAAACATTTAATCCTGAAATATTTTATTATCATTCAACATTTAGTCCAGAAACAATTACAGATGAATTTATTAACTCTGCAAAAAAGATATTAAAATTTGAAGGTTATAAAAATCATATAGAAAAAGGAAAAACTGTAGGTCCAATCTTATTTGGACTAGCAAAATATTATGAAAATAAAAAGGATATAGAAACGTCAGATAAATATTATTTGTCATCAAATAAAGAAATTGCAAATATTCAAAGGTACCAACCTCTTTTAAATCAAAAACTAATTCACAAAATTAAAAAAATATTTTCTAGTGAAGAAAATTTACCATTTGAAAAAAGGTTAGGTGAAGGATTAATCTTCATTGTTGGTATGCCAAGATCTGGTACAACTTTAATTGAGTCTATTATTGCCTCTGCTCCTGATACAATATCAGGAGGGGAGTTAATATCTTTTTATGATTTAATAAAAGCCTCTCTTGAAAATGATCAAGATAGTGTATTTCATGAGGACCCTGGGACAATATACGAAGATAGAATAAAATTTATCAGACAAGACAACAAATTTTTTATAGACAAACTTCCGGGTAATTATCAATCTATTGGCTATATCAATTATATTTTTCCTAAAGCAAAAATTATTTATGTCAGACGAGACCCTTGGGATAATGCTATTTCACTTTTTAAACAATTTTATGTTTCTAACATACCCTATGCATCAACGTTTTTTAACATAGCCGTAATATATGCAAACCACGAAGAGTTAATAAGATATTGGGGAAATACTCTTAACATTGATTTTCTAACTATTGAATATGAGGATTTAGTTAAAAAAACAAATGAGATGGCTGAGTTAATTTTCGATCATTGTGATATATGTCATAAATACAACCCTGAAAAAAGAAAAAAATTTTTTGCTAGAACTGCAAGCAAGAACCAAGTGAATAAGGATGTACATACCTCATCAATAGGTAAAAAGTCTTTTGATAATTACAAAGAGGAATTTCAAAATTACTTAGAAAATCAACGCGAATACTGGCGTAATTCTTAATAAATAATGTTGCAAAAATGCAACATTTAGGAGTATTTGGGCATAAGACAGTATAAATTTATTCAAATTAGACACAAAAACAGCATATTTAAAGTCGATTAATATTAATCACGAAAGGACTAATAAAAATGAAAAAACTACTAATAATGGTATCTGCTTTAACAGCTGCTGTTTTCTCATCTGCAAAAGCAGATGTGTCAGTATCTGGTTCTGCAGGTGTACATGTTACCTCAGGTGGAAACGTTGTTGACGGTGATAGCAACTCTACTTCAGGTACATTATTTATGAATGGTGCTGGTGTATCATTCGCAATGTCAACAACAACTGCTGGTGGTATGACTGTATCATCAAGCGGTGGTATCTCTTTAGATAGTAACGACTCTGACACTACAAAAGGTGTTTCTGGTTTAGCAAGCGTATCTTTTGCTGCTGATGGATTTACATTCACAGTTGGTGATGTTGATTTAGTTGGTGACGGAACTGGTCACGTAGGTAACGTTGCAAGTGACGCTGTTGATAACGGTGGTTACACTGCTACTGGTATTGCTACTGGTGTTGCTGATACTGAAGGTTATGGATTTACTGCTTCAACATCTGTTGGAAGTGCATCTGTTAGCTTAGCATACCTAATCGACACCAAAAACACAGCTGTGAACAACGCTGAAAGTGCTGGTGGTGAATATGGTACAGGTCTTTCTATTTCTTTACCAATGGGTCCAATGACAGTTGCTGTAGGTTACTCAAACATTGATGGTACTGCTGATGAAACATCAAACGGTATATCAGTGTCTTACGGTATTGCTGGTGGAACATTAGAGCTTGGTTATGAGAGCACTGATGAGGCAACTGACTCCTCAACAATGGCAGCTGCATTCTCAGGATCTCTTGATGCTGATACAACATATGCAATTGGTTACACAGACGGTGAACAGGGATCAAGCGCTTCAACAAGAACTGAAGCTAAAATCTCAAGATCACTTGGTGGCGGAGTATCAGTATATGCTGAAATCCAAAACAATGACGGTACAGGTACTTCAGGTACTAACATGTCATTTGGTACAACTGTAGCATTCTAATATTAAGTTAAAATCTTATAAAAAGGCGAGTTTTTATACTCGCCTTTTTTTTTGAACGGTCTCAAAAACATTTAGATATTTGGGTTTTTTTTTAGTAAGTTAAAATTGCGATTTGATGAAAAAATATTCTTTAACAGCACTTATATTATCACTTCTATTATTCTCTTGTGGAGGAGATTCATTTGTAGGAGGTAAACACCAAGAAAATCTGGAAAGACTGGATAAAATTCATGGTTATTGTGACAACCCTTCAAGAACCGATATTAAAAAGAAGGGTATCGCTTATAACATATGCAAAGACCATGAAAGAGCTTTGGGGCCTGATGGTAATATGTCTGAAAAATTTAGTTTGGGTGAAAGCTTTAATAACCTTCTAGATAGAGATAGTGGTGGCAGAATGGTTTTAGCACAAACGATAAATAAAGAGTTATGGAACGGTTCTTTGAAAGTTCTGTCTAATTATTCTATTAAAAATGCTGACTCAAATGGTGGCTATATAGAAACTGACTGGATATTTGATGGAAAAGATACAAATAATAGGTGTTTGATTAAAATTCAGATTATTAGCCTTGAGTTAGTATCTAATGGAGTTGAAACTAAAATCGTTTGTCAAACATTGAGTGACAATGAATGGATTAATGATAATCAAGATTATATAAACGAAGAAAAACAACTTACGCTAGCTATTTTGACTGAAGCAAATAGATATAAAATTCAAAATCAATAAATCTAATTTTGAAAAATAAAAAATATATTCTGGAAATGTTTCCTTATCCATCAGGAAACATACATATGGGGCATGTAAGAAATTATGTAATAGGGGATATCTATGCAAGATACCAAAAGTTAAAAGATTTTGAAATTATTCACCCAATGGGCTGGGACGCCTTTGGGCTTCCCGCTGAAAATGCTGCAATTGAATATAAGACACATCCACAAGATTGGACTCTTAAAAACATAGAGTTGATGAAGAAACAATTATCAACTTTAGATTTAAATTTAGATTGGGATAGAGAATTAGCTACATGTGATAAAAGCTACTATCAATTTCAACAAGAGATATTTATAGACTTCTACAATAAAGGTTTAGCGTATAAAAAAAATTCTTTAGTAAATTGGGATCCAGTTGATCAAACTGTCCTTGCAAATGAGCAAGTGATAGATGGGAAAGGTTGGAGAACAGGTGCTGTTGTTGAACAAAAGGAGCTTTCTCAATGGTTTTTTAAAATTTCACACTATGCAGATGAGCTTGGAGAAAGCTTAGATGACTTAGATAAATGGCCAGAAAAAGTAAAGGTCATGCAAAAAAATTGGATCGGTAAGTCTGAGGGATGTGAAATAGTTTTTAAGTTAGAAAAAAATGATGATGAGATAAATATTTTTACTACAAGACCTGATACTATATTTGGTGCAACATTTATTGCTTTATCAATAAATCATGAGATTTTAAGAAAGTTTATTGATGTTAATAAGATTGACTCTATTAAAGCAGAATTTGACAAATGTGATGATAAAGAAAAAATTGGATATGAATTACCAATAAAATCAATAAATCCAGTCACTGGTGAAAAAATCCCAGTTTTTATTGCAAATTTTGTCTTAGACACATATGGCCAGGGTGCAATTTTTGGATGCCCTGCTCATGATGAGAGAGATTACGATTTTGCAGTAAAATATAAACTTCCCATAAAAAAAGTCTTGGATTGTTCTGATGCTGACCTTCCTTACACAGATGATGGAATTATGATTAACTCAAAATTTCTTGACGGATTAAAAAAAGATCAAGCAATAGAAGCAATTGTAAATTATTTGGAAAAAGAAAAATTAGGTAACAGAAAAGTTAACTATAAATTAAGAGACTGGGGTGTTTCGAGACAAAGATATTGGGGTTGCCCAATACCAGTAATTTATTATGAAGATGGAAGTTTTAGAGTCTTAGACAAAGAGGAGTTACCTGTTGAGTTGCCGTACGACATCAAAATGGACGGTAAAGGAAACCCTTTAGTGAAAGAGAATGGCTGGAGAAGTGTTATATGCTCAAAAACAGGAAAAAAAGCCTTAAGAGAGACAGATACTTTTGATACTTTTGTTGACTCTTCTTGGTACTTCATAAGGTTCCTTGATAATAAAAATTCAAAAGAACCTTTTGATAGGGAAATTGTTGATAAGTTGATGCCTGTTGACAAATATATTGGAGGTATTGAACATGCAATATTGCATTTACTATATGCAAGGTTTTTTACAAAAGCGCTAAGAGATATTTATAAGTTAAAAGTATCTGAACCATTTAAAGAGTTATTTACTCAAGGTATGATAACCCATAAAACTTACAAAAATGAGGTTGGCTCCTGGGTTTTACCAATTGATGTTGCAATAAAAAATAATGAATTAATCCAGATATCAACAAATCAAAAGATTATAGAGGGTCCATCTGAAAAAATGTCAAAATCAAAGAAAAATGTTGTTGATCCTGAAGAGATAATTAAAAATTACGGCGTTAGTGCAACTAGGGCTTTCATGATTTCAGACTCACCCCCTGATAGAGATCTAGAATGGACAGATGCAGGAATTCAAAGCTCAAAAAATTTAACTAACAGAATAGAAAGGTTTTTTTCAAGCGATACCAATACAAAAAACCCAACAGAAGATGATCAAAAATTTATTTATAAATGCTTGTACGATATGGATAATAATATTGCAAATTTATCATTAAATAAATATATAGCGAATATTTTTACACTCTTTAATTATATGGAGAAAAACCAAACTGATATCAATAATGATATAGGAAAAAAAATCTTAATTTGTTTGTATCCACTATTTCCATCATTTATAGATAAAATTTTTATACAACTTTTCGAAGACAAAATTGAAAAATATAATTGGCCTGAAGTTGACAAATCTTTTATAAAAGAAAAAAATATTGATTTACCTATACAAATTAATGGGAAGTTTGTTACAACTTATCAAACACAAATAGATTACGAGATTAATGATATATATGATAATTTGATAAATATTTCAAAGGTTAGCGAAAAAATAAAAAATAAAAGATTAGTAAAAAAAATAAATGTTCAAAATAAAATTATCAATCTTATTTTTAATTAGTATTTCATTAATAGGTTGTTTAACTTCTAGAGTTTCAGAGAAACAATTTAATGTCTCAAGCGTTACAAATGATAGCTATTTTTTATA
Source organism: uncultured Alphaproteobacteria bacterium (assembly GCA_902617485.1). Lineage (GTDB taxonomy): Bacteria > Pseudomonadota > Alphaproteobacteria > HIMB59 > HIMB59 > HIMB59. Next base: position 10,294 of record CACMXD010000008.1, on the reverse strand, counting down.
TGAAAATACACTAGTTCAATACTTAGACTCTATGGGAATGTACAATAGTAAAAATTACGACTATTTAATTAAAATAAGTCCAAATAGATCAGAAGGCGTGTTTATAACAAATATTGACAAAAATTCTGACAGAAAAAAAATATCATTTGAAATTAATTATACGGTAGCTAAAAGATACAATAAGACTTCTTTAATGTGTGATATTTTTGCACAGAATTATAAAAGAAGTTCATCTTACATAATAGCATCAGGTGAATTTAACACTAGTAATAGAGCTGCAGATGATGAAATTTTTGAAAATTTAGTTGACATTATAACAAACGATTTTATTGACGACTTAGGTTACTTTGAAGATAAAGAGTGTAGGTATAAATATGTCAGAGAACGCTAAAATATTAGAAAAATTCTTAAAGAATAAAAAAAGTAATATCATATTTGGTATAAATATTGATGAACAAACATCAATATTTTACCAATACTTTATAAAAGAAATTTTATTTCAGAACAAAATTTTATTAAAAAAAATTAATGATTTAAATGAAATTAATCAAGATTCAATAAGCCTTTTTGAAGAAAATAATTCAGCCTACATATCTTTTAAAAAAATAAAATATGAAGGAAAAGAAAAACTTATAAATTTTTTACCTTACAAAGATGTTAAAAAAAATATGAGCTCAGGAATAATAAATTCTTATGAAATTGATAAAGATATCAAATTTATTCTTCAAAATAATAATCTCGAAAACGAAGGTGAATTATTTGAATATTTAAAATTAAATCCTCACATGATTGAAACTGAGATACAGAAATTTCTAATAAATAAAAAAGATGTTGTGTTTAGCAATGGCGAAATATTGAGAGACGATATATTCTCTTTAAGAATGGAGATTTTTAAAGCTAAAAAATCTAAAATTGATTTAAGAAAATTATTAGGTTTACTTAAAAAAGAAGTTTTAATTAAAAAATTTAATTTTTTAGTTTATTGATTAAAAAGTTATACTGCTCTAGATTTTCATAAAAAATTTTTAAATTACCTTTGCCTTTTTTGTTAAATGTTATTTTAGTTTTAAAACCAATAGTTTCGCTCAAATTCTTTTCTTCATGTATTAAATTTGGATCTTGTGTGATTGTTTTACTTTTCTTTTTTTCTAAGTCTCTAACCGATAATTTACCATTCACAATTTGTTTCAGCGAATTATCATCAAAATCGTTTGGTGTTTTACCAACCAAAGCTCTTGCATGCCCCATGGATATTTTTCCTTTATTTAATAAATCTAAGAAAAATTTATCTAATTCTAATATTCTTAGCAGGTTTGTTATATGAGATCTGCTCTTACCAACGATATTGGATAATGTTTCATGTGTATAATTATTCTTTTCAATTAATCGTTGATATGCTTTAGCCTCTTCTGAAACTCTTAAATCCTCTCTTTGAATATTTTCAATTAAAGAAATTTCATCTTTATCAAGATCGTCTGGTAATAATAAGGCAGGTAAAACCTTAATATCAGTACTTTGAGCTGCTCTCCACCTTCTTTCTCCTGCCACCAAAAGATAATTATCTAGATCTTTTTTAATAACAATTAATGGTTGAATTAAGCCATTTTTTTTAATTGATTGGGATAATTCATCAATTTTTTCTTTATCAAATATTTTTCTTGGCTGATTTTCATCTCTGAATATTTTTTCGATAGGAATTAGTAGTAAGCCTTTATTTTCAGAATTATTAATTTTGGAAATATCTTTATTGCCTAATAAAGAGGATAAGCCCTTTCCTAATTTTTTATTGACTGCCATTTAAGTTGCTCCTTTCTAAAAATTCTTTTGCCAACGCTATGTATGCTTGAGAGCCACTACACTTTAAATCATAAATAATTGCGGGGAGTCCATGGCTTGGTGCTTCAGATAAAGTTACATTTCTAGGGACGTTGAATTTGTATACAGTTGTATCAAAATATTCTCTAGCTTCCTTTTCAATTAACGATGATAAAGAGTTTCTTTTATCATACATTGTTAAAATAATACCGTTTAGTTTAAGATCTATATTTAAATTTGTTTTTACTAATTCAATTGTTTTTATTAATTTGGATAATCCCTCTAATGCAAAAAATTCGCATTGCACTGGTATTAATACTTCAGCACTAGCTGTTAAAGAACTTACTGTTAATAAACCTAACGTTGGCGGTGTATCAATAAAAATATATTCATAATTATTTTTAATTATATTGATGTAATTTTTTAAAAGAAAATTTCTGTTTTCATCATCGGCCAACTCATACTCTGCTGCTGCAAGGTCTTCGCAAGCAGAAATAACATTAAGATTTGGTATTTGAGATTTTTGTATTGTGTCTTCAATATTTACTTCATTACTAAAAACTCTATAGATAGATAGATTAGGGTTATAGACATTAAACGACATTGAAGAGTTGTATTGTGGATCCATATCAATTACTAAGACTTTCTTATCTATTGATGCTAATGCTGTAGCTAGATTTACGACGGTAGTTGTTTTACCAACACCACCTTTTTGATTAGCAATTGTAATAATCATTTTGCACCCATAATAATTATTTTAGATTCATTCGACGTAATACTTTGATGTGTCTCCCAAAAGAACTTCTGAGGGCTAATTTTTTCAAGCTCTGCATAATATGACCTGCCTTTAAGCAATATGAACTTTGTTTGTTTATTAATTATTTTTTTTGTCATGGATATGATTTTTTCAATTGAAGCAAAGGCACGTGCAGTTATACAGTCGATTTTAAGATTTGGTAATTCTGTTATTAATTTATTATGTACCTCATAATTTAACCCTAGTCGTAATTTGCAACTTTCTAGGAAAAGAGATTTTTTTGTTGATTTTTCAACTAAATGAAGGTTTTTAAAGCCTGCAATTGACAAGATAATTCCTGGGAGTCCAGCACCCGTTCCAATATCAATCAAAGACTTTTCTTGAGAAGGTAAATACTTAACTATCTGTATACAATCTAAAAGGTGTCTTACGTCTAAATCAGCTATTGTGCTTTTTCCAATTAAATTCATGGTCTCGTTTTCTTTAATTAACATTTTTTTATATTCAAAAAGTTTTTTTAAAATTGATTTTCCGTCGTTAAAATTATTATCACAAAACTTTACTAATTTTTCATTAAGCAACTTTAGATCCTTTAACTTTTTTGTGTTTAACTATTTGAAATAATGCGCTGGGAGTCATGCCTGAAATTTTACCAGCATCATTTAAATTTTCGGGTTTATATTTATTTAATTTTTCAAGAATTTCTTTAGATAAAGATGGGATCTTATTGAAATTAATATTAGTCAGTTTCATGTTTTTATTTTTGCTAAGTTGATCGAAAGATTTTTTTTCTCTCTCATAAAAAACGTCGTACTTTGAGTCAAAATATATTTTAGTCAATAATTTTTGGCTAATCTTTATATTGAAAAATTTTTTAAATTTCTCTGGAGATGGATCTAAGAATTTTAAAACCTCAAAGCCATTTCTAACCTTGCCATCTTTTTTTACTTTAATATTTTTTTTCATTAAATCATTTGGTGAAAATTTAAGCAGCTTTAATCTTTCTAATATTTTTTTTTCATTATTAATATTATTTGAAATTAAAGAATATTCGGTTTTGTTAAAAGCTCTAGAATTTATAATTGTTGAAAATCGTTCGTAAGAATTATCGGTTCTAAGCTTTAACCTGTTTTCTGCTCTAGATGTAAACATACGATATGGCTCTGTGACTCCTAGTTTTGTTAGATCATCTACTAAGACTCCTATGTAACTGTTATCTCTTCCAAAAACTTCTTTACTAAATTTTATTTTTTTTATTTTTATAGCAGCATGAATAGCTGCATAAATTCCCTGCCCTGCTGCTTCTTCATAACCTGTAGTTCCATTGATTTGCCCTGCTAAAAAAAAGTTTTCTATTTTTTTTGTTTCAAAATTATTTTTTAATTCTCTAGGGTCAACAGAGTCATACTCAACTGCGTATCCAAATTGATCTACCTCGCATTCTTCTAAACCTTTAATTGATCTCAAAAATTTTATTTGGATCTTTTTATCTAAAGAATTAGAAATGCCATTTGGGTAAACAAGCTCAGAGTTTAGACCTTCTGGTTCTAAAAAAATATTATGCCCGTTTCTATCTCCAAACTTTGTTATTTTATCTTCAATTGAAGGGCAGTACCTGACGCCTTGAGATTTAATTATACCTGAATACATTGCAGATTTTTCAAGGTTATCTCTTATTATTTTATGAGTCTTATTGTTAGTTTTTGTGATGAAGCAATCAATTTTTTTGTTCGTATTTTGTTTTGTAAAATAAGATAGAAATATACCATTATTTTCAGATGTCTGAGGTTCTAAAACATCATAATTAATAGAATTAGCATATATTCTGGGAGGTGTTCCTGTTTTCAGCCTCATTGTTTTAAAATTCTTATTAATAAACTTTGCAAGAACTTTTGAGGAGCTATTTCCTATTCTACCTGCCTCTTGTGACTCATTACCAAAATAAATCTTTCCATTAAGAAAGGTCCCTGTAGTGAGAATAACCGCATTTGATTTTATTTTTCCAATATTAGATAACTCAACGCCTATAATTTTATTATTTTTTTCTAATATATTAGTGGCTTCATCTTCAATAAGGTCAATTTTAGAAGATTTAATAAATTTTTTCATATTTTGAGAGTATAAATCTCTATCAATTTGAGCTCTTACACCCCACACTGCCGGCCCTTTAGAAAGATTTAATACTCTGTAATGTATCGCTGATTTGTCACCAATTTTACAAATTACCCCCCCTAAAATATCAACTTCGCTAGCTATGTGCGTCTTACCAACCCCTCCAATACTAGGGTTACATGATAATTTGCCCAAATCTGAGTAATTTTTAGTTATAAGTGCTGTTTTAAGGCCATATTTCTCAGAGATATTAGCCGCTTCTATTCCAGCATGACCAGCACCTATAACTACAACATCATAATGTTCCACGTGAAACAATCTACTTTCCTATGCAAAATTTGCTAAAAACTCTGTCATAAATATCTTCGTTGTTAATATAACCAAATTCAAATGAAAAATCATCTAATATATTTCTCATTAGCTGGGCTATGATCAAAATATCCTTTTCCTTAACAATATCACGTTCATATTCTAAGACTCTTGCCAAAAAATCGATTTCTTCTAAATTAAGATCGATCATTTTATGCTTATTTTTTACATATTTTTGATGAATCGAAGATAATTTTAATTTCTGGTATATTTTATCCCTCTCTAAACTATGGTTTATTTTGATATTTTCTGTTTTATATTTATATATATCTGATTTTGTCTCAATTAAACTGTAATTCTTATGTATCATGAAATCCTTAAGAAGTGTTGATATATCTGATTTTTTAGTATTTTGATCGATTAAAACAAAAAAGTGGTCTATTTCTCTGGATATTTTTTGTGCTTTTTTATAGCCATATTTTTCTATTTTACCTTGTTTAGATCTTTGACCTGCGGTATCAAATATTTCATAGCGATTACTATTAATTATAAATTCATTTGAAAGAATATCCCTAGTGGTGCCATTAATATTTGTGACAATTGCTCTATCTTTATCGATAATTTTGTTAAATAAAGTTGATTTACCAACATTTACCGGACCTACCAACATAATTCTGCAAATATTTTTTTGTTCAATATTTGTTCTATTTTTTTGTAATAAATTATTACAGCTAGTAAAAAATATCCTCAGCTTTTTCTTTATTTGATTAAAATTAAAGTCCTCGTCGTCAACGAAGTCAATCGATGCAGTAATTTCTGAGAATAAATTTATAACCTCCTCCCTGAGAAGAACAAGACCGCTGGCAATATCTCCCTCAAAAAGTAGTTTTTTATTATATTCTAAGCCTGAAAAGCTCTCATTAGAAATTATTCCATTAATAGCCTTAGCTTGTTTGAGAGAATTCTTGCTATTTAGAACAGACCTGTAAGAGAACTCTCCATTTTTTGCTAATCGTAAACCTGGAACTTTTAGGTTCTTTAATAACTGCTCAAACTGACTAGCTATCAGTGGTGAACCGTGTAAAAAAATTTCACAGACATCCTCTCCAGTAAAAGATTTGGGAGATTTAAAATATACCACACTACACTCATCCAATATGGTTTCATCTTGTTGGTAAATTTTGACAATTCGGATTAAAGAGTGATCTTTAGAAAAATTTTTTTTGGTAATTTTCTTTAAAATATTCAAAACATCATCTCCTGAAATTCTATAACCAATAACTGGAGCTTTCACCAAGGGGGTAAAGTTTGAATATATTGTTCCAGACTTAAACAAAACTTGGTTATTATAAATTTATAATTATTCTAGTCCACCTATGAAAAAAACAAAAAGCATAATCAATTGATATTGACTAAACCAAATCACATTAAAATTTATGGTCATAGAGGGGCTAGGGGGGGCCTACCAGAAAATACTTTGGGGAGTTTTAAATATTTGTTTGAAAATAAAATAGGCGCTTACGAAACAGATATATTAATTACCAAGGACTTAATTCCGGTCATTTATCATGATTTTAGATTAAATCCAGCCCTTACAAAGGATGCTCAGGGTAATTGGATTGAAGATAATGATATTAAAATTTTCGATTTAACTTATGAAGAATTGTCTAAATTTAAAATTGGAGAAATTGATAAAAAATCTAAATACGGAAGGAGATTTGATAATCAAAAAAGTTTAGGTGAAATAAAAATCCCTAAATTATCTGATCTACTTGAATTGACATCAAATTATATTGCAGATGATTTGATAATTAATTTAGAAATTAAATCAACACCTGTTGAAGACAACATAACACCCCCTCCGAATGTAATGGCAAGATTAATAATTGATGAGGTAAATAAAACAGAATTAAAAAATAAAATAATCTACTCGTCTTTTGATTGGAGAATTTTAAGAGAAATAAAAAATTTAGACTCCAAAATCTCAAGAGCTTATTTAACATCTGAGCTCAAAGGAAAAATATATGATAAATCACCTTGGTTAGACTTCATGCCGTTATACGATAGCGACAGCAGAGAGTTACCCAGGCTTATCAAAACATTAGGCGGGGAGGCATGGCATCCTAAACATAAAGACATAGATAAAGACATGGTTAGAATTTCTCATGAGGAAGGACTACCTGTGAACGTTTGGACTGTTAACGAAAAATTTGAGATTTTGAGGATGATCGAATACGGTGTAGATGGAATAATAACTGATTATCCTTTAAGGTCAAAAAAACTTTGCGAAAAAGAAGGCATTAATTGGTTTTAATTTTCAAAATCATATGATTTATAAAGGATAGATAAACCAATAAATTCAACTAAAAAATTTTTTTGACAAATTGTTGCTTTTTTTTTAAAAGAAAACATGAGAAAATTTTTATTCTTACTACTACTATTTCCTACAATTACCTATGGGCTAACATTAGCTAGCGTACAGACAGGTAAAATTGAAAATAAAACCTTTATACCTTTTGACTGTAGTAAATTAGAAACTGAACACTTAAGAATAAATAATCGTAATGATTGCCTTATTATTCATGAGTTGAGTGATAAATATGAAGTAAAGTCACATGATGTAGATCCAAACACTTGGAATAGATCTCTACTTTTAAGATATATTGATAATAAAGATGGTGAAAAAATTGTTGCTCATACTTGGAATAATGTAGTTAATTGGGGTGATAGTTCCAACAAACAGCCTTACTCGCATTTGGTGGTTATAAATATACCAAGTTTAGATAAAATTTTTGAAAACAGATTAAATCAATTATCTTCTAACCATTACACTCTACCTCTCACAGCAAGAAGGGTAGACACAATTGATACGGATAATGATGGTGATAGAGAAATAATCTATCTGTCAAATAGAGAGGATGGAAGAAATAGAAAGAGTAGTTGGAAAGATGTTAATTACATATTCGATTTGAATGATAATAGCTTAAGTAAATTTGGCTCGTCACATTTTTCTCATGACTTAATGTACACTGATTTTGATAATGACGGATTTTTTGAAGTGATTGATTATTTTTATGATCCAGGTGGTCAAATCGAAGTTTGTAATTTGAAAACAAATAAATGTACAAAAGCAAAAAATTCTAATCAATTTGTCGATATTGGCTTTAACCATATCCTACAATCAAAAGATGAAATAATTTTATTTGGAGGATGCCCAAATTTAGGAGATACATCATTCTGCTGGTCAAAGATAGATTATAAAAATGATAAGCTCACATTTGAAAAATTAGACAGTTTTGAACTTAAGTCAAAGCCAAAAGATCAAGCTAATTTTTTAATTTGGACTGGAGATGTAGCAAAGAAACCTGGCTATTGGATAGAGGGGTCCGGCAAAAAAGAATTTAAACTAGCAGATAGAGCTTGGATGTCTGCATCAATTGATTTTAACAATGATGGCTACATAGATAGCTTAGGAATTGAAAAGGAAGTTGTATGTAAGAGAAACAATCCTAATAAACCATTTAGTCGAAGTGGAGGTGATTGCAAAGATGAGGCCTCTTTATATGTTTTCAAAAATGTCAATAATAAAAAATTTGAGAAACATCAAATAATTCCTACCTCAATAAATGACTCATTCAGAATAGAAAAAGCTGACGTGGACAAAGATGGTACAATAGATATATACGGATTTAAACAAGGTTACTATAACCCCTGGATGGCTTGCAATTACCCTCAATTAAAATCGATATATTTGAACAAAAAAAATCAATACTTTGAACATGCTTCAAGTAAATTTATTCAAGATAATTTTGGGCAATATGGTTGTGAAAGGATGTCCAATTTCTTTGAAAAAGATGGTAAATATTATCGATTATTTATAACAATCCCTGACGAAGAGTCTGAAATTGCTTACCTTGGTATTGAAAATTACACTGGGAAACTATCGGCAAGTGAAAAAGAAGTAGTTAATACTGATCAGCTTAATGCTCTGGATGATCTATTAGATTTAGATTAATCTATTGGTTCATACTGCTAAAGAACTCTTCATTAGTTTTACAGTCTTTCATCTTATCTAAAAGGAACTCCATAGCATCAACTGTGCCCATTGATGATAAAATTTTCCTTAAAATAAACACTTTTTGTAGATCTCCAGCGTCTAAAAGTAAATCTTCTTTTCTGGTACCAGATTTTTGAACATCAATAGCAGGATATGTTCTTTTATCAGATAATTTTCTATCGAGTACTATTTCTGAATTACCAGTTCCTTTAAATTCCTCAAAAATTACCTCATCCATTCTACTACCTGTTTCTATTAGTGCAGTAGCAATAATAGTTAATGAACCACCCTCTTCTATATTTCTAGCAGCACCAAAAAATCTTTTAGGTCTTTGTAGTGCGTTAGCATCAACACCACCTGTTAAAACTTTACCACTTGATGGCACAACCGTGTTGTATGCTCTACCTAATCTTGTGATAGAGTCTAGTAGAATTACTACATCATATTTATTTTCAGCTAGTCTTTTAGCTTTCTCAATAACCATTTCTGCAACTTGAACGTGTCTTGCAGCTGGCTCATCAAATGTTGAACTAATTACTTCACCTTTAACAGATCGTTGCATATCTGTAACTTCCTCCGGTCTTTCGTCTATTAATAGAACCATTAGATAGACTTCAGGAAAATTTTCTGCAATTGATTTTGCTATTTTTTGCAAAATAACAGTTTTGCCTGATCTAGGTGGTGCAACAATTAGAGATCTTTGACCAGCACCAACTGGCGCAATTATATCTATAATTCTAGATGATAAATCTGTATCTGGTTTTTCTGTTTCTAGATTAAATTTTTTCTCTGGATAAAGAGGAGTTAAGTTATCAAAATTTGTTTTGAATTTATTATTTTTAGCAATTTCTATAAAGTTGACTTTATTTGTCTCTACTAATGCAAAGTATCTTTCACCCTCTTTAGGAGGGCGAATAGGTCCTTCAAGAGTATCACCTTTTCTAAGTCCATATTTTTTTATTTGATTTGGACTAACATATATATCATCTGGTCCCGGAAGATAGTTAGAATTAGCTGATCTTAAAAATCCAAATCCATCCTGCATTGTTTCTAATACGCCTTCACCAATGATTTCTTCATTTTTTTCTGCAAATTTCTTTAGAACAGAAAAATATATGTCTTGCTTTTTTAAACCAGAAGCGTTTTCAATTCCCAAAGACTCAGCATAATCTAATAGTTCTTGAGGTTTTTTATCTTTTAGTTCGTTTAAATGCATATTGAAAATTACCTAGATAGTTAGATAC
>CACMXD010000007.1:0-90081 GCA_902617485.1 uncultured Alphaproteobacteria bacterium | reverse complement strand
TGTAGAATTCAAAAAATTTCAAGAAATGACAAGATTGAAATTTTCTTTGAAGGAAAAAAATCTGTTTTTGACATTATAATATTTGCATGTCCTCCTAACCATTTTTTTCCTCTTTTAGATAAAATACATCAGAAAGAGCATGAGGTTTTAAATGAATTTGATTTTCAAAAAAATTTAGCACAATTACATCAAAATGACTCTCTTATGCCAACTCATTTAAAAGCTTGGTCAAGTTGGAATTTTCATACGAATTTAAATAATAAATGTACTTTAAGTTATTGGATGAATAAATTGCAACCACTAGAAACTAATGACAATTTCTTTGTCTCTCTAAATCAGGATCAAAATCAGAATCACTATCAAACAATTTACGAACATCCAATATTCTCACCTAAAACTCTAAATGCTCAAAAAAATATTTCACAAATTCAAGGCTATGAGAATTCTTATTATGTTGGTAGTTATCTTGGCTATGGTTTTCATGAAGACGGTATTCAATCTGCTATAAAAGTTTGTAAAAGGTTAAATATAGATTTAAAGGAGTTTAAAAATGCGGATACATCAAGAGTGCAATGGAATTAAATTCTTCTCATTGTTTCGGAATAGGTAAAATAATTCATAAAAGAACAAGGGATACTGATAATTTTTTTCAATATAATGCACCTTACTTAAGCATAAATCTAAGTAACACAATAAACATCCATCCATTTATATCTCTAAATAGATTTAACTTTTTTTCAATTTTTTATAAACAGCACGGATTTAGAAATAAAAAAAAAAGTTTATATGATTTTGCAAAAAATGTTGCTGAAAAACACAATATTGATTTTAATAGTATACAATTTATATGTATCCCATCAATTGTTGGTTATTCTTTTAACCCTATAAGCTTTTATTTATATCTTGATAGTAAAAATAAAGTTAAGTCGATCATATATGAAGTGAAAAATACATTTGGAGACCAAGTTCATTATTTAACTTTGAACAAATTTAAAGATAAAGAGTTTAAAAAAAATATGTATGTTTCACCATTTATTGAAATGGACTGCACTTATAAGATTTCTTCAAAAAATAAAAGAAAAAACCATTTTTTTTGTAATGTTAATCAATTTAACCTTAAAAAGGAGCAAATATTTTATGCCTCTATAGATTTAAATTTAAAAGAAATAACTTTCTATAATTTTATTTTGTTTTTAATTTTAAATATTTTTGGGAGTGTAAAAACAATCACTCTTATTCACTATCAGGCAATCAAGCTTTTTTTAAAAAAAAGTAAATTCTTTAAATATTCCAATAGAATAAAAGATAATCTATACTTAGATTAGTTAAAATTAGGTAAAATCTTGTTTATTGATAGATATTTAAAAAAAGTTTGTTCTAAAATCAGATATGGATCTTTGACTTTAAATGTTAAGGGTAAATCATATGAGTTTTACGGTGAATTAGAGGGTCCTTCAGTGCATTTAACAATTAGTCGTATCTCTATGATATGGGATTTGTATTTTCGTGGTTCAGTCGGGCTTGGTGAAGCTTATATAAAAAAGAAATTTGAAGCAGACGATTTAAGTAAATTCTTAGAATTTGGTGCACTAAATGAAAGAGCTTTTGGTAACGAAATGAGTGGATCTAAGTTTTACAGATTTTTATCAAAAAAATATATGAATAAAACCAAAAACTCATTATTTCAGAGTAAAAAAAATATTCATGCTCACTATGATCTTGGTAATGACTTCTATTTGGAGTGGCTGGATGATACTTTAACTTATTCCTCAGGTTTTTTTAAAACAGGCTTGGAAACGTTATCTGAGGCACAAAAAAATAAATTTGAAAGTCTTATTGAGGGTAATGAGCCTAGACCAGGCGATCATGTTTTAGAAATTGGGTCTGGATGGGGAAGTTTTGCTTTTTATTTAATTTCAAAATTTCCTGATATTAAAATCGATACTTTAACTATCTCAAAAGAGCAATATGAATTTGTAAAAATAAAAATTAGAGAACATCATTTAGAAAATAAGCTAAATGTCATATATAAAGATTACAGAGAACATCAAGGAGAATATTCTAGAATCTACTCCATTGAAATGTTTGAGGCTGTTGGAATACAATATTGGCAAACTTATTTTGAAAAAATTAAAGACTTGTTAAAACCATCGGGAGTCTTTTCAATGCAAACTATTGTAATCTTTGAAGATTTCTTTGAGAGGTATACTCGAAAAATTGATTTTATTCAAAAATATATATTTCCTGGTGGAATGTTACCATCAGTAAAAGCTTTAGAAAAAATAGCTAATCAAAAAAAATTCGACTTCCAAATTAAAAATCAAATGGCGGATAGTTATTATCAAACACTTGAGATGTGGAGAAAAAATTTTAACAATAAATGGGATATAATAAAAAATTTAGGTTACTCTGAAGATTTCAAAAGAATGTGGAATTTTTACTTATCATATTGTTCAGGAGGTTTTAAGGCAAAAACCATTGATGTATATCAAATAGATTTTATCAATAAGTAAATTAAATCTGTTAAAGATCTACTTTCATCAATGAGCGTATTGATTGTGTGTATGAGAAATGTATTAATAGCGAGTATTTTATTAATATTTGTCAGTGGGTGCAATAACATGAAACTTGAAGACTTTGCCAACAAAAAACCAATATTTAAAATAGAAGAGTATTTTTTAGGAAAAACAACAGCTAGTGGTCTTTTTATTGATAGACTTGGAAAGGTAAGACGACAATTTACTGTTGAAATGGAAGGTATTCAACAGGAAGATAATTTTATTCTAAATGAGACCTTCCTCTATGATGATGGAGAGGAAGAATTCAGAAGATGGGAAATAAAAAAAACTGGTGAAAATACTTATGAAGGAATTTCTGATGATATTATAGGTGTAGCTTTAGGTGAAAGTTCAGGTAATGCTTTAAACTGGCATTACACATTAAAACTCAAGTATGGTGATGGAATAATGAATGTTAAATTTGATGATTGGATGATTATGCAAGATGAAAAAAATGTATTCAACAAAGCTACTATGAAAAAATTTGGTATAAGATTAGGAGATGTTTATTTATTCTTCACTAAGCAGTAGTAGACTGTAATTTTTCTGCCTTTTCTTTTGCTTTTCTCTCGCGTTCTGCTTTTCGCTGACCTTTTTCAACTAGTGCTTCGAGTTCTTCATAAGTACATAAACCAAGATCAGTGGGGTTTCTAAATTCTGTAATTGGTTGAGATTGATTACCAGCCCTGATATTTGCAACAGTAGGCTTAGTAGAACTTGTAAGTTTAGCTATTTGTGTATCTGTTAGTATTTGTCCATACTCACGAATAAGCCAAGCTATAGCCTTAGGTCTTTCTTGTCTTACTGATAATGGTAAGTATTTTTTTGTTTTAACGCTCGATTGAATGGACTCAGATTTTTTATTTTGCAGTTGAAGTTCAAGTGAATGATCTCCCTCACAACGTTTAATCTCATCCATAGTTAATTGACCACTGGCTATAGGATTTAATCCTTGCATACGATAAGCGTCCTCACCATCTGCAATACTTTGAACTTCTAGCTCATGTAATTGACAGAATTGAGATATTTGGGAAAAACTTAAAGCAGTATTGTCTACCAACCATACGGCCGTAGCTAAGGGCATTAAAGGTTTATTGTCAGACATGGTCTTGTTAAAATACTAAATATTAAATGATTTATATTTATTTTTAAAACGTGCAACTCTTCCACCTGAGTCAACCATTTTTCCAGATCCTTGATTCCAAGCTGGATGAGATAATGGGTCAATTTCAAGCTTCATAGTATCGCCAGCTTTACCCCAAGTAGATCTCGTCTTATATGTTGATCCGTCAGTACGCTCAACAGTAATTTCATGGTATTCAGGGTGTATTTTTTGTTTCATGGTTATGAGAAAATAGAGATCAAAGGTTAAAAAATCAAGTAAATATTTATAGGCTTTTCAGCAATTCACCGCTAATTGCTGCACTAGAGGCTATTAAACTCTCATCATTTAAGGGATCAAAAACATTACCTTTTTCATTTAGGCATATCCCGCCCGCCTCTTTTACTAAAATAATACCTGCTACGATATCCCAAAGATTTAATCTTAATGACCAAAATCCATCAAATTTTCCTGATGCCACATTCGCTAAATCAAGAGCTGAAGATCCAAGTATTCTGACACTTGTTTTCCTTTGAAGCGATCCTATTTGAGCAATTCCTTTTTCAAGAATATCTTCATGCTTGATTTGTACACCCGATGTAAACATACAACCATCTAACTTATCTCTTTGGGAAACCCTGAGTCTTTGGTTGTTATTCCAAGATCCAGAACCCTTATGAGCCCAAAATAATTCATTCAAAATTGGGTTATATGTAACACCAGCAATAATTTCTCCTTTTTGCATCAATCCAATGGTTACTGCAAAGTAACCATTTCCATGTATGAAATTTTTTGTTCCGTCAAGTGGGTCTGAAATAAACACAGGAGTATCACCTTTAAGTTTATCCATATCTTCAGGGCTAAAAGTCTCCTCGTCAATTTGAAGAAAATCAGGTCTATCTTTTCCCAAAGTATAACTGATAGTTTCAGACGCTCTTATGTCTGCTGAGGATACAAAGTCATTTTTATCTTTTTTAGAAATTTGAAGTTTTTCAAGTTCTCCAAAATCTCTAATTAAAGATTTAGCAGCATTCCTGCATGCCTTTTCCATAACAACAATTACTGGTGGGACAATAGCCATAGAAAAAACTATTTTGCTTTTTCTATATAAGTTAATTCAGAAGTGTTTATTCTAATTTTGTCCCCTGTTTCAATATGAGAGGGGACAGTAACTCTTACACCATTTGTTAACAATGCTGGTTTATATGATGAAGATGCTGTTTGTCCTTTAACAACTGCCTCTGTTTCGGATATTTGTACAGTAAGACTTTCAGGAGGATTTACATTCATTGGTTTTTCATCATAAAACTCAATAGAGACTTCCATTCCATCTTCAAGAAATTTTGCTGTATTTTCATTAACTTGACTAATATTCATAACTATTTGCTCATAGGTTTGGTTATTCATAAAAGTAAAATCCTCTCCACTACGAAATAAAAATTGATGATCTATCTCTTCAGCGCGAATTTTTTCAAGAGACTCTGAACTTCTAAATCTCTCATTTAATTTTGACTGGTTTGAAATATTTTTCAACTCAGCTTGAATGTATGCCCCACCTTTTCCAGGTTGTGTATGGGATAATTTAGCGACTTTCCAAAGTGAATTATTATGCTGAATTATATTTCCTATCTTTAAATCGTTAGCATTAATTTTCATTTAGATTTGTAAATTTGAATCATTCGCTCTAATAAAGCCAACGCATCTACTTTCGGTCTTTGAAAACAATTTCTTCCAATAATTGAACCGTTTCCATCTCCCTGATGAATTGCAAGCACTTCATCCATTAAAGCTTGATCATCTTTTGCATCACCACCCGAAAATACCACTAAGCGTTTTCCGTAAAATGCAACTTTTTTGATATGAGCTACACGATCCTTTAAACTGCTTATAAGTATATTATTATCTTCAAATGCTTTTTTAGTTGGGTCTTCTTCTAAAAAATCACTAGGTAGTTTTACTTTAATAATATTTGCCCCCAATAGAGCAGACATGTGTGCTGCATATGAAATTATGTTCATTGCTGTTTCACCTTTTTTGCTAATCTTTGAACCTCTCGCATAAGCCCATAAAACCACAGCAAGTCCTTTTTCTTTGGCCTCGAAACTAAGTCTTTTAAATTCTTCCATTAATTCAAAATTATGATCAGACCCAGGATATATTGTAAAACCTATTGCTGAACATCCTAATTTAAGTGCATCATTTACACTCCCAGTAACAGCTTGATCAAGAGATGTTGCAAGAGTATTAGAGCTATTAATTTTTAATATAGTTGGTATTTGACCATTGTAATTTCCAGAACTCGTTTGAAGTAAACCAAGTGGAGCAGCATAAGCAGATAAACCAGCCTCTATTGCAAGTTGGTGATGATAGTTTGGATCATACGCCGGAGAATTTACAGCAAAACTTCTATCGGGTCCGTGTTCAAAACCCTGATCGACAGGTAAAATTATCATTCTTCCAGTTCCACCTAACTTTCCATGTCCCAAGATTTTCATAAGATTTGATCTGACACCGATATTTTCGTGAGTGTAGTTTGATATAATTTTTCTAATTGTATTTGTTACTTTCATAATAGCTCCTATAAATTACACACTTGAACAGTAGTCTCAAGCATTCTATTTGAAAATCCCCACTCGTTATCATACCAAGTCAATACCCTGCCAAAATTTTCTGATACCGTTGTTGTTTCACTTAAATCCAAAATGGAACTCCTTGAGTCATGGCAATAATCACTTGATACTTTAGGATCTAAATCCACTCCTAAAATACCTTTAAGAGAGCTATTTGCATATTCTTGAAATTTACTATTTAAATTTTCAATTGTTATATTTTTTTTTGTATTAAATTTAAAATCTACAAGAGATACATTTGGTGTTGGAACTCTTATTGCAGTACCGTCTAATTTTCCCTTTAAATGAGGGAGAACTAGACCAACAGCTTTTGCTGCGCCTGTACTTGTTGGTATAATATTACTTGCTGCTGCTCTTGCTCTTCTAAGATCTTTATGAAACGTGTCTACTGTATTTTGATCTCCTGTATAAGAGTGAATTGTTGTCATGTATCCGTTTTCAATTCCAAACTCTTGATCTATTACAAATGCTACAGGTGCAAGACAATTAGTCGTACAAGAGGCATTAGAAATTATTTGGTGATCTAAAGAAATATTTTTGTTATTAACCCCCTGAACAACAGTTATATCTGCATCTGAGCATGGTGCAGAAACTATAACTTTGCTCGCACCACTCTTGATATGTGACATTGCCTTTTCTTTAGATGCAAATACACCCGTGCACTCTAAAACAATATCTACACTCTTATCTTTCCATTTCAAATCAATTGGGTTTCTCTCAGATGTAACAGTTACTGTATTTTCCCCTATTGAAAATTGTTTATCGGAGAGTTTATTAATCTCTTTGTTGAGAGATCCATGAATAGTATCATATTTAAGTAAGTAAATATTTGCGTCAAAATCAGCCAAGTCGTTTATATAAGTAATCTCAAATTGATCACTAAATTCATTTAATCTCTCCAAAAACGCTCGGTAAACAAGCCTTCCTATTCTACCAAAACCATTAATCGCTACTTTTTTTTTCATCTTATTTTAGTTTTCCTTAATATTTTACTTGATATAGTTTTTGATGTTAAACCAAATTTTCTAAAAACCTCATTTCCGGGAGCGCTTGCACCAAAATTGTCTAATCCAAATATGTTTTCGTGTTTTGTATACTTATTCCAATACATTGTTGATCCAGCTTCAATTACAAAAGTTTCATTAGTTTTTGATTTTAATAAATTGTTTTTAAAATTTTTAGACTGTCTTTCAAAAATAGATGTTGATGGCATTGAAATGACTTTTGCAATAACACCATTACCTCTAATATTTTCAGCAATGTTGATTGCTAAAGAAACTTCTGAACCTGTAGCTAAAATAGTAATATCATTATTATTTTTTGGACCATCTATTACATAAGCACCTTTAAATTTTTTTGAGTCTAATTTTTTATTTGAAATTTGTGGCAGATTTTGCCTTGAAAGACAGATAAATGATGGCGCATCATTAATTTTTAAAGCCTCTCTCCAACATACAATTGTTTCTTTAAGATCGCAGGGTCTAAAAACATAACTATTTGGTATCAGTCTTAACATATTAATTTGTTCAATAGGTTGATGAGTAGGTCCATCCTCACCTAATCCAATAGAGTCATGTGTGAAAACTTGTATAGGATTAATTTTCATTAATGCAGCTAAACGAAGACTTGGCTTCATGTAATCAGCAAAGCTCAAAAAAGTCCCTGAATATGTTTTGTAAATTTTGGTAGCAGCAATACCATTCATTATGGCAGCCATACCATGCTCTCTTACACCATAATGGATATATTGTCCCGTTAAGTTGGTACTACTAATTACAGACATTTCTTTACCCTTAGTATTATTGGAGCCAGTTAAGTCTGCAGAACCACCGAGTATCGGATGATCTCCTTTGAAATAATTTAATACTGCTTCAGATGATTTTCTAGTAGCCTGATCATAGTTAAAATCTTTCAAATCTATTTCTATTTTGTTAAATAGCTTATCAATGTCTTTGTTTGATAAATTTGAGTAAGATGTTGATTTAGTTTTTTTGTATATTTGTAAATTTTTTGCGGCTGAATTTCGCCAAATCTTTAAAAGTTTATTTGGAATTTGAAAAGGTTTTTCATTCCAAGATAATTTACTTCTAGTTAATTCCACTTCCTCTGAACCTAAGGGTGAGCCATGTGATGATGCTTTAGCAGACTTATTTGGAGAACCAAAGCCAATTGTTGTTTTAAAATTTAGTAAACAAGGACTTTTTGATACTTGTGCTTTTTTTAAGAGTTCATGAATATTTTTATGATCATGACCTTTTCCGCTATGCACCTCCCAGTTTACAGATTTAAATCTGAGGTTTGTGTTATCGCTAAAAGCTAGGTCTGTAGATCCATCGATACTAATGTTGTTGTTATCGTATATTAATATCAAATTATTAAGTTTTAAGTGCCCAGCTAGACTTATTGCCTCTTGGCTTATTCCTTCCATTAAACAGCCATCACCACAAAAAACATATACCTTTGGGGCATTAGGCAGTTTTTTCTCTTTTGAAAGCTTTTTAAGTGCTATAGCCATTCCTACTGCATTTGAAATTCCTTGGCCAAGAGGACCAGTCGTTATTTCAATACCAGCATCTGGTTCATATTCAGGATGTCCCGCTGTAATGTAGCCCAATTGTCTAAAATTTTTAATTTGAGAAATTGTCATTTTTTTATAACCGGTGAGGTACAAAAGTGAGTAAAGCAACATCGAACCATGCCCATTAGATAAAACGAATCGATCTCTAAGTAACCAATTTGGATCCTTGGGATTATGAATTAGAAAATCGTGAAAGAGCACTGTGGCAATGTCAGCCATTCCCATCGGCATACCAGGATGACCAGATTTTGCTTTTTCTACCGCATCAATTGATAAAAATCTAATACAGTTTGCTAATTTAGTATAATTTTTCAATGGAATAACTTTTCTTAATAACTAATAATTAAAGTATGAATGAATTTCAACAACAAATACTTCAAAAAATCGAGCAAATTGCATCAAAACTCCAGAATTATAAAAATAATAACCAAGAATTAAAAGCCAAGATAGAATATTTAGAAAAAAGAGAGTCAGAATTATTAATGGAATTAGAAAATAACAAACTTGAGCTATCTGAAAAATCTCAACTTATTGATCAAGCAACTAATAAAATTGAAGAATTACTCGGATCAATGGATATAGATGGCTAATTTAACTTTAACAATTGGAGGAAGACCGCTAAAAATACAATGCTCCGATGATAATGTTGAAACAGTAAAAGATATTGCTTCCTCAATTAGTAAACTAATAGATGATGAGAAGAAAGAGAATGTACCTTTTTTAACATCCACACTTATTGCCTATCTTAAATCTATGGAGGATGTTTTGAAAAAAGAAAAAATATTGCAAGAATCTTTGAATAAGAAATTATTTTATGAGAGTCGTATTCAAGAATTACAAAATGAAAATAATCATCTAAAATCTGACATTGAGCAAATTTTCAAAAAACTAAATGATAATATAATCATTGAATAAAAAACAAATTCGAAAACATCACCTGAACTTAAGAATGCAACTAAGCACTTCGGATTTAAATATTTTTTCTGATAAAATAAATTCAAAAATAATAGATTTAATTGAAAAAATTAATCCAAATAGTTCTGTCGGCTTATTTTATCCATATAAAAATGAGGTAGATGTATTTAGAATTTCTAATGATTTAATAAATAAAAATATCAAATGTTCACTTCCCAAAGTAATATCAAAAGGATCCTCTTTAAAGTACTTTGAATATAACCCTCATAATCCAAATTTAGAAAAAGGTTTTGGCGGTATCATGGAACCCAAGGGTGAAAAGACATTAGATCCTGATATAATTATAGCATCATGCTCTGCATTTAACGAACAAGGTTTTAGAGTAGGCTATGGAGGTGGTTTTTTTGATAGAACTATTGAAGAATTGAGAAAAAAAGGAAATTTAAAAACTATTTTAGCTGCTTTTGAAATTCAAAAAACCAACTACAATTTTCAGGAGAGTTTTGATCAAAAAGTAGATTACATTTGTTCAGAACAAAAAATCTATTCTTTATGAATTTTTTGGTTATAGGAGATGTTGTTGGAAGGTCAGGTAGAACAGCTCTCAAAAAAAATTTAAAAAAAATTCAAGATCAATTTAATATCAGCTTTACAATAATTAATGCTGAAAATTCTGCTGGTGGTTATGGACTTACAGGAAAAATATACGAAGAGCTTATGAGTTGGGGAGCTGATGCTATCACTCTAGGAAATCATGCTTGGAAACAGAAAGAGATCATAGAATATATGAAAAAAAACCCAAATCATAATATTATAAGACCCTTAAATTTTGAAGTTGGATCTCCTGGTAGAGGCTTTAAAATTTTTACACATGAAAATGGCAAAAGAATATTAGTAAGCCAAGTTCACGGTCAAACATTTATTGACCTTCCCTTGAGTAACCCTTTTAATTCTATTGATACACAACTTTTATCTATTATTAATGATCATGATATAGATTATTCATTTTTAGAGGTTCATGCTGAAGTAACATCTGAAAAAAATGGCATTGCTCAAAATTATGATGGAAAATTTACAGCAATATATGGAACTCATGTTCATATACCAACCTCAGACGCTAGGGTATTAGAAAAAGGCACTTGTTTTCAAACTGATATTGGCATGACAGGTGATTATAATTCTGTTATTGGTATGAAAAAAGAAAGTGCAATCAGAAGAATGAGAAGTGGGTCGAATTCACATAGATTAGAACCCGCAGAGGGATTGGCCACTATTTCTGGAGCAGTTATATCTACAAATGAGGGAGACAAAAATTCAATTCAATCTATTCAAATAGGTGGTGTTTTGGATAGTAATTTATTATCTTAGCTCATGGCAGGACATTCAAAATTTAAAAATATTCAATATCGAAAAGGTGCTCAGGATAAAAAAAGAGCAAAACAATTTGCAAAAATAGGAAGAGAAATTCAAATAGCTGTGAAGATTGGAGGAACTGACCCAGAGTCTAATCCAAGATTGAGACTAGCAATGACAAATGCTCGAAGTGTAAATATGCCAAAGGATAATGTAGACAGAGCTATTAATAAAAATAATACTGATGCTTCTAATTATTCAGAAGTTCGTTATGAGGGGTATGGTCCATTTGGAACAGCTTTTATAGTTGAGGCCTTGACAGATAATAAAAATAGAACAGCTTCAGAAATTAGATCAATTTTTTCAAAGAATGGGGGGAATTTAGGAGAGACAGGGAGTGTTAGTTTTAATTTTAATAAAGTAGGGGAAATACAATTAAAAAAATATATAGATGAAAGTGCACTTGAGGATTTACTTGATCATGGTTTGGAAGATTACAATACAGAGGATGATGTAACATACCTTTATTCCTCTTTTGAGGCATTAGCATCTTTTGAGAAAATACTAGTAGATAAAAAATATGATATTGAAAGCGCAAATATTATTTGGAAGCCAAATTTAACTGTAAAAATAGAAAAAAAAGAAGAGCTTGACAAACTTATTAAACTAAATGAAGAGTTAGAAGATAACGATGATGTTCAAAATTGTTTTTCAAACCTTGATTTTGATGTTGAATTATTAGAGGTTAATAATGCCTGATAAAGCGTGGAAAAATAGGGAAAGACTTGTTGCGAAGTTTTTTGGAGGTATGAGAAATGCCCTTAGCGGAATCAATTCAAAAGTTACTCATTCAGATGTAATTCACGATAATTTATTTATTGAGTGTAAGTTAAGAGCTAAACATTCAGCTATTAAGTTATGGGATGATACAAAATCTTTAGCAGACAAGGAAAAAAAGACCCCTGTCATTGCATTATGTGAAAAAAATAGACCTGGTTTTTGGATAATGGTACATTCAGATGACTTTGAAAAAGTCTCTAAAGAACTTAAAAATAAAAAGATAATTGATGAAGAATAATTCATGGAAGAAGTAGTCAACTTAGCAGCTCTTGAGGGTTCAGTAGATTTCTCAATGATGGGAATGTTTCTAAAATCTGATTGGGTTGTAAAATTTGTAATTTTATTACTAGTGATCTTTTCAATCCAATCTTGGAAGACAATTATTCAAAAAATATTGTTAATAAATAAACTCAAGAAAATATCTAAAAAATTTGAAAACCATTTTTGGTCTGGTGTGTCTTTAGATGAGCTTTACCAGCAAATTGACGAATTTGATCAAGAAAGCTTCTCGAATATATTTAGAAATATTATGAACGAATATGAAAAATCTCGAATGCAAAAAAATATAGTTGACTCCGCTTTCATTCAAAGACTTTATACCTCTCTAGATTTAAGTATTGCTGTTGAAGATACAAATTTAAATAAAGGATTGTCTTTTTTGGCCTCTTCTGGATCTGTAGCACCTTTTATAGGATTATTTGGAACAGTTTGGGGAATTATGAATAGTTTTCAAGCAATAGCTATTGCTCAAAATACCAACTTAGCTGTTGTAGCACCCGGTATTGCAGAAGCTTTATTCGTAACTGCTTTGGGTCTTTTCGTTGCTATTCCTTCAACTGCTTATTACAACCTCATAACCTCAAAAATTGACAACTATTTGTCAGAAGCTGAGAGTTTTGGAAAAGATTTAGTTAATATAATTTCACGCCAAGTTAAATAAACATATGAGAAAAAAACATCGACCTGTTTCAAATATAAATGTTACGCCTATGGTTGATGTAATGTTGGTTTTACTTATCGTTTTTATGGTTACAGCACCTTTACTTACCGTGGGAGTCCCAGTAAATCTGCCAAAAGTTGAGGCTAATTCCTTAGATGCACAAAAGGAACCACTTGAAATCTCAATTAATGAGAATAATGAAATTTTCTTAGGTGAAGAACTAATACCTTATGATGAGTTAATATTGAAAGTTAAAACTATCGCAGGCTCAAATAATGACATAAGAATATTTTTAAGAGCTGATACTTCAATTAATTATGGAGAAGTAATGAAAGTTCTTGGTGCTCTGAACACATCTGGTTTTTTAAAAATTGCTCTTGTAACGAAAAAACCAAGTTAAGTGTCTACTATTTCACTATTTAATCCTTTTAGAAACTTAATCTTATTCATTGAAAATTTCAGTTACAAAAAAAGTGATTTTTATTTTCAAATATTCTCTTTTCTTTTACATCTACTTATTTTGATACCAATGATAAATTTTACTTTTGAAAAAAAAATCAGTGATATTCCAATGATTTTACCTGTCGAAATGTTTATTATTGAAGAAGAGACAGCTGCACCCGAATTTGTTCAGGAAATTAATGAAATTGTTCCAACATTTCAAGAAGAGACTCCAAAGCTTAACGAAACTGAAACCATTAAACCACAGGTAAAGGAAATAACATCTCAAGAGCCAATTGACCCAATAATCCAAGACACTAATGAAGAAATATTAGTTGATAACTCTGCAGACAAATCAAATGAATTTATTATTGATGAGAAAGTAAAACCTGAAATTAAAAAACCAGAAGAGAAGACACCGCCACCGATAGAAAATGATTTTGAAATCAAATTAAAACAAAAACCTGAACCTAAAGAAATACCTGAGCCCAAAAAAGATATTGAGATTGTCGTCAAGAAAAAGCCAGTAAAGAAAACTTTCAATGTAAGCACTGTTCTTAAAGATCTAGAAAATCAAGATAAAGAATTTAAAAAAGAGCAGGAAGCATCTGAAGTTAAGCAAGAGGAGGTTTTCACAGAAAAAGTTGGATCAACAATGACTATTTCTGAAATTGACCTTTTAAGACAGCAATTACACGGTTGTCTAAATCTTAATGTTGGAGTTGCGAATTTAAAAGAAATTAAGCCAGTACTTTTTATTGTAGTTAACCCTGATAGAACAGTGAAAAGTGCTAAAGTAGTAAATAAGGAAAAATTAAATGATCCATCATTTAGAACTGCTGCCGAAGCTGCAATGAGGGCCGTGAATAATCCTGATTGCAGTCCTCTTTTGTTACCTTTAGATAAATATGAACAGTGGAAAGAAATTAATTTTACTTTTGATTTTAGCTGGATGTTTGATTAATAAGTATCTAAGATGTTTAGACTTATTCAAATAGACATATTTTTATGATTAAAAAAATCCTTATAGTTTTGTTTTTTTCATTTAAAGCAAACGCAGCTCTTGAGGTAACTATTGCTCAAGGAAAAGTTGAACCAACACCCATAGCCATAACTCAAATATTCGGAGCAGATTCTGATACATCTAGATATGGTAATACCTTAAGACAAATTATCTCAAATAATCTAACAAATTCTGGACTTTTCTTTACAGTTAATGAGGACCTTTATATTCAATCTGACAATTTAGTTGAAAAAGTTCCACGTTTTGAAGATTGGAAGCTAATTAAAGCACAATTTTTATTAAGTGCAGATGTCAATAAATCAGACAAAGGAATAAGATTACGTATGAGATTATATGATGTGTTTAATGGGACAGAGATTGAAAAATTACAATTAACTGTACCTAATGAAGATTTAATAAGAAGAGTGGGGCATACTGTAAGTGATATTGTTTATGAGAGAATAACAGGAGAAACAGGTTATTTTGATACGCGAATAGTTTATGTATCAGAAATTGGCCCACTTGATCAAAGAGTTAAAAGATTAGCAATTATGGATCAAGATGGACATTTAGACAGCCATCAATTTTTAACAGATGGAAAAAATTTAGTCTTAACACCACGTTTTGCACCAAATAATCAAATAATAACTTATATGGAGTACAAAAATAATCTTCCCAGAGTTTACATTTATAATTTAAAAACTGGTGAAAGAGAAATTGTCGGAGATTTTCCAGGAATGACTTTTGCGCCGAGATTTTCACCAGATAGTCAAAGTGTTGTAATGTCTTTTTCCGACCCAAACACAGCAAATTCAGAAATTTATTTAATGGACTTGAACACCCGATCTCTCTCAAGATTAACAAATGACTCTGGGATAGATACATCACCATCTTTTTCCCCTGATGGCGAAAAAATTGTTTTTAACTCTGATCGAGGAGGAAGTCCTCAATTGTTCATAATGGAAAAAAATGGAGATAATATAAAAAGAATATCTAAGGGTAGAGGTGTATACGGAAATCCTGTATGGTCACCTAGAGGAGATTTAATTGCATTTACTAAGTTAACACAGGGTAATTTTCATATTGGAGTTATGGATACAAATGGAAACAATGAAAGAGTAATTGTCAGAGATTTTGCGCTTGAGTCTCCTGCTTGGTCGCCAAATGGAAGGTATTTAATATTTCACAGACAAAAGAGATCGAATTTAGATGGAACGGGTGGGGAAGTAACAATCCATTTTATTGATATTAGCGGTTATAATGAGAGGATTATCCCAACTCCAAGGGATGGAAGTGACCCAGCGTGGTCTCCTTTACTGTGATAATTCATTCAAATTCAACAAATTTTATAAAAATTAAATAATTATTATCTTGATTTCCAAAAAATTCAGTGTTTAGTTAGCTTAACTATAGTAAGAATAAATTTACGCGGAGAATTATAATAATGTTAAAAAAATTGTTTATGCTTATTGTTGCAGGTTTTTTCCTTGCTTCATGTGCAGCTACTAAGACAGAACAAGGTGGAGACGTTGATGCTGCTAGCGCTAGTTCATCTTCAGGTGGAGAAATTACAGCTGGTACACAAGAAGATCTTATTGTCAACGTAGGTGATAGAGTATTCTTTGAATTTGATAGTTCAGAACTCACTGTTGATGCTCAAGCAACACTTGACGCTCAAGCTGCTTGGTTAATGCAATACCCTGACACGAACATTACTGTCGAAGGTCATGCAGATGAAAGAGGTACTCGCGAGTACAACTTGGCTCTAGGTGATAAAAGAGCATTTTCCGTTTACTCTTATCTCGCTCAAGCTGGTGTTGATACCAATAGAATGGAATACGTAAGTTGGGGCAAAGAGAGACCAGAGGTTATTGGTTCTGATGAAACTGCATACAGTCAAAATAGACGCGGCGTTACATTAGTAAGTAATTAATTTAAATTTCATTAAGGTGCTCCTTTTTTTAGGAGCATCTAAAATCTCATGAAAAAGATTAACAATTTTATGGTTATTTTTTTTCTATTTTTCTCAACTAATTACGCAAATTCTGAAAAACATAATCAGGTATCTGTTGAATTAGATAGAATAAAAAACGATATAATTGATCTTCAGAAATTCGTTTACAAAAATGAAAATCAATCATCATTAAATAATTCAAGTGATAATAATATAAATATTGACTTAGATGAATTAAAAATATCAATTGATGAAATTTCAAAAAGTCTAATTTCACTGGAAAAACAAATTATGGATATTAAAGATGATGTAAGTAATTTATATTCTTTATATACAACAACTGACTCTGTTGAAAAAAAAATAATTAATACCTCTGATCAATTAAACATAGAAGAAAGCTCTTCAAAAATTATTGAAAATTCTCAAGAGGAGCAATTATTAGGGCAAATCAGTCTTTCTGATCTTGAGGGAGAGGCTATGAATATTTCGGATACATCTAATGACCAATCTAATGAGAAGGTTTCCTCAACAGATCTCGAAAAAGAGGGGTTAGATGAAATTGAGATTAAATCGATTTCAGAGACTAATATTTCTATGCTTAATGATTTAGACCAATTAATGGAGGAGAGAGAAATAGAGTTAAATAGACCAATTATTGATGTTGAAAAGCAATTAAAAAGTGCCAAGACAAGTTTTGCAAGTCTAGATAATAAGTCTGCAATAGAGAGTCTTTTACTAATAGTCAATTCTAATACAGATCAAAAAGAATATTTGGCAGAAGCATATTACCTTCTTGGTAGAACTTATTTCATGGAGAATGAGATAATAGAAGCTGTAAAATACTTTGGGATCAGACATAGAGATTTCTCTTCATTTTCAAAATTTAAATCGGAAAATTATTTTTGGCTTGGAAAGTCACTATTTGGTATTGGAGATCAAGAAAATGGTTGTTTAATTATGGAAGATATAATTTTTTCAAATACATACATAGAAAGCAATGAAGTAATTGAGTCTGCAAAGTCTATTCAAACAGAAAAAGACTGTGGTTTAATTATTGATTAATGAAACATCACTTTCTCTAGGTGTAAAGAATTACCTTACTGATAATATCAATTCTCATGAAAAAATATTAATTTTAATTTCTTGTGGCTTAGATAGCACAGTTCTATTTAATTTAATAATAAAATCAAAATATTTTAAAAATAAAAATATTTACTATTTGATTTTTGATCACCAAAAAAGACCTGAAGGGAAATTTGAAATTAATAAATTTATTGAGTTTTATAAACTTTCAAAAAAAAATCTTATTATAAAGAAAATATCAAAAGAAAATAAACTTAATGGATTTCAAGAAAAATCCAGATTTATTAGAAATAATTTTTTATTCAAATTTTCTAAAAAAAAAAATATTAAAAATGTATTTCTAGGTCATCACCTTGACGATCTTAATGAAACTTTTTTTATAAGAAAAATTCAACAATCTGGTACAGCTGGATTATCAAATATTTTTTCAGATAATTATAATGGTTTGAAATTACATCGTCCTTTAAGTAAGTATTCTAAAAAACAAATCAAAAGCTATGCTAATAGGAAAAAAATAGTTTGGTTTGAGGATAGAAGTAATTATGAATTAGAATATACAAGGAATAAAGTTAGATATTTTTTAAACTCAAAAAAACTTTTTTCTAAAATTCATAATGAAAGATTAATTTTTTCAAGAGCCGCTCATATAAAATCGTTGCATCACAATTTTTTTAAAAGAAAAAAGAAAAAGCTTTATGAAATTGAAATAGAAAAATTCAATCAACTAAATGAAAATCTTAAGTTATTAGTAATACAGGCTTTTTATTACGAAAACAGATACTTACTAAAAAAACGAATTCGAGACGAAAATATAAGGAATTTTATTAGTATATTAGAAGATCAGTTTAAAGATATTAAGGAAAGGTCAGTATTTTCAGGAAAAATTGGTGCCTTTAATAAAAAAATCTATATAAATCTTACTTAGTACTTTAAACGTAGGTAACACTAACTATATTAAATATATGAAAAATTTTTCAAAAAATATTTTTGTATGGATCATTATAAGCCTTATTTTACTGGGCTTATTTAATGTATTTAAGAACTCTCAAAGAGATTACTCAACAATTACTTATACTTATTCAACTTTATTAGAAAAAGCACAAAATGGCGAAATAAAGTCTGTTGAAATCCAAGGTAACAATATCTTTGGTCAAACTATGGATGGTGATGAATTTTCGACTTATGCTCCAAGAGACCCTAATCTTATTGAAACACTGAGTAAAAACGATGTAACTATTAATGCTAAACCTGAACAATCAG
This sequence comes from uncultured Alphaproteobacteria bacterium, assembly GCA_902617485.1. GTDB lineage: Bacteria > Pseudomonadota > Alphaproteobacteria > HIMB59 > HIMB59 > HIMB59. Next base: position 71,424 of record CACMXD010000007.1, on the reverse strand, counting down.
GCATGCATCCATTACTCAGTATATTTGTATCTTGGTTTCCAATGCTTTTACTTATTGGTGTATGGATATTCTTTATGCGACAAATGCAATCAGGAAAAGGTGGTGGAGCTTTAGGTTTTGGAAGATCAAAAGCAAAGTTACTAAATGAAAATAAACAAAAAGTTACATTTAATGACGTCGCAGGTATTGATGAAGCGAAACAAGAGTTAGAAGAGGTTGTTTCATTTTTAAAAGATCCTCATAAATTCCAAAGATTGGGCGCTAAAATACCAAAGGGTGCTCTTTTAGTTGGTCCTCCAGGCACAGGTAAGACGCTTCTTGCACGTGCAATCGCTGGTGAGGCAGGTGTGCCTTTTTTCTCTATATCAGGTTCAGATTTTGTAGAGATGTTTGTTGGCGTTGGAGCCAGTAGAGTAAGAGATATGTTTGATCAAGGAAAGAAAAATGCCCCATGTATCATATTTATCGATGAGATTGATGCTGTTGGTAGACACAGGGGAGCTGGACTTGGTGGAGGAAACGACGAGAGAGAACAAACATTAAATCAACTTCTTGTTGAAATGGACGGTTTTGAGGCTAACGAAGGTGTAATAATTGTAGCAGCCACAAATAGACCAGATGTGCTTGACCCCGCTTTATTAAGACCTGGAAGATTTGATAGACAAGTGGTTGTGCCTTCACCAGATATTATTGGTAGAGATAAAATATTAAAAGTTCATACAAGAAAAATTAAAATGGATAAATCAGTGAAAACTATTGCTATTGCTAGATCAACTCCTGGATTTTCCGGAGCCGATTTAGCTAACATAGTCAATGAGGCTGCACTAATAGCAGCCAGGAAGAACAAAAAAATTGTTACAATGGATGATTTTGAAGATGCCAAAGATAAAGTTATGCTTGGAACTCAGAATAAGTCTAAAATAATTTCTGATAGTGAGAAAGAAGTAATAGCTTATCATGAAGCAGGTCATGCGCTAGCAAATTTGCATTGTAAGCATGCAGACCCAATTTATAAATCCTCTATTATTCCCACAGGTAGGGCCCTAGGTTTTGTAATGAGTGTGCCAGAGCAAGATAAAGTAATACATCGAAAAGATGAATATCTTGATAAGTTAATAGTTACAGTTGCCGCACGAATAGCTGAAGAACTAATATTTGGACCTGAAAAAATAGGCTCAGGAGCAGCAGGGGATATTCAACAAGTTACTAATTTAGCGAGAGCTATGGTAACACAAATGGGTTATAGCGATAAGCTAGGAAGAGTTAGGTACACTGGAAACCAAGAAGAAGTATTCCTAGGACACTCAGTAACTCAGTCTAAAAATATTTCAGAAGAAACTGCAAGAATAATAGACCAAGAGGTTATTAAACTTGTTGAAGAAGCTGAATCCAAAGCTAGAAAAATATTAAATGAGAACATCAAAGATCTTCATATTATCGCCAAAGGACTTTTAGAGTATGAGACCTTAACTGGAGAAGAAATACAAAACTTAATCAAGGGCATTAAACCTAAAAGAGATGATGATTTTTCTTCTGACAGCTCTGATGATAGTTCAGATAATAAAAAAGAACAATCTAACAAGGGTCCTTTACCTTCCTTTACAAAAGATCAAAATTTTCCTCTTCCAAATTAACACGAAGTTTAATATTAAATATCTCTTATGAGATTATTTGGTACTGATGGAATCAGGGGTGAAGTGGGAAAACATCCTTTAACTGCTGAAAATGTTCTTAAACTTGCCAAAGCATCTGCAATTGTTTTAAGAAAAAAAAATTCAATCTCTAGAGTAGTCATAAATAAAGATACTCGATTATCAGGATACATATTTGAACCTGCTTTAACATCTGGATTTATATCCATGGGAATTGAAGTTATTCTGGTGGGACCTCTGCCAACCCCAGCTTTAACAGTCCTAGGTAAGTCTCTTAGAGCAGATTTTTCTGTCATGATAACTGCTTCTCATAATCCCTATCAAGATAACGGATTAAAATTTTTTTCTGATCAAGGTCTTAAAATTTCTCTTGAAGAGGAAAATAAAATAGAAGATTTTTTTTTTAATTATGACTTTGATAACTTTAAAATAAAACAGTCAAATTATGGTAAAGCAATAAGACTTAAAAATGCCATAGGAAGATATTCTGAGGCTCTAAAACAAAGTGCTGATAGAAATTTAAACTATAGTAAATTGAAAGTTGCTCTAGACTGTGCCAATGGAGCTTCTTATAAAGTAGCACCAGAAGTTTTATTTGAATTAGGTTCAGACTTACATACTATCGGAAACAACCCTTCTGGAACAAATATTAATCAAGACTGTGGTTCTCTATTTCCCTCTAAAGCATCAAAGGTAGTAATGAAAAAAAAATGCGATATAGGAATATGTTTAGATGGAGATGGTGATAGAGTTACAGTTATAGATGAAAAGGGTTGTGTGTTATCTGGTGAGGAAGTAATTTATATTCTTGCTAAATATTATCTCTCCGAAAAAAAAATAAAAAAAGGTTCAACTATAGTAACTAATGAAATTGCAAACCATGGCCTTGATAAATCTTTAAAAAAAATAGGTTTAAAATTAAAAAGAGTAAAGGTGGGTGATAAAAATATTCTTAAAGAAATATTGGATAATAAAATTTTTTTTGGTGGTGAGCCTTCAGGTCATTTTATATTTAAAGATGATGTTTTAATTGGTGACGGCATGGCGACAGCTATCAGATTATTAACATTAATTCTTAAAAAAAACAAAAAACTATCAGTATTAAAAAGCGGTATGGATCTTCTCGAGGTAATTAATATTAACCAAAAAATAGATAGAGAAAAATTTTATTTATCTCAAGATAGTATTTATCAAAAACTAAATAAACTATGCAAAAATTTTGATATATTTTATAATGTTCGTCCATCTGGTACAGAGCCACTTTTAAGAGTGAACTTGCAATATGACAAAAGAAATATAAAAGTAAGTGTTTTGAAAAAATTAAAATCACAAATAATAAAAGTAATTTCCAATGCTTGTTAATTCTTTTGATACAAAATACTCTCAAACAGCTACAAAATATGAGAGCTTAGATATTACTTTTTCTAAAATCCTTAGCTCAAATAAAAAATTTTCAAGAATTTTTACATCTGTAATTGAAGACAAATCTTTAAACTCTCTCTCGGAGTCAACTCTTCGTTCAGATATAACAGGACAAGTAATTAATACAATTTTGACACATGACTCAAATTCAAAACACTACCTTTATTATATGGGAGATGTATTTAAAAAAGACAAGATGAGTCAGACCATAAAGCAATTTAGACAACATGGAGTTGAAATTATCAATTCACCAAAAAATATTTCTTTCAAAGAAGTTTTAATAATTTTAGATAGAGTTTTAAAATATATTCTTAAAAAAAATTATACTTTTGTTTTAACCGACCCCAAAATGATTAAAAATGAAACTTACTTATTAGATGGTAGTAAAAGTAAAAATAATATTTCAAAATATGTAAATATTTTTAAAAAAAACATAAAAGCTCCATTTGAATTAAATTTAGAAAAAGATTTTTTTTCTCAAGACTATCACCAGGATATTTTTTTTTATGTCTACTCAAATATTTCAAAAAAAATATTAGCTCAGGGTGGTGGTTATAAATACAAAAAAAATAAAGAGAAAATCGAGGGATTTGGTTTTTCGAGTAATGTTGATTACATAGCTGAATTAATCTAATGAATAAAGCAGTTATTGGATTACAGTGGGGTGACGAAGGTAAAGGTAAAATAGTTGATTATCTATCAGAAGAATTTGACTTAGTGGTAAGATACCAAGGCGGAAATAACGCTGGTCATACTGTCATTGTCGATAATATAACTTATAAATTGAACCTTATACCGTCAGGTGTAATTCGCGGTAAAGTTTGTTATTTAGGTCAAGGTGTTGTTCTTGATCCTAAACATTTTACTAAAGAGTACGATCAAATTACTAAAAAGATTAATAATCCAAAGGTTTATTTATCATCAAATATATCACTTATCTTAGATTATCATAAGCAATTAGATAAAATAAATGAGTCAATTTTAAATAGTGAAAAAAAAATTGGTACTACCTCTAAGGGTATCGGACCTGCATATCAAGATAAAGTTGGGAGAAAAAGTATTAAACTTTATGATTTAAAATCTAAGAAAATTATTGAAGAAAAAATTAGTTCAATTAAGAAATTTTATGATCCTATTTTAGAGAGATTTAATGAAGATAAAATTAATATTGAAAAGACAGTTCAAGATTTAATAGGTTTTTACGAACTAGTAAAAGAACTAATTATAGATAATTCTTTAATTAAAAAAGAATTTAGAGACAAAAAAATATTATTTGAGGGTGCTCAAGGCGCACTCCTTGATTTGGATCACGGTTCATATCCTTTTGTAACTTCATCAAATACAGTTTCATCAAATATTGTGATTGGTTCAGCTTTACAAGTTGACTATGAGACCGTTGGTATATTTAAAGCTTACACTACTAGAGTAGGTAATGGACCTTTCCCATCTGAATTACATAATGACATTGGTAATTATATTGCTGAAAAAGGAGTTGAAATTGGCACAGTAACAAAAAGAAAAAGAAGATGTGGTTGGCTTGATTTAGTATCTTTAAAATATAGTTGTCAGATAAATCGTGTTAATGAATTATGTATGACTAAAGCTGATGTATTAAATAATCTTTCCGAAATAAAAGTATGTAAAAGCTATAATTCTAAAGAATATGAGGATGTGAATTTTAGCGAAAGCACTATTTTAGAGTCTTTGTCTTTAAAGGACACTGACTTTGAAATATTTTCAAGTTGGGGTGAAATCAAAGACTTGAGTAAATTTGATAGACTTCCTGACAATTTAAAAAAATATATCTCATATATTGAAGATTATTTGAATATTCCAATTAAAATTATTTCTCTAGGACCTGAAAGAAGTCAAACTATTATTAGATGACTCAATATTTTGGCAAAAGTTTCTGATTTGAGATAGCTCTGATCTCTTCTTGAAGTTTTTTTATCGCTTTATTTTCTATTTGCCTTACTCTTTCCCTACTAATTGAATACTTCTGACTCAGATCTTCTAATGTTTTAGGCTCTTCATCAAGTCTTCTTGCAGTTAATATTTCTAATTCTCTTGGCTCAAGTTTAGTAACAGCTTGTTTATATAATGCTTTTCTTTTTTTTAATTCATCACTTTGCTCAACTTTTGAGATAGTGTCAATTGTCTCATCTTCAACCTGATCTATCCACTCGGAATCATTTTCATCATTAAGAGGTGTATTTAATGAGAAATCCTGATTAAAAACTCTGCCTTCCATTTGTTTTACCTCCTCTTCAGTTACACCAAGATCTTCAGAAATAGATTTGATTTGTTCAATAGATAGGTAGCCATCTTCATATTTTTTTAGTTGATTTCTGAGCCTTCGAAGATTAAAAAAAAGTTTTTTTTGTGCAGCAGTTGTCCCTATTTTGACTAAAGACCAACTATGTAAAACATATTCTTGAATAGATGCTCGAATCCACCATATAGCGTAAGTAGCTAACCTAAATCCTTTCTCTGGGTCAAATTTTCTAATTGCTTGGATTAGACCTAAATTTCCCTCAGAGATTAAATCAAATAAAGGTAATCCATAACCCTTATAGCCCATTGCAATTTTTGCAACAAGTCGTAAGTGGCTAGTCACGAGTTTTTGAGCAGCTTTAGTGTCACCATTCTTTAACCAATCTACTGCAAGCTTTTTTTCTTCTTCATCTGATAAAATAGGAAATTGATTTATCTTTTTTAAGTATGGATAAACATCATTTTCAGAAGTAATTACAGGAAGAAGATTTTTATTTTCTATATTCATAGCAATTTTTTGTTTAAATCTTTCATGTCATCAGGTAAATCACAAGTAATTTTAATTTGTTTTTCTGAAATTGGATGAACAAATTCTATTTTGTACGAGTGTAATGCTTGTCTTGGAAAAAATGACACTAGATCTCTTACACTATCAATCATATTATTTAAGCGAAAATTTTGTTCTTTGTTAAGTTTATAGTCTTTATCACCAATTATTGGAAGTCCTAAACTTAATAGATGAACTCTAATTTGATGAGTTCTACCTGTAATAATTTGACAATTTAAGAGACTTATAGATCCATGAAATATTTTAACATTTGATACTTTAGTAATTGCATTTTTTCCAATATTTTCTGATACCTTAAATTTCGTTCTTTTTATTTTATCTCTAGATATATTTCTATTTATTTCAAAATCATTCTGACTAAGTAAACCATAGGTAAATGCAAGATAATTTTTTTTTACATTTCTATTTTTAAACATGTCCTTAAATTTATTTTTGGAAGTTAAATTTTTTGTTATAACTATAATACCACTTGTATCTTTATCTAGACGATGAACAATACCTTCTTTAAAATTTTCATTGTTTTTTATTATAAATTGATCCTTTAAACTCTCTTGTAAGCTTGGACTAGTATCGTATTCATTTTTTTTATGCGTAAGAAGCCCAGATGGTTTATTTAATATTGCTATATCATTGTCCTCGTATAATATTTCAATTCTAAAACCTTTGTAATTATATGATTTACTCATTAAATATATGTTAAAAAAAAATTTTCTAATTAGTTTAGTTATTTTTCAAGGATTATTAATAATAGCTGGAATAATAGCAATTATTTTTGGTGTTTTCTATAAAATGAGTAATGACAAAAATTCAAAAAAGATTATTAACAAAAATATTGATTTAAATGATGTTTTCTTAATTAATGAAAATCAATATCAGCAAAAATATATTTTAGATAATAAGGTAGTATTTCAAATTATTGATATAAAAACAAATAAGGTTTTGAAAGAAATAGTCATTGAAAAAAATTAAATTTATTGTGATAGCTGGGTCTTCAGGAGGTCATATCTTACCTGCAATTAAATATTTAAATATTATAAGTAAAATCAAAGAACCAAATGAAATTCTCTTTATTTCAAACGAAATAGGCAAAAATTATATAGAGAAAATAGAAGATAATAGAGTAAACGTAATTATTTTTAGTTCCAAAAATAAATTTGCATATATTTTAAAAATATTTTTCAATTTAAACTCATTATTTTTATTTAATAGAAAAATAACATTATTAGGCTTTGGTGGTTTTATCACAACTCCTATTTTGATAATTGCAAAATTTTTTAATATTTTTTTCCTTTCTTCAAATAGAATTAATATTCATGAACAAAATATAATCTATGGTTTAGCTAATAAAATTAATTATTTTATTGCTAAAAATGCTTTTACTTCTTTTCCAAAACATAAAATGCGCAGTAAAGAAATATTTGTCGGTAATTTTTTTATAGATAAAGAAAAAGCAAACGAAAAACTTGATAACAATTTTATTAATATTTTATTAATGGGTGGAAGTGCAGGATCATTAGATTTAAATAAAAAAATGCTGAAAGAAATAATGTTTTTAAATACAAAACATTTAAATAAATTAAAATTCTTTGTTCAAATACCCAACTCACACTTAGAAATTATAAAAAAAAAATACATAGATCTGATTGATGTTAATAGATGCACTTTTTTTTCTTTTAAAAATGATCTCAATATCAAAGAATATGATTTTATACTTTCTAGATCTGGATCTGGATCTATTAATGAAATTTTATATTATACAAATAATGTTTATTTTATGCCTCATTTAATTTCTAGAGACCAACATCAAAAATTTAATTTAAATTATTTTCTTTCACATAACATGAGCTTAAAGAAATTTTCCATACCAAATAAAAAAAACACTATAAATCAATTTTACTTTAATTCTTTAATAAACCCTCATTCGATTGAAAAAATAATTTGTTATACAACTAGATGAAATTCTCTGAACTAACATCCAAAAAAATACATATTATTGGCATCAATGGTATTGGTATGAGTGCTTTAGCAATTTATTTAAAAAAAAATAATATAGACGTTACTGGTAGTGATATTACTTATAACGCCAATACGATAAATTTAGAAAAATTGAATATTCCAGTTTTCATTGGCCATAAGATTTCAAATATCAAAGGTAGGGAAATTATATTCTACTCCTCAGCAATTAAAAATAATCCTGAAATTAAAGAGGCAAAAAAAAATAGAGTACCTTGTTATAACAGATCCAAACTTCTCCAACTTATTTGCAAAGATAAGTTTACCATTGTTATATCTGGCTCTCACGGGAAAACATCAACCACCTCTATTTTAGGAAATTTATTAGTCTGCGCTGGCATGAACCCAACTATTATTTCTGGTGGTATTATGCAGAATTTTGGTCAAAATATATATCTTACTGATAGTAATTATGTTGTAGTAGAAGCAGATGAAAGTGATGGAACTGTTTTCAAATTAAGCCCAAGATATTTGATATATTTAAATGTTGATAGGGAGCATATAGAATTTTATAAAACTTATTCTAAGTTTAAATCTAAAATTAAAAAATATATTCTTAGTCAAAGTAAAAAAAATGTTAAGATTTTTGTTAATAACAATGACCATTTTTTAAATTCATTAAAAAAATATTCTAGTAACATCAAAACATTTGGGTCAAGCTTAAAGTCAAATTATAATTATAAAATTTTGAAGTTGACCGATAAAAAGTCAACTTTTCATATTTTTAAAGATAAAAAAATTTTAAAGAAAAATTTATCTACTAATTTGCTTGGAGAACATAACGTTCAAAATTTAACCGCAGCTCTTTCTACAATTGATGATTTAGGATACAAAATAATAAAATCTCACATACTAAATTTTAAAGGTACAAAAAGAAGATTAAATATTCTTGGGAAGATAAAAAAAACAATACTTATTGACGACTATGCGCATCATCCCACAGAGATTGAAAAATTAATTAACATTTCACGTTTATATAAGAAAAAACATATTATTTTTATTATAGAACCCCACAGGTACTCAAGATTAAATGATTTATATAACCAATATTTGAGAGTATTAAAAAATATCAAAAACTTAGTTATCATAAAAACATATGAGGCAGGTGAAAACTATAAAAAGGGTATGAAAAATTCGAAAAATTTAGTTAATGACTTAAATGTCCTCAATAATCAGAAAACTAGATATGTTGAAAATTATCATCACCTATTTAATCTATTAGATAAATTTGTATTAAATAAAAGTGAATGTATAATTATTTCTGCAGGAGCAGGAGATATATCAAACCAAATTCGTTTTTTTTATGACTCTAGGAAATAAAAATTTAATCTCTAATTACTCATCAGCTAAATATTCGTGGCTAAAATCTGGAGGTACAATTAAGCATCTTTATAAAGTTTATAAAAAAAATGATTTAAGTAATTTATTTTGTAGATCTGAAATTAAATCAAAACCATTATTAGTTATTGGCAATCTTTCAAATACTCTAATTAATGACGAGGGTTTTAATGGTACAGCTATAAAACTCTTAGGAGATTTTGCTAATGTTCAAATAAACTCTGATCACATGTTAGTTGGAGCCGCAGTTTTAGACAATTATTTATCAAAATTTTGTTTTCAAAATAATATATCAGGTTATGAGTTCTTATTTACGATCCCAGGTTCAATTGGAGGAAATATATTTATGAATGCTGGCTGTTATAATCAAGAAATTAAAGACAGACTAATAAGTGTAATATATTTTGATATAAATGATAATAAAATTTATGAAAAAAATATAAGTGAATTAAATTTTGACTATCGAAGAGGTTTTCAAAAAAGTAATACAATAATTTTATATGGAAAATTTAAAATTACCTTAGGAGATAAGATTTCAATAAAAAATTTAATGAAAGAATATGAAAATATTAGAAACAGAACACAACCGCAAAAAGTAAATTGTTGTGGTAGTATTTTCAAAAATCCAGTTAATCAAAGTGCCTGGAAATTAATAAAGACATCCATTGATAAAAGTTTTTACAATGGACCTATAAAATTATCTAAGATACACTCCAATTTTTTTGAAAATGAGCCAAATATTAGTGCAAAAAGCATAGAGTTATTTATTTCCAAAATTCAAAAAAGAGTAAGCGATAAGCACAAAATCACACTTGAAAAAGAATTAAGAATTATAGCTTGAAAGAAAAAAAAATTAAATTACTCAATATTCTAGTTGTAGCTGGAGGATGGTCAGATGAAAGAGAAGTATCTCTTATGTCAGGTAAAAATGTTTTTTCCAGTCTCAAAAAAAATAAATTTAATGTGAGATTTTTTAATATTAAAAAAAATAATATTGATAAAATTTTAAATTATAAACCAGATATAATATTTAATTCTCTTCATGGTGAATTTGGCGAAGACGGAGGTTTAAATTCATTTGCCCAAAAAAATAAAATAGCTATTACTCATTCTGATGCTATTTCATCCGCCTTATGTTTTAATAAACGTTTATTAAAAAACTATTTAAAAAAAAAGCTTAGCATCATATCCCCAAAAGAAATTATATATAATAATAAAATAAAGCTTCCCGTTATATTAAAGCCAAATTGGGGAGGGTCCTCAAACGGTATTAAATTTTTAAATGATAAAAAAACTGTCAAAGCAACAATTTTTGATCAAAAAAATTTGATTGAAGAAATCATATATGGAAAGGAGCTAACTGTAACTGTTATCGAAAATAATAGTAAAATTCATGCTCTTGGCGTTACAGAAATAGAATTTAATAGTAAACACTATGATTATATTGCCAAATATACAAAAAATAAAAGCATTCATTTCTTGCCAGCTCGAATATCTAAATCTCAATATAATTTTTTATTAAATATTTCAAAAAGAATATTTGAAGTTTGTAGATGTAAAGGAATAGCAAGACTAGATTTTATAATGAGTAGAAAAAATGGAAAAATGTATTTTTTAGAGATGAATACTCATCCAGGATTAACAAAAATATCACTAGTTCCTGAGCAAGCCAATTTTAATAGTTTATCTTATCAATACTTATTAAATCAAATAATTAATGCATCTTTATGAGATATAAATATAGAGAAGTTGCAATTTTTATATTATCAATCACCTCTCTAGTTATATTTTTATATTATACTATAATTTACTTAACTAAAAAACCATTTGAAATTATCAATTTTATAGACTCAAATATAAATAAAGACTTTGAAGTTGAAATAACAAATAATTTAAATGACATTAATAGTTATTTAAAAGAATATTTATTTATTGATAACCATTTAATTAAACAAATAGATAATGAAATTCATATTCAAATAAACTTAAAAAAATCTTTTGCTCTTAATAATTTGACCAAAGAGGTAATATTTTTTGATAATACAACAGCTCCCATCAACTACTTCAAAAAAAGTTATCTAGATAAAATCAAACTCATTGATATTTCTAAGAATAGTATTTATATAAATAATTACTTATATGAAAATTATCAAATATTGTCGTCCCTTTTTGATATAGATCAAATTGAATACATAGATGATAGGAGATACAATTTAGTTTTAAGTGACGGTAAAATTGTTATGCTGCCTAAAGTGATTGATTCCAATTTGTTAAATTTTATTAAAAACAATATTGATATAATTGAAAAAAGTACAAATTATAAGCAATTTTTGGATTTAAGAAATTTCTACAATAAAACTATAAGATTAAAATAATTGGATAGTTACAAAACAATAATTGAAATTGGATCTTTTTCAATAAAAACAATTATATACTCAGAATTTAATCAAGAATATTCAATAATCGGAACTGGTAAAACTAGATCAAGAGGATATACAGGTGAAGAAATAGAGAATTTTGACGATTTTATTGATTCTATTAAAAATTCTATAGTTCAAGCCGAGAAACAAGCTAACTATATAATCAGAGATACTTACATTCTTATCACTAATCAAAGTGTCCAAATTAAGAAAACTCAGAAGGACCTAAATCTTCATGGTGCCATTGTTGAAAAAAACGATTTAAGAAAAATTTCTAAGATTAAAATTCCTAAAGACGAAAATTATCATTATAACCTTTATACTTCTCACTATAAAATTGATGACAAATTAATTACGGATAATCCTATTGGATTGAATTGTAACAAGTTATCTATAATTTCACTAGTTTCAATGATTGATATTAAACAAATTAATCTCTTAAAAAATATATTTCAAAAATTACAAATTAAAATTTTAAATTACTTGGACTCCACGACTTCCTATTATTTCTATTTAAAAAATAAACAAAACACTAAAACAAATGTTGTACTTATTGATTATGGCTTTAACAATATAAATATTATTATGATAAAAAATAAGGTTTTACATTTTATAAAAAAAATACCTCACGGCAGTAAAAGAATTTCTAACGACTTAGTCAATATTCATAATATTAGTTTCGATTTTGCTGAAAAACTTAAAATTTCTACAATTGATTTATCTGATACAAGAAATTCAATAGTTGAAATTCCTATTTGGGAGGAGTTTGGAGATAACAAAAAAAAAAATGTTGGACATGACAATTTAAAAGAAATTATATTAGATCGTTTAGATGAAACTTTTGAATTAGTTTTAAATTCTTTACCTAAAGACAAGAGTTTTTACTCTTATGTGTTTACAGGAGGTGGTTCAAAGTTGAAAAATTTTTATAATTACTTTAGAACAAAATTTGGATATGACATTCAATTTTTAGAACCCCCAAAGTCTTGCGGTATTCCCAAGGTTTTAAATGATGCAAGTATCATGTCTCTATACTCAAGTTTTTGGCTTTTAACTAATAAAAGTTCTAAAAATAATAACTTTGTTCAAAAAATTGATTCACTTTCAAACAAAATATGGTACAAAAGATTCGTAGACCTACTATAGGTTGATTTGCGGGGAAAAAAATGACACTAGATATAGAACCAGTAGTTGATCAAAAAAACTTAAAACCATCCTTAACTGTAATGGGCATTGGTGGTGCAGGCAGCAACGCTGTCAATAATATGATCCAATCCAATTTAAACAATGTTGATTTTATTGTAGCAAATACTGATGCACAAGCTCTTGAAAATTCTCTTTGTTATAATCGTATTCAATTAGGTTTAGAGAAAACTAAAGGATTAGGCGCAGGTGCAGATCCAGTCATTGGAAAAGACGCTGCTGAAGAAAGTATAGATTTAATATCAGAAGAACTTAGAAATACAAATATGTTATTTTTAACAGCTGGTTTGGGTGGAGGCACAGGCACAGGTGCTTTACCTGTTATAGCTAGCATTGCAAAAAAACTAGGAATTGTGACTGTTGCAATAGTCTCAACTCCATTTAACTTTGAAGGTACCAAGAGAATGAATTTAGCATTACAAGGACTTGAAGAAGTAAAAAGCAATGTAGACACGCTATTGATAATACCTAACCAAAACTTATTTAAAGTATCTAATGAGCAAACTTCTTTTGCCGAAGCATTTAAAAAAGCAGATAATGTTCTGTTTGATGGAGTAAAAGGACTAACTGATTTAATTACCCAACCAGGACTGATAAACTTAGATTTTGCAGATGTTAGAACTGTGATAAAAGAAATGGGATTTGCAATGATGGGTACAGCGGTAGCAGAGGGAGATAATAAGGCAGTAGAAGCTTCTAATCTAGCTCTGACAAATCCACTAATTGAAAATATAGATATGAATACTGCTAAAGGAGTAATTGTAAATATTTCTGGTGGAAATGATATGACATTATTAGAGGTAGATCATGCTGCTAATATCATAAGACAAAGTGTAAATCCTGAGGCAAATATAATATTCGGTTCTTTAATTGACGACACTCTTCAAGGTAAACTTAAAATTAGTATTTTTGCAACAGGTATAGAAGCTACTGGAAAAAAAATCCTATATTATCCTGAGTCTGAAAATAATTCAGGCTTTAGTTCTATTCAAAATAAAATTGATGATGGCTTAACAGAGGAGAAAACTAATATTGTGCCTGATGAGGATATTTCAAGTATAGTTGAGAAAAATTTGGACACACATGACAAAGATGAATTTAATTTGTCTAGTGATATTGAACAAAAAGTAAATGATAAAGAAGAATTAAGTAATAAAAGCGCTGAAAATAGTGTTAATTTTGGAAATCTTGAAGAGAAGAAGAAAACTGGTTTTTTTAGCATGCTCTCTAATTTGATGTCATCTGATAAAAAATCAACTGAAGTTAGTGACAAAAGTCCAGATAAGAGGAAAAAGGCAAAAAAAACAAAGACAGATCCTAACCTTTTTCTATTTAGTGATATTGTTGAAGATGACACTGTTTTATCAAATGAAAAAAACGATCTTACGGAAAGTTCAGAGATTTCAGATATTTCAGATTTTAGTAATGAAAATGATGCCATTGAGGATATAGATACCCCGTCATATCTTCGTAAAGGATCAAACTAATAAACTTAAATAATACAAAGTTTTACAATTATAAAGTAATACTTTTTGGGTATTTTCTTAGTATTGCTTAGATGAAGAGTTTTACTATTAAAGATCCTATACGCTTTAATGGAATTGGTCTACATACTGGTGTTAATACGAATATTATCCTTAAACCTGCGCCTATAGATTCTGGTATATTTTTTAATAGAGCAGACAAATCTATAATTATTCCTGCAAAATGGGATAATGTAATATCTACAAAATTTTCAACCAACATTGCTTCTGACGGAGTTGAGGTTAAAACTGTTGAACACTTATTGAGTGCTCTTGCAGGTCTGCATATTAATAACTGTGAAATTTTAATTGACAACGTTGAAGTTCCTATTCTTGATGGTAGTTCTGATATATTTGTCAAAAGTATCTTAAAAAAAGGATTAAAAGAACAAGACTCTGAACAAAATATTTTAGAAATAATTAAGCCAGTTAAATTTTCATGTGATTATGGATATGCTGAGTTAATACCTAACTCTTCAAATGATGAAGGTTTAAATATAAATTTACAGTCTAGTTTTGATGGAAAGTATGAGGATCAAGATATTAAAATTTCAAACTTAAATGGTAACTATATTGAGTCTATTTCTAAAGCAAGAACTTTTGGTTTTTTTCAAGAAATAGAATACCTCAAGTCACAAAATCTAATCAAAGGGGGCTCATTAGATAATGCCATTGTGATTAAAAATAAAAAACCACTTAATAAAGATGGATTAAGATATGATAATGAATTAATGCGCCATAAGGTTTTGGATGTGGTGGGTGATCTTTATTTATCCGGCTACCCTGTTATTGGAACTTACAAAGGTTTTAAAACAGGCCACTTCATTACAAATAATTTGCTTAAAGAGCTATTTAAAACAAAAGAAAACTATAAAATACACAAAATTAACTAAACCATCTTCTTTGGATCAGTATATTTATTAAACTCTTCCTCAGATAAATTAGTTAGTTCCATACAAGACTCTTTTAATGAAATATTTCTAGTATAAGCATTTAATGCCACTTTAGAGGCTAGATCATAACCAATAACTTTAGTTAAGGGCGTCACCAGCATTAATGAGCGATTTAAAAGCTCATTTACTCTTTTTTTATTAACTTTTAATCCTCTCAAACATTTTTTATTAAAGGAGGCCATAGCCTCGCTAATCAAATTAATTGCATCAAGAGTATTGTGAATAATTAATGGATTATAAACATTTAATTGAAAATGGCCTTGCGTACAAGCGAAGGATATAGAATTTCTAAGACCAATCACATGTGCACACACCATCGATAATGCCTCGCACTGAGTAGGGTTTATTTTCCCTGGCATGATTGATGAACCAGGTTCATTGGCAGGGAGAATTAACTCAGAAATTCCACTTCTTGGCCCTGATGCTAGTAACCTAATATCATTTGCCATTTTAAATAAGGCACTAGTTAAAATTTCAACACCTGACATTACCTCAATAAACACATCATGGGAAGCAAGAGACTCGTATTTATTAGGAGCAGATTTAAATGGAAGCCCTGTTTCTTTTTTTAAATATTTAATAAATTTTTTAGAAAAATTTTTTGGTGCATTTACTCCAGATCCAACAGCAGTTCCTCCTTGAGCTAATTCATAGAGTTTATCTAAACTTTTTTTAATAACATTTTCTGCATAAGAGATTTGATCATAAAATGCTAAAAATTCACTTGAAAATTTAATTGGTGTCGCATCTTGTGTGTGAGTTCTGCCAATTTTAATAATCCCTTTGAATTCTGAAATTTTCTTTTTTAAAGTTTTTTTAAAAAAATTTATCTGAGGAAATAAATTTTTTTTTAACAATAGCACAGTAGCTATGTGCATAGCAGTAGGAATGCTGTCATTTGATGATTGAGACATATTAATATGATCATTAGGATGAAGTGGGGTATTTGTCGGGAGCTTTCTTCCTAATAACTGATTACTTTTATTCGCAATAACTTCATTAAGATTCATATTGATTTGAGTCCCTGATCCTGTTTGCCATACAACAAGAGGAAAGTGACCATTTAATTTTCCAGATATAATTAAATCACAAACTTTAGCGATAATTTTAGTATGATTTTTCGGTAATAATTTTAATTCTGCATTTGCAAAAGCACATGATTTTTTTTGTAAGGCAATGGCCTCTAAAAAAATATTTTGAAAATGAAATTTCCCAATTCCTATTTGAAAGTTTTCTATTGATCTTTGAGTTTGTGCTCCCCAAAGTTTCGTGCTTTCAACTTTAATTTCACCTAAGCTATCTTTTTCAATGCGAAATTTGACCATGAGTAATTAATAATATATATCAAATTCAATGAAAAATATTTTATTAATTCGCCATGGTCAAAGCGAGTGGAATAAATTAAATCTTTTTACCGGCTTTAAAAATATTGAATTATCTGATCAAGGCATTGAGGAGGCGAATAAAGCTGGGCAAAACTTCAAAAATTTAGATATTAAATTCAATATTGTATTTACAAGCGAATTAAAAAGAGCACAAGAAACCGCTAAAATAATTCTTCAAAACCTAGATCAGTGGGATTTTTTAAATAATGAAGGAAAAATAATCTCAAACATTAATTTAAATGAGAGAGATTATGGTGATCTCACGGGTTTAAACAAAAAGGAAACTGCTGAAAAATTTGGAGAAGAACAAGTTCATAAGTGGAGAAGAGGTTATTCTGATCAACCCCCCAACGGTGAAAGTCTTGAGGATGTGGTCAGAAGAGTTACAAAATATTTTGAGGAAGTAATTAAACCTGCTATTCAAAGTAATGAAAATGATAATATTTTAATAGCAGCACATGGGAATTCTTTAAGAGCACTTTTAATTGTTATGAATATTTATGAACCAAATAATATTAATTCTGTTGAACTCTCTACTGGTGTTCCAATACATGTTATCTTAGAAGATAATAAGTTTAGTATTAAAGATTAATTAATTGATAGATATAGCTTTAGTTGTAGCAATAGTATCATATTACACCGTCATGTTTATCACACCTGGGCCCAATAATGCTATGTTAACGATCTCAGGCTTAAAATTTGGTTTTAAAAGGTCTCTTCCACATATTACTGGTATTTCTTTAGGTCATGCTCTTCAAGTTTCATTAATTTGCACAGGCTTAGGTTTAATTTTGATTAATAAACCAGAATTTCAAATGATACTAAAATGGCTTTGTTTTTTTTATCTCATTTATTTAGCTTATCAAATGATTGGGTCTCTGAAGGATTACAAGAAAGATACAGGTAGACCCTTAAATATTTACGAAGCTGCTCTTTTTCAATGGGTAAACCCTAAGGCATGGACAATTGCTATTACAGTCGCATCTGGTTTTATGCCTTTAGAAGAAAAGCTTTGGATAGCTGTTGTTTTCACAGGGTTGATGTCATCATTGGTAAGCTTTCCATGTATAAGTTTATGGGCACTTTTTGGAAGTTTAATTAAAAATTTAGTATCTAACCCTAAATTAAAGAGAAGCTTTGAGTATTTCTTCGCATTATTATTAGTATCTACGGGTATTTATTTAATATTAAACTAATTTTTCAAGTAAACTTAAATAACGAAAATTAATATATCCTTTTTTGGATAAATAAAATTTCTCAATACTATCTCTTTTTAAGGAATTACAAAATAATGGTAATTTTGCTTTTAATTTTTTACTTATATAAATAGTTGATTTTAGCAAATGCTCTTTATTAGCAGATTTTAAAATTTTGATTGAGTGTTTGCCACTCAATAAATCATAAAATAGCAGAGAACAATTATTTTTTAAAATTTTATTTAACATAGCTCTATTTTGCTCAACATATTCTACAACATTGAATAAGACTAAGTAATTTTGATTTGACTTTATTTGACTTTGTTTCAAACCTTGCATTGATAAGAATAAATCTATTTTTTGATTTGTATAGTACTTGCACCCAACTGAAATATATTCTTTCTCTTCAATTATTCTGTCATTAAATTTTTCAATATAAAAGTTGAATTTGGTTGATATGTTTTTAAGTTCAATAATATCATCAGGTATTAGGGGCATTCTTTTTTCTTTTTTGACCATATCTGAGAGCATACAAATATTCATAATTAAAAAAAAATATATACTATAATCTTATGAAGTTAATTCCAGAATGGGAAGTACATGACAAATGTCTAATGGCTTGGCCATGTAATAAAAATCTTTACAAAGAAATAATTAAAGATGCTAGATTAGAAATGGCGCATTTAGCTAATTGTATTTCGGATGAAGAAACAGTTTATATGTATTGTAATAAAGAGGATTACAACGAGTGTAAAAATTATATTAATAATCAAAAAATAAATATTATCCAACTAGAACTAGATGACTCTTGGATGAGAGATATTGCCCCAATCTTTATCAAAGAGGATAATGAACTTAAATGTATTAACTTTAATTTTAATGGTTATGGAAAATACCCAAATTATTTTAATGATAATAAAGTAGGTGAATATATCTCAAATCAATTTTCTATTACTTCATATTTAAATGATCTTACTTTAGAAGGGGGTGCTATTACTTACGATGAATACGGAAACTTGTTTTCCACTGAAAGTGTGCTACTTAACCCAAATAGAAATAATCCTAAAAAAGCAAAAATAGAGCAAACACTGACTAGTTTATTTGATTTAAATTCAATAATTTGGATCCCTGAGGGTTTAAAAGATGACGATACTGATGGGCACATAGACAATATTTTATGTCCTATTGGAAATAGAAAATATTTAATAGCAAAAAGTTATGATTTAGATGATTTGAACTCAAATAATTTAACTAAGATTAAATCAATTATTCTAAGTAACCTTTCGAGCATTGACAGTAACATAGAATTAATTGATATACCCCTTCCTTCAAAAATAGTTGTTAATGATAAAAAGCTTATTGCCTCGTATATTAATTTTTATTTTTCAAAGCATAAAATCTTTGTCCCAAAATTTAATGTTAAAGAAGATGAAATGGTTTATGATATTTTTAAAGATATTTTTAAAGATAAAAAAATTGAGATGATTGAAACTTCACATATAAATTATGGTGGAGGTAATATCCATTGTGTTACTATGAATGTGCCAAAAAATGTCAGTTAAAGTAGCTACTTCGCAGTTTAAATCAATAAAAGAAAAAAAAGATTTAAACATAAATAAGGCTATAGATATTGCTCAACAAGCATCTAAGGAGAATGTAAATATTTTCCTCCTACAGGAGTTATTTCAAACTGAATACTTTTGCTCAACTCAGGATAAAAAGTTTTTTAATTATGCAATTGAATTTCCTAATGACAAACTATTTGAAATTTTTTCTAATTTTTGTAAGAAAAATAATATGGTCATGCCGATCAGTTTTTTTGAAAAAAAAGAAAATAATTTTTTTAATTCTCTAGTTGTGATTAATGCTGATGGTAAATTAAGTGATTTATATAGAAAGTCGCATATTCCCGAGGGTCCTGGTTATAACGAAAAGTTTTACTTTAAGCCCGGAGATACTGGCTTCAAAGTATTTAACACAAAATTTGGAAATCTTGGTTGTGGTATATGCTGGGATCAATGGTTTCCTGAATGTGCAAGATCTATGACACTTTCTGGTGCAGATATTTTATTATATCCCACAGCAATTGGTTCTGAGCCTCAAGACCCTTTATTAGACTCAAAAGATCACTGGCAAAACGTAATGAAAGGTCATGCAGCTGCAAATCAAATTCCAATCATTGCTTCTAATAGAATTGGTACAGAAAATGAAGGCTCAATATCTGTTACATTTTATGGAAGTTCCTTTATCGCTAATCATTTGGGTAATATTGAAATTGAAATGGGCAAAAAAGATGAGGGCTTTGTATCTAAGAATTTCGACTTTTCAGAAATAACAAAATACCGCCAATCTTGGGGAAATTTTAGAGATCGTAGACCAGATCTATATAAAAAAATTTGTGATTTTTAAAAAAAATTATCATATTATTCAAATTCTACTTATTTAAGAGGAGAGGTAATATGAACAAATTTTTAACAGCTCTTTTAGTGCTAATACTCCCTATGAGTTTGAGCGCTAAAGAAGAGTTATTTATATACAATTGGTCCGATTATATAGCTGAAGATACAATTGCAAATTTTGAGGAAGAAACTGGTATTGATGTAACATACGATGTATTTGACTCAAACGAAGTTCTAGAGGCTAAGCTTTTAGCTGGAGGAAGTGGTTATGACTTAGTTGTTCCATCAGGCTCCTTTATGGAAAACCAAATTAAAGCAGGAGTTTTTCAAAAACTTGATAAAAGTATGATTCCAAACCTCAAAAATTTAGATCCAAGTGTTTTAGATAAAACTGATGCTCATGATCCAGGTGGGGAATACTCTGTTAATTACATGTATGGTACAACTGGAATTGGTTACAACGTTGCTGCCGTCGAGGAAAGAGGTGGAGATGTTGAGTCATGGGACATAATATTTGATGTAGATCAAATTTCTAAATATGAAGATTGTGGTGTGGCTTTCTTAGATGCACCAAGTGAAATTGTTGAGATTGCATTAAATTATCTTGGCCATGATCCAAATACAGAAAACACTAAAGCTAATCAAGAGGCACTAGAATTATTGAATAATATTAGACCTTATATAAAGTATTTTGACTCTTCTCAGTACATTGATGATTTAGCAAATGGTGAGATTTGCTTAGCAATAGGTTGGTCAGGTGATGTATTTATAGCAGCATACGAGGAAATTGAAGAGGTCTGGTATTCAATTCCAAATGAAGGAACAGTAATTTGGTTTGATATGATGGGAATTCCAGCAGACGCAAAAAACGTAGAAAATGCTCATAAATTTATAGATTATATTTTGAGACCAGAAGTTGTTGCAGAAATTACTAACTATGTGTGGTACTCAAACCCTAATCTAGTAGCTAACACAACTGAAGGTTTGATAGATCCTGATATTCTTTCAGACCCAGCAATTTATCCAACAGAAGAGACATTAACTAAACTTTTTGCAGATACAGCTGACTCACCTCAAAAGTCTAGGATATCTTCGAGAGTATTTAATAGTTTTAAAGCTTCTCAATAATTTAATTAAAGCGCAACTTTTACTTAAGTTGCGCTTTTCACAATCTTTTTTATGTCTGAACCTTTTTTACAAATCATAGATGTATCAAAAAGGTTTGATAATGTTGTTGCTTTAGACAAAGTTAATCTAAAAATAGCAAAATCTGAAATATTCAGTCTCCTAGGATCTTCAGGATGCGGTAAGTCAACACTTTTGAGAATTATAGCAGGTTTCGAGAAGCCTGATGAAGGAAGAATTCTACTCGAGGGAAAGGATATCACGAAACTTCCACCATATGTAAGACCTTTAAATATTATGTTCCAAAATTATGCACTATTTCCGCATTTAAATGTCACTAATAATATCCAGTTTGGACTAAAAGAAGAAAAAATTTCTAAAGAAGAAATCAATCATCGTGTTAATGAAATTTTAAATTTACTAGAGCTGAATGGTTTAGAGAAAAGAAAAATCAATGAGATATCTGGTGGTCAACAACAACGTGTAGCATTAGCAAGATGTCTAGTCAAAAAACCAAAATTACTTTTATTGGATGAACCACTTGCAGCATTAGATAAACAGCTAAGAGTACAAACACAATTCGAGTTAGTTAATCTACAATATAAGTTAGGCATCACTTTTATTATTGTTACCCATGATCAAGAGGAAGCAATGTCATTATCTGACAGAATGGCAATTATGAAAAATGGAGAAATCCTCCAAGTTGGTAATCCTGTTGAGATATATGAAAAACCGAAGGACAAATATATAGCGAATTTTATTGGCACAGCCAATATCTTTAATGTTCTTAATAAAAATAATCAAATCATCATTAAAGAATTAAATTATGAAGTTAAAAATATTAACAACAAAGAAAACTATGTTAAATGTTTAATTAGGCCTGAAAAAATTTCTGTTAAAAAACTAGAAAATCAATCTGATAATTTAAATATTGGTGTAGTTAAAGAAGTAGCTTATTTAGGGAGCTATACAAAGTATTTAATTGAGGTTAATGGATTTGAATTTTATTCTTTTATGCAAAATAGTTTAGTTTCAGATAACCTTCAAATAAGATGGGATGACAAAGTTCAGATAAGTTTTAACGAAACATCAATATATTTCTTTAATGATTAAAAATTTTAAAAAACAAAACGTGTGGTTTGTATTTACTCCATATTTATGGCTAGTTTTGTTCTTTTTTGTTCCATTAGCTTTAATTTTTAAAATATCAATATCTGTGTCTGAATGGGGTATGCCACCTTATCGTGATCTTTTTTCTTTATCTGAAAATGGATTGGAGATTAATTCAACTCTTGGAAATTATTTATTCATTTTTTCAGACCCTTTCTATATAAGATCATATCTCAATTCACTATCATTAGCTTTTACATCCACGGTATTATGTTTATTAATCGGTTATCCCATAGCTTTTTACGTTGCAAAATCTAAACCAAGTATAAGAAACATACTTTTGATTATGCTTATCATACCTTTTTGGAGTTCTTTTCTTTTAAGGGTATATGCATGGAAAGTCTTACTGCAAGGTTCTGGTATAATAAATTCGGTTCTCATACATATAGGGCTAATTACTGAACCAATATCTATGTTACACAATCATTATGCTGTAATTTTAGGTGTTGTTTATACTTACCTTCCATTTATGATTTTACCGCTTTATGGATATTTGGTTAAATTTGATTTAAATTTGATTGACGCATCTAATGATTTAGGTGCAAAGCCTTTAAACACGTTTGTAAAAGTTATCTTACCTCTATCTTTACCAGGAATAGTAGCGGGGAGCATGTTGGTTTTTATACCAGTTGTTGGAGAATATATAATACCAGAAATGTTAGGCGGCAGTGATAAGCTTTATTTTGGGAAGATAATTTGGGATGAATTTTTTGTAAATAGAGATTGGCCTATTGCTAGTGCGCTTGCGATGTCTGGAATTGTAATACTTGTATTTCCAATAATTATTTTTCAATTAATGTACGCAAAATATAATTTTAGAAATGAATAAATTATTTTTTAAAATTTTTACCTTAACAATTGGATTTTCATTTTTATATTTTCCTATTTTAACTCTTATAGCTTATTCTTTTAATGATAATAAAAGAGTTATGGTTTGGAAGGGGTTTTCTTTTAGATGGTATAAGGAATTATTTCATAATGAACAAATTTTAGAGGCTTTTTATACTAGTCTAAAAATTGCTTCTCTTTCAGCAACATTTGCAACAGTCATGGGCGTAATGATTGGTTTTTCATTAACAAGAATATCAAAAATTCCAGCCAGACCTTTCTTTATTTTCTTGAGTTCTTCTCCTTTGGTTATGCCTGAGATAATTTTAGGGCTTTCTTTGTTGTTATTCTTTATATCATCTAACCATATTATTGGCTTTCCTTCCTCAAAAGGACAACTAACAGTCTTAATATCACATATAACTTTCTCTGTAGCTTTTGTTGCAGTAATTATCCAATCAAGGTTGAGTAGTTACGATAAAAATATAGAAGAGGCTGCTCAGGATCTTGGGACAATTCCAAATATGATTTTTTGGAAAGTAACTGCTCCTGTAATATTACCTGCAATATTATCAGGTTGGTTACTTGCATTTACACTCTCTTTGGACGATCTTGTCGTTGCTAGTTTTACTACCGGTCCCGGAGCTAACACTTTGCCAATAGTGGTTTTTTCTAAAGTTAGATTGGGATTGAGTCCAGAAGTTAATGCTCTTTCCGCAATAATAATGCTAATTGTTATATTAGCAGCAATTAGTATTTACTTAATTAATAGATCAAACATTAAGAAGTAAATATTCTCTTTCCCATGCTGTAATAATTTTATTATAGGCATTTACCTCTAAGTCTTTGATTGAACAAAATAATTCTATAAATGTTTCACCAAATATCTCTTTTGCCTCCTTAGATCTAGAAAAAGTATCTATTGATTGATAGATGCTTTCTGTCAGAGAAACATTTACGTTATAAGCAGCTTTTTTGGTCTCTGGGGTAGCTTTTAATTTTTTCTTCAAACCTAGATATCCCGCAGATAAAGTTGCAGCTATAGCTAAGTATGGATTTACGTCTGATCCACAAAGTCTATTTTCAATTCTCGCTTGGTTAGCAGAGTTAAAATTTGGGACTCTAAAACCACAGGTACGGTTTTCAAAACCCCAGTTTAGGTTAAAAGGTGTACCTTCCTCCCAAAAACCTCTAAGCCTTTTAAAGGAATTAACATTTGGTGCAAAAAGAGGTAAAAAAGCTTTTGAATATTTTTGTAATCCACCCAAATAGTTATCAAAATGTTTTGTAGTTTTAAGATTTTTGTCCACAAATATTGGTTTACCTTTTTTTAAAATTGATTGATGTATATGCATCGAGTTTCCTGGAGTATCTTCCATCGGTTTAGCCATAAAAGTTGCATACAAATTATGCTTCAATGCAGTATGTCTCAGAGTTCTTTTAAATAAAAAAACCTGATCAGCCAAGTCAAGAGGGTTACCATGCTTGAAGTTAATTTCCATTTGTGCTGGTCCATCCTCATGATTAATGTTCTCAACCTCTAATTCTTGAGTTTCACAGTAGTCATATAGATCCTCAAAAATATGATCAAATTCATTAACAGCGTCAATACCGTAAGACTGATTTCCTTTTTCAATTCTTCCAGATTGCCCACTCGGTGTCTCCAAAGGATTATCTGGATCATTGTTTTTCTTAACTAAATAAAATTCAATTTCTGGAGCGACAACTGGTTCAAGCCCTATTTTTTCATAGAGACCAATTACTTTTTTTAAAATACCTCTAGAGTGGACCTCTATAACATTATCATTGTTATCAACAGCATCACAAATAACCTGTGCGGTTGGTTCTTCATACCATGGAACAGTTCTCAGAGTATTAAAATCAGGCTTTAAAATAAAATCACCATCTGTAGGATTTAAAATCTGATCATCTATTGAATAAGTCACATCTCTAGATACTGCTAATTTGAATAGTGCTAAAGGTAATCTTAATCCACCTGACTCAATAGAGCTTAAAAATTTTTTCGTTGGTAGTATTTTTCCCCTTGGTATACCTGAATTATCAGGAATCATACATTCTACCTCTGTTATTTTATTTTTCTTTAACCAATCGACATAATCATTCATAGCTATAACTAACCTTTAAAATTTGATATTTATGTATCTGATGGATTACTCAGATAATTATTACGTAAGAACAAAAGCATTCAGCATTAATACTAACAAATTAAATGAGAGCTTACAATGTGATGTTTGTATAATTGGTGCAGGTTTATCAGGAATTTCATCAGCATTATATTTATCTAAATTAAATCCAGATTTAAACATAGTCATATTGGAGAAAAATAAAGTTGGTTGGGGCGCATCTGGAAGAAATGGTGGGCAATTATTAAATGGTTTTTCCTCAGAGAATTACTCTAGCCAAAAACACACTCAAGAGGAAATTAAGATATTATGGCAATTCACATTAGACGCTGTTAGAGAAGTAAAAAAAAATATCAAAGACTTAAATATACAATGTGACTTAATCGAGGGTTATGTTTTAGCCGCAGTAAGTAAATCCCATGATGAGGAGTTAAAAAAATACGTAGACAGGCTTCAAACAAAATTTGATTATGAATCAGTGACGTATCTATCAAAAAATAAAATGGACCAGTATTTTGATAGCCCTTATTACAAATCCGCAATGTATGACTCAGAGTGTGGTCAAATACATCCACTTAATTATTGTCTAGGATTAGCAAGAGAATTATTAAAAAATCAAAATTGTAAAATATTTGAAGATACAGGAGTGATATCATATGAATCTCAAAAAAAAGTAACAATAAAAACTGAAAAAAATTTAACTGTTAAATCTGATAAATTAATTATCTGCTGTAATGCATATATTGATAATTTGAATAAAAGTTTAAGAAAAAAAATAATGCCTGTTAAAACTTATGTATCAGCATTTACTGAAATTCCAAATACAGAATTGAGTAAATATTTTCGAAAACCTATCACAGTGGGAGATATGTTATTTGTACTAAATTATTTTAGACTGGATTCTAATAATAATTTAATTTTTGGTGGAGGTGTAAGTTACTCTAATATAGATCCGATAAATTTGGAATTATCTTTAAAAAAAAGTATAAAAAAGATACTTCCTGGTTTAGAAAAGTTCAA
Organism: uncultured Alphaproteobacteria bacterium; assembly: GCA_902617485.1. Lineage (GTDB taxonomy): Bacteria > Pseudomonadota > Alphaproteobacteria > HIMB59 > HIMB59 > HIMB59. The sequence goes on along the minus strand of CACMXD010000007.1, from coordinate 44,791 downwards.
AGCTTGGTGTACCTGGAGTGGGCACGTTGCCATAACTGTAAACAGATTCCCTCATATAGGTAGTATTGATAATAATATTTTTTTTGCACAAGGATATTCAGGACATGGTTTAGCAATAACAACTATGGTTGGAAAAATGCTTGCTGAAACAATAACAAATCAGAACAATAATTTGAGCTTATTTGAAAAGTTTAGACATAAAAACTTTCCTGGTTTTGGCTTAATTGATAAGCCATTATTAGTTTTAGCAATGAGTTATTTTAAATTAAAAGATCAATTAAGCCTGAAATAACTTATTTTTTCCTAATCTAGAGCCAGGATCTAAGTGTTTTTTTAATTTTTTAATAAAAAGGTAATTTTCACTAGGTTTATATTTTTTTAAAAGATAATTTTTTTTCAAACCAAGACCGTGTTCTGCTGCCACACTACCTTCGCTTTGAATAGTCAAATCATAAATAAATTTAGAGAGGTAAGCACAATTCTTTTTTGAATTAGGATGTACTTTAAAATTGCAGTGCAAATTACCATCTCCCAAATGCCCAAAAAAATAAGGAGTAAAGATCTTATTATCCTTTACAAATATATTTACCTTCTTAATAAAGACAGACCACTTATCAATGGGCAAAGAAATATCAAATTTTTCTGTAAAATTATATTTTATCTGATTATATACTAACTCTTCTCTTTTGCTCCATATCCATGATTTTGATTTATCATGTTCCATTTTATAAATTTTAAATTCTTTTAAATTTAAATTTTTTTTTAATTCTTTTTTGTAATTACCAATAACATTAGATTGTATTTCTATGATTAAATTGAAATGATTTTTACTTTGATTAAATAAATAAGAGCTAGGTATTGGAAATATTATTTCAAAACTTGTTAAATTATCGAAGTACTTGTTTCTTAAAAATTTTAGCAATCGAATTGACTTATTTAAACTATTTGTTTGTATTAAATAAGTAGAATTGTAATTTTTTTTTGGGATTAACTTTAAGCTTGCTCTTGTTATTATTCCAAAAATACCCTCAGAACCACAAAATAACTTCCACAGTTTTGGACCAAAATTATCTTTTTTGAGTTTATTTAAAAAATTTAAAATAGTTCCATCACTAAGCACTACTTCAAGGCCATTTATATGATCCTCTATGTTACCATATCTTAAGGTTTGCAAACCCCCAACATTAGTAGATATATTACCTCCAATTGTACATTTATCACTGGGCGCAATATTAACTGGAAATAAAAGTTTTTTATTATTTGCTGCTTTTTGTATGGTTTTTAACAATGCTCCGCTTTGAGCTGTTATTATAAAATTATCAGTATCAATTTCTTCAATACAATTCATTTTTTTAAAATCTATTAAGATAGTTTTTTCAAATTGAGGTTTTGTGCCATCCACTCTATTGGTCTCTCCACCAATAGGTAAAATATGAAATTTATATTTGTTAGAAAATTTAACCAGTTTAGATACCTCGAAAGAATTTTTAGGAAAAGCAGTTATTTGGCCACCCCTTCTTATAGTTTTTATTGGAAACTTCATTTAGATGCTCTTCGTAACCTATCGTTTATAGCGATTCCTATTTTTTTATTAGGAATAGGTGCGATACTAATATTTTTATAATAGCTATCGTTATCCGCCAAAAAAATAAAATGATAAAGATTTTTGGCAGCTTCAATTAAACTTCTATTTTTGCTTAAATTTTTGAATTGATCTTTCTTATTTGCTCCAAAGTTTATATAAGCAGATTTTTTCTTAGCTTTTTTAACATTTAAATATATTTTCTTCTTGGGAGAATAATGTTTTTTTGAAGTTCCAGGAAAACTTAAATTATTATTATATTTACTTATAACCATATAAGGTAATATTTTTTTGACGTTTTCTAATGATATCATCCCTGGTCTTATCATACTTAATTTATTATCAGATATTTTAATTAAAGTTGACTCGATACCAACTTTACATTTTCCATCATCTACAATTAATAAATTTGTCTCAATAAATTGTTGAAAAACCATTTCACTGTTGATTGGGCTTAGTTGTTTAAATTTATTTGCTGAAGGCATCACAAGGGGCTTACCTACTTTATCAATTAAATTTAATGTAAATTTATTATTTGGAATTCTTACAGCACACTCATTATTTAATGTAAGAGATTTGGGTATTTCGAGAGATTTCCTTTGTAAAACAAGAGTAAGAGGTCCAGGCCAAAATTCTTTAGCTAAAATTAAATTTTCTTCATCTAACTTAAAAAATTTATCTACCATTTTTAAATTTGAACAATGAAATATTAGTTTTTTTTTTAAAGGTCTTTTTTTTAATAAGAAAATTTTTTTTGCTGCTTTAATATTGGTTCCTAAACCAGCTAGCCCATAAACAGTCTCTGTTGGCAAAACCACTAATTCATCTTTTAATAGTTTAGACTTTAAGAAATGTGTAAATTGCTCTGAAAAATTTGATTTAACGATAATGGGCATAATTTACATAATTAGATATTTTTTTAGTATTCAGTTAAGATTAATTAATATTATTTTACAACTTTATGAATATATGCGCCATTATTCTTTCTGCAGGAAAGAGCAAAAGATTTAAATCACCTAAACCAAAATTTCTTCATGAAATATCTGGTAAAGAGTTGATACAGTATAATTTAGATGCACTAAATAAAATTAAAAAAGTTAAAAAAACTTTTATTATTTCAAGTAAAGCTAATAAAAAATATTTCATTCATGAAAAAGTATTTATACAAAATCCAATAGACGGCACAGGTGGAGCTTTTAAACAATTTTATAAATACAATAATAAATTTGATTATTTTTTATTGACCTTAGCAGATACACCTATTTTTGATTACAAAGTACTCTCTGATTTTGTCTCAACAGGTGTAAAGAATGGTGATGACTTGTCAGTTCTTACACAAAATGTAAAAAACCCAAAAGGATATGGAAGAATAATTAAAAAAAATAATTCATTAATTAGTATTATTGAAGAAAATGAATGTTCAAATAATGAGAAATTAATCAATGAGATAAATACTGGTATATTTTTAATTTCAAAAAAAGCTGCATTAAATTTAAAATTAATAAAAAAAAATAAAAATAAGAATGAATTTTACATTACTGATTTAGTAAATGTCTGTTTAAATAAAAATCTTAAAATGACTACTTTTTTAAATAAGGCCACAGTGATATCAGGTGCTAACACCTTAAATGAACTTAATAAATTAGAATCATCATCTCAAGATTTTATAAAGAAAAAATTAATAGATAGTGGAGTTAGAATTATTCATCCTGATACGGTCTATATAGAAAGCAATGTTAGCATCGCTTCAGGAGTAGTAATTGAGCCACACGTTGTTATAAAAAAAAATGTAAGCATCAAAAGTAATTCTATTATTAAGTCTTTTTCTTATATTGAAAATTCCACAATAGGTAGTAACTGTTCCATCGGCCCTTATGCAAGAATAAGACCGGAAGTTATTATCGCAGATAAGGTAAAAATTGGTAATTTTGTTGAGATTAAAAAATCAAAATTATTAAAGGGAGTAAAAGTAAATCATTTAAGTTATATTGGAGACTCATTTATTGGAACAAATAGTAATATTGGGGCTGGAACTATTACTTGTAATTATGATGGAAAAAATAAGCTTAAATGTAAAATAGGTAATAATACCTTTATTGGCTCAAATTCTTCTATTATAGCACCTGTTAATATAGGTAATAAAGCATACATAGCTGCAGGATCTGTAATTACCAAATCAATACCAAATAATCATTTTTCAATAGCCAGATCAAAACAGAAAAATAAAATTAACAATAAAAAATAATGTGCGGCATAGTTGGTATCTTAAATTCATCTTCTTTAAAGAATAACTCTATAGATATTTTAAAAAAGCTGGAATATAGAGGGTATGACTCTGCTGGCATTTCCTTGTTTTCAAAAGAACGAATAAAAACCATTAAAAGTGTCGGCAAAATATCAGAACTAAAAAATAAAGCTCAAAATGTATCAGATAAAAATTTTTATGGTGTGATAGGTCATACAAGATGGGCAACACACGGAGTTGTTAGTAAAAATAATGCTCATCCATTTGCAAATGACGATCTTACTTTAGTTTGTAATGGTATAATTGAAAACTATAGAAAAATTCAAAATCGATTTGTAGAAATTCCCAAAAATATTCAATCAGATACTGAAATCAGTTTTTACTTTCTCACCTATTTAGTCAATAAATATAAAAATTCAGATGAAGCTATTAGAGTATTTAAAAGTGTAATTAAAGGAAACTACGCCTTTGTTATATTTATAAAAAAAAATAATTGTTTTTACTTATTAAAAAATGGCAGTCCAATCGCTTTGTCACACAATAGAAACTCCTCTTACATATGCTCAGATTCATCTATTTTATCTGATTATAGTGATAAGATTTATCATCTCAAAGATGGAGATATTATTAAAATTCAGCAATCTAAAATATCTAGTTTAAATAAAGCGAAAATACTTTTCGAAAAAAATGAAATTAAACAAAACCCATATGATAAAGGAAAATATCAACATTATATGTTGAAAGAGATTCATGAGCAGCCTGAAGTTATAAAAAATACTCAAAAAAATTATGTACAAGAATTTTTTAATGATTTTGAAAGCAAATTTAAAAATTTAATTTTAAACAAAAAAATAATATTTGTTGGATGTGGTACTGCATACCATGCCTGTTTAGTTGGTGAGTATTACTTTAATAAATATACAAATATAGATACTTCATCAGAATTAGCTTCTGAGCTTAGATATAAAAAAATAAATAAAGACGAAAAAATTTTATTTATTTTTATTTCACAATCTGGTGAAACCATGGATACCTTGATGGCTCTAAAATATATCAAAAAAAACAAACATTCCTCTATAGTCATCACTAATTCTTTACAGAGTAGTATGGTAAGAGAGGCTGATGTAACCATACCTACTTATGCTGATAAAGAAGTTGGTGTAGCCTCAACTAAAGCTTTTACTTGTCAAATATTAAGCTTAGCCAATCTTTCTATTGAAATTGGTAAAATGACAAATTCCATATCAAAAAAAGATTATAATAAGAATTTAGCAATTCTAAAGTTATTACCAATAAAGCTGAAAAAATTAATAAACGATTTTACACCAGAGGCGAAAAAAATTGCAAAAAAATTAAGCCAATCTGATACTTGTTATTTTATTGGAAGGAATATTGTATACCCAATAGCATTAGAGGGATCTTTGAAATTAAAAGAGATATCTTACATGCATAGCGAAGGCTTTCCTGGAGGAGAGATGAAACATGGCCCAATTGCATTGATTGACAAAAAATCATTAACAATTTGCTTATCGCCAAACAACGAACTATATGAGAAATCTATTTCTAATGCTGAGGAAATCGCTGCTAGAAATGGTAAGGTTATAATTTTATCGAGTGTTAAAATTCACAGAAAATCATTAAACACACATAATGTAAGCCTACCCAAAGAAAACTTTATTGACACACCTTTCATTTATACTATTCCTCTTCAACTCATTTCATATTATTTTGCTCTTAATGAAGGTACTGATATCGATCAACCAAGAAATCTTGCTAAATCAGTTACCGTTGAATAAATTGAATACTATTTTATATGAATATTGAAGTTGATAATGAGATTTTAGCTAGTGTGATTGACGCTCGGTTTGGTATCAAACCACAGCTTTCTTCAAATATCGAAAAAGCTAATTTTAAACAAACTATTTTTTTTCCTGAGGATAAGTTGAAATCAAATACATTTAATTCAGTGCCTTTAGACACATATGGAATAATCAATAAATCTAAGTTATTTACAAGAGAACCTATTATAGGCGAACAAATATCTTATTTAATTAATGATAACGGCTACACTGTTAAAGATAATAATCCAGATATTAAAATCGAAACAACAGATTATAAAATTTTTTATAGATTTGAAATTAATGAGTTTCAACATAAATACTGCTCATCAATTTTTACTAATTTAAAATTTAAAAAAATAAATATTGTTTTTCCAAATAGTAGCACAGTACACTTTTTTTCTGAGAATATATCCCTTTTAAAAAAATATATTAAGAAAATTGCTAATAAAAAAATTCAAAAGAGTGATCTAATTAAAATCAAGGTCCCAACTAGTTTATCTATTTATTACTCTAAAAATAATAATCCCAAAGAGATTACAATCAAAAATAAATCTTATTTGGGAATATGTTTTGAAATAGTTAATCTTTTAAGCTTAAATACTTTAGACACTAAGAATACGTATAATTCCAGCAATAATAACAATTACTATATTAATATTCTTTTTTTTAATTTTTATAATTTTTTCCCTAAGTTTATATCTTTATTCATATTTAAATTTTTACTCAGGTTTAATAAATCTTACATATTTTCTAATCAAGTATTAGAAATTAATAATAATTTTAACAAACAAAATAATTTCTTTTCTAATATTATTGATGATAATCAATATCCTAGTTACTTGTCAAAAGGAACTTTTTTCCCTAATTTAAAATTAAGTAATAAAAAGTATATTCATGAGATACTCAAGGATGACGATACATACATACTTTCAAACAAATATAAAATAAAAAACATAAAAAATTTTATTTTTCTATCTGATGGTTATGATAAAAATTCTTATCAAATCGGTAAAAGCTCATATGATTATTTAAATTTAGATAAATGCTATTACATTACAGACAATCATGGCCTAATTACCACGGTAGATATCGTTGATAATATCGGAATTATCAATCATGAAGATATTGACTCAAAGTATTCAGATAATAAACAATCCAGCATAGATAATTTTTATGCTACAGGTTATGAGCCATCATTACCTAAATTAAAGCTACCCAAAATTTGGCCTTTTAAATCTAAAACCCAATAATTTCTTTTATTTAATACATTTAACAATATAATCCTTGCCTCATGAAATGGACTAAAGATAGTTGGAAAAACTTTGAAGCAAAGCAAATGCCTGCGTACGCTGATCAAGGTAATTTAGACTCTGTAATAGAGGAATTATCCTCTATGCCTCCTTTAATATTTGCTGGTGAGACTAGGTCTCTAAAATCACAAATTTATCAAGTTCAAAAAGGAGAGTCCTTTTATTTACAAGGCGGTGACTGTGCTGAGAGCTTTCAGGAATTAAACCCCAATACAATTCGAGATAATTTTAAATTACTATTGCAAATGTCTGTTGTTTTAACTTTTGCCACTAATAAACCAGTCGTTAAACTAGGGAGAATGGGTGGACAATTTGCTAAACCAAGAAGCTCAGACTTTGAAGAAAAAAACGGTCAAAAGCTACCTAGTTATAGAGGAGATATCATCAATTCATTTGAGTTTAACGAGTCCTCTAGAGAACCAGATCCTAAAAGAATGATCAGAGCTTATAACCATTCAGCTTCAACTTTAAATTTATTAAGAGCTTTTGCTCAAGGAGGTTTTGCTAGTTTAACACAATTAAATAAATGGAATTTAGATTTTGCAGATAACTTTGATACAACAAAAAAATTTAAAGAATTATCTGAAAAAATTGCAGAAAGTATAAAATTTATGAATGCCTGTGGTGTAAATGAAAAAAATACAAGAGAACTAAGAGAGACAGATTTTTACACAAGCCATGAAGCACTTCTTTTACCTTATGAACAAGCTTTTACAAGAATAGATAGCACTACAGGTGAGTGGTACAATGTAAATTCTCATTTTTTGTGGGTTGGTGATAGAACTAGAGATCCTAATGGTGCTCACATACACTATTTAAGTGGTATAAAAAACCCTTTAGGTCTTAAAGTAGGTCCATCTACAACCATTGATGATTTAAAAAAAAATATTGAGATACTGAATCCCGAAAATGAAGGTGGGAGACTTACACTTATTGTTAGAATGGGAGCAGATAAAATTAATTCAAAATACCCTGATTTATTGAAAGAAATTAATAAACTCGGTCTTAATCTCACATGGATATGTGATCCTATGCATGGAAATACATCTACAAGTAAATCTGGCTATAAAACTAGAGCTACTGAGAATATTTTTAAAGAAATTCAGTCTTTTTTTGAAATTCATAAATCAGAGGGTTCAGTCGCAGGAGGCGTTCACCTTGAATTAACAGGTTTAGATGTAACTGAATGTGTCGGTGGGCCTGATGATATTAAAGATGAAAATTTAGGTGATAGATACCATACGTTTTGTGACCCAAGACTAAATGTTAATCAATCATTAGAGCTATCTTTTCTACTGGCTGATTTATTGTCCAATGGCGAAATGAATTAGTTTTCTTATTCATAATGAATAAAAAAACAAGTTCAAATTTAATTAATAATTTTACTGATAATTATTTTTTAAAAACAAAAAAAATTATCCATAAGTATGGAGATATTAAAGTTACTTATGCTGTTTTTATTCGTAGACCAGGTGTTATAGCATTAAAACTAGCAATAAATTGGATTAAACAAATTTCAAAAGACAGAGGAATTAAAGTATCAACTTCTAGTCCATTCAAAGAGGGTGACCATTTCGGTGCTGGAGAACCAATTCTTTATATTAGGGGCTCTTTTAAACATATAGTCGATTTGGAAACTTTACTCTTACAAAAAATTGGTCCAGCTTGTATAGCAGCAGCTAATGCATATCAAATGTGTTTAGACTTGCCTAAAACGTCCTTTATAGCTATGGATGCAAGACATTGTGCAGGTACAGAGATGTCTGAATTAATGTCATATGCGGCATCAGTAGGATCAAAATCAGCAAAAAGAAAGAAAGCTAAAGGCTTTATTGGAACATCGATAGAAGCAACATCACACTATTTTCAATCTAATAAAGCATTAGGAACGATGCCACATGCATTAATAGGATATTCAGGATCTACTCTTGAGGCAGTAAAAATGTTTCATGAAACATTTCCAAAAGATGATCTAGTTATATTGCCTGATTATTTCGGTAAGGAAATTACTGACTCTATTCAAGTTTGTAGCCACTTTGATAAGTTGTCTAAAGCTGGAAAAGTAATGATAAGACTTGATACGCCAAATGGAAGATTTATTGAGAATCTTGATACCTCAAAATCATATGAGGTTTTAGAAAAACACGCACCCGGTTCAATCAAAGAATACAGATCTGACAAAGAGTTAAAACATTTAGTTGGGCCTGGAGTCTCTGCTGCATCTTTGTGGTATTTGAGAGCACAACTTGATAATTTTGGCTTTAAAAAAGTAAAAATTATTGCATCTAGCGGATTTACAAATGAGAAATGCAAGGCAATGTCTTTAGCTAAAGCTCCAATAGATGTCATAGGAACTGGAAGTTATCTACCAGAAAAGTGGTCAGAAACATATGCAACTGCTGATATTATAAAATATGGTAATTCCTCTAGAGTAAAAGTTTCAAGAGAATACCTCTTAAAAAAAGTTAAATGATAATTACACGTTTTGCCCCGAGCCCAACTGGTCACCTGCACTTAGGAAATATGAGATCTTGCTTTTTAAATTGGGCATATTCGAAAAAAAATAATGGTAAATTTATTCTTAGATATGACGACACTGACCAAGAGAGAAGCAAAGATGAATATGTAAAGTCCATAGCATCTGATCTTGATTGGTTAAAAATAAAATATGATGAAACTTTTTATCAAAGCAAAAGAATTGAGAGATATAATGAACTTTTCGATCAATTAATTTCTTTAAAATTTGTTTACCCTTGTTTTGAGTCAAGTGAGGATTTAGATATAAAAAAAAAGTTGCAGTTAAAAGCAGGAAAACCTCCAATCTACGATAGGTCCTCATTAAATTTATCTAAAGAAGAAATTGAAAAAAAAATAATTAATGGTATTCAGCCTTATTGGAGATTTAAGCTTTCACAGACTAAAATTAAATGGAATGATTTAGTAAAAGGAGAGACAGAAGTAGATCTAGCTTCTCAATCAGATCCTGTTTTGAGGAGGGCTGATGGTAGCTACCTCTACCATTTTCCAAGTGTCGTCGATGATATAGATATGAAAATTTCTCATATTATTAGAGGCGAAGACCACTTAACTAATTCAGCAATTCATTTAGAATTATTTAAATGTTTAAATTCTGATTTACCTTCATTAGGTCACAATCCATTAATGCTTAATGAGGATGGAACAAAACTAAGTAAGAGAAATTTGGACTCAATTTCACTTAAGCAATTCAGAAACAGTGGATATACAGTTAACAGTATTCTATCTTATTTGTATTCACTTGGTTTAAACTCAGATTATGATTTTGAAACCATTTTAGAGAATAATTTTAGAGATTTTAATTTAGAGGATATTTCTAAAAACTTACCAAAAATTGATATTCATAAAATTGACTTTTTTCAAAAAAATTCATTAAGGTCAATGAATTTAAAAGATTTAAATAATGAATTCCCTGAGCTAGAAGAGTTAGCTTTAACTGAAACTGAGTGGGAACTTATTAAAGAAAATGTTGAAAAATATGAAGATATAAGAAATTTATGGAATATTATTAATAGAAGAGAAATTAAAATTCAACCCTCAGGTGACTTTATCAAACTTTTGATTAAAAATTTGAATGGTATTTCAAATTTTAGTTTTGATGAATATGTCAATTACTTAATGAGCATTGATAAATCACTATCAAAAAAAGAAATATTTACTAATACACGTTATATACTTACAGGTAATCAAAATGGCCCATCTGTTAAAGACCTATATAATTATTTTGGCCACGAAGGTTTAAAAAAAATTTTAAATGAATATTAATCTTTTTAACACTTTAACCAAAAAAAAAGAAAAACTTATACCTATTAACTCATCTGCAGTTAAGATGTATGCTTGTGGACCCACCCTTTATAGTAATCCACATATAGGAAACTTCAGACCAATTATAGTTTTTGATATCTTATTTAGAGTCCTAAGACTAATTTTTGGAGAGGATAGTGTACGTTACGTAAGAAATATAACAGACATTGATGATAAAATTATAGATAAAGCTAATGAACTTAAAATATCAACAGATGAGTTGGTACATTCTACTCAAAAAATATATCAACAAAATCTAAGTTCTTTATCAATATTATCTCCAACACATGAACCAAAAGCCACAGATTATATTTCAAAAATGATTGAGATGATTACATCTCTTATTGAAAAAAAATATGCCTATGTATCTGAAGGACATGTTTTATTTGAAGCAAAGAAATTTAAGGGTTATGGTTCTCTCTCTAAGTTCTCATTAAAAGACATAATATCTGGTGCAAGAGTAGAAGTTGCCGATTACAAAAAAAATCCTGAAGATTTTGTCCTTTGGAAACCATCAAAAACAAATGAACCTCATTGGGATAGCCCATGGGGTAATGGTAGACCTGGATGGCACATAGAGTGTTCAGCTATGATTTCAGAATTACTTGGAGAAACCATTGATATCCATGCGGGCGGTATTGATCTTATTTTTCCACATCACGAGAATGAAATTGCTCAGTCAACATGTTGTCATGATAAAAAAATGTCGAACTTTTGGCTCCATAATGGATTTATAAATTTTAAGGGTGAAAAAATGTCAAAATCTTTAGGAAATACCTCAATTGTTAATGATTTATTATCTAAACACGATCCTGCTGTTCTCAAATATTCACTACTGACTACTCATTATCGTCAACCACTTGATTTTTCAAACGATCTTATAAGTTATAGTGAAAACATCATTAATAAGTGGAGAGAGCATATCAAAGAGGTTAATAGCAAAGAATTAGACTCAGAATTTGTTAATGCACTTTTAGATGACCTAAATACACCAAAAGCACTGATGAGATTACAGCAAATAATAGCTAACATTAAAAAAGACAAGAATAATGATGATTTATTAGCTCATTTTAATAATGGTTTAAGCTTACTAGGATTAAATCCTAGTTTTAATAAAACAGATTTAAACCTTGATAAAGAATTTATTGAAAATATGATATCTCGCCGACAAGAGGCTAAAAAAAATAAAGACTTTGAGCTAGCAGATAAAATTAGAGATGAGTTATTTAAACAAGGGATTGTTTTAGCAGACACCATAAATGGCACAACATGGAAGAAAAACTAGAAAATAAAATTTATTTTTTTGACACTACATTAAGAGATGGTCAACAAACTACCGGTGTTGATTTTACTGTAGATGATAAAATCAAATTCTCTAATGCTCTCGATGAATTAGGTTTAGATTATATTGAGGGTGGTTGGCCAGGGTCAAATCCAACTGATGATAGTTTTTTTAATTCTACAACAAATTTTAATAATTCTAGTTTGGTTGCTTTTGGAATGACCAGAAGACCTAATACGAGTGTTTCAAACGATCCAGGTCTAAATACTTTAATTAATACAAATGTAAAACATATTTGCATTGTTGGGAAATCATCTTCATATCAGGTCGAAAAGGCTTTAGGCATTTCAAAATCTGATAACCTAAAAATGATTGGTGAAAGTATCGCTCATATCAATGAAAAAGGTTTAGAGGCAATGTATGATGCTGAGCATTTTTTTGATGGATATAAATCAGATCCTAAATTTGCATTAGATTGTTTAACTGAGGCTTTAAATAATGGAGCTAGGTGGATAGTATTGTGTGATACTAATGGTGGAACTCTGCCAAATGAAGTAGAGACAATTGTTCAAGAAGTAACAAAGTATATACCAGGTAAAAAATTGGGCATCCATGCGCATAATGATACAGAAAATGCAGTTGCCAACTCACTGGCTGCTGTGCGAGCAGGAGTGAGACAAATTCAAGGCACAATTAATGGATTAGGAGAAAGGTGTGGAAATGCAAATTTAGTATCTCTTATTCCCTCAATAATTTTGAAAACAAAATTTGAAACTAGTATTCCTAAAGAAAAATTATCAGCCTTAAAGAAAACCTCATTGCTTCTAGATGAAATTTTAAATCGTATGCCAAATACTCAACAAGCCTATGTTGGTGAAAATGCCTTTTCACATAAAGGAGGTTTGCATGTTTCAGCAATTAACAAAGACCCTAAAACATATGAACATATAGACCCAGAAATAGTAGGTAATACTAGAAAAGTTGTAATTTCTGATCAATCTGGTCGATCTAATATCATATCTCTTTTAAATACTGTTGGTATTAACCCAGATGATCATTCAGATAAATTAGATTTTTTACTCCAAAAAGTAAAAGAGAGAGAATTCAAGGGTTACGCTTACGATCAGGCAATTGCGAGTTTTGAGATACTAGCTAGACAAACTCTTTTCGGTATCCCAGAGTACTTTGAATTAAAAAGATTTAAAGTTATTGATGATAGAAGATGGAATGCTAAAGGAGAATTAGTAACTGAGTCTGAAGCAACTGTAAGGATAGAAGTTGAAAAAAAAGAATACATGAATGTAGAAGTAGGAAATGGTCCAGTAAATGCTTTGGACAAAGCTTTAAGAAAATCATTAATGGGCTTTTACCCTGCTTTAGAAGATTTAGAATTAACTGATTTTAAGGTAAGAATTTTATCCTCAGAAAAAGGAACAGACGCAATAGTTCGTGTTCTTATCGAGACGAAGGATCAAAAAGGATCCATTTGGACAACAGTAGGTGTCTCTACTAATATAATTGATGCGTCTTATAACGCCCTTAGAGAGAGCTTAATTTATAAATTAATTAAGTCCTCTTGAAAAAAACAATTCAATTTATATTAAACAAACCCCAGTTATCTGAAAATGTTGGTATGTCTCTAAGATCAATAGGATGTTTTGGTTTTGAGAACTTATCCTTAGTAAGTCCAAGAAAAATTTGGCCTAATGATAAGGGAATAAAATCTGCAAAGCATTTTTCATCCTTAGTTAAAAAAGTTAAAGTATATCAATCAATACCAGAAGCTATGAAAGGTAGTGATATCTTAATAGCAACGACAGTTAGGAAAAGAGACTTTCACATACCTCCAATAAAAGTAAATGAAATATCTAAACTAAAATCGAAAAAAATATCAATTTTGTTTGGTCAAGAAAATAATGGATTGTCCAATAAGGAGATATCGCATGCTAATTTTCTATTGTCTCTCCCTACATACAACAACAGTTCGCTCAATTTATCTCATACTGTAGCTTTAATTGCTTATGAATTGAGTCAAATATCTCTATCTAATATTAATCCAACTTTTGAAAATTCTCCTGCAAGCTCAAAAGATATTGAAAAATTTTTATTATTTTTGATGAAAATACTAGAAAAAAGAAAATTTACATCAATCTCATCCAAAAGAGATAATTTAGAAATATCTTTAAGAAATTTTTTAAAAACATCAAAAATAGACCAAAAACAAATAAAAACAGCCTATGGAATTTTAAAATTTATTACAAAATAAATTGACTTAAAAGGCTAAATCTATATAAATCACCAATTCATGACAAAAAGACTATCGTCAAAACATAAAATTGATAGAAGACTAGGCCTAAATTTATGGGGTAGACCTAAAAGTCCTTTTAATAGAAGACCCTATGGTCCTGGCCAACATGGTCAAGCAAGAAGAAGAAAACCCTCTGATTTTGGAGTTCAATTAGCAGCTAAACAAAAGCTTAAAAAATATTATGGTGATATTACTGAGAAACAATTTTTAAAAATTTATCAAGCAGCATCTAGAAAAAAAGGTGATACCAGTCAAATTCTAATTGAACTTTTAGAACGAAGATTAGATGCCGTTGTTTTTAGATTAAAGTTTGCTCCAACTGTATTTTCCGCAAGACAACTAGTAAATCACGGGCATGTTTTAGTAAACGGTAAAGTTGTAAATAAAAAATCTTATCAAGTTAATGATGGCGATGAAATATCCCTTCAGCAAACTAGCCAGAACATTCCAATGATAATTCAAACATTAAGCTCTAATGAAAGAGATGTTCCTGAGTATTTACAATTAGAAATTTCAAAATGTCTTGGTAAATTTGTAAGAGGACCTCAATTGACAGATGTTCCTTACCCAGTTCAAATGGAACCTAATTTAGTCGTTGAATTCTACTCCAGATAATCAATAGTTAATAATTTATTCAATTAATCTAACAACGCATAAATTTCGAAAAGATATTTATGAAAATAAAAATACTAACAATCATACTTTCTCTTTTTATTTCAAGCCTTTTCGCTGCTGGATCTAGCTCCGATGATAGTGCCAAAACTAATTATGGAAAAGATTATAAATCAGCAATTAAGCTTATAAGAAGCAAAGATTATGATAAGGCAATAAGAAAGCTGAAGACTCTTACAACTGCTACTTCAACAGATTTTACTAAAGCTGATGTTTACAATGAGCTAGGTTTTGCTTACAGAAAAAGTGAAGACTTTGATAATGCAGCAAAATATTACAAAAAAGCTCTTGAATTAGACCCTGAACACTTAGGTGCTATTGAATACCAAGGTGAGATGTATGTAGATCTTGGTCAAAAAGATAATGCCCTAAATAATTTAGCTTTACTTAAAAAACTAGTTGGGGAAAATAATTCTTATTATAAAGAATTAAATAATTATATTTCAAATAACTAATGAGAGGGGCAAAATAAATGCCCCTTTTTTTCAATTTACTTCAGTTTTGATGCCTTTTGTGTTTAGTAATTCAAGTAGTTCACCAGACTCAGCCATTTCTTTCATAATATCACAACCACCAACAAATTCTTTTTTTATGTAAAGTTGAGGTATCGTAGGCCAATTTGAATAAGTTTTTATACCTTCTCTAATGTTGTTATCTTCAAGTACGTTACAATGGCCAAACTCAACCCCAGTTTTTTTTAAAATTGCGCTTGCGACTGACGAAAAACCACACATAGGAAAGTCAGGGTTACCTTTCATAAACAGGAAAACTTCATTATCTCCAATCATTTTTTCAATTTGTTCTTTTGTACTACTCTCTAATTCCATTATTTTGTTCCTTTCGTTTTTAATTGCATAGCATGAAGCTCTTTATCCATTAATCCATCTAGTAATTTGTAAACTAACTGGTGTTGTTGTATACGTGACAATCCGTTAAACATATCACTTTCAATTTCAACTGAATAGTGATCGTTATCACCGGCAAGATCCTCAATGACAATTTTAGAATTTGGAAATTTATTCTCAAGGAGTCCTTCTAATTTTTTTTGTTCAATAGGCATCTAACTAATTATCTTCTCAAAATCATTACGATATTTATTCATAATATCAAAATAGTCAAATTTTTTAGAGTTTATCTCAATACCTTCTTTAATTATCTCCCCAATTTCGAGGTATTCAGCACCTTTTTTTGTCAGAAATGAAGTTACTTCTTCAAAATCTTTAATTCTGATTTCAATCACATATCCAGCACTATATTCGCAGAATAAATCAATAGGATCAGGGACCTTGACCTTAAAACCCATATCCTTATATTGCATTTTTAATAATGCCGAAAAAATACCCCCTCTGGAAATATCATTGCAAGACATAATGCATTTCAAATCTGATAATTCCAAAACACAATTTGCAATTTTTTTCTCAAAATCTAGATCTAATACCTCTAAGTCATTAAATTCACATATGTTAAAAGCAATTTTTTGATCTTGTAATAAGTAAGGGCTACAATTTTTTGTTAATTGTTTTCCTAAAATAAGGATCTTATTGCCAATTTCACAAAACTTATTTGTGTTTATTTTATTTAAATCCATATTAGAACCTACCATTCCTATTACAGGTGTAGGCTTAATTGGTATTTCATTTGTCTGGTTATACAAAGATACATTACCTGAAACAATAGGTGTATTGAATTTGACAGCTGCAGTTTTTAATCCATGAATAGATAAAACCAATTCTCCCATAATGTTTGGATCTAAAGGACTTGCAAAGTTAAGGTTATTTGTAATCGCTAAAGGATTAATATTGCATGCAATTAGATTTCTATATGACTCAGCAACCGTATATTTCATTCCTTCATAAGGATTGATTCTTATGTATAATGGATTGCAGTCGGTAGATGCACCAATAACTTTTTGTGTTCCGTGAATCTTTACTATACCTGATGATTGACCTGGTTCTCTGATAGTATCTCCCATCACAGTAGAGTCATATTGATCGAAAACCCAACTTTTATCTAAATAATTAAGATTTGTAAGAAGGTTAATTATCATATCTTCCAATTTAATTTTGGAAAAATCAAAATCTTTGTTTTTTCTTTTTCTTGGGATGTAAAACTCTCTATCGTATTCAGGAGCATCATCAACAATTATTTCTACAGGAAGATCGACAACTTTTTTATTATTTGACTCAAACACAACTCTTTTTGTATCTGTAATTTGTCCAATGACTTCATAATCAATTTGCCATTTTTGAAGAATTTCTCTGATTTTATGATTATTTTTTTTATCGATAACAGCTAGCATTCTTTCTTGGCTTTCAGATAAAAGTATCTCATAGGCGCTCAGTGGTTGCCTCAATGGAACTTTATCAAGATTGATATAAACACCTACATTTCCTTTTGAAGCCATTTCTACACTAGAGGAGGTAATACCCGCAGCTCCCATATCTTGCATAGACTCTATTAATCCCGAAGACATTAATTCTAAGCAACCTTCCATTAAAAGTTTTTCCATGAAGGGATCACCAACTTGTACAGAGGGTCTTTTTTCATCCTCATCTTCCACTGAAAAAACATCAGAGGCCATACTTGCTCCATGAATTCCATCTTTTCCAGTTTTAGATCCAATGTAAACAATAAGGCCACCAATAGATTTTGGTTTAGAGTAAAAAATTTTATCTTTTTGAACATGTCCCACAGCCATAGCATTAACCAAATTATTAAAATCATATGTTGACTCAAACTCACACTCACCACCAATATTAGGAATTCCAATACAGTTACCATAGTGTCCAATTCCATGAACCACACCATTTAACAAGTATTTTGTCTTTTCAGTTTCTATTAAACCAAATCTAATTGAGTCAAGAGTAGCAATTGGTCTTGCTCCCATTGTAAATATATCTCGTAGTATACCTCCAACACCAGTTGCTGAACCGTTGAAAGGTTCTATGTAACTTGGATGATTGTGGCTTTCTATTTTAAACGCAATACCATCGTTATCTTGCAAATCAATTACACCAGCGTTTTCTCCTGGTCCCTGAATTACAATTTCATTATCTGTAGGGAGTTTCTTAAGCCATTTTTTTGAAGTTTTATAACAACAGTGTTCATTCCACATAGCAGAAAAAATACCCAATTCCTCAATACTTAAGTCTCTTTTTAGATATTTCCTAATGACCTGAAATTCATCTAAAGTTAAACCGTGTTGAAGTATTAACTCTTCATTCATGAAATTAGAGACTCTATAATAAGTCTTCCATCTTGTGATTGATGAAAATCAGAATATGCTCTCTCTGGATGAGGCATCATTCCAAGAACATTCTTTTTTTTGTTTGTAATACCTGCAATAGCCTCTATTGAACCATTTATATTTTCTTCAGTATTTGAGAATTCACCTTTGCAATATTCAAATGCAATTTGTTCATTATTTTTTAATAAATTTAAAGTTTCAGTATCACAATAAAAATTTCCCTCGTTATGAGCTACAGGTATTTGAAGAACTTGGTTATCTTTGATTGATAAATTAAAATTATTTTTAAATTTTTTTTTAATAAAACAATTTTTTCCTAAAAATTTGAGTTTTTTATTTCGAATTAATGCTCCTTCAAGAAGTCCAATTTCAGTTAAAATTTGAAAGCCATTACAAATACCTAATAAATATCTATTATCATTTGCATGTTTTACAACCTCATCAATAATTTTACTTTTTGATGCCATTGCTCCTGATCTTAAATAATCACCAAAGCTAAAACCCCCAGGTAAAATTACTAAATCAACTTTTGGCAATGATGTCTCCTCATGCCAAATATTATGAACCTCACCTTTAGTTAAATCTTTTAAGTAGCATAATGCGTCTCTGTCACAATTAGATCCAGGAAATGTTATAACAGCAGATTTAAAACTCATCCAAGCACTTCGTACTCTTCAATAATATCGTTGACTAAAAGTTTTTTGCAAGCAGAGTCGATTTTTTGCGCTTTTTCCTCTTTACTTATATTATCGGGTAAATCTAATTCAATGAGTTTTCCCTGTCGGATATTTGAAAATTCTGTAAATCCTAAACTATTAAGTGACTGTTCAATTACTTTTCCCTGTGGTTCTAAAATTTGGCCTTTAAGTCTTACTAAAATTTTTATTCGCATTAAATTGTCAAGTTTAACCTATTAAGCACCTCTTCATATGCTTCTTCGATATTTCCTAAATCTCTACGAAATCGATCTTTATCAAGTTTTTTATTTGTTTTTAAATCCCACAAACGACATGTATCCGGTGATATTTCATCTGCTAAAACAAGCTCATCAGTTTTTTTACAAATTCCAAATTCTAATTTAAAGTCAACTAGATTTATTCCTATAGAATAGAAAGTAGACCTTAATATGTCATTTATTCTCAAAGAATATTCATCTATTAACTCTAATTCATCAAAATCACATAAACCTAAATTAAGAATATGTTCAGAACTTATATGAGGATCGCCAAGTTCATCCGATTTTAAACAATACTCAATTAGCGTATCAGATAATTGTGTTCCTTCTTTTACACCAAACTTTTTAGATAAAGAGCCAGCAAAGAAATTTCTAACTAAAACTTCAATTGGAATAATTTCTACTTTTTTTAAAAGCTGAGATTTTTTATCAATTTTCTTTATAAAGTGTGTTGGAATATCACAATGATTCAATATTTGAAATAAATAACTCGATATAGCATTATTAATTGCACCCTTATTCTTTATAGAGCCCTTTTTTAAATTATTAAAAGCTGTAGCATCATTTTTATAGGTAGCTATGACTTCTTTACTAGTTTTGGCATAAATAATTTTTGCTTTTCCCTCATATAATTTTTTCAAATTTACTGCCATTAATTAATCCTTTTAAATATTTTATCAACATTTTTAAAAAGATTTTTATTATTGAAGATATTATTAACTTTACTTGATATTTTTAATTTGGCTAAACGAGGATGACTTAAAAGATTATCTTTAAAAGACATATTACCTTTCCAAGTTTTCAAAGCACAATCTTGAACAATCTTATAGGCATCTTCTCTTAAAACTTTATTTTCAATAAGAAAAATCAGGACATTTTGTGAGTAGGGTAGACCTTTTAAAAGATTTAAATTTTTCATCATATTTTTTTTATTTACATTTAAATTATTTAAAATGTTGATCATTCTTTGAACTGCAAAGTCGAGCGTTATGGTGGCATTGGGAGCATTTATTCTCTCAACACTGGAGTGACTTATATCTCTTTCATGCCATGAAGTTATATTCTCTAAAGCAGGGATGGTTAATGATCTAATCACTCTTGCTAGTCCAGTTAAATTTTCTGATAAAATTGGATTTTTTTTATGAGGCATTGCCGAACTACCCTTTTGGCCTTTTCCAAAACCTTCCTCAACTTCTAAAACTTCTGTTCTTTGTAAGTGTCTAATTTCAGTTGATAGACGTTCTATGGAGCTTGCAATAATAGCAAAAGAGCAAAAAAGTTCCGCATGCCTGTCTCTTGGAATTATCTGCGTGGAGACAGGTTCGATTGAAAATTTTAATTTTTTAGCAATCATTTGCTCTACCCTTGTGTCAATATTTGAATATGTCCCTACAGGACCAGACATTTGAATTGTTTGTATTTGTTTTATCGAATTTTTAAGACGATCTATGTTTCTTTTGTTTTCGGCTAGATAACCTAATATTTTTAATCCAAAAGTAGTCGTTTCGGCGTGAATACCATGACTTCTACCAATACATAATGTGTATTTATGTTTTTTTGCAATATTCAAAAGAGATTTATTCAAAGTTTTTAAACCTCCAAGAATTATATTGCTTGATTGGTTAAGTTGTATTGAGAAAGAAGTATCTAAAATATCACTAGATGTTAGTCCTTTATGAATATACCTAGACTCGGGCCCCACGTAATTTGCTACATTAGTTAAAAAAGCAATTACATCGTGCTTTGTTTTTTCTTCGATTTTTTCTATTTCTTTTACCTTAAACTTTGCTTTTTTTTTGATTTTGTTTGAGGTCCCTTTAGGTATTTGACCCAATTTTTCCATAGCCTCGCAAGCGAGAATTTCAAGGTCAAGCCATATTTGAAATTTATTACTATCTTCCCAGATTTCTTTAAGAATTTTTCTAGAGTATCTTGGTATCAATTATAAAAAGCCTTATTTGGGGACTCTGTTAGAATCTCAATAATATCACCATTAATGTATATCGTATGTTCGTACTGAGCGCTAAGTGTTTTATCTTTAGTCACTGCAGTCCAGCCATCGTTAAGTATTTTAGATTGATATTTACCAACATTGATCATGGGTTCAATTGTAAAAATCATTCCGTCTATAAATTTTACTTTATCATATTCACTATCGTAATAGTGTAAAATACTAGGATTCTCGTGAAATTTTAATCCAACTCCATGTCCACAAAAATCTCTAACAACACTAAAGTTATTTGAAGTTGCTATATCCTCAATTTTTTTTCCTATTCTACTGATAGGCTCACCAACTTTTATCTCGTCAATACTCTCTATCAAACAATCGTGGGTAACCTTGCATAGATTACTTGCTTTAATTGAAATGTCTCCTACTTTAAACATCCTTGATGAGTCTCCATGCCAACCATCAATTATTGTTGTTACATCTACATTTAAAATGTCTCCATTTTGAAGGTTTCGATTATAATTTGGAATTCCATGACAAATAACATGATTTAATGAGGTACATGTAGACTTTGGAAAACCTCTGTAAAACAATGGTGCAGGTGTGCCTCCTAGCTCTTGAATTCTTGTTAAACAATAATCATCAATCTCAGATGTTGAGACACCCTCTTTTATAATATTATTTAGTTCGTCTAAAATAGTCGCAGTTATTTTACTTGCCTCTCTACAAGGTTCTACTTCATCACTTTTGTATGATTTAATTTTCATCAATATTTATCTCACCAGTAATACTTATACCTTTATGTGAAACTTTACATTTAAAAGCTCTAAATTGTACGCCACTTTTTTTTGCTTTAAGAGAGTTTTCATAATACTCATTATCCAGATCTTTAGCTATAGAAAATCTATCTGCATCATTTCGTTGAATTAGATATATTAAAAAACATTTACTACCTTTTTTTGACATATTACTTAATTCAATTAAATGTTTAGATCCCCTTGAAGTAACTGCATCTGGAAATTCTGCTAAATTCTTTTTTCTTGATAAAGTGACTGATTTAACTTCAATGTAAGTATCCCCATTTGGGTGGCTAGCAAAGATATCAACTCTAGAATTTTTTCCATATTTAACCTCTTTTTTTAAATCTCCTTTGATTTCCTGCAAAATTTTATTTTCCTTCATGGCGTTGAAAACAATATCATTTGGCAGAGATGTGTTTACTCCTACAAAAGTTTTGAGATTTTTAATTGCCTCTAGTCTATATTTTAATTTTGCATTTGGGTTTTGAACTTTGGCAACTAATACTTTTGAGTCTTCTTTTAATAAACCTAAAAGTGACCCTGTATTTGGGCAGTAAGCTGTGACAACTTCATTATCAATCTTTAAATCTACAAAAAATCGCTTATAGCGTTTTACAAAAAAACCCTCTAAAATTTCCTCTTTATACTTCATTTATGGTAACTACTAAAAAAATATATTCTGCTTGTCTAATTATCATTGGCAATGAGATATTATCAGGTAGGACACAAGATAAAAATATAAATCATGTAGCTAAAGAGTTGTTCATTTGTGGTATATCTCTAAAGTTTGTAGTTATAATTCCTGACCAAAAAAAAATAATTATTTCTCAAATAAGAAAATTAAAAAATCAGTATGATTTTGTTATCACTACTGGCGGCATAGGTCCAACTCACGATGACATTACATCCGAGTCAATTAGTTTAGCAGTTAAAAAAAAATACAAATTACATAATGGCGCATATAGAGAATTAAAAAAATATTATACAAAAATTAAATCTGAATTAACTGATGCTAGAATGAAAATGGCGTATATGCCGGAAGGCTCTAAGTTAATTTTAAATAAAGTTAGTGGAGCACCAGGTTTTAAAATTGAGAATATTTATGTTTTTGCTGGTATACCTTCAATAGTACAAGCGATGATGAAAGAGTTTAAAAAAATGATAAAAATTAAAAATAAATTCTATTCAACCACAATATCAACAAAACTTTTTGAGAGTAAAATAGCCCACCTACTTGTTCAAGCTGAGAGAAAATATAAAAATATTTCTATAGGCAGCTATCCAATTTTTGATGGAAAACCGAAGGGTGTAGAGGTTGTTATAAATTCTCAAGTAAACAAACTTGGTGTTATTAACGCAAAAAATTTCATATTAAGAGAAATAAACAAAATCATTTAAGAATAGGCTAATATAATATAAAACAATATTTCTCTATGGCGGAGTAGCTCAGTTGGTTAGAGCGGTGGAATCATAATCCATGTGTCGGGGGTTCAAATCCCTCCTCCGCTACCAAGAATAATCATTGTAATTGTTGATATTTTGACATATCTTTCGTTTTCTGATCGCGGGGTAGAGCAGCTTGGTAGCTCGTCAGGCTCATAACCTGAAGGTCGTAGGTTCAAATCCTACCCCCGCAACCAACTCCCTAAAAAACGCTTCTTTTCAATGGTTTTTTTTTATTTTTTTTAATGAAATGCATTTGACAATGCCTACATAAAGTGTAGATATATTCTACTTTTTATTCGATTCACTAGGCCATTTATTGTGCATTAGTGATTCTTGCTCTTTATATTTTGTAAATATGAAATGAATAGACGGTGGGTTTATAACGTCAAATTTCGATCAAGCTTTCATTTGAGAAAAATGACAGCTCGTTATTTTGGCGTCTAACCTACGTCAATTTAAAACTTTGTTTTTTATGAGTAGGTAATTCAACTTAAGAGTTTGATTATGGCTCAGAACGAACGCTTGCTGCATGCTTTATACATGCAAGTCGAACGGAGGCCCTAGCTTGCTAGGTGTCCTTAGTGGCGCACGGGTGAGTAACACGTGGGAACATACCTTATAGTACGGAATAACTGCGGGAAACTGTAGCTAATACCGTATACTCCAGTAATGGGAAAGATTTATCGCTATAAGATTGGCCCGCGCAAGATTAGCTTGTTGGTGAGGTAAAAGCTCACCAAGGCTTCGATCTTTAGCTGGTTTGAGAGGACGATCAGCCACACTGGGACTGAGACACGGCCCAGACTCCTACGGGAGGCAGCAGTAGGGAATATTGGACAATGGGGGCAACCCTGATCCAGCAATGCAGCGTGAGTGACGAAGGCCTTAGGGTTGTAAAACTCTTTCATCGGTGAGGATAATGACAGTAGCCGAAGAAGAAGGACCGGCTAATTCCGTGCCAGCAGCCGCGGTAATACGGAAGGTCCTAGCGTTGTTCGGAATTACTGGGCGTAAAGCGCATGTAGGCGGAACAGAAAGTTAGAAGTGAAATCCCTGGGCTCAACCTAGGAATTGCTTTTAAAACTTCTGTTCTGGAATTCAGGAGAGGAAAATGGAATTTCCAGTGTAGAGGTGAAATTCGTAGATATTGGAAGGAACACCAGTGGCGAAGGCGATTTTCTGGACTGATATTGACGCTGAGATGCGAAGGCATGGGTAGCAAACGGGATTAGATACCCCGGTAGTCCATGCAGTAAACGATGGGTGCTAGTCGTCGGACTTTTGTTCGGTGTCGTAGCTAACGCGTTAAGCACCCCGCCTGGGGAGTACGGTCGCAAGATTAAAACTCAAATAAATTGACGGGGACCCGCACAAGCAGTGGAGCATGTGGTTTAATTCGACGCAACGCGAAGAACCTTACCAGCGTTTGACATGGAAAGTGCCGGTTACAGAATGGTAACCTTCAGTTCGGCTGGCTTTCACACAGGTGCTGCATGGCTGTCGTCAGCTCGTGTCGTGAGATGTTGGGTTAAGTCCCGCAACGAGCGCAACCCTTATCGTTAGTTACTAACAGTTCGGCTGAGGACTCTAGCGAAACTGCCGGTGATAAGCCGGAGGAAGGTGGGGATGACGTCAAGTCCTCATGGCCCTTACACGCTGGGCTACACACGTGCTACAATGGTAACTACAACGGGACGCAATACCGCGAGGTGGAGCTAATCCCCAAAAGTTATCTCAGTTCGGATTGCACTCTGCAACTCGAGTGCATGAAGTTGGAATTGCTAGTAATCGCGGATCAGCATGCCGCGGTGAATACGTTCCCGGGTCTTGTACACACCGCCCGTCACACCATGAGAGTTGGTTTTATCTTAAGTCAGTGCGCTAACCTTCGGGAGGCAGCTGCCCACGGTACGGCCAGCGATTGGGGTGAAGTCGTAACAAGGTAGCCGTAGGGGAACCTGCGGCTGGATCACCTCCTTTCTAAAGGAAAAGAAACTTTGAACTAAGTGTACGTTCGAAGTAACCACCGTCTATTTGTTTTGCTTTTTTCAACATGTGTTGATAAAGAGCATTGATTGGGCGTGTAGCTCAGTTGGTTAGAGCGCGCGCTTGATAAGCGTGAGGTCGGAGGTTCAAGTCCTCCCTCGCCCACCAACAATGTTGGGGGATTAGCTCAGCTGGGAGAGCGCCTGATTTGCATTCAGGAGGTCAGCGGTTCGATCCCGCTATCCTCCACCAACTTTTTATAATCGTAAATATGTAAGCTGATAACACAGACGAATGACTTGCACGAGTTATTCGTCATTTAAAAAACTAATATAACAACAAATAACTACAAAAAGTTATTAACTACAAACTTTTCACTGTGTGTTAATAATTCAAGCGCGTAAGAGCATTTGGTGGATGCCTTGGCATAAAGAGGCGATGAAGGACGTGACAGACTGCGATAAGCTCGGACTTGCTGTCAATAAGCTTAATCCGAGATCTCCGAATGGGGAAACCCAATAACTTATAAGTGAATTCATAGCTTATAAGGGCGAACCTAGGGAACTGAAACATCTAAGTACCTAGAGGAAAAGATATTCCGTTAGTAGTGGCGAGCGAAAGCGGATCAGGCCAGTGCTACTTTTTACTAAACCAGAACTGTATGGAAAGGCAGGCCATAGTGAGTGATAGCCTCGTATGGGTAGATAGTAAAAAATAGACATGAGTAGGGCGGGACACGTGAAATCCTGTCTGAATATAGGAAGACCACTTCCTAAGCCTAAATACTACTTTATGACCGATAGTGAACCAGTACCGTGAGGGAAAGGCGAAAAGAACCCCTAGCAGGGGAGTGAAATAGACCCTGAAACCGGATGCTTACAAGCAGTTGGAGCCTCTTTATGAGGTGACAGCGTACCTTTTGTATAATGGGTCAGCGACTTAATCTCATTAGCAAGCTTAAGCCACATAGGTGTAGGCGAAGCGAAAGCGAGTCTGAATAGGGCGATTTAGTTAATGGGATTAGACTCGAAACCGAGTGATCTAGTCATGAGCAGGTTGAAAGTGAAGTAAAATTCACCGGAGGACCGAACCCACTAGCGTTGAAAAGCTACGGGATGACTTGTGATTAGGGGTGAAAGGCCAACCAAACTCGGAAATAGCTAGTTCTCCGCGAAAACTATTTAGGTAGTGCGTCGTGTGAATCTTGTCGGGGGTAGAGCACTGAATGGGCTAGGGGGAAGCAATTCCTACCAAACCTAATCAAACTCCGAATACCGATAAGTCTGCACGGCAGACAGTCCATGGGTGCTAAGGTCCTTGGACGAGAGGGAAACAGCCCAGATCAACAGCTAAGGTCCCCAAATAATGATTAAGTGTGAAAGGGAGTGGGAACTCCAAGACAGCCAGGAGGTTGGCTTAGAAGCAGCCATCCTTTAAAGAAAGCGTAACAGCTCACTGGTCTAATTAAGAGATCCTGCACCGAAAATGTAACGGGGCTCAAATCATTTACCGAAGCTTTGACAATTACTTTGTAATTGGGTAGCGGAGCGTTCTGTAAGCCTGTAAAGGTGATGCGTAAGCATTGCTGGAGGTATCAGAAGTGCGAATGCTGACATGAGTAACGATAAGAAATGTGAAAGACATTTCCGCCGAAATCCTAAGGTTTCCTGCGTAAAGCTAATCTGCGCAGGGTTAGTCGGCCCCTAAGGCGAGGGCGAAAGCCGTAGTCGATGGGAAGCAGGTTAATATTCCTGCACCAGCTGGTAGTGACGGATGAAGTAAATTGTGAGTTCTTACTGGATTGAACTTGCAGTGAATTTGTCCCTGGAAATAGCTCCAGCATTAGACCGTACCAAAACCGACACAGGTAGGAGGGTAGAGAATACCAAGGCGCTTGAGAGAACTATGTTGAAGGAACTCGGCAAATTACACTTGTAACTTCGGGATAAAAGTGACCTGCTATTGGGCAACCAGTAGTAGGTGGCACAGAAGAGGGGGTAGCGACTGTTTACTAAAAACATAGCACTATGCAAAGTCGAAAGACGACGTATATGGTGTGACGCCTGCCCGGTGCCGGAAGGTTAATAGGAGGGGTGCAAGCCCTGAATTGAAGCCCCGGTGAACGGCGGCCGTAACTATAACGGTCCTAAGGTAGCGAAATTCCTTGTCGGGTAAGTTCCGACCTGCACGAATGGCGTAACGATTTCCCCACTGTCTCCAACATAGACTCAGTGAAATTGAATTCTCGGTTAAGATGCCGAGTAACCGTGGTTAGACGGAAAGACCCCGTGCACCTTTACTGCAGCTTTGTATTGGTATTAGGGAACAGATGTGTAGCATAGGTGGGAGACTTTGAAGGAGTGGCGCTAGCCATTCTGGAGTCACCAGTGAAATACCACTCTTCTGTTCCTTGATGCCTAACCATACACCGTTATCCGGTGTTGGGACCATGCATGGTGGGCAGTTTGACTGGGGCGGTCGCCTCCCAAAGAGTAACGGAGGCGCGCGATGGTAGGCTCAGAACGTTTGGAAACCGTTCGTCGAGTGCAATGGCATAAGCCTGCCTGACTGCGAGACCCACAAGTCGAGCAGAGACGAAAGTCGGTCATAGTGATCCGGTGGCACTTCGTGGAAGGGCCATCGCTCAACGGATAAAAGGTACGCCGGGGATAACAGGCTGATCTCTCCCAAGAGTCCATATCGACGGGGAGGTTTGGCACCTCGATGTCGGCTCATCGCATCCTGGGGCTGAAGCAGGTCCCAAGGGTTTGGCTGTTCGCCAATTAAAGCGGTACGCGAGCTGGGTTTAGAACGTCGTGAGACAGTTCGGTCCCTATCTGCCATGGTTGTGGAAGCTTGAGAGGATCTGCCCTTAGTACGAGAGGACCGGGGTGGACGTACCTCTGGTGTACCTATTGTAGCGCCAGCTGCATCGTAGGGTAGCTATGTACGGAATGGATAACCGCTGAAAGCATCTAAGCGGGAAGCCAACCTCAAAACTAGGCTTCGTTATAGGATCGTGGAAGACTACCACGTTGATAGGCTGGGTGTGGAAGTGTGGTAACACATGAAGCTAACCAGTACTAATAATCCAATGCTTGAATTACAATACACAGCGAAAAGTTTTAACTACAATGTTATAAAAAGTTTGTGGCGGTCATAGCGGAGTGAAAAAACCCGATCCCATTTCGAACTCGGTCGTGAAGGCCTCCAGCGCCGATGGTACTTAGTCTTAAGACTTGGGAGAGTAGGACGCCGCCTATTTACTAATTAGCAATACATATTTACAGATTGTCGTCTGAAATAATTTTTTTATACTCATTGTCCACCACAACATAATTCTTATAAAATTTTAACTTGGGTTTCGAATATCTATTTGTGATCCATTCAATCCTTTCATCATCGAACCATCTTTGTGCATTTAACATATTATCAAAACAATATATACCTCCTGCAATATTGTTTTTAAGATCTGAAATATAGTTTTTTCTTATCAAACCAGGTGTGGTTTTGTAAATTGGAGCTGTCTCTAAAAATTTTTCCCTTAGTATTTCTTCTGTTAAAGAAGAGTCTATTTTAAAAGTTACTTCGACAATAATCATTTAGTAAAAAGTGGTAGCCTCGGGCGGACTCGAACCGCCACGGGAATAAATCCCACTGGATTTTAAGTCCAGACTGTCTACCAATTCCAGCACGAGGCCATGTTAAAATTGTTAGTCGAATTTAGATGATTGCTTAAGTTTTTCAATACTTTTATCAATTTAAATAGTCTTGATTGTCTATGATATCATCATATTTATATTTACCAAAAATTAGACCAGAAAATAAATCATAGTTTTTATTTTCTGAGGAATAATTTGGTATGAGTACATTTTTATTTTTATTTTCTAAAATCTTTTTGTAATTGTCAGGTAAATCATCTTCAATACTTCTTACTTCGTTAATTGATAACGGACTTAACTGGATGTTAAAATCTCTAAAGGCCTTTAGCCTTACCTCTTCATCAATTAGATAGCACAAAAGCCCTGAACCTTGAGAGTTGTTTAAATAAGCGCTAAAACCATAAAAAGATAAAGGTTTACTATCTATACTTTTTTTAAAAACTCCCTCATCGCTATCCCAAATATTTTTACTCTTAGGAAAAAGCTGAAAACTTTTAAATTCAATATTTTTATTGAGTAAAATCCCATCACTAAATAACGTATAAACATTCTCTGAGTTTTCATATGAGTTGAAAACTTCTAGGAAGTTATTATTAACAATATTTTTGTTAAGATTTTGATATGTTTTTGAAAATAAATCTGCAGTTAACTCAAATGATAAACTATTTACATTAATAGAGGGTTGTTCCAGATGATATATTATTAAATTAATTATATCCTCCTTAGTTTTAAAGCTCATTCCAAGTGTATATTTTATTGGATTATATAATTCTGAAAATTCCTCAAAATTTAATTTTTCATAATCATCCTGGCTTAATAATATAAATGTATCTAAATCTAAGGGGAATATATTTCCCATAACTTCAACTTCATTGTCATTATAAAAATTTAAAACTTTATTAGGTACCTGAGTTTGATTTAAACTTAACTTAGCTAAATCTCTAAATTCTCCAAATATAATATCAAATTCATTTGCATTTTGATTAACTTCGCTAATTGTAAATTCTACATCATTAATTAAGGAGTACTCACCAAGTGCATAATATAAGTAATATTTATAATCTATGTAATTATTTTCAATAAACCCGATATTCAACTCTTTTTTTATTAAACATTCATTAGCAATAGAATTTTTTTGAAAAATAAGTAATAAAAAAAAAATTAAGAAGACTTTTGAGTTGTTAGGAAATTTCACTTAATTAGTGGGATTTAAACATTTCTTTATAAACACGTTCTTCAATTTTATGATCATTATCAAATAATAAAGGTATTTCCATACCCTCGGACATCTCAATTTCAACAGAAATAACATCTTTAGCTTCAATATGATCAGCATGAACTACTATCGGTCTTTTAGATGGATTATTATTAATAATTTTAATTTTTGCATTATCTTTTAATAGACCTCCACGCCAATGTCTGGGACTATAAGCACTTACAGCAGTTAGTGCTACAACATTGCTTCCAAGTGGAATAATTGGTCCTGAAGCAGAGTAATTATAACCTGTGCTTCCTGCTGCTGTTGATAATATTACACCATCACAAACAAGCTCTTCTATTCTTACTTCGTTATCTATCATAATTTGAATTTTTGCAGCTTGATATTTTTCTCTACGAATACTAATCTCATTAATCGCAATAGCTTTAATTTCTTGACCTGTGGGATTTAAAGTTTTCATTACTAAAGGTCTTAATTTTGTTAATTGAGCGTTATTTAGTCGTTCCTCTAATCCATCAAGTTTGTAATCATTCATCAAGAAGCCGACAGATCCAAAATTCATACCGTAAATTGGCTTGTTAAGTTTCATATAATTATGAAGTGACTTTAATATAAAACCATCACCTCCAAGTGCTACAATGAAATCTGCCTCTTCAGGCTCGTAATGACCGTATTTTTTTATAAGTTTCTCTTGAGCTTCAATATTTTTTTCAAGAGGAAAAGAAACAAAACATATTTTCATTTATTAACCTCCAGTCTCATTCATATAACGATTAACATATCCCTCAAAATTATCTTTTTGAATTTCAAAGTTATGTGCTTTTGGTTTAATTGACATGGCATATTCTATTAAAGCAATAATATCATTTTTTGTTTGATTTCTTAGGGCAAATTTTAAATCTACAAAATCATTTTGTCCTAAACACATATATAACTTACCAGTACATGTAAGTCTTACTCTATTACAAGTATCGCAAAAGTTATGAGAAATAGCAGATATAATACCAATTTTTGATTTATGATTAGAATACTCATAGTACCTAGAGGGGCCATTAGTTCTGTGTTTAGAGGGAATTAAATTTAATTTATTTACTAAATCCTCTTCAAATTTCTTCATTGATAAATATTGATTAAATCGCTTTTCTCCAATATCACCTATGGGCATTATTTCAATTAACGAAATATCAAAATGATTTTTTTTACACCAATCTAAAATATCAAATATTTCTTTATCATTAAAATTTTGAGTCAAAACAGTATTTATTTTTATCTTTATACCTTCTTTTTTAGCTGCCTCTATACCATTTAAAACTTTACTAAGATCTCCCCATTTAGTTATTTTCTTAAAACTTTCAGTATTTAAGGTATCAAGAGAAACATTTATTCTTTCAACACCATTTTTTTTAAGAATAGATGCATATCTTGATAAATTCGTACCATTTGTAGTTAGAGTATGCTCTGAAATTTTACCCTGATTTTTTAGGTTATTTAAATGTTCTATAATTGAAACTATGTTTTTTCTTACAAGAGGTTCGCCACCTGTTAATCGAAATTTTTTTACACCTAACTCATTAAAAATATTTGTAAGTTGAATAATTTCTTCAATTGATAAAACTTCTTGTCTAGGCAAGAAGGTTACATCCTCAGCCATACAATAAGAGCACCTTAAATCACATCTATCAGTGACAGATATTCTCAAGTAATCAATTTTTCTTTTAAAATTATCAGTCAGCATTTTCGTGTATCTTTAAATCAACTACATTTAAATCTATAACTTTTTTCCCTACGTTCTCAAAGTTAATAGTGATTTTACTATTTATACAAGATTGAACTTGACCCAGGCCCCAATCTGGCTGAGAAGGGCACTCCACGATTGTACCTGGTATAAAATCGCTAAAATTATAGTTATTTTCCATTATTACTCTTGTTAAGTAGAAACAAATATTTACTATTTACTATAGAATCAAATGGATAAAAAAGAAAATTTAAACAAGCTCAAATCTGTTATCAGTAATATTGAAAAATCATATGGAAAAGGTTCCATAATGATGCTTGGAAAGAAGGATATAGATGCAAATATTGATGTATATTCAACAGGCTCTCTTGGTCTTGACATAGCTTTGGGAATAGGCGGTTTACCAAAAGGAAGAGTCATAGAAGTTTATGGTCCAGAAAGTTCAGGTAAAACAACTCTAACATTACATATAATTGCGGAAGCTCAAAAAGTTGGAGGAACTTGCGCTTTTATTGATGCGGAACACGCATTAGACCCAGGTTATGCAAAAAAACTTGGAGTGAATATTGATGAATTATTGATATCTCAACCTGATACCGGTGAACAGGCTTTAGAGATCTCTGATACTCTTGTAAAATCTGAAGGAATAGATTTATTAGTTATAGACTCAGTAGCAGCATTAGTTCCTAGAGCAGAATTAGAGGGTGAAATGGGAGACTCTTTACCCGGACTTCAGGCAAGGCTAATGAGCCAAGCGCTTAGAAAACTGACGAGCTCCATCTCAAAGACAAATACAATGGTTGTTTTTATTAATCAACTGAGAATGAAAATAGGTGTAATGTTTGGAAGTCCTGAGGTCACCACTGGAGGTAATGCTTTGAAGTTTTACTCCTCTGTAAGACTAGATATTAGAAGGATTGGCGCAATCAAAGATAAAGATAATATTATTGGAAATCAAACAAGAGTGAAGGTTGTCAAAAATAAAATGGCTCCACCTTTTAAAATGGTTGAATTTGACATTATGTATGGTGAAGGAATTTCTAAAATTGGCGAAATCATAGATTTAGGTGTTCAAGCTGATATTATAGATAAGTCTGGAGCGTGGTATTCTTACAAAGACGAAAAAATTGGTCAAGGTAGAGAAAATACAAAACAGTTTTTAAAGGATAATCCTGAATTATTGAATGAAATAGAAAGTAGAATAAGATCAAATTCTGACACTGTTGAAGAGCTGATGATTGATCCACCCCCTTCTACAACAGAAGAAACCGTCGAAAAAAACTCTAAAGAATAATATTAAATTTCAGTTAAATTAATCTATATTCCATGAATATGAACTCTAATGAAGTCCGAAATGCGTTTATTGATTATTTTAAAAATAATGATCATAGGCATGTCAAATCTGGATCTTTAGTGCCAGAAAATGACCCCTCTCTAATGTTCGCTAATTCAGGAATGGTTCAATTTAAAAATGTTTTCACAGGTATGGAACAGTTAGACTTCAAAAGAGCTACGACCTCTCAAAAATGTGTTCGGGCAGGAGGAAAACATAATGATTTAGAGAATGTTGGATTCACAACTCGACATCATACTTTCTTCGAGATGTTAGGAAATTTTTCTTTTGGTGACTATTTCAAAGAGCAAGCAATTCTATATGCTTGGAACTTAATAACTAAAGAATTTAAAATAAATAAAGATAAATTATTAGTTACTATATATCATGATGATGAAGTTGCAGAAAAATTTTGGAAAAAGATAGCTAATTTACCCGATAGTAAAATAATTAAAATTTCAAGTTCTGATAATTTTTGGTCAATGGGTGACACAGGACCTTGCGGACCATGTTCGGAGATATTTTATGATCATGGTGATAAATATTTTGGTGGCCCCCCAGGTTCGGTTGACGAAGATGGTGATCGTTTCATTGAAATATGGAATTTAGTTTTTATGCAGTATGAGCAGGTAGACAAAAAAACTAGACTTGATTTACCTAGACCATGTGTAGACACTGGGATGGGTCTAGAGAGAATAACAGCATTATTAAATGGTAGTAATGACAATTACAGTTCTGATTTATTTTCAAATATTATTGATATTACTCAAGAGTTCATGCAAAAAAAAATATCTGAACAAAATAAATCTAGTTTTAGAGTTATAGCAGATCACTTACGAGCTTCCTCTTTTTTAATTGCTGACGGGGTTTTGCCTTCAAATGAGGGACGGGGTTATGTATTAAGGCGAATATTAAGAAGGGGAATAAGACATGCATATACATTAGGCTCCTCAGAACCACTATTTCACAAAATTTTTGATGAATTAAAAAATTTAATGGGCGATTTCTTCCAAGAACTTAACACTGGAGCTGAGGCAATTAAGGAAACACTCTACAATGAGGAAATAAAATTTAGAGAAACTTTAAGTAAAGGCCTAGAGATACTCGGACAAGAAATACCTAATATTAAAAATAATAAATTAGACGGCAAAATCGCATTTAAATTATACGACACCTTTGGATTTCCCCTTGATTTAACACAAGATTATCTAAGATCAAAGGATATCGATGTTGACATAGAGACCTTTAATGCATCAATGAGGCTACAAAAAGAGGAAGCTAGATCTTCATGGAAAGGTAGTGGTGATGGAAATACTGAAAAGCTATGGTTTGATATTGCAAGAAAAACGAAACCAACAGTATTTAAAGGATATGATGAAAGCACTTTAAAGGCAAATGTAACTGCTTTAGTCTCAGACTCAGAAGTAGTTGACGAATTAAGTAATAAAATAAAAAAATCAGCAATTATCACAGATGAGTCATGTTTTTATGCAGAGTCTGGTGGGCAAGTTGGAGATAAAGGCATAATTTCCGCAGAAAATGCCGAATTTAGAGTGTCAGATACTAGAAAAACTCCTCAAGGTATTTTTATTCATTTTGGTAATGTAATTTCAGGTAATTTTAAAATAGGACATGAGGTTCAACTTAAAGTTGATACGAGTTTAAGGGATCTTATTAAAAAAAATCATTCTGCTACTCACTTACTTCATGCCGCTTTGAGAAATAATTTAGGACCTCATGTAGCTCAGCGCGGATCTTTAGTTAATGAGAATAAATTACGTTTTGACTTCAGTCATAATAAACAAATTTCATCTAATCAAATAGATATTATTCAAAAAGAGGTAACAAATATAATTTCTTATGATTGTGTAACACAAATTGATATTAAATCTCAAGAAGAAGCAATTAAACAAGGGGCTATAGCTTTGTTTGGAGAAAAATATGGTGAAGAGGTCAGAGTAGTCACCCTAGGAGAAAATAATAATCAACCTTATTCAATTGAGCTATGTGGCGGCACGCACGTAACAAATGTAAAAGATATAGAAAAATTTCATATTATAAGTGAAGAGTCTGTCTCATCAGGGGTAAGGAGAATAGAGGCTTGCACTGGCAATAAGGTTGATGAATATATTAATAATAAACTAAAAGAGGATCAACTAATTGAAAAAAAAATTGATGATAAAATCACTAATTTAATCTCACAAATAAACAAATTAAATGGAAAAATAAGTTTTACCGAAGATAATAAAAACCTTTATATAAAGAAATTAGAAAATTATTTAGATAATTTAAAAAATAAATCAATACTTTCAAATGAAGAGAATAATAAAATAGAAGAATCAGATATAAATGGAATTACCTTCGTGTCTCAATTAATAGAAAACCTTCCTCCAAAAGAACTCAGATCAATTTTTGATAAATTTAAATTAGAAAAATCTAAATCTATTTTGGTTTGCATTACTACAAATGAGGATAAGGTATCTATCATAGTTGGGTTAACTAATGATTTAATAGACACTTATGATGCCAGAGTATTAATAAAAAGTACTTTTGATTTACTAGGTTCAAAAGGTGGTGGGGGTAGAATTGATTTTGCCCAAGCTGGTGGCAACAAAAAAGATCAATTAAATCAAGCCTTTTTAAGTATTAAAAATCAGATTTAATTTAATTTAGCTTGTAGATTTTTATCAAGACAATTTAAAAAATCTTCAGTGTTCATCCAAGGAGAATTTTTGTCTACAAGTATTGCTAAGTCCTTAGTCATTTGACCAGACTCCACAGTTTCAATACAGGTTTCTTCAAGTGCCTTAGAAAACTTAATAAGTTCATCGTTGCTATCAAACTCACCTCTAAAGTTTAAACCTTTTGTCCAAGCAAATATTGATGCTATAGGATTTGTTGAAGTTTTTTCTCCCTTTTGATGAAGCCTGTAATGTCTAGTTACCGTTCCATGAGCAGCCTCAGCTTCAATTGTTTTGCCATCGGGTGTCATTAAAACACTAGACATCATTCCTAAAGAACCAAACCCCTGTGCAACTGCATCTGACTGAACGTCTCCGTCATAATTTTTACATGCCCAAATAAATTTCCCTGACCATTTCATTGAAGACGCAACCAAATCATCAATAAGACGGTGTTCGTAGACTATTTGGTTATTTTCAAAATCAGTTTTAAATTCTTCCTGAAAAATTTCATTAAATATCTCTTTAAATCTTCCATCGTATTTTTTTAAAATAGTGTCTTTTGTTGAGAGATACACTGGCCATCTTAATTTCAATCCATAATTAAAACAAGCTCTTGCAAAACCTCTAATTGATTCATCTACATTATACATAGAGAGGGCAACACCCTGATTTTGAAATTGAAAAACTTCCTTTTCCTCTATTTTTCCATCTTCATCAACATATTTCATAAAGAGTTTCCCTGGTTTGTCGATCTTCATTTCTGTAGCTTTATATTGATCACCAAACGCATGCCTACCAACAACAATAGGGGCATCCCATGTTCTTACAATTCTTGGAATATTTTTACATATAATTGGTTGTCTAAAAACAGTTCCATCTAAAATATTTCTTATAGTTCCATTTGGAGAACGCCACATTTTTTTTAGATTAAATTCCGATACTCTATTATCGTCAGGAGTGATCGTTGCACATTTTATACCAACTCCAAATTTTTTAATTTCTTTTGCAGCCTCAACTGTGATTTCATCATTTGTTTGATCTCTATTTTGTATAGATAAGTCGTAATATTTTAGGTCTATATCAAGATATGGAAGTATGAGCTTTTGCTTAATAAAATCCCATATAATCCTTGTCATTTCATCACCATCTAATTCAACCACAGGATTTTTTACTAAAATTTTTGCCATTTATACTGAGATATTGATTGTATAGCAGATTAAATTAATAAAAAAAATCTATTTTATTGATCAAATAATACAATTCAGATATTAATTCCATCTTATGTACTTCAGGTTTCATAAAGAAATTTCAGCTGTGCTGATAATACTATTTTTATTAGTAATTTTTTTTTATTTTATATATAAACCTTTATTTTTAATTTTTTTAATATTACTAATTTTTACATTCTATTTTTTTAGAGATCCTGAAAGAGTCGTTCCATTAGGTGATGATATTTTAGTAAGCCCAGCAGATGGATTAATTACAAACATTAGTGAGTATAAAGAGGGAAAAAAAAGTTATACCAAAGTTTCAATTTTTTTGAGTGTATTTAATGTACATATCCAAAGATTGCCAGTTTCAGGTCAAATTACAAAAATTGATTATATTGAGGGTAAATTCATTAATGCAACTTTAGACAAAGCGAGTGAAGATAATGAAAGATTAAGATTAACTCTTAAGTCTGGATCTAACGTTATATACATAACACAAATAGCTGGTTTGATTGCTAGAAGAATAATTTGTTATCTCAAAACTAATGAGAAAGTAAACCAAGGTGATAGATATGGAATTATCAAGTTTGGAAGCAGAGTAGATATAGAATTTCCCAACTACTATAATTTAATGGTAAGTATTGGTCAGCAATGCATAGGTGGTGAAACTATCATTGCTAGAGATTTTAAAAATAACAAAAATATACAATCTAGAGAATATAAAAAGATTTAGATATTTAGATGACCGAACATCCGCTCACTAAATTTATACCTAACTTAATTACATTAATGTCACTTATTGCAGGTATTTCCTCAATAAAGTTCTCTATTCAAAGTAATTTTAAAATTGCTGTGCTTATGATAATGCTAGCAGCCTTTTTCGATTTCTTTGATGGATGGATGGCTAGAAAATTAAAAAAATCATCTCAATTTGGAGCTGAATTAGACTCTCTATCAGATTTTATTAGTTTTGGATTAGCTCCATCTTTACTTATAAATTTAAGTTTTACAAATCAGCTAGGTAGGATTGGATGGGTTATAAGTCTTTTTTACATTATTTGTGCAGCTCTTAGACTAGCTCGTTTCAATATCGAAAATATGAGAGAGCAAAGCAAAGTATTTTATGGCATACCCTCACCAGCTGCAGCGGGTATTATAATGATCCCGCTTTATCTAAATTTTATTGAACAAATACAATTTACTATCAACTATCCTATTGTAAGTGCCTTATTAATTATATTTGCGGGCGCTATGATGATTAGTAGAGTTCCGACTCCTTCTGCGAAAAATCTAAAAGTAAAAACTCTATATTTTAGACTAATGATTATATTTACAGTTATTATATTAATATTTTTAATAAGTTATTTTTGGCAAACAACTCTTTTAATTGCTCTTGTTTATTTACTTTTCTCTTTATTGAGTTTGTTTACCTATTTTATCAAATTTTTTAGAGGAGTTAATTAAATATTTTGATTTAAGCATCAAAGCTGATGGAGTTACAAGTAAAGTCAATAGAGTAGAAAAAAGTAATCCAAAAACAATTGCTCTCGATAAATCTACCCACCACTGAGTGTCAGGGGAGTTATAGCTATATTCAAAGTTTACAAAATCAATATTTAATTTTAAAGCCATGGGAAGCAAACCAAGTACCGTAGTAGTTGTTGTCAATAAAACAGGTCTTAGTCTTTGTGCACCAGTCATTAAAATGGCATCTCTAGCATCATTTGTCTTTTTTAATAATCTATCGAAGGTATCAATTAAGACTATATTGTTGTTTACAACTATGCCTGCTAACGAGATGACACCTATTCCGCTCATGACTATTCCAAATGGTTGTTTTGTAATTAAGAGCCCTAAAACAACACCTACCGTTGACATAATTACAGCAAATAAAATTAATAGGGTGCTACTAAAACTGTTAAATTGGGTCAAAAGAATTAAACCCATTAAAAATACAGCTATCAAAAAAGCTTTTTGTAGAAAAGCTTTAGACTTCTGTTGACTTTCATCCTCTCCCTTAAATTCTATTTTTACTCTAGGATCAATATTAGCTGAATTAAATT
Source organism: uncultured Alphaproteobacteria bacterium (assembly GCA_902617485.1). Lineage (GTDB taxonomy): Bacteria > Pseudomonadota > Alphaproteobacteria > HIMB59 > HIMB59 > HIMB59. The sequence continues at coordinate 5,422 of CACMXD010000007.1, read as the reverse complement.
CTGGAATATCTAAGCCAAAGTTATTTGGAATATTGAATTTTTCAATTCCAAGCCAATGTTTTATAAGTCTGACATAAGCATCAGTTTGATAAAATCTAGTTACATCTGATTTAATTGTTTCAATTCTATTCTGTTCTACTCTGGTCAAATTTCCAGTCTCTTGATTAGTTTCAATTTTAGTAAAATTTGAAATTGGTACATAGCCTGAAGATGTTGGTATCTTAATACTGTCTAATTGATCAATTGTTCTCTGTTCTTTTGGCAATCGAAGGTATATTGGTATAGATTCATCACTATCATCAGGTCTAAATTCACTCAATTTTAGCCCACTTGTAAGTAGTTTTATTGTGTTACCTATTATTGAGATACTTGCACCATATTTTGCAGCCTCTTCTCTATCAACATAAAGTTCATATTCAATACTAGGAGAGGGTAGAGATGTTTCCAAATCTTTTAAACCAGATATGGTTGATAGATATTTTTCAATTCTTTTAAGTTCTTGAACTGTGATTTTAGGATCAGAAGAGGTTAAATTAATTTCTATGGGCTTCCCTCTAGGAGGTCCTGCTCTTAAAGTTCTTGTTTCAACTTTAATCCCAGGAATAACTGAAGTTTCTTTTCTTATTTCAGAAATTATTGTGTCTGCTTTTCTTCTTTTATCCCAATCTTTGAATTCTATATCTATAAATCCTATAATATCAGGCGAGCTTTCTTGTCTATTTTCAACATTTCCCGATGTTGTATAAACAGACTCAAATTCATTATTTTTTTGTTGTAACTTTAATACTTGTGACTCAACTTTTGCTACGAGTCTATCTTTTTCTAAAACTGAAAGATTGCCAGTAGCATAAATAATTACCTTAGTATTCTCTGCTTCAACAGAAGGAAAAAAAGTAACTCCTTTACCAAACTTTCCATAAGCACCATAGATACCAACTAACAATATTAAAGAGAGAAAAATTATTTTAATAGGATTATTTATACAGACCCTCAAAACGAAAAGATAAATTTTTGTAAAAAAACCTACTTTTTCTAAATCAGTCAAGTCCTCGTCATCATCAGCATTTATTTTAGGGATAATCATTTTCTGAAAAAAACCTTTGTTTTTTAAATACCTAAAAATAAAAAACAAAATTACAGCTATTGAAATTGTTGTTATAGCCTTTGCCCCTATATTTATGTAACTATCAAATTCTAGTTGAGATAAAAAATTAAACGCAACAAAGTTAATAATACCAAACAAAATTAAAGGTATAATAAAAAAGAAAAATAGATTTTTTATTTTATAGGCCTGAGTTCCAATTATAGGGATAACTATTAAGGCCATAGCTAAACTAGAACCTAAAACAGATATTACTGTTATAGGTATGTACTTCATAAACCCACCAGTTGTGCCTGGCCAGAATAATAGAGGAATAAATGCAGCAATAGTTGTAAAAGTTGAAGCCATTATTGGAAGGGACATTCTTGAGGCAGATTTTATATATGACTCTGCTAGTCCCATACCCTCTTGTATTTTTCTTTGGGCATATTCAACTACAACCACAGCTCCATCAACAAGTAGCCCAACCGAGAGAATTAAACCAAACAAAACAACCATGTTGATTGTAAAACCGAGCGAATAAAGGATTAAAATAGATGATAAAAAAGAACCCGGTACGGCTAAACCTACAAGTAAACTAGACCTTATACCAAGAAAAATAACAACGACACTCATAACAAGAATTATTGAAAAAATTACATTGTTTTGAAGATCCCCTAACATACTTTTGATATTTACAGACTCATCACCAGAAAAAGTAATATTTACTTTTGAAGGAAGAATTTTTTGTTCTTCTTTTACTAATTGTTTTACTTGATCAACAGTATCCACAATGTTTGCTCCAATTCTTTTTGATATTTCTAAAGTGAATGCAGATTTGTTATTTAAGCGAGCAAATTTTTCTGGATCCTTAAAAGTTCTTTTAAGTTGAGCAATATCTTTAAATTTAATAGTCTTTTTATCGTTAACTTTAATTGGTGTATTAAAAACATCATTTAGGCTTTCATATAATCCTGGAATTTTAATTACAAATCTTCCATCTCCTGTATCAAGATTTCCAGCAGAAACTATTTGGTTATTAGATCTTACAAAATTTAATATTTCATTTAAATTTAATCCATAAGCTTCAATTTTATTCTGGTCAATAACAATATCTAATTGCTCTTCTCTCTCACCACCAATATTTACCTCTAAAACATTTGGTAATGATTGAATTTTGTCTTTAAGGTCATTTGAAATTTTTTTAAGAAGAAATTCAGATATATCGCCACTTATAGATACTACTAAAATAGGAAATAAACTTATATTTACCTCACTTACCTTGGGCTCATCTGCATCGTCAGGTAAATCTGATTTTGCTCTGTCAACTTGCTCTCTAGTGTCTAAGAGTGCTTGATCAGGATCAAACCCAGCATCAAACTCTAATAAGACGTTTCCCCCACCTTGATAAGAAGTGCTGGTCATTTCTTTTTTTCCTTCAATGTTTGAAACCTCGTCTTCAACAGGTTTTATTAATAGTTTTTCAGAGTCCTCAGGGGAAATTCCTGTTAAACCAAGAGATACATATATGTAAGGCAAACTTACATCTGGTGATGACTCTTTAGGAATATTATTAAACACAAGAGACCCACTAACAATCACGAATAGGAAAATGGAAATAGTGGTCCTGTAGTATTGACTTGCTAAGTTAACCAAGCTCATGATTAATTAAAATTTACTTTTTCTCCTGCAGATACGTATTGTTGTCCTACAATTATAATCTTCTCTTCCTGACTCAAGCCTGAGACTAGCATATAATCAGAAGTGTCCTCTATAACATTAATTTTTCTAAATTGAACGGTATTATCAGAACCTATTACTTTTACACCTAACTCACCTGAGTCGCCTAAAGCCAGAATTGAAGGAGAAATTTTATGTGCGAGAACATTACCTTTAACTATAGAAATTATTGAAGACAAGCCATCTTTATACCTAAGATCTTTATTTTCAACTTTAACAATTATTTCAAAGGTTTTAGTCTCCGGATCCGAAATAGGAGAAATATATTCTATCATACCAGTAACCTTTTCATCAAGAATTGTCACCTCAACTTTATTATCTAAGGATATATCTAGAATTTCATTTTCATTAATATATCCAAATATTTTTAATGAGCTTAGATCAATAATTTCATAGACTTTTTCACCAGGCATGACAAGCTCTCCAGCAATTTTATGACCATCTAAAAGTATCCCACCAAAAGGGGCAAACAGAGCAAATTTGTCAAATTCACTTTGAGATAATAAATTTAATTTATATAAATCAGCATTCGTTTTATAATCATCTAACTCAACAACATGCTGGCCTTGTTTTATCTTAGAGCCAGCTTTGACTAAAACTTTTTCAATAGTAGTCATAACTTCGCTCTTAACCTCAATTCTTCTAAATGCTTCAGTAGTTGAACTAAAAACAATACTATCTTCTATTGTTTGAGCTGATGACTCCATAACCTCAACAGAAAATAATTTTTCTTCCGTTTCTCCTTTGTTACCCCACTCTGATGAGTAACATAAAGAGTTTATAATCAATATACTTGCTATAAGTGTTAATTTTTTTATGGTTGGGAACATGGATTTGTTTAAACCTACTAGAATATATGTAAACGAATACATATCAGATTATGAGTAAAATTAAATGAAACAGTGGTATAAAACCAGAAAAAAAGACCCTTTTTACTTAAAAGCGAAGAAAAATGACATTATTTCGAGAGCTTATTACAAATTAGAAGAAATAGACAAAAAATATAATTTATTCAAAAACGATAAAAAAATATTAGATGTTGGATGTTCACCAGGCGGTTGGATACAATATATTTTAAATAAAAATCCAAAAAATAAAATAGTAGGAATTGATATACTACCAATATCTAAGCTAATAGAAGGAGAATTCAAATTTTATATGATGGACTTAAATCAGTATCAATTAATTGACGATTTATTTAAAATTAATGAATACACTTTTGATACGATAATTTCAGATATTGCTCCTAACACAAGTGGGAACCAATTTTTAGATCAAACTAATAGTTATGATTTGAGTATGCTTTCAGCAAAATTTATCGAAAAATATTTAAACAAAGGAGGTAGCTTTCTAGTAAAAAATTTTCAAGGGGAAGACACAGAAACGCTTTTTAAGTTTGTTAAAACTTATTTTAACAAAACACAGTATATTAAACCAACAGCATCAGATAAAAAATCTAAAGAAATTTATATCTTAGGTTTGATAAAAAAATAATTTTTTAGCCAAGTATTCAATGAATGCAAAGTGGAAAAATTTTTCTTTTTACCTCTATGTGTAATTTCAAATATTTCTTTATCAAATTTTTTAGAATAAATAATTTTAATAATTGGAAAAGAAAAATTTGATTTGTAAAAAGTAATTTTTGTCTTTTTATGATTTGCATCCTGAGTTTGGATTGAATAATTTCTCCATATATTTTTTGATAAACCATAAGAATAAGTATTAAGAATATATTGAAACGTTTTTTTTGGAATTGTTTCGATATAATTTTTATTTATGTTTAATATTTTCAATATATATTATGTTAAATGGTACTTCTAAATTCTTCAAGCTGTAATTTTGATTGGGAACCTAATGATTTTCAATTTATTAATTTAAATGGAGAAAAAGGGACTTTTTATGAATCTTTCGATACTAATGGTCTTTTGGTAATGTTTATTTGCAATCATTGTCCTTATGTAAGATCCATTGAAAGTAAGATTGCCACTGAAACCAAAAAACTAAAAGGTTTAAATGTTAATTCTATTGCTTTTATGTCGAACGATCAAAATTCATATGAAGAGGACCAAGACAAATTTCTTTTAAAACAAATATCAAGAGCTAAATTTAAATTTAAATATATAGTTGATTTCTCTCAATCAATAGCTAAAACATTTGATGCTCAGTGCACTCCTGAGTTCTACTATTTTAGCAATGATAAAAAACTTAAGTACAGAGGCAGATTAGACTCCAATGGAAAAGATCCTTCTATGGGTAAACCAGAACTTTATTATGCTGTTGAAGAAATTATTCTCAAAGGATATTGTTCAAGCCAACAATATCCAAGCATGGGATGCTCAATTAAATGGAAAAATTAGTTACAATAAGAAATCTAGCTATAGTTGGTTTAATCTCAATTATAATAGTATTTTCATCATATTTCCTAATTACAAATAATGATAAAGAAAATGAAAAATTATTTGATATTTTTTTAGCTGATCTTTATAACGAACAAAAAAATAATATTGAAGAAAAATTATTTTATTTATCTAGTTTAGATAACCCAAATGTTTCTTTTTTTAGTGATCTCAAATTGACCTCTATTGAAAATTTAAATCAATA
>CACMXD010000006.1:0-92508 GCA_902617485.1 uncultured Alphaproteobacteria bacterium | reverse complement strand
TATGCCAACAGTGAAGGTGCACTGATATTTTGGACCCTTTTTGTTATTGCTCTATGCGTGCTAGTCACTATGGCAACAGCAAGACACGAGTCTGATACTGCAAAAAAAACAAAATAATGTATAATTTAAGGCGGGGAATTATCCCCGCCTTATAATAAATGGATTACAATACTTCAAATCTTTTTTTTCAAAATATAGTTCAATCAATAGCAGAAAATAAACTAATAGCAGCAGTTATTTGGATTGCATTTATGATTTTTATTTTAAGAAAAATTGCAAAAAAAGATAACGAATTGATTTTAAAAAAGAAATTCTCTAGACATAAATAAACAGAAAACTTGAATTTACTAATTATCAGTGGCATGGATCAAAACCATGATAATGAACATGTTAAATCAAATTCTTCTTATCAATATAGTTTTTTTGAAGAAATTATTAAAAAGCAAAATCCCCTCTCAAATATCTCGGTTTATAAACCTTACATTGAGGATGTAAATAAATTTAGTTTTGAAGATTACGATGCCTTTTTATGGACCGGAGGTCTAGGTAATATTTATGATGACAATGATCACAATAAAAATCAGTTGAAGATATTTGATAGAATAGCAACTCTAGAAAGACCAATTTGGGGAAGTTGTTGGGGTCTTCAAGTGGTTGTAACAGCATTCGGAGGAAAAATATCAAGTTCTATGAGTCCAGAGTTTGGATATTCTGAAAAAATAAAAATTATAAAAAATCATTTTGTTTATAAAAATAAAAAAAATTTATTTACTGCCCCTGGTCATCATTACGATAGTTTAGAAACTCTTCCCAAGGACTTTGACATAATTTCTGAGAATAATCATTCTATTCAATCTATATGTCATAAAAAACAAAACATATTTTGTACTCAATATCATCCAGAACTACCATACAACTATATCGGTAAATTAATGAGTTATTGGAAAAGAAATTATTTAAAGATTATGAGTGAAAATGAATTTGAAGCATTATTAAATAAATTACAAAGTTTTGAAAATGAAGATCAATTTAACAGAGAACTTGAATTACTGAATTGGTTAGAAAATATTAAATTATAATTATTTTTTGGTAGCGATCATAATTAGTGATAAAAAAATCACTGCTAAAAGACCACAAAACACTGCTGCAAAAAAAATAGTGGATATAATGAACATAAATACTTTTATATCTGTAATCTTACTAAAAAAAAGTGGTGTCTGTAAAAACTGATCAACAGTGAGTATAAAAGTTAAAACAAAGAATCCCATCATAAAGCCTCTTTTGTAAAATTTAATCCATGATTTTTTAAAGTAATCAATATTCATAATTTGAAGTAGTAATTTTATATTATGGTCATATAATTTCAATTCGATAAGATTTAAATTTTAAGAGGAGACTAACTTGGGTCAATATTTTGAAAATTTTAAAGACGCCTTACCTGATGTAAAAAAAGTTAGAAAAATAAAAAAGGATTTAGAAAAAAAAGGCGTAAAATACATTTATTCTAATTGGATTGATTTTCTGGGTAGTCCAAAAACTAAGCCTATGCCTATATCTGATTTTGAGGATCTTTGTATGGGTAAAGGCCCTCAATTTGCTGTTCATTCTGTTTCCTTTGTTCCAGAATTAACTCCAGCAGATAATGATCAAATCCCTGTGCCAGATTTGGATAGTCTCGTTATATGTCCATGGGATAAAACATGTGCATGGGTTTTTGCAGATTTATATTGGAATGACAAACCTTACGATGTTTGCCCAAGAATGACGTTAAAAAAACAAATAAAGGAAAGCGCTAAATCTGACTTGAAATTTTTTGTTGGTATCGAACCTGAATTTTTCTTAATGAAGTGGGAGGGCGACAAACCAGTTAAAGCAATTGACAGAGATCCCATAAATTTGAGAAGACAAGCTTTTGGGTATGACTCAGAGTACTCAATAGATGGAATGCATTTTTTAAAAGAAATAATAGATATTTTAAATAATGATTTGAAATGGGATCTCCATGACGTCGTTGCTGAGGGCGCATATGGCCAGTATGAATTAGATTTCGGTTACACAGATATTTTAGGGATGGCTGATAGATTTGTATTTTTAAGAGTATTACTCAAGGAAGTTGCAAAAAAATATGGATATTTTGTATCATTTATGCCAAAGACAACTATTAGTGATTGGAGAGCTGGTGCTCACATCAATCATAGTGTGGCATCAATTAAAAAGAAAAATAATAACATTTATAAGAATGGGAATAATTTCTCTGATAAAGCCTACAATGCTGTCGCTGGAATTTTAAAACATGGAGCAGCGATTACAGCTCTAGCGTGTCCAACTGTTAACTCATATAACGGATTTGTTCCTACAGTTGAGGGCCTTGATGGTGGCCGTCATACATGGGCTCCTACACACATGACATACGGCAGTAATAATAGATCAGCTATGATAAGACTACCACAAAATAGATATTGTATAGAAAATAGGGCATCTGATTTAACTCAAAATCCTTATTTAACTTTTTCTTTATTAGCCGCAGCTGTTACAGAGGGTATCGACAAAAAAATGAAGCCCCCAAAACCAACTAATAAAAGTCTTTATGATTTGACCGAGAAAGAAAAAAAAGAGGTCACTACACTGCCAAGAAATTTATTAGAGGCAGTAGACGCTTTTGCTGCTGATAAATTAACTAGAAAAGTTTTTTCTGAGGCTATGATAAACAATTTTATTGGATATAAATATGATGAGTGGTCTAGATATCATACAACTACAACTGATTGGGAAATCAAAGAATATCTAAAGTTATTTTAATTGATTAGTAAAGAGGAACTACATAAATACCAATTAAATAATTTCAAATTAAAATCAGGCGACATAATAGATTTACAATTAAATTATTTAGCATTTGGGAAACTAAATTCTGACAAATCAAATGTAATTTTATTTCCTACTAGGTATGCTGGTACACATCTTGAGCAAGGATATCTGATTGGTAATAATTTACCCATAGATCCAGATAAATATTTCATCATTATACCAAATATGTTTTGTAATGGTGTTTCATCCTCACCCAGTAATACAGAAAAACCCTTTAATGGACCTAATTTTCCCTTAATTACAATATATGATAACGTGCAAGCACAATACACACTTCTAAAAGAAATATTTAACATAGAAAAAATTAAATTAGTTATAGGTTGGTCAATGGGAGGACAACAAGCATTTGAGTGGGCGTCATATTTTCCAGACATGGTAGAAAATATGATTTCTATGTGTGGTCATGCTAAAACCACAGAGCATACATATGTATTTTTAGAGGGCGTATATGCTGCTTTGACTTCAGATCCAAACTGGAATTCTGGAAATTATGAAAAACAACCTCAAAATGGAAAAACAACAATGGCAAGAGTATGGGCTGGATGGGCGCATGGGCAAGACTGGTTTAGGGAAAAAAAATATATCGATGATGGTTACAAAGATGCAAAAGAAGTTTTGGATAAACTTTGGAATAGAATTTATTATCGTAAGGATGCAAATGATTTATTAGCGATGATAAGAACTTGGCAAGAGCACGACATTAGCAACAATAATAAATTTAATAATCAATTTGATAAAGCTCTTAACTCTATTACTGCGCGATGTATTTTAATGCCAGGTAAAAATGATTTATACTTCCCCCCAGAGGATAATGAAATTGAATTAAAAAATATTAAAAATGGTGAATTACGTATCATTCCTTCAAGCTACGGTCACTATGCTGGAGCAGGTAAGTCCAAAGATGATTTAAATTTTGTTAATGATGCTATAAAGGATATATTGATTACTTAACAATAATTTTAAAATATTTTTTTTTACCAATCTTGAGTATTTTTCCGTTATAAGACTTATCAATTGTAAGATTAATATCGTTAATTTGGTCGTCGTCAATCTTTATACCACCACCCTCAATTAGCCTTTTTGCTTCAGATTTTGATGAGACCGAACTATTGGATGTTAGTGTATCTATGAGTTTTGAGTCTATTTTGAAGTTAATTTCATCAATATTATCGTAAGAATTATTTTCAAAAATTGATCTTGCTTTTTCTTCAGCCTCTTGTGCTGAGCTTTCTGAGTGACAATCTGTTGTCACTAAATATGCTAATTTTTTTTTCGCATTATTGATATCTTCTTTAATTAATATTTTAATTTCTTCTTTATCTAAATCACTAAAAATAAGTAATAGTTTTTCCACATCATTATCATCCACATTTCTCCAATACTGATAGAAATCGTAAGAACTGTATTTATTTTGATCTATCCAGACAGCGCCTTGCTCGGTCTTGCCCATCTTCTTACCTGTAGAGGTAGTTAAAAGAGGTGTAGTAAGACCAAAGGCATCTTTTTTGTTTATTTTTGATATAATTTCCATACCCAAAACGATATTACCCCATTGATCCGAGCCGCCAATTTGCAACTCACAATTTTCATGTTTATTTAAGTGAAGAAAATCATAACTTTGGAGTATCATGTAATTAAATTCTAAAAATGATAATGATTGCTCTCTTTTAAGTCTCTCTTTAACACTCTCAAATGTAAGCATACGATTGATTGAAACTTGACTTCCCAAATCTCTCAATAACTCTATGTAATTTAATTTATCAAGCCATTGATCATTATTTATAAATTTTATATTTTCTTTGAAATCTCTAAAATAATGTTCAAATATTCTTTTAAAATTCTCAATATTTTTTTGGATTGTTTCGTAAGTTAAAATTTGTCTTGAGGCATCTTTGCCAGAGGGGTCACCAATTTTTGTTGTGCCTCCACCTAATAGTACTATAGCTTGATGACCATGTTTGATTAGAGTCTTAATAGCTCTTAATTGAACAAGACTACCTGCATGTAATGCATCAGCAGTAGCATCAAATCCAATATAAAAAATAATTTTTTTCTTATTGAGTAAATTATTAAGTTCTATTTCATTAGTGCATTGATTGAATAGATTTCTATCTTTAAATAACTGTATATAATCTATCATATATAATAATTAACATAATTTTATAGATATCAAATGGAATATATCGCCCTCGGTTGCATGTCTGGTACTTCTTTAGATGGTATTGATTGTAGCTTGGTCAAATCTGATGGAGTTTCATATGTGACTGATATATCAAATGAATTCATTCCATATAGTGATGATCTACAATTAAAATTACGTAATGTAATTTTGAAAGGATACTTAGACGATACCAAAGTTATAAACCAGCTAAATCAAGAATATAAGGATTCTATAAACAATTTTATTAAAAAAAATAATTTCGAAATAGACTTAATTGCAATGCATGGACAAACAATATATCACGATCAAAAAACAAAAATTTCAATACAACTATTTGATAAGAGTATTAGATTTAACACTAACTCTCCTGTTATATGTAACTTTAGAAAAAATGATTTGTTAAATGGTGGTAATGGGGCACCAATAATGCCAGAATTCCACCGAGTCTTAGCTAATCAACTAGATTTAAAAAAGGTTATTTTTGTCAATATAGGAGGAGTTACTAATATAACTGTAATTGATAACCAAAAAATTACTGCTGGTGATAGTTCTTTTGGTAATGCCATCGTTAATGATTTAATTTATGAAAAAACTAAAGAAAGATTTGATGTTGATGGTTCATTATCTAATAATGGTCAAAAAATTGATGTTCTATTTAAGAGAATAATAAGTGACAAGTATTTTTTAGAAAAACTTCCTAAATCTTTAGACAGAAATTATTTTCATAAATATATAGATAATTCTAATAAAGATAAAAATTTAAATGATTTAATTTATACATTACTTGAAGTTATTCCATTTGCTATTAATTCTTTGATTTCCTCACAATCAGAATTCAAAATTATTTTAATGGGTGGTGGAAGAAAAAATCTAACTTTAAAAAAAATTTTTAGTAATTATTTTGATAATATTTCTTTAATTGATGATTTCCAAATAGATGGAGATTTTATAGAATCCCAAGGAATGGCATTACTTGGTATAAGATATATGCTAAAAAAACAATCTACATATTATGAAACTACAAAAGTTTTAAAAAATATTTACTTAGGTGAAAAGTGTTAGCTTTTGTGTTTTTGAATATACTTATTTAAAGTATTCATAAGAGGATCTAGCTTTCCCTCAAATAAGTGATTTGATTTTGAGATAGTTTCCATTGAAACTTCTGCATTTTTTTGTTTTTTAAATGTTTCAAAAAATTCTTTTAAGTTATCTCTTTTTACTATTTCATCTTGTTCAGCTCTAACTATCAATGTTTTGATAGGACAGGGTGATAAGAAATTAAAATCGTACAAATTTACAGGTGGGGCTATTAAAATTAATCCATCTACTTCTGGTCTTCTCATTAGTGTTTGAAATCCAATCCATGCACCAAAGGAGAATCCTACAATCCAACATGACCTAAAATCCTCATTTTTTTTTTGGAGCCAATCTAAAGAGACACTCGCATCATTTAGCTCTCCCTCTCCTTCAGTAAAGGCACCATCACTCTTGCCAACACCACGAAAATTTATTCTTAAAGTTGAAAAACCCGCATCTTTCATCACTTTAAATGCAGCATAATTAACTTTAGTGTCCATAGTTCCGCCGTGTTTAGGATTGGGATGGAGAATTATAGCTATATTTGGTTTTTCTTGCTCACTAGGTGAGTATTTGGCTTGAAGTTTACCTTCGCCACCTTGTATAAATACTTCTGGCATAATTAAAGAAGAGATCATAGATTACTTTTGATAAAAAAAGCAAGTTATAAATGAATTCATTAGGTTTTAATAAAGATCCATCAAGCACAACAGTGGTGGTTGCTATGTCTGGTGGAGTGGATAGTTCTGTTACAGCTGGTCTATTAAAAAAAGAGGGATACAATGTTATAGGTATAACTCTTCAGCTCTATACTTCTAATAACTCTGCAAAAAAAGGTTCTTGTTGTTCTGGTCTTGATATTTATGACGCTAGAAGAGTTGCCCAAAAATTAGATATACCCCACTATGTATTTAATTATGAAAAAACATTTAAATCAGATGTAATCGATTACTTTATCAACGCTTACGAAAATGGTGAGACACCCATACCCTGTGTTAAGTGTAATGAGACTGTTAAGTTTAGAGATTTAATGAACTTTGCAAAAAAATTAGAGGCAGATTGTATGGCAACAGGTCATTACATTAGAAGAAAAGGTAATATTAAAGATGCCCATATGTATAGGGCCGAGGATAAATCGAAGGATCAAAGTTATTTTTTATTTGCAACAACACAGGATCAGTTAGATTACCTAAGATTTCCACTTGGTGAGATATCTAAAGCAGAAACTAGAAAAATAGCAGAGGATCTTGGTCTTATCGTTTATGACAAGAAGGACAGTCAAGATATATGTTTCATTCCAGATGGAGATTATAAAAAATTTATTAAGTCAAATAAGAAGAAAGGTGAAATACTCGACCTTTCAGGTAATGTTTTATCTTTTCATGACGGTATTCAAAATTTTACAGTTGGTCAAAGAAGAGGCTTAGGTATAGCAAATGAAGACCCACTTTATGTTGTTGATATCATTAAAGATAAAAATCAAATAATTGTTGGTGATAAGAAAGATTTGTTAGGTAAATCCCTTTTATTAGGTGATTTGAATTTTATTATGCCAGAGTACGACCTTTCCAAAAAAACTGTTGAAATCCCTTGTAGTGCAAAAATTAGATCTTTATCTGAACCAAAAAAGGGAAAACTTATTAAACAATCTACTTCCTACTCTTTTGAGTTTGATGAACCTGCAGAGGCAATTACCAAAGGTCAAGCTTGTGTTTTATATGATAATGATAGGGTTTTAGGTGGTGGGATTATTAAACAGAAACTGAACTAATTAGGGTATTTACTCGTATTTCCTTGTAAAAATCCTTATTTATCATATATATCGAGACCTATGGCAGCTACAGAACAAACAATTAAACAAGTAAACACACTGGGTAGTAGTGATTACAAATATGGTTTTTCTACTGAAGTAGACGAGATCCGACCTCCAAAAGGTTTAAATGAAGAAATTATAAAATTCATATCTGCCCAAAAAGATGAACCAGAGTGGATGCTTGAATGGAGACTAAATGCATTTAAAGTCTTCAACAAATTACCGAAGCCTCAATGGGCTAAATTAAATATTCCAGAAATTGATTATCAAGATTGTTATTATTACTCAATACCTAAAAGTTTAAAAGATAAACCAAAGTCACTAGATGAAATAGACCCAGAAATACTAAAAACTTACGAAAAACTTGGTATTCCATTAAAAGAACAAAAAATGTTATCTGGTATAGCTGTTGATGCTGTTTTCGACTCCGTATCAGTTGCCACGACATATAAAAAACAACTGAGTGACTTAGGTATAGTATTTTGTTCAATTTCTGAGGCAGTAAAAACTCACCCAGAATTAGTAAAAAAATATCTAGGAAGTGTAATTCCAGTATCAGATCATTCTTTCGCAGCATTAAACTCAGCCGTTTTCACTGATGGATCGTTTATTTACATTCCTGAGGGAGTAAGATGCCCAGTTGAATTATCAACATATTTTAGAATTAATGCAATGAATACAGGTCAATTCGAAAGAACGCTTATCATTGCTGATAAAGACAGTTATGTGAGTTACCTAGAAGGCTGTACTGCACCAATGAGAGATGAAAACCAACTTCATGCTGCTAATGTAGAGTTAGTTGCCCTAGATAATGCTGAAATTAAGTATTCAACAGTTCAAAACTGGTACCCAGGAGATAAAGAGGGTAAGGGAGGCATCTATAACTTTGTAACCAAAAGAGGTGCCTGCAGAGGGAAAAATTCTAAAATATCTTGGACTCAAGTCGAGACAGGATCTGCAATTACATGGAAATATCCAAGCTGCATTTTACAAGGAGATAACTCTAAAGGAGAATTTTATTCAGTAGCCATAACTAACAATATGCAACAAGCTGACACTGGCACAAAAATGATACACATTGGTAAAAACACGTCTTCTAAAATCATATCAAAAGGCATCTCAGCTGGAAAAGCTAATAATACATATAGAGGCCTTGTAAATATTTTGTCGAAAGCCAAAAATGCGAGAAATTTTACTCAATGTGACTCTCTATTAATAGGTAATCAATGTGGAGCTCATACAGTTCCATATATAGAGTCAAGTAATTCCGACTCAATGGTTGAGCACGAGGCCACAACCTCAAAAATTAACGAAGATCAATTATTTTACTGTCAGCAAAGAGGATTAAACAGTGAAGATGCAGTGGGGTTAATTGTGAATGGTTTTTGTAAAGAGGTACTTCAACATTTACCAATGGAGTTTGCCGTTGAAGCTCAAAAATTAGTCGCAATTAGCTTAGAGGGAAGCGTTGGATAATGTTAGAAATTAAAAACCTTCATGTCTCTATTGAAGAAAAAAAAATAATTAAAGGTTTGGATTTATCTATTAATAAAGGTGAGGTTCATGCACTTATGGGCCCTAACGGTTCTGGTAAAAGTACACTCTCTTACGTGCTATCCGGTAAAGATAAATATGAAATAAATGATGGAACAATAGATTACAATGGTAAAAATTTATTGGAATTAGATGTTGATGAAAGAGCAAACGCGGGATTATTTCTTGCATTTCAATATCCAATGGAGATACCTGGTGTGCAAACTTCATTTTTTTTGAAAACAGCAATCAATTCAAAAAGAAAATATTTAGGTCAAAGTGAAATGGACGCATTGGAATTTGCTAAATTAATGAAATCAAAAGCAGAAGAATTGAATATAAGTACTGAAATGCTTAAAAGAGATCTAAATGTTAACTACTCAGGTGGTGAAAAAAAGAAACAAGAAATTTTACAGATGTCTATGTTAAGTCCCAAAATGGCTATTTTAGATGAAACAGACTCCGGTTTAGATATTGATGCCTTAAGAATTGTCTCTGAGGGAGTAAATAAATTAAGAAATAGTGATAATTCTTTCTTAGTTATCACTCATTATCAAAGACTTTTAAATTATATAAAGCCTGATTTTGTTCATATTATTGCAGATGGTAAAATCGTAAAATCTGGTGATTACTCTTTAGCTTTAGAGCTAGAAGAAAAAGGTTACGAAGAGATATCTCAAACTGCTTAATGGAACTTGTATTAAATTTAGACAAGATACAATCTGAAAGTGTATCTCAATATGCTAAAGACATCTTAGATAATCAAAACCCATATAAAAATTTTAAAATTGAAAATTATAAATACGCCCAACTTCATAAAGATGTCAAATCCGAAATCTTACTTAGAGATATAAATTTTTCTGAACTATTAGATAATACTAAAAATATTACCTCTTCTATTTCAAATCCATTTGACTTAACAGCTAATTTAAATCTCTGGAATTACAATAATGAAGATAGCTTTTTTAGAGTTTCTTCTTTAGTAAAAAGGGAAACTAAATCTGTAAATTTAGATACATTTGATGAAAGAAATTTATTTTTAGATATTTCTCAAATAAATGAGAACATACATATATCTAAATCCTCTACAAACGAAGTCAATCTTATTATTTTTAATAGCAAATCAAATGATGAGTACCCTAAATCAATTTTCTTAGATTTATCTAATAATTCTAAATTAAATGTAGTTCACTTTAATGTTTCAAATAATAAATCTTTTTTATACTTTGAAACTAATTTACAAGACAACTCATATTTAAATTTTGTTTCTTTTCAATCAGATAATATCCATACAAGAAACGAGTTTTATGCTTCATTAAATCAAGAGTGTAACTTTGATTTATATGGTCTTAATATCAACAATTATGGTGTAAATGACAATTATTCTTTTATACAACATTTAAAGCCCTCTTCATCAAGTAGAGAAGTTTTTAAATCTATTGTTGAAAAGGGCGCTATTACAAACTTTCAAGGAAAGATATATGTTGACTCTATTGCTCAGAAAACTGATGGATATCAAATGAGTAGATCATTGCTTTTAGATGACATATCGAAAGCCAACAATAAACCAGAACTTGAAATTTATGCAGATGATGTAAAATGTAGTCACGGGTCTACTGTTTCCAAATTAGATGACGAGCAAATTTATTATTTTAAGTCCAGAGGAATTGATAACGAAATAGCTAAAAAAATATTAAAAAAAGCATTTATTGTTGAGATTATTGAGTCAATTAAAGACGATATGTTAAAGAATTATTCAAATGAGTTAATTGAAAGTTTATTATCATGAATAATATTAAATTAGATTTTCCAATTTTAGATAAAAAGATCAGAGACAAAGCTATTACTTATCTTGACTCTGCAGCAAGCACTCAGAAACCCAAACAAGTAATTAACTCTATTTCTGTATTTTTAGAAAATTCTTATGAAAATGTTCATAGAGGAATGAATTCACTTAGTATAGATGCTACAGATTTATATGAAAAATCTAGAGATGTAGCAAAAAATTTTATTAATTCTAATTCTACAAATGAGATAATTTTTACAAGAGGGGCTACTGACTCTATAAATATTATTGCTAATTCATTAGCTGAACATCTTAAAGAGGGCGATAAGATTGTTGTAACTGAATTAGAACATCACTCAAATTATTTGCCTTGGATGAACTTATGTAAAAAATTAGGTTTAGAATTAAAAATAATTCCTATTTCGAAAGACGGCATTTTATCTGAAGACGATATCATTAACAATTGTGATGACTCCACAAAGGTTCTCTCTTTAACACACATGTCAAATGTAACTGGCCAAATACTTGATATTAAAAAGATTAAAAAATCAATTAATAAAGATACTTATGTTGCCGTTGATGGTTGTCAATCAATAGCACACTTAAAAATTGACGTAAAAGATTTGGATTGTGATTTTTACTCTTTTTCATCTCATAAACTTTATGGTCCATCTGGTATTGGAATTATGTATGGTAAAGAAGATATTTTAAATAAATTAAATCCTCCAACACTTGGAGGGGGGATGATCAATGAAGTTTCATCTAATGATTTTTCCTATGCTATGTTACCCAATAAATTTGAACCGGGTACGCCTTCAATTGAGGCAGCAATTGGCTTTAAAACTGCTATGGAATATTTGAATAATAATAATTACCAAGACTATTTTCTGAATGAAAAAAAACTCAGATCTACATTAATTAAAGCTCTACGTGAATTCAAAGAAGTAGATATATATGGCTCTAATGAAGATGGAAATGCTACATCCATTGTTTCTTTTAATATTAAAAACCAAAATTTTAATGATATTGCCACTTTTCTTGACCAGTATGGAATTATGATTAGAGGAGGTCACCATTGTTGCCAACCATTTATGAAAAAGTTAGGTATTCCTGGTTCTTGCAGAGTCTCTTTTGGTATTTATAACGATCTTAACGATATTGATCATTTTATAGACTCTTTGAAAAAAACTCTAAAACTTCTTCAATAAGCTATGGATAATAAAACACTCTCTGACTTTATGCCAAAAGTAAGTTCTGAAGGTGAGATTACTTACGGAGAAAAATCGTCATCACAGTCAGTGACATTAACAAATGATCATATAATCAAAGTTCTCACTGATATAAAAGATCCTGAAATGGATATGAATATTTATGATCTTGGTTTAATTTACGACATATCAATAGATAATTTTAACAATATTAAAATTATCATGACACTGACTACAGTTAACTGTCCAGTTGCTGATAGTTTTCCATTAGAGGTCGCTAAAAAAGTTCATGAACTAAATGATGTAGGACAAGTCAGTATAAAACTAACCTTTCAACCACCATGGAATAAAGATATGATGAGTGAAAATGCAAAGTTAGCTTTAGGTTTTTAGTATGACCAGTCCTTTATTTTCATTATCCAAAACTGCTGAAGAACAAATTTCTAAATTATTAGTTAATAATAGTAATGCTATTGGTTTAAAGATTGGCTTAAGCACTAAAGGTTGTGCGGGATTGAGTTATACAATGGAGTATGTGAGTAATGATAACATACAAGGTTGTGAGCTAGTCAATGATTACAAGTTTCCTCTTTATATTGAGGACAAAGCAGTTATGTATGTAATAGGCACAGAAATGGACTTTATTAAAGAAGAATTTGGAGAAAGGTTTATTTTTAAAAATCCTAATCAGACTAGTGAATGCGGTTGTGGTGAGAGTTTTCACGTTTAGATTTTAGTTATATTGATGGCAATCTTATTGGGTATTCTCTCAGCTTTTAGTTTCGGCGTTGGAGATTTTTTAGCCAGATTTTCATCTAAGGAAGTTGGATTTAAAAATTCACTTTTTTGGATGCTGGTTGTTGGCTCAATATTTTATTTAATTTTATTTTATTTTTTTGGAAGTGGTCTTTCTCCAAATGCGATTGGTCTAAGTAATAGTTTCCTATCAGGAATTCTAATAATGTTTGGACTTCTTTGTTTGTACAGAGGTCTCCAAATGGGACCAGTGTCAATTGTAGCCTCGATAACAGCAACCAATCCCTTTTTTGTTTTTGTTATTAGATTTTTTTTAGGAAGTGAACCTACACTTACTCAATGGATTGCCACCCTTGTTATAATATCCGGCGCAATATTTGTATCCATAAGCGCTGATAGTTTTAAAGAAAGCCTAGGTTTGTCAAAAAAACAGATAAAAGAGTCTCTGATTGTGTCATTTATGGCCAGTGGTATGCTTGCTTTGGGTCTTATTTTTTCTCAAGAGGCCTCTAATTCTTTAGATCCAATTGAGGCTGTTATTTATGTAAGATTTTTTAGCTTATTGGGTATTGCTTCTTTATTATTTTTTATGAAGTCTAAAATAACTCTAACAAAGAAAGCAGTTCCTATTTTATTTTTTCAAGGAATATTAGAAACCACAGGTTATTTTTGTTTGGTCTCAGCATATGCTTTTGACAAAGTGAGTATTGCAGTAGTTATTTCTTCAGGTTTTGGTCTTGTAACAGTTTTATTGGCTAGACTAGTTTTAAAAGAAAAAATATCTAAAATTCAAACTTTAGGCATCTCTTTAACTTTCATTGGTGTTGTTGGTCTTACTATCTAATTAAATTTTGAAGCCTCTTTTTATCAAAACGATATGAATTCATCGCTATAGCTAAGCAAATAATTAATCCTCCTATAATTGTATTTATATCTGGTGTTTCATTGATACCCAGAATAGGTAGCCACGCCCAAAAAATTCCTCCAACTACTTCTAATAAAGATAGCATTGTTAGTTCTCCCGAAAGTAATTGTTTTGAACCGATGCTAAACAGAATAAGCCCAGTTGCAACAATTAAACCGTGGGTCATACTCAACAAAATATTTCTTAAAGGTAAATAGATTTCTTGATCATTAAAAATCATTAAAAAGGTGGAAATAATTGCGCAAAAAATTCCTGCATAAATTAAAATATAAAATTTTTTAAAGTTACTTTTACTTCTCAAAGCAACGGTGAATGCTGAAAAGCCAAGACTTGATATAAAGCCCATAATTAATCCATACAACGATCCACTAAAGGCACTTGCATATATCATTATTAAAGTACCAATAAACGCAATAATCATAGTTATAAAATTTTGTTTTGAGATCTTCTCATTTATAAACACTAGTGCAATTAATGATGCTAAAAAAGGCATTAACGCCAACATAAATAGAGTAACTGCGGCAGTTGTATTACTTATTGAATAAATAAAACCAACCATGGCTGTTGTTAAACTAAGACCACCAATCACAGAAACTTTATCTATTTTGATTAAATTCATAAAAAAGTCTTTTTGCTCAATAAGAATAAGATATATGGCGATGATAGTTGCAACTGTAAGCCCTCTAATAACAAGGTAGGGGAGTTGATAGATTTGAGGGTCTATCATATTTTTAACCACCAGCGGTCCAAAACTCCATATTAATCCACTTAAAACTACTATAATTACTGCCTTGATATGGTCGCTCATTTTAAGAAATTAATTTATTTTATAAATTAACTTTTTAATAGTTAATTACTGATAAAGAAATCTGAGAGAGTTTTAATATCATCAAAAGAAGTATTCTTACCCTCATTACTTCTTAGAGTAAATGAGTCTGACTCAATCTCTTTCTCACCCATTACTAGAGTATAGGGTATCTTTTTAGAAACAGAATTTCTTATTTTATAACCCAATTTGTTATCAGATCCATCAACAATTACTCTTACACCCAGCTTTTGAAGTTCCCCTTTAATTCGGTTACTATGATCAACAAATTTTTCTGACACAGGGAGAATTGCAAGTTGTATGGGTGTAACAAATAAAGGAAGCCAGCCATTAGTGTTTTCAAGAATAATTGCTATAAACCTTTCTAGAGATCCGACAACTGCTCGGTGTATCATTATTGGAACTTGATTTTTGTCATCTTTGTCTTTGTATTTTGCACCTAATCTATCAGGGAGATTGAAGTCAATTTGTATCGTTCCACATTGCCATTCTCGACCCAGTGAGTCCTCTAATGTAAATTCTATTTTTGGGCCATAGAATGCCCCTTCACCCTCTAAAATATTAAATTCTTTATTGTTGTCTTTTAAAACTTTTTTTAACTGATTTTCTGCATTGTCCCAGTTTTCTTGAGTGCCAATGCTTTTTTCTGGACGAGTAGAAATATTATATTTTATTTTTTCAAATCCGAACTTTTTATACACTCTCTCAATTAATAGAGTTGTCTCATTACAAACATCATATATTTGTTCAGCAGAACAAAATATGTGGGCATCATCTTGAGTAAAACCTCTGACCCTAAATAATCCATTTAGAGCTCCAGAGGGTTCGTATCTATGACACTTACCAAACTCAGAGTATCTAAGTGGTAAATCTTTGTAAGTTATTAGTTGAGAGTTAAATAAAACAATATGACATGGACAATTCATAGGTTTTAGTGCAAATGTCTTGTTGTCAGTTTCTGATGTAAACATATTTTCTTTAAAATTGTCCCAATGACCAGACTTTATCCAAAGCTCATTTGATACTAGCTCAGGTGTTTTTACTTCAAAATAATTAAGTTTTTGCTGCTCAGAGCGAATATATTTTTCAATATTTTGATACAAGGTTAAGCCTTTATCTTTCCAAAATACATTCCCTGCTGATAAATCAGTTAGAAGGAACAAACCCATATCAGTGCCTAATCTTCTATGATTTCTTTCTTTAGCCTCTTCTAAATTTTTTAAATAAACTCGAAGTTCTTTTTCAGAATACCAAGCGGTTGCATAAATTCTTTGAAGCATTTTGTTAGTGCTAATACCTCTCCAATAAGCCCCTGATACATTTGTTATTTTAAAGCAGGCATTATAATCTTTTGTGCTTTTATGATGAGGACCTTTACAAAGATCAGTAAAATTTTTTTGCTCATAGAGTGTTATTTCATCAGAATTATCTAAATTATTAATAAGCTCTAATTTATATTTATTATCTTTAAATATTTCTGATGCCTCTTTTTTAGTTACAGCTCTCTTTAAAAAGTTTCTTCCCTCTGAGAGAATTTCTTTCATTTTTTTTTCTATATTAGCTAAGTCATCATCTGATAGAGTACTTTCCATATCAAAGTCATAATAAAAACCGTTCTTTATAAAAGGACCAATAGTTGGTTTAGCATTTGGGAAAAGAGTAATTACAGCTTCAGCTAAAATATGAGCCATATCATGCCGCATTATATTTAATGCATCATCAGATTTAGGTTTAATGGGAGTGCTATTTTCAACTTCAGTATCCCAATAATTATTATTCGAGTCTTTAAATGCTATTATATCGCTCATAATTCTAATTTTTTATAAAAACAACTTTTTTTACCCGTATGGCAAGCGCCAATACCTTCAAGCTCAACTTCATAAATCAAAGCGTCACTGTCACAATCAGTATAAATATTAATAATATTAAGTTTATTGCCAGAAGTTTCGCCTTTTAACCATAATTTTTTTTTACTTCTACTCCAAAAGTGTGCTTTTTTTGTTTTTACTGTCATTTCAATAGAATTTTTATTTGAGTAGGCCATCATAAGAATTTCATTAGTTGACTTCTCTTGAGCAATCGTAGGTATAAGCCCATCAGAATTAAAAACTAGGTGATTTATGTTGAAATTTTCCAATGTCTTGATTTTTAATGATTTTTACTTTTATTAAAGTATTTTTCAATTATTAAAAGAATTTTTTCGATGAATTATTATTTAGCACCAATGATGGGTTACACAGACTGCTATTTTAGAAGTTTAGTGGAAAACATTTATGGAAATAGTGTAACTACTTTTTCTGAAATGATAGTGGATAAAGCAATCATCCACAATGAGACCAAAACAATAACCAAGCATTTTTTAAAAAATAATAAAAGTGCCATTCAAATTGCAGGCTCAGACCCTGAAGAAATCAAAAGAACAATAAATATTTTAAATAAAGTAGATATTATTAAACATGTAAATTTCAATTTAGGGTGCCCAAGTTCTAGAGTCCAAGAAAATATGCTTGGTTTAGCTTTAACTCAAAAGTATGACTTAGTAAAAAAATGTTTATATGAATTGATCAAATATAATAAAGATGTATCGGTAAAATGTAGACTTGGTTTAGGTATGGATGAGGATAAGAGTTATATTTTTGATTATCTTAAATTATTTAATGAAATAGGAATTAAAAAAGTATTTATACATTGTAGAAATGGTGTTTTGAACTTAGATACCAAAAAAAATAGAACAATTCCTAAAATTAATTACAATTTATTTTTAGAGTGTTGTGATCAATTTCCTGAAATGGAACTTATTCCTAACGGAGAGGTTAATGATTTAGCAACCTTTAAATTTTTTCAGTCAAAAAATATTACTCAATTTATGATTGGTAGGCAATTTGCGAAAGACGCTTTTTTTTTAGAAAAATTAGACATTGGGAATATCAAAAAGAAGACAGCTTCAATAATTAATACAATAAATGAATTAGAGCATTACAAATATTTAAATATTAATTTATTAAAAAAAAGTATATTCACTGCACTTAGTAACATATCAAATTCCAAAAAAGTAAAAAAAGAAATCTCAGTTATTGATAATTATAGTGACTTACTAAATTATTTTGAGAGGAATGCCATTTGGAGTTAAAGAGATTATATAAATCCTCCACTTTTTTATCAAAATTTGAATATCTTAATAAATCTTATAATATTTCTAAGGTTGATGTACAATTAATACTTAACCATTACAAAAGTAATATAAAAAAATATTCTAATTCTTCTACAACTAATTTTTTAAATATATATAAACTTAAAAATGAGCTTATTTATTTAATTTTTATATCAATTCATCAAAATTTAATTTCTCAGTCTAATGGATCAAGATTGTGGTCTATTTTATGTAAAAATATTTTAAGTAAAATCATTAATACCAATCTATACAGATCATTTAATAATAGCTTAAAAAAATATTATTTTATTTTAGGTATGGGTAAAATTGGCGTAAGAGATTTAAATTTTGCCTCTGATATTGATATAATCATATTCTATGACTCCAAAAATAGTCCTATTTCTCTTCAAGATTTTAATAAATCCATAAAGAAAACCATTAGTGACATTTCGAATATTTCTGAGTCTTTTTTTCATAAAATAGATTTAAGGTTACGACCAGATTTTGGTGACTCATTAATTATATCTGACATGGATCAAGCGATTAATTATTATACATCAGTTGGCAGAAACTGGGAGAGATTGGCATTTCATAGATCAAGTTTTTTGTGTGGCGATATTCAAAAATATTTCTTATTTAAGGAAGCAATAAAAAGTTTTTTATTTAGAAGAACATTTGACTATTACGCTATAGATGAAATTAAAAAGCTCTTTGCCTCCAATAATGCTGAACAAAAGCTAGATATAAAAAATTCTTATGGATTTATTCGATCTTGTGAAAATATAATACACTTTAATCAACTTCTTTGGTCTGGAAAAATAAACTCTCTTAAAGAGAGTAATATTCATAAATTACTCATAAATTTTAAAGAACATGAAAATATAATTCCAAAAAATGACTTAAAAAATATAACAGAAGCATATTATTACTTCCGTAAAATTGAGAATTATTTACATATAAAAAAGAATACTTTTCAAAATATAATTGACTCTAATGAAACCTATTTAAATTCAGTATTAGATAATTTTTCAAACAAATTAGATAAACATAAATCTGAAATTCAAACAATATATCAGCGTTTATTTTTTCCCAAAATAAATACTGAAAGTTTACAACGAGAAAAATTTAATGAATCTAGCCAAAAAATTATAGATAGTCTTCTCAAAAGAGCTGAGAAAATCAATAGTTCAGATACAGTAAAAAATGATTATTTAGAGTCTATTTCAAGCCTTATAAATATTTTATCAACACATGATAAACGAGACGATCTAATTATAAAATTTGACTATTTAATTAACTATTACAAGTCTGGTGTCCATTTAACTGCTTTATATAAATATAATAATAAAATATTTTTAGAGTTAGTTTTTATATTTGAGAATTCTTCTAAATTAACAAACCTTATTTACAAAAATAATTTTTTAATAGAGTCATTAGTATATTTTTTTAATTATGGCATACCTACTTTTAAACTGAGAGAATTTTCTGATAATTTTGATTTAGATTTAAAAAAATCAATCCAAGATATTTATGAAATTTTATTCTTATTAGATTATTTGTTACTTTCCAAAAAAATAACTAATACTGACTTCCTCAAAAAACGAAATACCGCTGTAAGAAAGTTTATTTTTTATATTTTTGAACTAGTTAAAAATGAATACATTATCAATAGAAGTAATATTTTCTCTGACTTAACACCAATTTTATTTGGAAGTTACGGTGTTAAAATGGCTACGAATTTTTCTGATTTAGATATATATTTTATATATCAATCAAACAAAAATAATCACATAGATAATATTAAAATTGTAAGGAGATTTTACTCTATAATGAAACAATATATTGACTCAAATATTCTAATAATTGATGATAGAAATAAACCTTTTGATAGAGACTCTGATCAAGTTATTAATATTGAAAATTTCTTCTCATTTTATTCAAAGACCAGTGAACCATTTCATAAATTATCCTTTATAAAGATAAGTCTTCTAACAAATAATCTAAAATTATCTAAATATTTTATTAAAATGAAAAATCAAATTATTTCAAAATTCTCTAAAATTGATGAAGACTATCTTTTAAAAATAGTAGACATAAAAAATCCTTTAAAAAATAATAAAGATCTTTTTCAACTTTATAAAATTCAAGAAGATATCAGCCAAATAAATAACAAAGAATTTTTATATGGAGATGATATTGATTACTTAAGAGAATTACTTATGTTTGAAGATTTAACTGGCAACCCGTCTAAAGTAGATAATAAAAAATATTTAGACAGGTTGCTTTTAAATTAACTTAGTAATCGTAATACATGTCGAACTCTGCAGGTGTGACTAGCAGTTTATTTGGTTCGATTTCTTCTTCTCTTTTGTATTCGATATATGACTCGATTAAATCCTTAGTGAATACATTACCTTCTAAAAGAAAATCATGGTTTGATTCAAGATTGTTAATCGCTTCCTCAAGAGTGCCAGGTACTTCTTTTACTTTAGATTGCTCTTCAGGAGGTAAATCATAAAGATTTTTATCCATTGGTTCACCAGGATCAATTCTATTCTTAATTCCATCTAAACCTGCCATAAGCATAGCTGAAAATGCTAAATAACCATTTGCAGTTGCATCTGGACATCTAAACTCAACTCTTTTTGCTTTCGGAGATGGTGAGTATGCAGGAATTCTACATATAGCACTTCTATTTCTATTAGAGTATGCAAGTTTTACCGGAGCCTCATAACCTGGAACTAATCTCTTGTAAGAGTTAATAGTTGGATTTGTAAAGGCTAATAAAGATGGTGCGTGCTTAAGTAAACCACCGATATAAAATTTTGCTTCATCACTAAGATTGGCATATCCGCCTTCACCGTAAAATACTGGTTTACCGTTTGACCAAATACTTTGGTGACAATGCATTCCTGAACCATTGTCGTTTGAAAGAGGTTTTGGCATAAAAGTAGCACTTAAACCATTACTTTTTGCTGTGTTTCTTACAACGTATTTATATTTTTGAAGATCATCGGCCATCTTAACCAATGTGTCGAATTTTAAATCAATTTCACATTGACCTGCAGTAGCAACTTCGTGGTGTTGCGCTTCAACACTCATACCAATTGCAACCATGTGATTTACCATTTCTGATCTAACATCTTGCATAGTGTCATGAGGTGGGCATGGGAAATAGCCGCCTTTATTTCTAACTTTATAACCTAGATTTGGACCTTCATCTGTGCCTGTATTCCAAACAGCTTCACCTGAGTCAACAGAAAAAGAAGAGTGATGAGGATGCGTGTTAATTTGAACGTTGTTGAAAAGAAAAAATTCAGCTTCTGGTCCAAAGAAAATACTATCACCAACTCCTGAGGTTTTAACATATTCTTCAGCTTTTTTTGCAACGTATCTTGGATCTTTATCGTACTTTTGTCCAGTAATTGGATCTTGAATATCACATATTAGAACTAGAGTAGGGTCCGTAAAAAAAGGATCTACAAACGCAGTCTCAATATCTGGAATTAATATCATATCACTAGCTTCAATTGACTGAAAACATCTAATTGAAGAGCCGTCGAAACCTATACCCTCTTCAAATACGTCCATTTCAAATGTGTTAATATGGTTCGAGAAGTGCTGCCATGTTCCTAAAGGATCAGTAAATCTAAAATCAATGTACTTAATACCATTTTCATCGATCATTTTTTGTAATGATTTTTTGTCCATCTAATAACCTCCTGAGTTGTTAACTTGGTTTATGTAAAAACTAAATTGCGTCTTTACCTTTTTCGCCTGTGCGAATTCTAATAGCCTCTGAAACTTCGTATACAAAAATTTTACCGTCACCGATTTTGCCAGTGTTAGAATGCTTGATAATAACATCGATTGCCTCTTTGTATTTCTTGTCATCAACTACTAATTCAATTTTAACCTTTGGTAGAAAGTCAACTACGTACTCAGCTCCTCTATAAAGCTCAGTATGACCTTTTTGTCTACCAAACCCTTTTACTTCAGATACGGTTAATCCACTTAGGCCTATTTCGCCAAGGGCATCTTTAACATCCTCTAATTTAAAAGGTTTAATTATTGCCTCAATTTTTTTCATATTTAGCGATCCAAATATAATGTTTAATTTGCATAATATCTATACTATAAATTAATTCAATTTTTGGCGGGTGTAGCTCAGTTGGTTAGAGCGCCGGTTTGTGGTACCGGAGGTCGGGGGTTCAAGTCCCCTTACTCGCCCCAATTTGTGCGCCAGTGGCGGAATGGTAGACGCGCTGGTCTTAGGAACCAGTGGGCAACCGTGGGGGTTCGAGTCCCTCCTGGCGCACCAGAATACAAGTAAAATGGAATATAAAAATATAGAAAAAAAAAGTTATAAATCGTCTTTTGAGGTATCTTTAGATCAAAGCGCTATTGCTAAAATTATTGACGAAAAAATTTCAGAAAAACAACCCACTTTTGAAATTGCAGGTTTTAGAAAGGGTAAAGTACCGGTAAGCATTATAAAATCTAAAATTGGTCTTCAAATTGAAAACGAGGTATTAAATGAAGAGGTATCAAAAAATATAAATAAAATCAGTGAGGATGAAAAAATACAATCCCTGATACAACCTGATGTTAATTTTAAAGATAATTATAATTTTACCTTGGCTTTTTATTTAAAACCCAAAATTAAAATGGATGAGTTAAAAACAAGTGAAATAGAGAAAGTTACATCAGAGGTAACAAAAAAAGATATTGATGATTTTAGAGAAAAAGTAAGAAAAGATTACTATTCATTAGAGAGTATAGATATATCAGATGAAAATTCTGTTATAGATTTTGAAATATTAAATTATGAAGATGAACAAAAAAAATTATTTTCTCAAAAAGAGGTAAGAGTAGACTTAAACACCCAAACTAAAGAAGAAGTATTTTTAGACTTAAAAAAAGCTCTTTTAAAAATTAGAAATAAATCTGACATTAATTTTTCTACAAAAGGAATAAAGATAAACGCTCACATAAAAGACATAAATAAAAAGATCTTTCCCAAGAATGATGATGAGTTGATTAAGATTTTAAAATTAAAATCCACTAAAGTATTAAATGACAAAATTGATAATAAACTCAATGAGGATATGAATTATCTTCAAAAAGAGTTTTTTATTGAAGATCTACTTAAAGTCCTATCACAAAAGAAAAAGATTGATATCAACGAGGAGGTTGTAAATCTTGAGCTTAAAAGAAAATATCAAATTGATTTATCTAAAATGAAAGATGAGCACAAAGAAAGAATTGATAGTTTAAAAAAACTCACAAGTGAGAATATTCAAAAAGACGTTCTTTTTTCTGAATTAGTAAAATTTTTAAATGTAAAAGTTGAGCAGAAAGAACTCCAAGAGTATATTCAAAAATATTATGGTGAAAAAATTGATCAAAGAACGGCAGAAGCTGCTTATGGTACTCTACTTAGAAATAAAATAGCAGATGAGTCTATGAAAACTTTTAAAATCAAAGAAACTAAGTTAAGCTTAGAAGAGCTTATGAAAAAAGGATCTCAAAACCATGAATCTAGTACCCATAGTCATTGAACAATCAGGAAAAGGGGAGAGATCTTTTGATATTTTCTCCAGACTGCTCAGAGAAAGAATTATTTTTTTAACAGGTGCTATCAATGATGAAACTGCCTCTTTGATATGCGCTCAACTTTTATTTTTAGAGTCTGAAAATCCTGAAGAACCAATTAATCTTTATATTAATTCACCTGGTGGCCTAGTCACAGCTGGATTGGCGATGTATGACACCATGCAGTATATTAAATGCCCTGTTCATACTGTTTGTATTGGTCAAGCTGCCTCTGCAGGTTCATTGATACTCGCTGCAGGAAAAGAGGGCAACAGGTATGCTTTACCACACTCTAAAATAATGATTCATCAACCATCTGGTGGTTTTTCAGGACAAGCAAGTGATATTAAAATTCATGCCGAAGAGATATTAAAGACAAAAAAAAGACTCAATGAAATATATCAAAAGCATACCAAAATAAGCATTGGTGAAATAGAAAAGGCAATGGAAAGAGATAGATTCTTTGACCCTGAAGAGGCGCAAAAATTTGGTTTGATAGATAAAGTAATTACTACTAGAATTGAAAAATAAAAATGTCTGATGAAAAAATAATCTCTGCTAATAGCTCTGATAAAAAAATATCATGCTCCTTTTGTGGTAAAAGCCAAGAAGAGGTTAAAAAACTAATTGCTGGACCAAATGTCTATATTTGTAATGAGTGTGTGGTTTTATGTAAGGATATACTTGTTGAGGATGATAAAATTGACACAAAGAAAAAATTTGAGATACCAAAGCCAAGTGAGATATATAATTATCTTGATGATCACATAATTGGTCAAGATCATGCAAAAAAAATATTATCTGTATCTGTTTACAATCATTACAAGAGAGTTCAAAACCCCTCAAAAGATATAGAAATTTCTAAATCAAACATATTACTTATTGGACCAACAGGTTGTGGTAAAACACTTTTAGCTCAAACCCTAGCAAAATTTTTAAATGTACCTTTTACAATTGCCGATGCTACCACGTTGACGGAGGCTGGATATGTAGGTGAGGATGTTGAAAATATTATTTTAAGATTACTTCAGCAATGTGATTATGATGTAGCTTTGGCTCAAAAGGGTATCGTATATATTGATGAAATTGATAAGGTGGGTAGAAAAAGTGAAAATCCATCGATAACAAGAGACGTGTCTGGTGAGGGAGTTCAACAAGCTTTACTAAAAATAATTGAGGGAACAACAGCTAGCGTGCCACCTCAAGGTGGAAGAAAACATCCCCAACAAGAGTTCCTTCAAGTTGATACAAAAAATATATTGTTTGTTTGTGGGGGCGCGTTTGAAGGCATTGATAAAATTATAAAAAATCGAGTAAATAAAAAGTCTATAGGTTTTAATAAATCAATTAATCAGGACCAACCAATGACTTCACAGCTTGAAAATGACGATTTGATTAAATTTGGATTAATACCTGAATTAGTAGGAAGACTACCTGTAAGCGCTAGTCTGAATGAATTATCTTTAGATGATTTAAAAGAGATTATTACAAGACCAAAAAATGCAATATCAAAACAATATAAGGCTCTTTTTTCTTTTGAAGGGGTTGAATTCGAGATAACTGAAGATGGTAGAGAGCAAATTGCTCAATTAGCTGTTGAAAAAAAAATTGGTGCACGAGGTCTAAGGTCAATTATGGAAAAGCTACTTCTAGATTGTATGTATGATATTCCTGATAAGGATTCTGTGGATAAGGTAGTTTTAAGTAAAGAGTCAGTAATCTCAAATAGACCAATAATCGTACATAAAGAAAAAGCAAAAATTAAAAAAAAAGTGGGTGAAAATTAAAAATTCCTCACTATCTTAATAGTATGGAAAATCAAATCATTGGACCTATTTTACCTTTAAGGGACTTAGTTGTTTATCCCTCTATAACTTCACCTTTGTTTGTTGGCCGAGCTAAATCTATTGATGCTATTAATTTTGCCATGAATAATAACAACAAGATTATTTATTTATTTACGCAAAAAGAACCAACGACCGATGATCCACAAGTTAACGATGTTTATTCCTATGGAGTAAAATCAAAAATTATTCAGTTTCTTAAGTTACCTGACAATACATATAAAGTCCTCACTGAAGGCTTAGAAATAGTAAAGATAAAGTCTGCTGTTAAGGCAAATAATAACTTCCTTACAGCTAAAATTGAAACAGTATTAATTAATAAAAAAAATTCAGTTGAATTAAAAGCTTCTTTAAGAGTTTTAAAAAATGAATTCCAAAATTATATACAAAATATAGGGAATAATAATGACATTCTTGAAGGACTTTTAAATATTGAAGATCCATATCAGTTCATTGATAATATTTATTACAACTTAAACATCGGAATTGAAGATAAACAAAAAAATTTAGAAATTATAGATATTAATAAAAAAATTCAAAACTTACTTAATTTCTTCTCAAAAGAACTTAACTTTTCTGCTCTTGAGAAAAAAATAAAAAATAGAGTAAAAAGACAAATGGAAAAAACTCAAAGAGAGTACTACTTAAATGAACAAATGAAAGCCATACAGAAAGAACTTGGTGATGGTGAAGATGGTTCCAACGAGTACTCTGAAATAGAGAAAAAAATTAATGAGGTAAAATTATCAAAAGAGGCAAAAGAAAAAGCTTTAAATGAATTTAAAAAATTAAAATCTATGAGTCCAATGTCTGCAGAAGCATCAGTTATTCGCAATTACTTAGAATGGATATTAGATATACCATGGGAAAAATTCTCAAAAGAAGTCATAGACATAAAAGGTTCTGAAAAAATATTAAATGACGACCACTATGGTCTCGAAAAAGTAAAAGAGAGAATACTTGAATTTTTAGCAGTCAAAAAAAGATCAAAGAAAGCATCTGGTACTATACTATGTTTTGTAGGACCTCCTGGTGTGGGTAAAACTTCACTAGGTAAATCGATCGCTAGAGCTACTGGCAGAGAATTTGCAAAGATTTCTCTTGGTGGAATTAGGGATGAGGCTGAAATTAGAGGCCATAGAAGAACTTATATAGGCTCAATGCCTGGTCGATTTATTCAGGCTATGAAGAAAACCAAAACATCTAATCCCATTATTTTATTAGATGAAATTGACAAAGTGGGTAGTGACTGGAGAGGAGATCCATCCTCTGCACTATTAGAAGTGTTAGATCCTGAGCAAAATAATCAATTTAATGATCATTATCTTGAGGTTGATTATGACTTATCAAATGTAATGTTTATATGTACAGGTAATACTTACAACATACCTGGTCCTCTTCTTGACAGATTAGAGGTCATTGAAGTATCTGGTTATACAGAAAAGGAAAAAGTTGAAATTGCAAAAAAATATTTAATTCCAAGAAAAATGAATAAAAATATTTTAAAAAATAATGAATTTAAGCTTGATAAAAGCTCAATTACTAAAATAGTAAGACACTACACCAGAGAGTCAGGCGTCAGAGGGCTCGAAAAAGTTTTTGATAAGCTTTTTAGAAAACTTGTTTTTCAATTAGAAAAAAATAAATCAAGGTCAAAAAAACCGTTTGTTTTTGATGATAAAGCTATAAAAAATTTTTTAGGTCCAGAAAAATTCAAGGATAGTGTTTTAGAAAAGAAAAATTTAGTGGGCATCACTAACGGGCTTGCATGGACTCAGGTTGGTGGAGATATCTTAAATATTGAAGTTAATTTATCCTCAGGTAAGGGAATGATTAATGCAACAGGTAAACTTGGTGACGTGATGAAAGAGTCTATTACTGCTGCTTTAGGTTACATTAAATCTAATTCCGTTGAGTTTGGAGTAAATCCAAAGGTTTTTGATAAAATAGATATTCATTTACACGTACCCGAAGGAGCTATACCTAAAGATGGCCCAAGTGCTGGTATTACAATATTTACTTCATTAATTTCATCTCTTACTGATATTAAAATTAAAAGAGACATTGCTATGACTGGGGAAATTACATTAAAAGGAAGAGTTCTTCCAATTGGAGGATTAAAAGAGAAATTATTGGCTGCGATAAGGTACGGTATTAAAACTGTTATAATCCCAAAAGAAAATGAAAAGGACTTAGTTGAAATACAAAAAGACATTCAAAACAAGTTGATAATTAAGAAAGTCGAGTTTGCAAAAGAGGTATTGGACTTAGCTCTGGATGGAAAAATTAGTAAAATCAACAAAAAATTGGATTGGAGACACTTAGTTACAGAGTCTATGAAGCCAAAAAACCAACAAAATCAAGAAAAAACATTCGTCAACTAGTATATTGTTGTTGATTTTCTTACCTTTTTCTTACTACAATTAACTAATAGAATCACTAAGGAGGTTCGGTATGAACAAAAATGAACTCATTGCTGAATATAGTACGAAAAACGGTGTTGGAAAATCAGATGCAACTAAGGCTGTAGAAAGTTTATTTGATATTATCACATCTACTTTGAAAGCAGGAGGGGATGTTAAGATTGCCGGTTTTGGTACTTTTAAGGTAGCTAACACAAAAGCTAAGACTGGAAGAAACCCAAGAACGGGAGAGTCAATCCAAATTCCTGCATCAAAAAAGCCAAAATTTCTTGCTGGAAAACAGCTAAAAGAACTAATAAAGTCCACAGTCTAATTTTTGCAAATTAGATAGGGCGATTAGCTCAGTTGGTAGAGCATCTCGTTTACACCGAGAGGGTCGGCGGTTCGAGTCCGTCATCGCCCACCATTCGACAATTGTCGGGGGTGTAGTTCAGTTTGGTTAGAACGCCTGCCTGTCACGCAGGAGGTCGCGGGTTCGAGTCCCGTCGCTCCCGCCACTTTTATAAGGGAGTGGGTTATATTTTTCCTAACTTTTTCAATAGTTATCTGTTCAACAAAAAAACATTGAATCAATAAACCATGTCGTCTAATTCCCTAAAATTTATTTCTAGTGGTGAACATATGGTGAGCAAAACCCCCCATGTACTTTTAGACAATAATAATGGAAGTGATTTCAATGCAGAACAGATTTCCCAATCCCATACCCTATAGCTTTGGGAAATGGGAAAAGCCAAAGAAGGTTATCTGTATTGCTTCAGAAATTAGAAAGTCACTTGAAGAGAGTGATCAAAAAGAACTACATAAACTATTTTGGAAGAGAGCATAAATGGATCGTTACTTATCGGACTATGAAAAACTTCTTCATGAATACGAAAGGATTGAGTCAAAACTTAATAGCCTTTTTATTCAGACTGATCTATCAGAGTCAGCTAGAAAGAAGTTAGAAATAAGTTTGAAGAGAAGATTAAAAACACTACTACCTGAACTAAGAAAAAAAGAATTAGAAGTTTAATATCGTTTCTAGTTCATTCGTGTCGTTACTTAAATTCTTCCAAATTTGATGAAATTAATGCGAAATTAATTGAAAATGATTCAATTTTTACATTAAGTATTCTTCAAGCAAAGATATTGTTTTTTTTGCAGAATTAATAGCCGCTTCATTGTTTCTTCCCTCTACGACTCCCCAATGCTCACATTCTTTTTTATAATCTTTGTAATGCTTATCAGCAGAAACATCCCAAGTATCGTAATTATCTAAATGAATTACTTTATCTTCCATTCGCCACGTTCTTTTTCCATCCGCAGCAAGCCAGTATTTGCAATTTTTAGTTACTCTAAACCATTGATTTGAAAATTCTGCCTCATCCCAATTGCTCCATCCATCAAAGTTATGATGGGCGTTAGGAAAAATATCTATAGTTGCATTACCACCAAAATCGTTAAAGTTTTTTGCCATATCTTTACAAAATAAGGCAGGAGTAGTCTCATCCTTTTCACCTGTTAAAAAATGAATTTTATTTTTAGTTACACCCTGTTTATCTAAATATCTACAATATGGATAAACTCCTATTCTTAATGCAAAATCATTTAAATTTTCATCATCAATTATTGGCTTTCTAATCATATCAAGACCAGTGTAAACTGCAGATGAACCACCCCAACTAAAACCCATTACCGCAATTTTTTCAGGATCTATTTTGGGATGAGATTGCATGTGCTTTAAACCATAGAGAGCGTCAGCTGCTCCCATCCATGGTGTTAGTTTACTGCTGTTGCCTTGGATAATCATATTGTAAATACTGAGGCCTCGTGGAAGACAGCTATCAATCTCTAATGTAGCAACACCTGCTTTTTTTATATCCTGACCTAAAGTAAAATTTCTTTGCCCAAAGTCACAGGCAGAATTCATAATTAAAATCATTAAAGGATATTTTTCTTTTTGCTCTTGAGGGTAAGTTAAAAAACCCTCAATCGTATATTTTTGATCATTTTCAACACCATCTATAAAATCAATAGGAATTCTGGGAGTAAATGCTTCAAATTTAACATTCTCTGCTCGATAGAGCAGAGCATCGCAATTATTCCATTCATCAGTGACCTCAATATGATTATTGCTTGACATTTTCCCAAACCACTTCCTGGTATTATCCTTATCATCAACAGGCTCTTTGCTTACAATTTCGAAAGAATTCTCATTAACCTTAAATGATTTTATTTTGACTCTTCCTCCAAAAGATGGCCAAAGCCATTTTTCTTTTTTTATAATAACTTTTTTGGGATCTTTCTTATCTTTTTTGATAACTAGATCAATTACACCTTCAATAATTCCATTGCCTAACTCATAGCGTCCATTCCATTCGCAATTAGCTAAACCTCTCCATCTCCCAATGATATCTGAAGATATTTCCTCAGATTTTAATACTTTATCTTCCGTTTTTTCATTGCCATCAACTTGTTGCCCATCCTTAAAAGTAAGTCCCCAACTCAAACTAGGAATTAATAGCAATAGAGCTAAGAGGGTTTTCATAAGATTATTTTTTCATAGCATTGAACATACTTAAGGTGTCATCATAAGCTATAAACTTTGACATTTTACCATCTTTAACTTCCATGTAGTGTCCAAAAATAGTATCCATGCCATCAGCGGTAGCTTTTGTATTCACAAAAACTTTATCACCTTCGCTAATCATTGATTCTACCGTAACTTGAAGATTACTCCAGAGCTCAGGGATTTTCGTTAATGTACCTTGAAAACTCTCTATGTTATGAGTTCCTGAAAATGGGTGTTTATCACCCGGGTATATGAAAACGAAATCGTCATGTAACATATTCATGAAACCTTCCATATCACCTTTTCCAAAGAGGTCATAAACTTTTTGTACTATTTCTTTTGAGTCCATAATTTAACCTTTCCTATTCAAATCTATACTCAGTCCGGCATAGTTATATTAATTTTTCCTGCGTATGTACCACCATGTAAGTGAGCACCTGTAACTTTCCATTCTGAGGTACCCTTAATACCCTCAAATTTACCAGTTCCGGCCTGAATAATATTTTGTCCTCCTCCTAGAGCTGGATTGAAACTTCCAGACAACATAAAAGTATCACCACTCATATCGGAAATATGACAATTTATGTTTACCCAGATAAGTGATGTGTCTTCGTTTAACATAGCTTTAGAAGTACAATCAGATGATGTAAGTGATGGAAAAAATTCTGGTTGATTGGTGTATTGGACCACATGAACATCACGAAAATCTGCTAATACTTTACCAGATGCTAAATTTTTTGTCACATTTGGCTCTGCTTCAAGCCAACTTCCCTCAAATTCAAAACTATATTCTGCTGAAATAGAATTTGTTGCGTAAAGTAAAAAAATAAAAATAAATAATTTTTTCATTTTTTAATCTCCTTTTTTAAATAACATAATAAAAGTTTATTAAATTTTGATTAATTTTTTCAATGTTTTTATTGCATGATAATCATGTACCAGCTGAGCTATGGCCCCAACTCAAACTAGGAATTAATAACAATAGAGCTAAGAGGGTTTTCATAAAAGTAATTTTAATAAATTTATAAGTGGGTATCTAGAACAAATACCCAGAAACATTTATATAAAGAATTTTCAATTTATCAATTTTGAGCTTCAATTTCTTTGCAAGAATATCCTAGATCATTAAGTTTAAGTTTCTTGCAAGAGTTTGCATGTCTTATCTCGTCATAATAAGCTATTTGAGTTGCATCTGGTCCTGGGATTCTAGAAATTTTAGATCTGTAAATACCAACATGAAATGCCATAAGTTCATTTTTATCTTGGGTTTTTCCAAAATGTTTAAAAAAATGATAAAAATTTTTTTAAACTTTTTTACACTCAAATATTTAAAAATCATGTGTAAGACTAATGCGTCATTTTTATCGTCACTAAATACATATTGTTTCTTATAATGTATTGCGTTACGGAAAATCAAAACTTTTAATGTATAACCTAGATTATATTTTCATATTGATATTCATTTTTATTGGGGCAGGAATGGCAATCGCTATGTATTTGCTCTCAAAAATATTATCACCTAGCTCACCTGATACTGAAAAACTATCTGCATATGAATGTGGTTTTGAGGCATTTGACGACGCTCGATCAAAATTTGATGTAAAGTTTTATTTAGTATCAATACTATTTATTATATTTGATTTAGAAATTGCGTTTTTATTTCCTTGGGCCGTGAGTCTTAGCAATATTGGAGCTCTTGGTTTTTATTCAATGATGTTTTTTTTATTTATTCTCACAGTAGGATTTATATATGAATGGAAAAATGGAGCACTAGATTGGGAGTAGTATTAGAAAAAGACAAATCATTAAATATTGATGAGTTATTTGAAAAAAAAGGTTTTGTAACAGCTTCATTTGAAAATTTAATAAATTGGGCGAGGTCAGGGTCTTTATGGCCTATGACTTTCGGTTTAGCATGTTGTGGTGTTGAGATGATGCACTCCTATATGAGTAGATATGATCTAGATCGTTTAGGTGTAATTCCAAGAGGCTCTCCAAGACAATCTGATGTAATGATTGTTGCGGGAACTCTTACAAACAAAATGGCTTCTGCTTTGAGAAAAGTTTACGACCAAATGCCTGAACCAAGATGGGTAATCTCTATGGGCTCTTGTGCTAATGGAGGAGGATATTATCATTACTCTTACTCTGTTGTACGAGGATGCGATAGGATAGTGCCTGTAGATATTTATGTCCCTGGATGTCCACCTACCGCAGAAGCTCTTTTATATGGCATTATGCAACTTCAAGATAAAATTAAAAAGAAAAAGAAGATTTATAGGTAAATTTCTTGTACCCAAATATTTTACAGAAATATTCAACCGGTAACTTCCATTTTCCAATAAAATCTGGAATAGATAATATATTAGTTAACAAAGACTCCATACTAGAAGTAACACAAAAAATAAAAGAAGACGAAGATCTACTCTATGACCAGTTAATTGATATTACTGTAACTGATAATATGCTATCAAAATCTAGTTATTCAAATGAACGATTTACTCTTATCTACTCTTTTCTAAGTTTAAAATTTAATAAAAGATTATTTATTTTCACGAACATTTCCGAAGATAATTTAGATATCAATTCAATAACACAAATTTTTGAGTCTGCCGATTGGTTTGAAAGAGAATGTTACGATCTGTTTGGCATAAACTTTGTTAACCACCCAAATCTCCAAAGAATAATGAATGATTACAATTTTCAAGGTCACCCGCTTAGAAAAGACTTCCCTCTGACTGGATATGAAGAGGTTCGTTATGATGAAAATTTAAAAAAAGTTGTTTATGAGCCTGTAACATT
The DNA here is from genome assembly GCA_902617485.1 of uncultured Alphaproteobacteria bacterium. Classification (GTDB taxonomy): domain Bacteria; phylum Pseudomonadota; class Alphaproteobacteria; order HIMB59; family HIMB59; genus HIMB59. Next base: position 59,192 of record CACMXD010000006.1, on the reverse strand, counting down.
AAAACAGGAATTTAGAGATTTTGACAATGAAAGTCCCTGGGAGGGAATGAAAGAAACAATCAAAGAGGAACTTGAAAAAAAGTAATGTCTGAGAATTTTAAACCTGTAACTCTTAACTTTGGACCCCAACATCCTGCCGCTCATGGAGTTTTAAGACTTCTTGTACAATTAGAAGGGGAGGTAGTTAATAAAGCCGAACCTCACATTGGACTTTTGCATAGAGGAACTGAAAAATTAATTGAACAGAAAACTTATACTCAAGCTATTCCATATTTTGATCGTCTTGATTATGTCTCACCAATGTGTCAAGAACATGCCTTCGCTTTAGCTGTTGAGAATTTATTAAATATTGAAGCTCCTAAACGAGCTCAATACATCAGAGTTATGTTTGCAGAAGTCACTAGGATACTAAATCATTTATTAAATATTCCAGCATTTGCTATGGATATAGGTGCTGCTACTCCAATGCTGTGGGCTTTTGAAGAAAGAGAAAAAATGTTGGAGTTCCACGAAGCTGTATCTGGTGCAAGATTTCATGCAGCTTATTTTCGACCTGGTGGAGTTCATCAAGATTTACCTGAAAATTTGTTAGAAAAAATGAAAAAGTATTTTACTAACTTTCCTAAATTTATAGATACGCTTGAAGAACTACTTACTGAGAATAGAATATTCAAACAACGATCTGTTGATATAGGTATTTTAAAGAAAGATGATGCAATAAGATTAAGTTGCAGTGGCCCTGTTCTTCGAGCTAGTGGTGTAGCTTGGGATTTAAGAAAATCTCAACCTTATGATGTTTATGAGGATTTAGATTTCGACATACCAGTTGGAAAAACTGGTGACACCTATGATAGATATTTGGTGAGAATGGAAGAGATGAGAGAGTCAGTTAAGATAATCTTACAATGTATTGAAAATATTCCAGAAGGACCTGTAATGGTTGAGAATAATAAAATTACTCCACCTAAAAGATCAGAAATGAAAAACTCAATGGAAGCTATTATTCATCATTTTAAATTATTTACCGAGGGTTATAGGGTTCCCGAAGGTATTACATACAAAAGCGTAGAGGCACCAAAAGGAGAATTTGGTGTTGTATTAGTTTCCGATGGAAGTTCCAAACCATATCGATGCAAGTTGAGAGCACCGGGCTTTGTCCATTTACAGGCACTACATTTTTTATCAAAGGGTCACCAACTAGCTGACGTACCATCAATTTTAGGAAGTTTAGATATAGTTTTTGGAGAGGTAGACAGATGAGCGGTAATCATCCAGGTTTATCAAATAATTTTTCTAGATCGGGCGAAAAATTTTCTTGGTCTAAAGATAATCTAAGATCAATAAAAAATATAATTTCTAAATATCCTAAAGGCAGAGAACAAAGCGCAGTTATGCCTCTTCTCTATTTAGCGCAAGAGCAAAACAATAATTGGATAAGTATCGAATGTATAGAAACAATCGCTGAAACTTTAAATATGCCTAAAATAAGAGTCACAGAAGTGGCCTCATTTTATTCAATGTATAATACAAGACCTGTTGGAGAAAATCTTGTTCAGATTTGTAGAACCTCTCCTTGTTGGCTTAGAGGTTCAAATAAGATTACGAAAACTATTTGTAAAGAAACAAAATGTGAAATTAATGATACCAGTGATGATAACAAATTTACAGTTGTTGAAGTAGAGTGTCTAGGTGCTTGCTCAAATGGACCTATGATACAAATTAATAATGACTTCTTTGAGGATTTAGATGAAGAGTCTACAAAAAAAATTATAGACAATATTAAAGAGGGAAAACCAAACGTCATTGGCTCTCAAAAAGGTAGGAGAAGCTCTGAAAATGCTTAATGAAAAAGATAAAGTTTTTCAAAACCTTCATGGTTTTCAAGAACCCTTAATAGAGGGAGCTTTAAAAAGAAACTCCTGGTCAAACACAAAAGAAATTTTGTCTAAAGATCAAAATGATATTATCGAATTAGTTAAATCAAGTCAGTTAAGAGGAAGAGGTGGAGCTGGATTTTCTACAGGTCTTAAATGGTCATTTATGCCAAAGAATACAGGTAAACAGCATTATTTGGTTGTAAATGCTGATGAGTCAGAACCTGGTACTTGCAAAGATAGAGAAATTATTAGAAATGACCCGCATACTCTTGTAGAAGGGTGCTTGATAGCTTCATACGCAATTCAAGCCACTAAATGTTACATATACATAAGGGGCGAATACCATAACGAATATGTCCAATTAGAAAAGGCAATTGAAGAGGCATATGAGAGAGGCTTTATCGGAAAAAATGCTTGTGGTAGCGGATTTGATTTTGATCTTTATGTTCATAGAGGTGCTGGAGCTTACATATGTGGAGAAGAGACTGCTCTTTTAGAGAGTTTAGAGGGAAAAAAAGGACAACCAAGATTAAAACCTCCTTTTCCTGCTGGTGTAGGTTTGTATGGTATGCCAACAACTATTAACAATGTGGAGTCAATCGCAGTAGTTCCAACTATTTTAAGAAGAGGCCCAGATTGGTTTAAGTCAATTGGCGCTGAAAATAATACAGGCACAAAAATTTTTTGCATATCTGGTAACGTTAATAAACCATGCACAATAGAAGAGGAAATGGGAATACCACTTAAAGAATTAGTTGAAAAGCATTGTGATGGAGTTGAGGGAGGATGGGATAATTTAAAGGCTATAGTACCAGGAGGTTCTAGCACCCCAATGCTTCCAAAAAATATTTGTGAGTCAGTTCTAATGAATTTTGATGATCTAAAAGCTAATGGCTCAGGTTTAGGTACAGCAGGAGTGATTGTTGTTAACAAGAATAATGATATTGCTGAGGTAATTGAGAGATTTGCTCACTTTTACAAACATGAAAGTTGCGGCCAATGTACACCTTGTAGAGAGGGAACAGGCTGGATGCATAGAATGATGCAGAGATTAGTTAGAGGAGAGATATCTCCTGAACAAATAGAGCTTTTAGAAAATGTTACAAAGCAAGTAGAAGGTCATACTATCTGCGCTTTAGGTGATGCAGCTGCTTGGCCTATACAAGGACTCATTAAAAATTTCAAATCAGAGTTAATAAGTAAATATAATAAAAAGTTAAAAGCTTCATGAGTGACGATCTAATCAATATTAAAGTTAATCAAAAAGAAATTCAGGTTGATAAAAATCTGACTGTGATGCAAGCCTGTGAAATCGCTGGTGAAGAAATTCCAAGATTTTGCTATCACGATAAACTCTCTATAGCTGGTAATTGTAGAATGTGTTTAGTAGAAATTGAAAAAGCTCCAAAATTAGTATCTTCCTGTACTATGCCTCTAATGGAGGGCATGTCGATAATCACCAATTCTGAAAAAGTAAATGCAGGTAGAAAAGGTGTAATGGAGTTTTTATTAATTAATCACCCCTTAGATTGCCCAATATGTGATCAAGGTGGAGAATGCGATTTACAGGATCAGGCCATGTACTACGGTTTCGACAAATCTAGGTATAAAGAAAATAAAAGGGCTGTTGATAATAAAAATATGGGACCTCTGGTAAACACTATAATGACTAGATGCATCCATTGCACTAGGTGTGTAAGATTTGCCACTGAAGTAGCCGGAGTTCCAGAATTAGGTATGTTAGGTAGGGGAGAGAATGCAGAAATTACCACTTACCTTGAACAATCAATCACCTCAGAGCTTTCAGGTAACGTAATTGATTTATGCCCTGTAGGAGCACTTACGAGTAAGCCATATCAATTTAAAGCACGTCCTTGGGAGTTAAAACGTACAGACTCAATCGATATCTTCGACAGTGTTGGTTCTAATATCAGAGTCGATAGTAGAGCAGAGGAGATTTTAAGAGTTACACCAAGAACAAATGAATACATAAATGAAGAGTGGATATCAGATAAAGTACGATTTAACTATGATGGTTACTATCAACAAAGAATAGACACTCCCTATATTAAAGAAAACCAAAAATTATCAATATCAAGTTGGGAAGAGTCTTTAAAAGTTTTAAAAGATAAATTAAAAACTTTAAAACCATTAGCTTTGATTGGTGAGCACGTAGATTTAGAAACCGGATATGCAATCAAAAAATTTATGTCAAATTATGGTAAAGACAATGTGGAGTGCCGAACTGATAATCATGCTATCCTAGAAAGCTTAGATAGTTATCGTTTTAACACACCTTTGAACGATTTAGAAAATTCAGATTTAATTATACTTGTAGGAACAAACCCAAAAATAGAAACACCAATTATAAATCATAAGATATTTAAAGCTTACAATAATGACGCAAAAGTATTTAACATTGGTGAAAATATATCTTTGAACTATAAAACTGAGTATCTAGGAGAAAGTTTATCAAATTTAAATAATGAAAATCTAATCAAAGCATTAAAAAAATCTACTAACCCTCTTATAATTATTGGCTCTGCGTTTTTAAATAAAATTAAAAATATTAAAACTTTAAAATCTATTTTTTCATATGCTGATAAATACAAAGTAATTACAAAAGAAAAAAATAATCTAAATTTTTTAAATCCATATGCCTCACGTGTCGGCCAATTGATTATAGGTAATACTACTAATAACCTTTGTGAGCCGTTTTCTAATTTAAAAAAAGATAATTTTGAATTGGTTCTTTCTTTTGGCTCAGAACATATTGCCAATGAGCAATTCAATAACTGTTTTAAAGTTTATTTTGGTCATCATGGCGATGATGGAGCGATGGGGTCTGATATTGTTTTGCCAACACCTCTTTATACAGAGAAAAATGGTACTTTTGTAAATATTGAAGGCAGACCTCAAGAAGCAAAAAAATGCCATAATCCAATTGGATCCGCCAAAGAAGAGTGGTCAATACTAAAAAAACTATCTGATGAATTATCTTTTGATTTTATCCCAAATACATTTGATCAATTAAGATCTGAGTTATTTGACAAACACCCAATTCTTTCTGATTATCATGAAATTATTGCTGTTGAAAATGCAACTTCAATTACACCAGATATTGAATTTGAAGATTGTAAGGCAGAATATCCTGTAAGTAATTTTTATATGTCAGATGTGATTTCAAAAAATTCTGTCACTATGGCCAAATGTGTTGAGGAAATAACTTCAATTCCATCTCTATTGGAGAAATCAGCATAATGACAAGTTTATCCTTTGAGTTAACAATTGGTATTTTAAAAATATTTAGTTTTGTTGTCCCTGTACTAGTTTCTGTTGCATTATTAGTGTACTTAGAAAGAAAAGTGCTTGGTGCTGTTCAATTAAGAAAAGGCCCTAACGTTGTTGGACCATTCGGAATACTACAGAGTTTTGCTGATGTCTTAAAATTACTCACTAAGGAGAACTTACTTCCCTCTAGCTCAAACAAGTTCCTTTTTATCTTTGCGCCTATGCTTACTTTAATATTAAGTTTAATAGCTTGGGCTGTTATCCCTATTAGCTCAACTTATGTTATAGCAAATATAAATATAGGTATTCTATATTTGTTCGCTGTGTCATCGTTTGGTGTTTATGGAGTCATTATCGCTGGTTGGGCTAGTAATTCTAAGTATCCATTTTTAGGTGCATTGAGATCAGCAGCCCAGATGATTTCTTATGAAGTATCAATAGGTTTTGTAATCATAACAGTTTTGATTTGTGTCGGCTCATTAAATTTAATTGATATTGTAGAGAGTCAAAAGAATATGTGGTTTGCCATACCACTGTTACCTATGTTCGTTATATTTATTATTTCAGCGTTAGCTGAAACAAATAGACTCCCATTTGATTTACCTGAAGATGAAGCCACATTAGTTGCAGGTTTTTTTACCGAATACTCATCAATATCATTTGGCTTATTTTTTTTAGCAGAATACGCCAATATGATTTTAATGAGTTCCCTAACTGTAATTCTATTTTTGGGAGGTTGGTACCCTCCAATAGATATATTCCCTTTAAACGCAATACCTGGAATATTTTGGTTTGTAATTAAAGTATTTTTAATTCTTTTTGTGTTTTTATGGGTCAGAGCAACTTTTCCAAGATATAGGTATGACCAACTAATGCGTCTTGGCTGGAAAATCTTTCTACCTTTTACTCTGATTTGGGTAGTTATTACATCTGCATTTTTATTTTACTTTGGACTATTACCTAACTAACAATGACAACACTAATTAAATACATTAAATCTTTTACTCTTTTCGAATTAATGAAAGGTTTGAAATTAACGATCACTTATTTTTTTAAGCCAAAAGTCACTCTTAATTACCCTAATCAAAAGGGCCCTATTAGTCCTCGCTTTAGGGGGGAACATGCTTTGAGAAGGTATCCGAATGGTGAGGAAAGATGTATTGCGTGTAAGTTGTGTGAAGCAGTTTGCCCTGCGCAAGCTATAACTATTGAAGCAGAACCAAAACCTGATGGAAGTAGAAGAACTACCCGATATGATATTGATATGACTAAGTGTATTTATTGTGGTTTATGCGAAGAGGCATGCCCAGTAGATGCAATTGTTGAAGGACCCAATTTTGAATACGCTACTGAAACAAGAGAAGAATTGCTTTATGACAAGGAAAAGCTTTTACGAAACGGAGATATTTGGGAAAAACAAATTAGCGAAAATTTAAAAAGGGACAGTAAATATAGATAATGTTTCTTGTTGGCTCTTTTTTTTTGTTTGCAGCATTTTTGATCACCACATGTATATTTGTTATATTTTCAAAAAACCCAGTTAACTCTGTACTCTTTCTTGTATTAGCTTTTCTAAATTCTACATTTCTTTTTATTCTTATTGGTGCAGAGTTCGTTGGTATTATTCTTGCGATCGTTTATATAGGAGCAGTAGCTATATTATTTCTTTTTGTTGTGATGATGCTAGATATTCAAATCACAACTTTAATGTTCAACATTAAAAGATATATACCCCTTGCTTTACTTTTTGCTGGTATAATTTTAGCTGAAATAATCTATTTAACTGTATTTAAAACTTCAAAAGATAATTTAGACACTTTCATTAGATCTAAAAATAATACTGAGCAAATTGGAGATGTACTTTACACAGAGTATTTTATTGATTTCCAGTTAAGCGGTATCGTTTTATTACTTGCAATGATTGGTGCAATTGTTTTAACACATGTGTATAGACCAACTATCAAAAGACAAAACATAGAAAGTCAAAACTCAACTACAGCCGAAGATAGAGTAAAACTAGTAAAAATTAAGTCTGGTGAAGGTATTAAAGATGACTAGCCTTACGTATAATCATTTCTTCATACTTTCTTTAATTGTTTTTATTATTGGGTGCTTCGGATTATTTTTAAATAGAAGAAATATGATTCTAATTTTAATGTGTATTGAAATTATATTATTGGCTGCAAATATTAATTTTGTATCAGCTTCGGTTTTCCTAAATGATATTAATGGTCAGGTTTTCTCCATTTTTGTTTTAACTATTGCCGCTGCAGAAGCAGCCATTGGCTTAGCTATATTGGTTATTTATTTCAGAAATAAGGGAGAGATTGATATTACCAAAATCAATCAACTAAAAGATTAATGTTAAGTTATAAATTACTTTTTTTTCTTCCTCTAATTTCAACCATTTTTACATATCCTTTTGGAGTGTTATTAGGTGAAAAAACTGCCCAATATTTCTCTTCTACTCTAATATCTATAGCAGCTATTTTAAGTTGGTTCTTATTTGTCAGTTTTTCTAGTTCTTCATCGTCTGAAATTATAATCCCTGTCCTAGAGTGGTTTTTTGTTTCTGGTCAGTTCTTTAATTGGGGAATTTCTGTAAATTCTCTTACTCTTTTGATGTTAACACTTGTTCTCACAGTTTCTGCATTGGTTCATATTTATTCAATTGAGTACATGTCTCATGATAACTCAAAAGTAAGGTTCATGACTTATTTGAGTCTATTTACCTTTTGTATGGTTGCCTTAGTTGTAAGTGATAATTTAATTCAATTATTTTTTGGATGGGAGGGTGTTGGTCTAGCTTCTTATTTATTGATAGGTTTCTGGCATCATAAGAAGTCTGCAAATTTAGCTGCAATGAAAGCCTTTTTAGTAAACAGAGTTGCAGATTTTGGATTTCTCATCGGTATTGCAACTCTCTATATATTTTTAGACACATTATCTATTAATGAAATAATTGCAGGGAAAGAGAAATTATTAAGCTATCAAGTTAATTTTTTAGGATTTGAAATTAATGCTTTAATTTTTTCTTGTTTTTTCCTTTTCATAGGTGCCATGGGAAAATCTGCCCAGTTTGGCTTTCATACATGGTTACCTGATGCTATGGAGGGACCTACACCTGTCTCAGCATTAATTCATGCAGCAACAATGGTAACAGCTGGTGTTTTCTTGACTGTAAGATTTTCAGAATTAATGGTCATGTCTGACTTCATAATGACTTTTGTTTTAATAATAGGTCTATTAACAGCATTCTTCGCTGCATCAGTGGGCTTTTTTCAAAAAGATATAAAAAAGGTAATAGCTTATTCAACTTGTAGTCAGTTGGGTTTCATGTTTGTGGCTTGTGGCTTAGGTGCATTTAATATCGCAATTTTTCATTTAATAACACATGGTTATTTTAAGGCATTACTCTTTTTATCTTCAGGATCTGTTATTCATGGTGTTCACGATGAGCAAGATATGGATAAAATGGGAAATCTTTTTTCAAAGATGAAAATCACTGCAGTAATGATGTGGATAGGCACACTAGCTATTATAGGTTTTCCATATTCATCAGGTTACTTTTCAAAAGATCTAATTTTGAGTTCATCTTTTAACTTAATTACTTTAGGCCCATTGGTTTATGTAATTTTAGCTATAGTCTCTGCCATGACCGCATTTTACTCGTTCAGGCTCATATTTAAGGTGTTTCATGGGAATTATAATGGATCATATGATTATGAAAAAATTCATGAGTCAGGTCCTTTTATGTTAGTTCCATTATTATTACTTTCCTTAGGAGCAATTCTAGCAGGCTTCTTTCTAAACGATTTATTAGCGGGATATAATTCAAAAAATTTCTGGAACGGAATAATATTTTTGAGTCAAGATAAGCAATATTACTCCTCTTTTTATCCAATTTTATCAAAATCTTTGGTAGCTTTTGGTGTAGGGTTGGCAGTTTATTATTATGGTTATAATTTAAATAAACTTGCTGACTTAAAAAAACGGTTTTACTCAATCTATAATTTTATTTTGAACAAATGGTATTTTGATGAACTTTATAATAAAATTTTTGTTTTACCACTTTACAATTTAGGCAAGTTTTTATGGACTAAAATAGACCAAGGTATAATTGATAAGTATTTACCAAATGGAAGCGCCTCGATAGTTTCTACAATTTCAAAAGCTTTTAAAAGGATACAAACAGGGTATATTTTCGATTACACTTTTATAATAATTTCTGGTTTCACACTCTTTATAACTATCATTTTTTATATATCCATAACCTAAGATGAGTTTCCCAATATTATCACTATTAATTCTAACGCCTATTATAGGAGCATTAACACTCTCACTTTCAAGTAGCACGCAACTTAAAAATAAAACTATTTTTCTATCAGGTTTATGGATAACTACAGGTGAATTTCTTCTTAGTTTATTATTACCAATTTTTTATGATAAATCAAAAAATGGTTATCAATTTATAGAGTTCCATACTTGGTTTGATAAGTTCGATATAAATTACTATGTCGGAGTTGATGGTGTTTCAATACCACTTATATTATTGACTACATTTTTAGTCCCCATTTGTTTATTATGTTCTATTAACTCTATTCAAAATAGAGCCAAAGAATTTGTTATTTATTTTTTATTACTTGAGAGTTTTATTATAGGAGTATTTGTTAGTATCGATCTTGTAATTTTTTACGTTTTCTTTGAAGCTGTTTTAATCCCGATGTTTTTGATAATTGGAATTTGGGGAGGAGAAAACAGACTTTATGCTACCTTCAAATTTTTTCTCTACACATTAGCAGGATCTGTTTTAATGTTACTTGCGATTATTTATATTATTTCTAAAGTGAAATCAGGAAATATTGAGTTAATTTCGGACTTTACATTTGATCAGCAAATTGAGTTGATACTCTTTTTATGTTTTTTTGCATCTTTTGCAGTAAAAGTACCAATGTTTCCTTTTCATACATGGTTACCTGATGCACACGTTCAAGCGCCCACGAGTGGTTCAGTAATTTTGGCTGGTGTGCTTCTTAAATTAGGTGCATACGGTTTTATAAGACTATCTTTACCTTTTTTTGAGTATGCTTCAATTTATTTTCAACCAATGATTTTTGCACTAAGTTGCGTGGCTATTGTTTACACTTCAATCGTAGCTCTAAGACAACTAGATATGAAAAAAATGATTGCGTATTCCTCTGTTGCTCATATGGGATTTGTCACCATTGGCATTTTCACTTTAACTCAAGATGGAATTAATGGTGCATATTTTCAGATGATAAGTCATGGAATTGTTTCTGCAGCATTATTTTTAATAGTTGGTGTGGTATACGAAAGACATCACACAAGAATGATATCTGATTATAGTGGTGTAACAAATGTAATGCCTAAATATTCATTCTTTTTTATGGTTTTTATGCTCTCATCTGTGGGTCTTCCTGGGACTAGTGGTTTTGTTGGTGAGTTCTTAGTTATAATGTCAACTATAAGCGTTAGTGTTTATCTTACTTTTTTTACCGCTATTGGAGTAATTTTAGGAGCTTCATACATGCTCTTATTATACAAAAATATTAATTTCGGAGATTTAAAATCAGATATTAAGCAATTAGCTGATTTAACAAATATTGAAATTTTCTATTTCTCCTGTTTAGCATTTCTCACAATGCTTTTAGGAATTTATCCAAAACTTTTATTTGAAATGATAAATAAGACTATTTCCTTAAGCATAATATAATGATTAATTTATATCAATTCATACCAGAAATTTTTCTCTTATCTTTGATTTTAATAACTTTATGTTTTGGATTATTTAATAAGGACAGGGCTATATCTTTAAATACTTTAGGATTCATTTTGTTGAGTATTTTGCTTTTAAATTATGGAAAAGATTTTTATAGCTCCACACAATTGTCACTTAATACGATTAATTTATTTGTTTTATCTAAGATTATTTTATCTATTGGCTCAATCATATTCATTTTACTGTTAAAAAGACCCTTGAAGAATGAAAATTTATATAGATACGAATATGTGTTATTTATACTCTTCGCTATTCTTGGCTCATTTGTTCTTATTTCTAGTAATAATTTTTTAACAGCTTTTATTGGTTTAGAGCTGCAATCTTTATCCTTGTACTTGATGGCTGCTTTCAATACTAAAAATTTATCTTCAAATGAAGCAGGTATAAAATATTTTTCTCTTGGTGCTTTATCATCAGGATTTCTTCTATTTGGTATTTCAATGATTTATTACGATACTGGGTCTTTTAATATGCAAAACCTATATAATTTCACTGCTATAAGCGAAATAGGATTATCATTAGTTCTTATTTCTCTATTTTTTAAAGTTTCCGCTGCTCCATTTCATATTTGGACACCTGATGTTTACGAAGGATCTCCAACTATATCTACACTCTTTTTTGCAACTTTACCTAAATTTGCATCGTTAATATTTTTATTCAGGGTTTATCAAGAACTTAACATTTCTGATATCAAATCTCTTAATTACATTTTTCAAATGGTATGTGCTATTTCTTTATTAGTAGGAGTATATGGAGCCATTACACAAAAAGTTATAAAAAGACTTCTAGCCTTCAGCTCAATCAACCACATTGGTTTTATGCTTCTCGGAATAATGAGTTATCAATTTATGTCTGAGGGTACATTATTTTTTTACTTGATTATTTATCTTATTACTACTTTTGGTATTTTTGCTGTTTTACTGAACTTGAGAACTGTAGATGGGGAATTTACAAAAATATCCCAACTCAATGGTTTAAGATTTACCTCAAATTCAAAATCCATATGCATGTTGGTGTTTTTCTTTTCTCTCGCAGGAATACCACCTTTTGCAGGGTTCTTCGCAAAGTTCTTTATTCTTTCAGCTTCTATAAACGATGGATTTATTTTTTTATCAATTATTGCTGTTTTAAGTTCAATAATTGCTGCATTCTATTACTTAACAATTATTAAGAATATGTTTTTCAATAAATTAGAAATAGAGTTACTAGATGATAATAACAAAACAGGCAAAGTTATATTTATAGCATCTGGATTAATTATAACTTTATTTTTCATTTATCCAGACCCTTTAATTAATTTAGTAGATAATCTTTTCAAATAAAAATTGTATAAAGTTATCTTTGACTCGATTAATTCTACACAAGATGAAATTATCGGCTTTAATAATTATAAAAAAATTTTAGAAAATAATAATTTATATATCCAATCTTTTAGACAAATCAAAGGCACTGGAAGGAGTAAAAAAAAATGGTTAAGCCCAATAGGTAATACTTATTTAACAATTAATCAAAAATTAAAAGCTTCATATGCTTTAAGAAATAACTTTTATATTTGTTACATAATTCACAAATTTTTTAAAATTAATTTTAATATTAACCTAGACTACAAATGGCCAAATGATTTGTATTTTAAAAATAAAAAAATAGTTGGTGTTGTTGTCAAATCAACTATCCTAGGTAAACAATCATATCTAAAAACGGGTATAGGAATAAATATAAACAATTCTCCAATAGTCAATTCAGTTTCTCTATTTAGTATTATCAATGAAAAATCAAATATTCTCAATTTATCAAATATAATTATTGATTTTATAGAACATAATTTAACAAAAAAAATATCTAATAAGAAATTAGTGAGATATCTTAATAAATATATGTTCAAGGACTTTAAATTAAATCATCCAATTTTTGGAAAAAATATTATTGAAATATTAACAGTAAATGAAGACTTATCTTTAAAGATAAAAATAGATGACGCAATTAAAAATATTTTCTTTGGAGAACTAGTTTGAATTTATTAGTTGATATTGGAAATACATCAATAAAATTTTCATCATTTGTTGATAAGAATTTAAAAAAAATCTCTCAAATTAGATACTCAAAGAAAGATTTGAAATCAGTCACTCTTTTTTTTAAGAATAAATTTAAAACTCATACTAAAATTTATATTTGCTCTGTTGTTTCAGAAGTAGACAAAGTTATAATTAAAAAATTAAAATCATATCGAAATCGTTTATTTTTCATTAATAAAAAAAAATTATCTTTTTTAGTTCATAAAACTGTTAATTTACGCCAACTAGGTAATGATAGGATTATTAATGTTTTATCCGCAATTAATATTTATCCAAAATCTAAATTCTTTATCATTGTTGATTTAGGTACTGCTACTACATTAGATATCATTATAAATAAGAAATATTATGGTGGTGTAATTTTACCCGGTCATACCACCTCTTATGAAAATCTAATTTCTTTAGCTTCTGGTATAAAGAACATGAAATATTCTAATAAACCTACCATCATAGGTAAAAATACTAATCAAGCTCTAATGTCTGGATTTAACGTGGGTTACAAAATAATGATAGAGTCTTACATAAAATTAATTAAAACTACCTATAAAAGAAATTTTAAAGTGATTTTTACTGGTGGATATGCTACCTCTATCGACTATAAAAAAACTAATTTTATTTATAGAGAAGATTTAACTCTTTTAGGTATTTTTTTTTATCATAATTTTTTAAATGAAAAACTTAGAATTATTAAATAATAAAAATAACAATTATTTTTTGCCCATTGGAGGAATAGGCGAAATAGGGGGTAACAACTATTTATACTCCTTTAAAGGAGAACAAATAATAGTTGATGGTGGTATTTCATTTGCTGATGACAGTCTCCCCGGTGTAGATATAACTATTCCTGATCCATATATTTTTTTGAATACATCCATTAAACCTAAAGCAATGATACTAACTCACGCGCATGAAGATCATGTTGGAGGACTAGAGTATTACTTTGATAAGATTGATTTTCCAATCTATTGTAATAAATTTACTTTTTCCTATATAAAACATAAGTTCAATAAAAAAAATGATTTCGAGAAAAAATTTGTAATAGTTGAGGATTTCCAAGAAGTAGAGTTTGAGAACTTTTCATTTCAATTAATTCCGACAACCCACTCTATACCCGATCCCACAGGTATATTTTTTAAAACATTGGAGGGAAATATTTATCATACAGGTGATTGGAAAATAGATAAAAACCCAGTTACTGGCTCACCTTTTGATTACAAAAATTATCAGTTATTAAAAGATGAAAATATCGACTTACTTATAGGTGACTCAACTAACGCCGGTGTAAACGAGATATCACGGTCAGAATCTGAGTTAGATCCATCATTTGATAATTTATTTAATAAACTTGAAGGTAGAATTATAGTTACTTGTTTTTCCTCAAATATTGCGAGACTTAAAACCATTATTTCTAATGCGATTAAGCATGATAAAAAAATATTTGTTGTAGGAAGAAGTATAAAAAGAGCTATTAATACTGCTATAGAAGAAAAGTTAATTGAAAATTTTGAGATACTTAATGAAAAAAAATTTCAGGATTATAATAATGATAAAGTTCTTTTAATTTGCACGGGTAGCCAAGGTGAAAAAAACTCTGCTCTTTGGAAGATTGCTAATAATACGCATAATCAAATTAAATTAAGTACAAAAGATAATATTATTTTTTCATCAAAAGAAATTCCTGGTAACGAAAAATCAATTTCATATTTAAAAAATTCTTTTAGTTACTTAGGCTTAAATATAATCTCTGATGAAGAGGAATTTGTTCATGTTTCAGGACATCCAGGAAAAAATGAAATAAAAGAATTTTACTCTTTCATTCAACCTAAGTCTTTAATCCCCATGCACGGAGAATATCTGCATTTAAAAAAACATTTAGAAATAGCTAAAAGCTTAAAAATTGAAAAAACTAACCTTCTTTTAAGTGGAGATTTGTGCCAATTAGATTTAGTAAATAAAAATCATAAGTTAATTGAACAATTTGTTATAAAAAAACTTCCTGTTGTTCAAAATCTAATTATTGAAGAAGATAATTTTATAAATGAAAGGGGAAAGATCCTTCATAATGGTGTAGTTAGTATTAATTTAATTCTAAACAAACAATTTGATATTATTAAATTTCAAATATCTGACAAAGGCTTCCCTTTTTCCTACAATAAAGAAGTAATCCAAGATGAAATTAAAGATATATTACTAAATAAAATATTGTTTATTAAGGAGGAGATAGATGAAAATTCGCTAAGCGGGTTAGTTGAGGAAATTTCAAGAAAAACTTATAATAGAAATTTTTCCTTAAAGCCTGAATTGTTAATACACATATCTTTGATATGAAATTTTTATTTTTACTTTTTATTATCTGGTGGGTTATTTTTATGACAATATTACCTATTAAAAGATCTGATTTTGAAGAGGGTATACCAAAAAAGTCTTATTTAGGAATAAAATTTTTAGTTTCATTTGCTCTATCAATGATCATATCTTTTTTTATAATAAAATATGAAAATAACATATTCGAATACTTTAAATGAAACTTTCAAATCTTTTATTTAACTCATTAAAAGAGTCACCAAAAGAAGCTAAAATTATTTCTCATCAATTAATGTTGCGTTCATCTATGATTAGGCAGCACACCTCTGGTATATACACATGGTTACCATTAGGTTTTAAAGTCCTAAAAAATATTGAGAATATAATTCGAAATAATCAAGACAAAATAGGTTGTAATGAAATGTTAATGTCTACTATTCAATCTTCAGAATTATGGAAAAAAAGTGGCAGATATGCAGACTATGGAAAAGAGATGTTAAGGATTACTGACAGACATGATAACGATTTATTATATGGACCAACTAATGAAGAGGTAATTACAGATTTATTTTCTGATTATGTAAATTCTTATAAAGGTCTTCCAAAATATCTCTACCATATACAATGGAAATTTAGAGATGAAATTAGACCTCGTTTTGGCGTTATGCGAGGTAGAGAATTCTTAATGAAAGATGCCTATAGTTTTGACTTAACAGAAGAAGCTGCTTTTGAAACTTATAAAAAATTTTTTAGAAGTTATTTAAAAACTTTTCTAGATTTAGGATTACAACCGATACCTGTAAAAGCTGCGACGGGTGCCATTGGTGGAGATTTATCTCATGAGTTTCAAATATTAGCTAATACTGGTGAAAGCGAACTAGCTTATGACTCTAAATTAGTTGATTCCAATTTATATGAAAAAAGTTATGAAGAAATTACAACAATGTATTCTGCTTCTGACGAAATGATTGATAAATCAAAATCTGATGTAATAATTGGAAGAGGAATTGAAGTAGGCCACATATTTAATTTTGGTACAAAATATACTAAGCCATTAGAATGCTTCGTGCTAAATCAAGATGGAAAAAGAATAACACCATATATGGGATCCTATGGAATAGGAGTTTCCAGATTAACAGCAGCAATAATAGAGGCATTCCACGATGATAAAGGTATCAAATGGCCTATTAATATTTCGCCATTTAAGATAAACATCATTATGCAACCAAACTCTGATTATATATCAGAAGTGGAGAGTATTTATAATCTGCTTATCATTAAATATGATAATGTTAGTTTAGATGATAGAGATTTAAGTATAGGAAGAAAAATTAAAGACTCTGAATTGATTGGTATACCCTGGACATTGATTATCGGGAATAATTTTAAAGAAAAAGGTCAAATTGAACTGATTAGTAGGTCTAACAGTGATAAGATATTCTTAACTAAACAAGAAATTGAGAATTTTGAATTTGAACAATACACTCCATAAACTATCTTTCTCATATATATTTAATTTTAAAAAAGATAAAGCATTCTCAGTATCGACAATTTTATCATCACTAGCATTAATACTAGGTATTTCAATTTTAATAACAGTAATGTCCGTGATGAATGGTTTTAGAGAGCAATTAGTTGAGTCATTAAGTGGTGTGAATGGAGATATTACTATTTATGATGCTAACAAAGATAAAATTAAAAAAATACAAAAAAAAAATCCTTCAATATCTTTTGTTGAAAATATTCAAAGTAGAGTAATCACAAGTAATGAAAATGGTATAGAGGGTCTATTAATGAAATCTCTCAATAAAGAAGACATCTATAAAATACCTAAAATTAATCAAAATATATTTGAAATAGAAAAAAATATCGACAATTGGGTTTACATTGGAGTTGAACTAGCAAGATCTTTGAATTTAAAAGTAGGAATGCCTCTTCAAATTAATATTCCTGGAAATTCTATGACAATTTTGGGACCTGTTTTAAATTCAAGACAACTAACCATTAACGGAATATTTAATACAGGAGTATATGACTTTGATAAATATTTCATTTTTAGCAATATCGATCAGTTTAAAAATAACATAAGCAATAAAGTTATAGATGTTTATTTGAACAATAAAGACATTGATTATAGAGATTTAGATGGTCTAAACTACTCAACATGGGAGGACCAAAATCAAACTTTAGCTCAAGCATTATCTACTGAAAAAAATGTTATGTTTGTTATTCTTTTTTTTATTATAGTAATTTCATCCTTTACAATTATATCAAATCAAATTTTTTTTATTAAAGAAAAATATAAAGATATTGTTTTGTTAAAAGTATTAGGTATAAAACAATCAAAAATTTGCCTTTTATTTTTTTTAAATTCTTTCTTAATATCATTTTTCTCTATTGTTATTGGGACTTGTTTAGGATTGTTGCTATCAACAAATATTGACTCTGTTGAAAATTTTTTATCATATTTGTTAAATTTTGAACTTTGGAATAATGAAATAAGATATTTGGCATCTATGCCCTATAGAATAAAATTAAACGACATAGTTTTTATTGTAAGTATTTCACTTTTTTCAAGTTTAATTGCCTCTTATATTCCAATATTAAGAATATTTAAAATTAAACCAAACCTCATATTAAGATGATTTTATTAGAATTAAAAAATATTTCTAAATCATACTTATCTAAGGTAGGAAACTTTCAAGTAATTGATAAATTAAATTTATCAGTAAATCATAATCAAAATATTTTTCTATTTGGTCCCTCAGGTTGTGGTAAGTCTACTCTATTAAACTTAATATCAGGATTAGATAATTCAGACTCTGGAGAAATTTACTTTGATGGAAAATTAGTAAAAAACCATTTTAACTTACTTAAAGATGATATTGGTATTATATTTCAAGATCATTATTTAATATCCGAATTAAACATTTTTGATAACATTAAATTAAAAAGTAGCGATATGAAAAAAATTGAAAAAATCTTATCCTATTTTAAGATTGGTCATTTAAAATTTAAATATCCTAATCAGTTGTCTAATGGACAAAAACAAAGGGTTTGTGTTGCTAGATCACTAGTTAATAGTCCTAAACTTTTGATAGCTGATGAACCAACAAGCTATTTAGATAAAGAAAATGCTAAGTTGGTAATGGACCTAATATTGAATAGTTCTAAAAAATTCAATTTATCAACAATAATAGCCAGTCATGATATTTCATTTCGTCCACTTTTTGATAAGTCTTATACAATTGAAGATAAATCAATAAAAGAATGCTGATACCTTTAAGAAATTACTCTAATTATTCTATTTGTGAGTCAAATGTCAAAATAGAAGACCTTGTGAATTTTGCTGACAAGGAAAAATTACCAGCAATGGCAATAACAGACTACAAATTGTTATCAGGTGCTCTTGAATTTTCAATAAAATGTAAAAGTAAAGGTATTCAACCAATTATAGGTCTAGATGTTGATTTTATATCAAAATTAAAACACACATCGCGAATTACCCTTTTGTCTAAAAATGATATTGGTTTTAAAAATCTCAATATATTATCTACAAAAATAAATACTGAAAATGAATTTCAATTATCTCTAAATAATATTAGTAACTATTCTAATGGTAATATTTTAATTTTAGGTGGTTTATTTAGTTATTTCCAAGATTTAAATATAAATTTAAATAATTTAAAAGTTATTTTAAATGAAATCACTGCTCTTAAAAATTACTTTAAAAATGATATTTTTTTTGAATTTGATGAAAACTTAGATAATAAACTATTAAATGAAATATCTAAAAAAGCTAATATTAATTTATTTCTATCTTCCTTTAGTTTTTATAAACAAGATAAAGATTATGATGCAATTAAAATACTCCATTGTCTAAAAAATGGTGAATATATACAAAATACCTCATTTAATTTAAAAAATAATTATTCTTTAGTTAAGAAATATTTAGAAAATAATAATTTTAAATCATTAATAAAAAATTCAAATTTAATAGCAAATAAAATAAAGTTTTTAATAGAGGAGAAACCAATTAAATTACCAAATTTTAAATCAGATTTTGAATTCGATGAAGATAAAGAAATAGTTAAACAATCTCGAAGTGGTCTAGACTTGAGATTAAAAAAAATACTTTCAAATAAAACAATTGAGGAATTTAATAGTCAATCAAAGGTTTATAGAGATCGTCTAGAATATGAATTAAATGTCATCATAAACATGAAATTTTCAGGATATTTTTTAATAGTAAGTGATTTTATCAGATGGGCTAAGTCAAATTCAATACCTGTTGGCCCTGGAAGAGGTTCAGGTGCTGGTTCTATTGTTGCATGGTCTTTATTAATTACCGATATAGATCCAATTCAATATGGATTACTTTTTGAGAGATTTTTAAACCCAGATAGAGTTTCAATGCCAGATTTTGATATAGACTTTTGTAAAACTAGGAGAGATGAGGTAATCGAGTACGTGCAAAAAAAATATGGTTATCAAAATGTTGCACAAATAATTACCTTTGGATCGATGATTTCGAGAGGAATATTAAAGGATATAGGCAGAGTAGAAGGCGTTCCATATTCTGAAGTAGAAAGAATGGTTAATAAAATACCATATAACCCAGTTCATCCATTAAGTATTAGTGAGTTAAAAGCAAATCATACTGATCAATTAGGTGATTTAGCTGACTCTCCAATGATGGACAAAGCAGAGTCTATTGAGGGCGCACTAAGAAATGTATCTACACATGCGGCCGGAATAATTATTTCTTCAGATAAACTTTATGGCAATATTCCTTTGTTTAAAGATGATGACTCAGAAATAATGGCAACACAATATAACATGAAGGATTGTGAAAAAGCTGGTTTATTAAAGTTTGATTTTCTTGGTCTAGCTAATCTTACCATCATTGATGAAACACTAAAATTAATAAAAGCAAAAAATCAAATTTCTATTGACTTAACTGAAATACCTTTTAACGATGAAAAAACTTTTAAACTATTAAGCGACGGTTATACATGTGGAGTATTTCAAGTTGAAAGTGCTGCGATGGTGGACACTTTAGTTAAACTTAAACCAACAAGTTTAGAGGAAGTAATAGCGGTTCTAGCTTTGAATAGACCCGGTCCAATGCAATTCATTGATAGCTTTATTAAAAGAAAAAAAGGAGAAGAAGAAATAATATACGATCACCCTTTACTTGAACCAATTTTGAAAGAAACTTATGGAATAATCGTTTATCAAGAACAAATTATGAAAATTGCCCAAGTAATATCAGGATATACTTTAGGTCAAGCAGATTTATTAAGAAGAGCTATTGGTAAAAAGATCAAATCAGAATTAATGAGTCAAAAAGATAATTTTATTAAAGGTGCTTTGAATAAAAAAGTTAGATCTAAGGATGCTGAAAAATTATTTTCCTTAATTGAAAAATTTGCAGAATATGGATTTAATAAAAGTCATGCGGCAGCTTACGCTTTTATAACTTATTATACAGCTTATCTAAAAGCACATTTTCCATTAGAATTCTATTGTGAACTACTTAATAACTCATTGAACAATACTGACAAAATTTTTGTAATACTAAATGAGATATACGAACAAGACCTAAAATTATTACCACCTGATATTAATTATTCAGATTATAAATTTATGGTATATGAAGATAAGATTATTTATGGACTTGCGGCATTGAAGGGAGTAGGTGAGGAGTCTATGAAAGAATTAGTAAATGAAAGAAATACAAATGGTAAATTTAAATCTCTAACAGATTTTAATAACAGACTATCTAGGTCAGTCTTAAATAAAAGACAAATAGAGAAACTTATTTTGTCAAACTCTTTAAAATCTCTTGATACAAATATTTCAAAATTATTTGCAAATGTAGAAAATATTATACAAAAAAAAAACGGAGCATCTTTGTTCAATGATCTATCTGATACACAATTTATTTTAAAAAAAAATTATGACACTGTTGATCCTATAAAAGCTGAATTTGAGAGTTACGGATTTCTTTACTCGCAAAAAAAACAAACAAAAATTCTTATAAATCTTAATCATTTTTCTTTTAAAGAAAAAGTTGGCTCTAAGCTTGAATTTTTAGAGGAGTTTTACTTTTATGTTGTAAAAGCTCAATACAAAACCACTAGAAATGGAAAAAGGTACATCCTATTAAATGTAATAAATGAGAGCGGTGTTTTTGATTTGAGACTTTTTGATGACAATTTTGATGTAAGTTCTCTTAATACAAATTATATCAAGGTTAAAATTAAATCTGTTACTAAAAACGACTTTTACAATGTTAATATTGAAAAATTAACTATTTTAGAGGATGATGATCTAATAAAACAAATTAGTCATTTTTCTTACCAAGAACTTCTTGAATTAGATAAAAATGCTAATTTTAATAATATAAGAGTTCAAAATGAGAACAAAATTTTAAATATTTCTTTGAATTAACTCTTGATTATTGAAATTTATCCTTTAAAACATCTCAAAAAAACAGGTTAATAGAAATCCGGTGCCTAATTATGGTTTCCTATCTATTAGCTAAAGCTCAACCGGAGGCCTAATGAATATAGAAATATCACTGGAGGACCTTTTAAAGAATGGTTCTCATTTTGGACATAATAAAAAAAGATGGAATCCAAAAATGGATAAATACATCTATGGAGAAAAAAACGGCACACACATTCTAGATTTAAGAAAATCTCTTCCTTTAATTGAAAAAGCATTAAAATTTGCCTATGAGTCTTCAAAAAATAATAAAAAATTTCTTTTTGTTTCAACAAAAAAACAGCACAGTGAAATTATTGAGAATATTGCTAAAGAAACAAATAATTACTTCGTAAACTTCAGGTGGCTCGGTGGTATGATCACTAATTGGAATACTGTTAAAAATTCCATCAATACTCTAAATAATTATGAAAATATTTTAAATTCTGAAGATACTGTCTTCACAAAAAAAGAATTATCAGACATAGAGAAAAAGAAAATTAGATTAGATAAGACACTTGGTGGAATAGTCGAAATGAAAACTACTCCAGATGTTATCTTTATAATCGACACTAATAGAGAACATATTGCTGTTTTAGAAGCTAGAAAATTAGGTATACCAATAATAGGTATTGTTGATACTAACTGTGATCCTGACATGATCGATTATCCAATTCCTGCAAACGATGATGGTGTTAAGTCTGTTCAATTTATTCTTGATAATTTTAAAAAAGTAATAATGTCCAATAAAGATAAATCATCAGAGGATAATATTAAAAATGAGTAATATGGAATTAATAAAAAAGCTCAGAGATACTACTGGTAGCGGAATAGTAGATTGTAAAAAAGCATTATCTGAAAATAATAACGATATTGACTCAGCAATAAAGTGGTTAAGAGAAAAAGGAATACTTAAGGCCCAAAAAAAACAAGATAGAGAAACTAATGAAGGCGTAGTTTGCTTTTATAATAATACATCAAATACAGATTTCACTATATGTAAAATTAAATGTGAGACTGATTTTGTTGCTAAAAATGAAGATTTTTTAGAATTTGCTGAGATTTTATCTAAAGCCATTCATTATAACAAAAACATAAAAGATCATGGCACAGATGAAAATCTTGTTGATTTAGAAGTAAACAATAAATCTTTTAGTGAATGTCTCACTGATTTAATATCTAAAATTGGTGAAAATATTCAAATTGTTTTCTATAAAAAATATTATTCAAAAAATTCGGTTTTAATTAGTTATCTTCATAATAAGTATAATTCAAATTGTTCCAAAATAGGTTCTGTAGTTGAGATCTCAACAGATAATGTAGACTCTACTTTAAAATTAGTTGATGAATTAAAAGTTATTGCAATGCAAGTATCAGCAATGAAGCCTATGGGTATTGATGAAAGTTCAATTAATTCAAAAATTATAGAAGATGAAAAAGATATTATTTTAAAACAAATGAATAATGTACCTGATGACAAAAAAGATCAAATTATCAAAGGCAAACTTAATAAATTTTTAAAAGAGAATACCCTTTTAGGTCAGGCATTAATCACTGATCCTAAGAAGAGCGTCAGCTCTTATTTGAGTGAAATTTCTAAAAATAATAATATAAGCCTTAACATTACATCTATGGATTTATATACTATCTAATAATGTATAAAAATATCATGCTAAAGATATCTGGTGAGTCTTTAGCAGGATCAAATGAACAAGGTTTCGATTTTGATATTTTAAACGATTTAGCTAATAGTATTAAGAAACTTCATTCTAAAAACTTAAAGATTTCTATTGTATTAGGTGGAGGAAATTTTATTAGAGGATCCTCTTTTTCAAATGGAGTAGTTGATAGAGTCACTTCTGATTATATGGGTATGCTAGGAACTGTTATAAATTCTCTTGCATTGCAGTCTAATCTCAAAAAAATTGGTGTTGAGTCAAGGGTTATGACAGCAATAAGTATCAATAGAGTTGCAGAACCATATATAAAAAATAAAGCAACAAGCCATTTAAATAAAAATAGAGTAGTAATTTTTGCATCTGGAACAGGCAATCCATTCTTTTCTACTGACACGGCAGCTGTTTTAAGAGCTTCAGAAATGAAATCTGATGTAATTTTTAAAGGCACAAAAGTAGATGGAATATATGATAAAGACCCTGTAAAAAACAAAGATGCTAAAAAGATAGCTAAGATTTCTTATTCAGATTATCTAAACAAAGATATTAAAGTTATGGATGCCACTGCAATAAGTTTAGCGAAAGATAGGTCACTGCCTATAATAATATTTTCAATATTAAATACATCTAATATATTAGAAATTTTAGATGGAAAAGGTTCATACTCTATTATTGAATAAATATTATGTTTGAAGAAAATAAATGCACTAAAGAAATGAAAGCTACTTTTGATGCATTCATAAATGAATTAAAAAATATTAGAACAGGAAGAGTTTCACCAGATATACTAAAATCTATCATGATTGATAGTTATGGATCAATGATGCCACTTACTCAATTAGCAAATATTAATAATTTAGATAATATGACATTAAATATAACACTTTGGGATGCTTCTTTAATAAAAGGTGTAGAAAAAAACCTTCTTGAGTCGAATTTAGGAGTTACGCCTCAAACTGATGGTCAAAATATATTACTTAAATTTCCTGAGTTGACTTCTGAAAGAAGAAAAGAATTAGTAAAAATAATATCTGACGTATCAGAAAAATTTAAAGTGTCTATTAGAAATATACGAAGAAAATATATAGATGAAGTAAAGGAATTAGAAAAAAATAAATTTATCTCAATGGATGAAAGTAAAAAATTTCAAGAAGTAATTCAATCTTATACCGATGACTCAGTTAAAAAAATAGACTCAACTTCCAAATCAAAAGAGTTAGAAATTTTAAAAATTTAACATTGCCAAACTCTCTTAGTCATATTTCTTTTATAATGGATGGTAATAATAGATGGTCAAAAAAAAACTCTAAATCTAAGATAGAGTCATATTCAAAAGGAGCTCAAAAACTTTTGATGATTAGCAAAAAAATTTTTGATAATTATAATGTAGAATACATCTCGGCCTTTGCTCTATCTAATAATAATTTAAATAGAACTAAATCATTAATTGATATTTTAAAAAAAATTTTATTAAATTTTCTAAATGATGAACAAAGTATTTTAAAGTTAAATTTTCAAATAATTTTTCTGGGTGACTTAAAATTTGTGGGAAAAGACTTGATTAAAAAGATAACAAAAATACAAAATATTAATCAAAGTAAAAAACAAAAATTAATTATATTTTTAAATTACAGTGGAAGAAAAGATATTAATTTATTTTATGCTAAAAATATAAATTCATCATTTTTTAATCTCAATCTTATTAGTAAGCATTTACTCACAAAAAATATACCAGATCCAGAAATATTAATTAGAACTGGTGGTTATCAGAGAATAAGTGACTTTATGTTATATCAAATTGCTTTTACTGAATTATTTTTTTTAAAAAAACTTTGGCCAGATATCTCATCTACCGATGTAACAAAAATTATCAATAACTATAAATCAATTAACAGAAAATTTGGCCTATAATCTAAATAGAATTTATTCAGGTTTATTTATAATATTATCTGTAATACTTTCTTATATATTTGAAGCAGATTTAATTTTATTACTCACTTTATCAATATTTATTACTTATGAGGTCATTAAAAACCGTTTATTTAACAATAATTTTTCTCTTTTACTAATATTTATTTTTTTTATTTATTATTTTACTAGTTCTTTTAGTATGAGTAGTTTCTTAATATTAACAATTATTTTATTTACAATTTTTTTATCAATTTACCTTCATAAGTTATTTATATTTTTCAATATAATATTATTATTTTTCTTAATTTCTTCTTATGAACTTTTGGATATTAATAGAGATTTTTTTTATTTGATTATTCTTGTTTCATTTATTAATGATACTGCTGCTTATATTTTTGGCAATTTAATCAAAGGTCCACGAATTATTCCAAAAATTAGTCCAAATAAAACTTGGTCAGGTACCTTATCATCTTTTATAATTTCATTTTGTTTGTTGTATTTTTTTTTCAAATTCTCAATATTTATTTCTTTTTTATCTTCTATCCTTTTTTTTCTTGGAGATATTTATTTCTCATTTATTAAAAGAAAAAACAATATTAAAGATTTTTCTTATATTATTCCAGGTCATGGAGGTTTATTAGATAGAATTGATAGTTTTCTATTTCCAATTATACTAATTAATTTATCTATTTAGAATGAAACCAAAAATTTTAATATTAGGTGCTACTGGAGTTTTAGGTATTAAATTAATTAAATATTTACATTCACAAAATCTAAAAGTTCATACTGCTGTTTGCCATCAAAATTCTTCGCTTTTGAACAAACTTTCTATTAAATACAAAATACATAGTACTTTTTCATTGAACAAAATTAAGGATAAGCTTTCTTTGGAGTCAACTATTAAGAAATTTAATTTTGATATAATATATTGTCTAGACTCTAATCTCACTAGTTTTCCTCTGATAATTAAATCCTTAAATGTCCAAAAAAATTGTATTTTTGCCATAGCTAATAAAGATTTAATAATTGCTGGTGGTAGAATTTTAGTTAATAAAATATTAGCTTCAAATAATTATATTTGCCCATTAGACTCTGAACACTTTTCATTAATTGATTTATTCTCTATGAATAAAAATAATATAAAAAAGATTTATATAACAGCATCAGGTGGGTCATTTTATTTTAAAAAGAAAAATTTAGATAGAGTATCTAAAGATGAGGTTTTAAATCATCCAAAATGGAAAATGGGAGCTGATATCAGTATCGATTCATCTAATTTTATGAACAAGATTTTTGAAATATTTGAACTATCAAATATTTATAATATTTCTCTAAAAAAAATTGATTTTATGATTTCACAGGATGCTTATGTTCACAGTGTAATTGTTTATAAAGATGGAAGATATTCATTTAATATATTTAAAAACGATATGCTAATACCATTGGTTAAACCTTTAGAAAACTTTGGTTATATTAAAAAATTTAATACTAAATTAGATTTAGAAAATTATAAAAGTTTCAGATTAAGCTTTAGAAAAACAGATAAAAGATTTAAGATTTTTAATAAAATTAATTCTATAAAAAAATTCAACCATTGCGACCAAATTAATTTTTTAATTTTGAACAAAAAAGCTCATGGCTTATACCTTTCTAACAAATTAAGATATAATAATATTATTGATTATGTGTTTAAGAACCTAAAGAAATTAAATAAAAATTATAAATTTCGAAGTTTAAATGATATTGTCAAATATATTAACTATGTACAAAATAAAATTTAATCATTTATTAATATATGTATTATTTTCTATTTTTTTTGTAAGTAACTTATATACAAAACCAATTAAATTTGAGGGATTAAAAAAACTTAGCCTTAATGATCTACAAGCTTTAACAGAATATCAATTATCTGATGAAGATTTTACAGGTAAGACAGTTAATGAAGTAATCAAATCTTTTCTTAATTCAAATTTATTTTACGATGTTGAATTAATTGAAAAAAGTGATCAATTTATTTTGAGTCTAACTGAAAATTATTTAATTAAGGATATTTATATTAACAATAATATCCGTATAGATGATGAAACTTTATTAAGTGTATTATCATCACAATCAGAAACTTTTATTGATAAAAATATAATTCTCAAAGATATCCAAACTTTAAAAAATTCATATCTTTCATTAGGTTTTAAAGATGCATCTGTAAGCTCAAAACTTGAAATTTTAAATGACTCTCATGTAAACTTAATATTTGAAATTAATGAAAATAAAGCTTTTAAAATTAAAAATGTAAATTTTCTTGGAAATGTATATTTTTCTGACAGGTATCTAAGGGGTATAATTAATTCTAAACCTGTAAAGTCTTTCAATTTTTTCACTACTGGTTCAAATTTTAATAAGTCATTAATACAATTTGATTTAGTTAAATTAAATAATTTGTATATAGATAGTGGTTTTAATAATGCCAGAGTTAATTATTCTCTCTCTAAAAATAACGAAAATTATCTCTTAGAGTTTATAATTGATGAAAATGAAAGATCAAAAGTTAAAAATATTTTAATAGAGGATCCTCAAAAAGACAATGAATTCTCAGAATTTTTAAATAATACTTTAAATAAACTACAAGATGAAGTTACTGATAATGATAACTTTTATGACAAAAACAAATTAGATAAATATTTACAAAAACTCAATAAAAAATTAATAAGTAATAACTTTAACGAAAATATATATGATTATTCTATATCCATAATTGATAAAGATAATATTGAAGTCTCATATTTTTTAAAACAAACTGAAAAATATGTTATAAACAGAATAAATATTTATGGAAATGCAATTACAAAAGATAAAACAATAAGATCGAGATTATCTTTTCAACCAGGTGACCAAATCTACTCTAAAAATTTTATCAATGATAATAAAAAAATTCTTAATAAAGAAAAATTTATTAATTCATCAAATATTGAATTAAAATATATAAATGATGATCAAGTTGATGTAGAAATAGAAATATCAGAAAATAAAAAAACTGGTAATTTCTTCTTAGCTGGTGGTTATAATCAAGATCAAGGAGTGGGTCTCAGTCTAGGCCTTTCAGATGATAATATATTAGGTTCAGGAAATAAAATAGACTCTTCTTTAGGTTTTACTTCAGATACTATTTTATTTGATGTTGGCTTAACCCAGAAACCATTACTGAATCCTAATATAACATTTAGATATAATGCTTTTAATAATGAAAACGATTACAAAGACTCTTTCGGTTACAAATCTAAATCTACTGGTATTGGTTTTGGAATAAAATCATACATAAATAAAAATACCTCAAATAACATTACTTTTAAGTTATCATCTAATGAAAATTATGACTCAAAAAATTCAGCAATATCTATTTCTGATAATATAGGTAAGTTTAATAAGTTTTCTATAAATTATAGTATATCCAATGATAAGTTAAATAATGAAATTTATCCAACACAAGGTTCTTTTAATTCTTTTGGTATTGAAGTAGCACCTGATGTTTTTAGCGATATAAATTATTATAAGGTTTCAATCAAAAATAATTATTACTTTAAACAAAAAAATTCAGATAGTAACTTTTTTGCTCTAAGCTCAATAGATTTTGTTGATACTTTGAATGGTGACAGATTAAAAACAGTCGACTCATTGAGTTTGGGTGGTAGAAATTTTAAAGGTTTTGATTTTAGAGGTATTGGTCCAAAAGATAACCTATCTAATTATTTAGGTGGAAAAAAAAGATATATTTTAAGTATTGGTCATACATCTACATTTTTATTTGATAAAAAAGATAATATCTTATTTAGTAATTATTTTTCTATAGGCTCGTTGTGGGATAATGATTATGAGAGTGATGACCATAAAATGAGAGCATCTTTTACTACTGCATTTGATATCTTGACTCCCATTGGACCTCTTACTCTCTCTTACTCAATACCATTAGAGAAAGAACAGAATGATAAAACAAACAATGTATCATTTTCAATAGGAACAACTTTTTAGTGCCTACTTTTTATAGATCTCGTTTTTATGATATCAAAAAAATCACTTTATCTGAATTTATAAACCTTCATAAAACGGAAATTTTATCAAGTTCAATATTAGAAAATTTTATTATAGAAGATGTATCATCAAAAAATATTTTTAATGACAACTCAATACTTTTTATTAAAAAAAATAATACTCACAATATTAATCATTTAAAAAAAAAAAATATTGTAATAATTACTGATGTTTCAGAATATTATGATTTAGTAAAAAATAGTAATTCTGTAATTTTAGTTTCCTCAATAGATAACATCTATAAATGCTTTTTAGACTCTATTTTCACGTCTGATGATAATAATAGTTTTAACGATAATTATGAACTTATTAATGGTTCTTATATTTCATTAGATGCTAAAATTGATAAGTCCTCAAAAGTATACCCAGGTTGTACTATTGGTAGAGGATGTCAAATTGGAAAAAATACTATAATTAAGCAGAATTGCTCAATTAAGTACACGATAGTTGGCAATGATACTATAGTAAATGAAAATTCTTCAATTGGATCTACAGGCTTCGGTTTTCCAACTAATAAGGGATCAAATTTATTATTTCCTCATTTAGGTTATGTATACATTGGAAATAATTGTAGTATTGGTTCTAATTGCACAATCGATAGAGGTAAGCTAGACGTTACTTTAATAGATGATTATTGTATGTTAGATAATTTAATTCATGTTGCTCACAATGTTTCTATAAAGAAAAACTCAACTATAGCAGCTCAAACAGGTATTTCAGGTAGTGTAGTTATTGATGAAGGTGTTACAATTGGAGGACAAGTAGGTTTTGCAGGACATATAAAAGTTGGTAGAGATTCCGTAATAGCAGCAAAAAGTGGTGTAACAAAGTCTATTAAACCAAAATCAATTGTTGCTGGTTTCCCAGCAATTGATATAAAAAAATGGAAAAAAATAGTTATTAAATTAAAAGCATGGATATAAATAAAATTAAAGAGATACTTCCTCATAGGTATCCATTTTTACTAATTGATAAAATTATTGATTTCGAGCCAGATATTTCAGCACACGCTGTTAAGTGTGTAACCATTAATGAACCTTTTTTTCAAGGGCATTTTCCAGGCAGACCTCTTATGCCAGGCGTGTTAGTGATTGAGGCTATAGTTCAAGCTGCTTGTTTTACAGTTGCAATGAAATTAAAAGAAACTATGAAGAACCCAGGTGTATCATTTATGACAATAGATAAATGTAAATTTAGGAAACCAATTGTTCCAGGTGATGTCTTGGATCTCAAGGTTAATCGCTTGAATAAAGTTAAGAATGTTTACAAATTTGAAGGTAAATGTTTGGTAAATGATGTTATACATGCACAATGCATATTTTCAGCGATGATACATGACGTCCCTGATACATCCAAGTAGTTCAATTAGTAAATCTGTAAAATTAGGTGAAGATGTTAAAGTTGGACCCTTTTGTAACATAGATGGAAACATAATTATAGGTGATGGTACTGAGTTAAAATCTCATGTTTCCATTACTGGAAACACCACTATTGGTAAAAATAATATTTTTTATCCTTTTTCAAATATTGGGTGCGATCCACAAGATCTAAAATTCTCAGGTGAAGATAGTTTTCTAGAAATAGGTAACTCTAATACATTTAGAGAAAACGTAACAATAAGTAAGGGCACTAAAGATGGGGGTATGATAACTAGTATTCAAGACAACAATCTCTTTATGACAGGTGTACATATAGCTCATGACTGTAAAATAAATAATAATAATATATTTGTTAATCAAGTTACACTTGGAGGACATGTTAATATACTTAATAATGTGGTTATAGGAGGTTTATCTGCAGTTATTCAGTATGTAACAATAGGCTCTTATTCGATGATTGGGGGAATGAGTGGAATTGACAAAAACGTACTACCATTTAGTTTGGCTATTGGAAATAGAGCAAAATTAAGAGGTTTAAATTTAGTTGGAATAAGAAGAAATAATTTCAACAAAGATGAAATAAATCAAATCACTTCAATTCATGAAAGTTTTATAAATAAAAAAATAAACCTTTCAACTAATGATAGAGTAGAGGGTATATTTCATGAATATAAATCAATTTTGAATGAAAAACTTGGCCACATCCAAAAATGATATCTGCCTTATAGCTGGATCAGGTTTATTTGTTTATGAGGTTGCAAATTATTTAAATAATAAAAACTTATTAAATCAAATTGTTTTAATTAATGAAAATAATCTTATAAAAAAAAAATTTAAAGATAAGTGTAAGTCTTTCAAAATTAAAGATATAGAAAAAATTACAACATTTATTAGGTCTAAAAATTTAAAAAAAATATTTATTATTGGCTATGTTGAACTTCCCTCCATCGATAAGATTAATTTATCAATAAAATCTAAGCTTTTAATATCAAAAGATATATTTCTAAAAAATATTAACGATCAATCTAAAATCTTAAAAAGATTTTTATCTAATAATAAACTAACACTTCTCTCTCAAAAAAAAGTATTAAAAAAAATGTTAGTTTCTTATCAAGATGAGTTCTTTCACAATGAAAATAAAAAAATTATTAGTAAATTAAAAATTAAAAAAGGCTTTATAAAAAAAATATTCTCAATGAATATAGCGCAATCCTTTATTTTAAATGGTGATAGAGTTATAGCTATGGAAGATATATTCGGTACAAACGATATGATTAACAAAATAGGTAAAATTAATACTAAATTTAATAACTTAATTTTTGTGAAATCTAAAAAATCAAATCAAATAGATGAAATTGATTTTCCTATAATAGGTATGGAAACACTTAATTTACTTATAAAATATAAATTTCGTGTAATCTGTTTATTTAATAATAATATTTTAGTCTCAGAAAAAAATAATTTTTTAAAAAAAATTCGAGCTAATAATATTTCTCTAACTATATTATAAGATGAAAATTTTATTTATAACTCTAGAACAATCTGGAAGACAAATTGTTAAATCAATACTTGATGATAATTTTTTTAAAAATAATAAAAATCAAATATTCACTTTTGGTATGGATAATAGCTACTTAGACTCTAATGATTTAACTAATATAAAGATTACCCCAATTATGGGATTTGTAGATATAGTTTGTAATTTAAAATATCTTTTCAACCTCAGAATTAAAATTAAAAAAATTGTTGATATACATTTATTTACTCATATTTTTTTCGTAGATTCATTTGATTTTTCAAAATTTTACATTAAAAAATTCAAATCAAATAAAATAAAATATTGTCAAATTGTAGGTCCATCAGTTTTTATCTGGAAGTCAAGTAAAGCAAAATTTATTAATAGAAATTTTGATAAGATTTTCTCAATATTTAGTATTGAAAAAAAATATTACAACTCAAAAATCTATGAGTATATTGGCCATCCCTTAAAGAACAAAACTTACTATTCTAATGATTATATTGATATCAATAATATTGGTATATTTTTAGGAAGTAGACAACAAGAAATATATAAAAATATTCCTATAATTAAGAAATTACTTTTAAATCTTAATAATTATAAAGATCTTGTTTTTAATTTTTTTGTTACAAATGAATATCATAAATTTATAAAAAACAAATTTAAAGACAACTCTAATATACAAATACATTTGAATGATAATTCTTATTATAAAAAAATATCTAAACTAGATTTTGCTTTTGCTTGTTCTGGGACTGTTCATTTGGAACTATGTTTTTCAAATATACCACACATAATATTTTATAAAGCAAATATTATAAATTATTTTATCTTTAAATTGTTTGTAAGATCTGAGTATTTATCATTAGTGAATATTTTCAATAAAAAAGAAATTGTAAAAGAGTTCATACAAAATGATTTTACAGTCACTAATTTGTCGAATTTTTTTACAAATTTAAAATTAAATAAAGATAAACTTTATAATTATAGAAAAAATATGTTTGATGGGATTAAAAGTAGCAATTTTGAAAACTTTCGTTCAAGTATAATTACTGATTATTTAGAAAAGTTTTCTTAAGCCACAGTAAATTAAATATTGATTTTTTCTCTCTATCAGGGACTTTTTTATAGGACTTATCTTTATCTCCTGTAAATAATTGTCTGGGTCTAGTTATTTTAAATTCTTTATCCTCTATCATTTCTTTCCATTGTGACAGCCAGCCTACTGTTCTTCCAACTGCAAAAATTGGTGTAAACATTGTAGTAGGAATATTTAGTGCTTTTAAAAGAATTCCAGAGTAAAAATCAACATTTGGATATAAGTTTTTTTCTTTAAAATAAGAGTCATTTAAAGCTAATTCTTCAATTTCTTTAGCTATTTCGAGTTCTTTTGATTTAATTTTTAAATCCTTAAATAAATCTTCTGTGCTTTTCTTTAAAACTTTAGCTCTTGGATCATAACTTTTATACACTCTATGTCCAAAACCCATCAATCTTATTTTATTTTTTTTATTTTTAACTTCTTCTATAAAGTCTTTAGGTTTTAAATCATTTAAAACTATTTCATCAATCATATCTATCACAGCTTCATTTGCACCACCGTGAGATTTTCCCCAAAGTGATGATATGCCAGCCGATAAACATGCATATGGGTTTGCTAGAGACGAGCCAGCTGTTCTTACAGTTGATGTTGAAGCATTTTGTTCATGATCAGCATGAAGAATAAAGATTTGATCCATTATTTTTGAAAAGAGTGGATTTATTTCATATTCCTTTGTTGGTGTTGCAAAGCACATATGTAAAAAATTATCTGCGTAATTAAGTTTGTTAACAGGATAAACGAAAGGCTGACCAACAGAATATTTATATGCCATTGCAGCAATGGTTGGCATCTTTGCTAAAATTCTATGAGACGCAATCATTCTATGCTCAGGATCTTCAATATTTAAAGAGTCATGATAAAATGATGACAAAGCTCCAACAATTCCAATCATCATGGCCATAGGATGTGCATCTCTTCTAAAACCCCTATAAAATTGAATTATTTGTTCATTTAGTAATGTGTGGTTTTTAATGATTTCTTCAAATTCATTTTTATCACTCTCTGATGGCAACTCGCCATGCATAAGTAAGTAACAAACTTCTAGATGAGAACTATTATTTGCAAGTTCCTCAATAGGATAACCTCTATATTGAAGAATACCTTTTTCTCCATCAATATATGTTATTTTAGAGTTACAAGCTGCGGTTGATGTAAAACCTGGGTCATAAGTAAATAAACCTGTTTTCTTATAAAGTGTTGATATGTTGATTACATCAGGCCCAATAGATCCTTTGATCCCATCGAATTCATACTCTTTACCGGTTTTAGTGTCGACTAATTTAAATCGTTTTTCATCAATCATCTAAGTATAATAATAACTTTTCTTTCACTTTTTCAATACCAAAGAATAAAATAATCTTATCAATTGGTATTTTGGACTCAAAATTTACTATAATTTTTCTAATTATCTTACCTATTTTCTTCAAAGGTAAGTCATTTTTTTCAAGTATTGATACAGCATTATCTGTATCATGCAAATTTTTAATAATTGAATAAATGTTTTTAATTAAATCTTTTTCATTTTCATCAATTTCAAGGACAATATTTTTTTCAAAAAAGTTTAAAAGTTTTGATACCTCTATATTGATGTCTGTATATTTGTTACATCTTTCTAATATGTCCTGGAAAACATGTTCTAACTGAAAATTAGATACTTGTTTTTCAATATCCTTTTCTAAAAAATTTTTAAATTCTATGAAAGTTAATTTATTTAAATAATGACGATTAATGAAATCTAACTTTTCAATATCAAATTTAGCTGGTGATAAAACTGTTTTTGATAAATTGAAATTTTCGATTGCATCTTCAATGTCTAAATACTCAATATCATTAAAATTATTACCTAATTTAATGATAAAATTAAATATTGAAACTGAGAGGTAACCTTCACTCAAATAATCTTTTACGTTAGTTATATTATTTCTTTTTGATAATTTTTTGCCATTGATGTCATGTATTAGGGGTATATGTGCATATTTCATATCTTTAAAATTTAAAGCATCGGATATCATAATTTGTTTAATTGAATTAGTAGTATGATCGTTTCCACGAATCACATTAGTCACATTCTCTAAATTATCGTCAACTAAGTTTGATAATATAAAAGTAGGGCTTTTGTCAGATCTTGCAATTGAAAAATCTTCTATAGTATTAGATGGTACTTTAATTTTTCCTAAAATTAAATCATCATACTCAAAAAATTCATTATCTCTGTTCACTCTGAACTTATAAGGACCATCCTTTGAACGATAAGCCATGTCATTTGAAATCAGTTTTTCTAAATATTCTTGATGAATACTTAAATTTTTAGATTGATAACTAAGATTGTCATATTGAAGTTTGAATATATTAAATATTTTTAATATTTCTTCTTCATATATTTTTTTTGATCTTTCCTTATCTGTGTCTTCTATTCTTAAAAAAAATTTTCCTTTATTTTTTCTTGCAAATAAAAAATTGTAAATAGCAGTCCTTAAACTTCCCATATGAAAATTTCCAGTAGGAGAGGGGGCGAATCTAGTGATTATCATTAATATTTTCTGACTAAATTAATCATCTTACCCAATATTTTGATCCTATCTTTTTTATACTTGATTGATGAAAAATTTTTGCGATCACCAAATATTTCAATTTCATCTTTGATTAATTTAATTTTTTTTAGAGTTATCTCACTATCATCTATCTGAATAGCATGAATATCATTTGAATTATAATTTGTAACTTTTTCTAATATAATAATATCATCTTCAAAAATACCATATGACTCCATTGAATTGCCACTTACTTTACAAGCGACACAGTTCCTTTTATTTGATTTTATAAAACTATTTACATCAATATATTCTATTTGTTGACTCAAACTATCTATAGGTTTACCTGCAGATATCGAATTATAAAAAGGAATTAAATTATTTAATTCAATAGACCTAGATTTTAATTTGTCTTTTTTTATGTGACCTTGTTCTTCTAAATATTCTAAATATTGAAATATGGAGGACTTAGATTTTAAACCCATGTGTTCTTTCATTTCCTCATAATTAGGAGATATTTTATTTTTCTCAATATATTTTCTCAAAAAATCTAAAAGCTTTTTGGCGTTTTTAGTCATTTATTTGATATAACCTTAGTTTATTAGTTCTATCATAATAAATCAGACAATTTGCATATAATATATTTTTTAAATTAGAACTTTCTTGATTATTAAATACTTTAATACTTTTCTGATCTCTTAAACCAAATAAAAAAGATTTTCTTTTTAAAATTTTAAAATTAAATTTTACTTTATTGATATCAATTAATTCATATTTAATTTGCGATTTTCTATTATTATAAATCTCGATTAATGATTTAATAATCATATTGGTCAATACAAAGGAAGAGCATGGGTTTCCAGGAAAAAACATATAAATTTTATTTTTCTTTATAAATAATTTAAAAGGTCTACCTGGTTTTAAATCAAGACCATCAATAATTAAATTAAAATTTTCAAAATTGATATCATCTTTACTTTTACCTGTGCCTCCAATAATAACTGTAATATCTGATTTTGAATTGTTTATTTCTTTTAGTAATAATTTTTGATCATCTTTTATATGAATACTCTTTTCAACAATATGATTGTTTTTTTTTATAAAATTATTTAAATAATAACCATTTGTGGGGAGAATAAAATGACTTTTGGTAAATTCGCTACCTGTCGAAATAATTTTAAACTTTAATGGTTGTAGTATTTTGACTTTTATATCTTTGAGGCTTTTTATACTGCTTAATTCATAAAAAGATAGATATTTATTTTGAAAGTCTATTTTACTACCTTTTTTGAAGATATGTCCCTTTTTTCTTATGAATTTATTATTTTTATTAAAATTAATTACATAAGCATTTCCTTTATTTATAGAAATTTGTTCTTGGGGAACTATATATTTTATATTATCAGGTATTAGTGACCCTGTTTTTACAATTAAACACTCATTTAAATTTACCTTTACTTTATTAAAAATATTTAATTTCGATTTTCCAATAATTTTAAATTTCTTTCCAACATTTGTAATCGCTATACCATCCATTGATGATTGATTTTGAGGAGGTATATTTTTCTTAATCACTATATTTGATTTGATTAAATGATTATTATTTAGATTTTGACTTAAAATTGATGAAAATTTATTTTTTGGAAGATAACTTGAAATTAATTTAATTGTCTTAAAAATATCATCCAATATTGTTTTTACCTCCTCTTTTTTTTATTATTTCAATTTTCTTAATAATTATCTTTTTTTTAAAAGACTTAAGCATATCAAAAGTTGTAATGGAGGCACACGAAACAGAATTTAAGGCTTCTATCTCTAATCCTGTTGAGTAGTTTGATTTCACAACACTTTTTATTTCTATATATTCCTCATCTCTTAAATTAAGGGACAAAGAAACATAATCTATTGGTATATTGTGTGTTAAAGGTATCTGGTGTGAGGTATTTTTGGCAGCATATATACCTGCAATTTTTGCTGTGTTAAATAAATTATTTTTTAGTTCTTTATCACCTTTGATTACTGAATATAGTTTTTTATCAATTTCAATTAAAGATCTAGCCTCAGCAAATCTTTTTGTTTTATTTTTTTTTGATATATCAACCATTTCAATATTTTTATTTTTTTTATTGAAGTGTGATAAACTCATTAAGCTTCATACAATCTATTAATATATTTAATTTTATTATCATTTTTTAAAATACTACCACCTATTAAAAAAGAAGATATTCCACTTTCTTTTTTAATTTTTTTTATATTTGAAACTGTAACTCCACTTTCGCTAATTATTATTTTATTTTTTAATATTTTAGATAGTTTTATTGATTTATTTATATCAATCTTTTGTTCTTTTAAATTTCTATTATTGATTCCAATCAATTTTGCATCTATACCCTCAATTTTCCTTGCTTCAGTAATATTTTCAATCTCTATTAATACGTCTAGACCAATATCAATTGCCAAATTATGTAATTTTTTTATATTTGATTTAGATAAAATTTTTGCAATTAACAATAAAGCATCTGCACCAAATTCTTTAGTTTCAAATACTTGTGCTTCATTTATTATAAAATCTTTTCTAATAATTGGCTTATCAGTAATTTTTTTTGCAATTGTTATATCATTTAAACTTCCACCAAAATTTTTGTCAGTTAAGATGGATATACAACAACATTTTGATTTATGATATTGTTCGAGAATATCCTGAATATACTTTATTTTATTAAAATTTTTAACCGAAGGGCTATATCTTTTAAATTCAGCGATAAGAGCATTTTTATTAATACGTAGATTACTTTCTATTGCACTAAGAAAGTATTTTGACTTACTATATTTAGAATTCTTTTTTTTATTAGTTTTTTGTTTTAAATATTTTATATGATTAGTTTTTTCTAAAACTATTTTATCTAAAATATTCATTACTTTTTAATTTTGTTTAAATGATTTAGAGCCTTAGACGTATCAAGAGAATTACTTAATATATCAAAGCATTCATCAAATTTATAGGTCGGTTCTATTGTTTGCATCGCGTAAATTGAATTAATAATAGTTATATCTCTGTAACTATCTTTTTTTCCCTGAAATAATTCAATCAGTCTGCTTGCATTATAAGAGGGAATACCTCCTTTAATATCCTTAAAATTTAATTTAGATGAAAGGTATTTTTTATATTTTGTATGAGTTATCTTCTTTTTAGTGATATTTTTTCCTCTTTTAAAATAAAAATTTGTTGGAGCAAATATACTTATTTCGTCTAATCCATCATCTGAGAAAAAAATTGTAGAATTTTTATTATCAATTTTAGATAGTATTTTTAACATAATTTCTGCTGAGTTTTTATTCACTGTACCTAATATTTGATATTTTGCGCCTAATGGATTTAATGTAGGGCCCATATAGTTAAATATCGTTTTTATTCCTAATTTTTTTCTTACTTCTCCAACTTTACTAAGATTTGAATAAAAAAAAGGTGCATTTAAATAGACAAATTTATCATTTGTTATTTTATTAATTATTTTCTTCGAGTCTTTTTCACAGGATATATTCAATTCAGAAATAATATCAGAGGAGCCACTTAATGAGCTAGCAGCACGATTACCATGTTTTGCAACTGGAATTTCAACAGATGATAATAATATAGCTACTGTTGTTGATATATTTAGTGTCTTTAACCCATCACCTCCAGTCCCGCATGTATCCAAAGAATTAGGATATTGCTTTATTTTATTAGAATTTTTAAAAATAAATTTCCTTAGAGATAAAAGTATATCTCTATTATTTATTAATTGATTTAGTTGATGAATTATAATTGCTTGATGAGAAATATTATCTGAGTCAAATAAATATTTAATAGCATATTCAACATTACTCTTAGTTATTAAATCATCTATTTTAAATTTCATATACAATCCATAAAATTTTCTAAAATCTTTGAACCCACAAGAGTTTCGATACTTTCTGGATGATATTGCACACCATAAATCGAAAATAATTCATGTTTAAAACTCATTATAATTTTATCATCTTCTGAAATGCTTGTTATTTTTAAATTTTGAGGAAAATTATTTTTATTTAGGTATAAAGAGTGATACCTAGTTGCACGGAACTTTTTATCAATATTTTTATATATTTTACATTCATTCATTTTTTTTAAATTCGATACTTTTCCATGCATTGGTTTACTTAATGTGTCTATTTTAGCTCCAAAATAGACTCCTAAAATTTGATGACCTAAACAAACACCTAATATTGGTATAAATGAGTATATTTGATGGACTAAATCAAGACATTCTCCTGCATTAAATGGATTACTCGGTCCAGGTGATATTACAACACCTTTACTATTAATAATTTTATCAATATTTTTTAGGATCAAGTCATTTTTAATAATTAATACTTGATCTCTTTTACTTAAACAATGATACAAATT
This sequence comes from uncultured Alphaproteobacteria bacterium, assembly GCA_902617485.1. Taxonomy (GTDB): domain Bacteria; phylum Pseudomonadota; class Alphaproteobacteria; order HIMB59; family HIMB59; genus HIMB59. Next base: position 18,729 of record CACMXD010000006.1, on the reverse strand, counting down.
ATATGTGAAGCTATCGTAATTATCTATGAGAGTAATCATTATATGTTGTGAGCTAAATTGTAAGCTTCAAACAAAGCACTAGCCTTATTGATACACTCACTATGTTCATTTTCAGGTATGCTGTCAAAAACAATACCTGCTCCACTTTGTGCATATATTTTTTTATTTTTAATCATTGCAGTTCTGAGATTAATACAACTATCCATATCCCCATTTGCATCTATATAAAAAACCGAACCTGAATAAAATTCCCTATTTATTTTTTCATGTTTTTCTAATATTTCTAGTGCTCTAATTTTAGGTGCTCCAGAAACAGTCCCTGCTGGCAAGCCAGCAAAGAGAACATCTATAGGTGTTAAATTATTTTTTAATTCTCCCGTAACATTACTGACTATATGCATTACATGAGAATAATATTCTATTATATTTTGCTCAGTTACTTTTACAGTATTATTTTTTGAAATTTGACCAACATCATTTCTACCTAAATCAACTAGCATTAAATGTTCAGCTAGTTCTTTTTTATCCTTAAGTAATTCATTTTTTAAATTATTATCTTCAATCTCATTTTTACCCCTTCTTCTAGTTCCGGCAATAGGTCTAAGTGTAATTTCTTTATTTTTTACTTTAATCATAGTCTCAGGACTTGAGCAGATAATTTGATAGTTTTTTAGGTTTAAAAAAACAAGATAAGGTGAGGGATTAATTGATCTTAATGCTCTATAAAAATTAAATGGATCAATTAAATAGTCATTAGAAAATCTTTGAGAAAGAACAGCTTGAAATATTTCACCAATTTTAATATCACTTTTTATTTCCTTAACTCTTTGAATAAATTCCTCTTTCTTAACATAGTTTTTAAATTTTTTAAGTTTACTAAAATTTAATTTTTTATTTTTGGAAAAAGACTCTTTAAGTATATTTTCTAATGTTTTAAGGGATTTTACTGGTTTTTTCTTGATATTTGAAACTTCAATTAAATGTGTCTCATTAAGAACATTATCTATGATTATTAGATTTCTTGGTTTTACAAAATGTGCTAGAGGTATTCCAATTTCATTCTTATCAGGCTTATAACTTAATTTTGGAAGGGTAAACTTACATAAATCAAATGATACATTACCAATAAATACGGGTAGAGGTATATTCTGATCATATATAGTTTTAATTTTTAAATTTTTATAAATTTCCCTTATAAAAGAGTCTGGTGATTTAATTTTTTTCTTTTGATTATCTACAAGTACATAATTATGAAAAATTTCAATATTTTGTAATATATTAAAAAGAATAATAGAGTATCTTCCTTTATTATCACCCCCAATGACTGACTCTAAAATGGAGACATCTTTAAATCTATTTGCAAGTTTATTATATATTGTAATTGTATTTTCAGTATCTAGAAAAACTTTTTTACCGTGAACATACATACTAAAGTTGTAAAAGTTGTTCGTTATCAACTTCTATGTCTAGAGTTTCTTTTATTTCTTTGATAATTTTAGAATATATTAAATTCACTATATTTTGTTTTATATTTAAAGAGTCAATAGATCCAATTGAATTTATATCTAAATAAATAACTTCATTTGGTAACACTACTTTTAACTTTTGGTCTTTTTTAATAGTAATTATTTCTTCTAAAATCTCTGGCTCAATAAAATTATTTTTAATAGTTAGAGAGTCAGTAAAATAGTTGACCTTTACTGTCCCTGCTTTTTTTAATAATTCATCATTATGTGAAATGTCTATATTTTTTTTATAATTGCTAAAAGAATTTAGGAATTTTTCTTTGAAATCTAATGGTAGATCTTCTTTAAATATTTTTTGAACATTAAATTGAAATAAGAAATCATCTTTTTTTATTTCCCCAGATGATTGATTAAAGTTAATAAAATTGTATTGATCTGGAATATTTTCTAAAAAATTAAATGAATTACTAAAGAAGATCTGATTTGTAATATAGCTATCTAAATTATTAACATTATTAGTTAGTGTAAAATTTTCTATTTCTAATTTAGTTAAAGTCGTTACTACATCTTCATAAACATTCTTTAATGTCCTTTGATATTCTTCTTCAAGAGATAAAAGTTTTACAAAAAAGTATTTCTCTCCAATTTTAATATTATTACCTTCATCTCCTAAACTAATTTTTTCTAATACTTCAAGAATTTGAGGTAATATTAATTTTTCATCAACGTTTTCGAATAATTTGAATTGAGAGTCTTCACTCTCTTTCAGCTCATTAAAATTTTTATTTGAAATACTATCTAAAATAATTTGTTCATAGGTATAATTTTTTGGCTCAATAAATTTATTTATATTTGCCTCATAATATTCATTTATAATGTCATCAGTTAGTAGTTCTTCTTGAATATAATTTTTGATACTTATTTCATTAATTGAAATTTCATATAATTCGTTATTGGAGTAAAAATCCTCCTCTAATTGATAATTGAGAAAATTATCGTCATTTATAATCTCATATATATTTAATTCTTTCTCAATCAGAAGATCTGGATTAATTTCGTGACTAACTAATGTCTGCGCATCAAGGCTATCATTGAATAAATCAATATATATATTTCCCTCAATTTCTTTTAAGTAATTTTGAAGTGATGCTTCATCTAGATTTCTAAACATTTCGTCATTATTTAAGGATTTTTTTAAAACTACTTTTTTGGAGTTATCACTTATACTAATTTTTTTATCTAAATAATTAAGAAAAACTAGCTCATTTACATATTCATTTGTAAATTGAATTTTTGAAAATAACTCCTCTTGTTCTGATAAATTAGAAAGGCCATTTTCTGATTTATAGTTTTCATATGCTCTAGAAAATTCAGATGTTGATATTTTTTGGTCTCCTACTTTTAAAACATAATTTTTACCCACATAGGATCCAAATCCGATAAATAAGAAACTTATGCCTAGTGCAGCACTAAAAATTATAACTATTAGTTTTTTAGTTTTCATTTTTATAAGTATTTTGATATCAGTTAACCTAATGAAATATATAATATTTAATTGGAAATCATATTTAAATATATCTGAAAGTATGAACTTATCAAAGGTAGTGTCTAAACTACCAAGTACAAAGAAATACAAACTTATTTCTAGTCCTAATAACTTTTATAACCTCACTCTCAAATCTAGATATCCAAAAAATATCTATGCAGCACAAAATGTAGATTTACATGGAAAAGGTGCTTCTACAGGGTCTATAGATATTCAAGATTTAGTTAGTAATAATATTAAATTTTGTATTCTTGGTCACTCAGAAGTTAGGTCTAATTTCGGTGAAACAGATTTGATTATACAAAAAAAAACTGATCTTTGTCTTCATAACAAAATCACACCAATTGTTTGTATTGGAGAGCCTGTAGATATTTATAAATCAAAAAAAACTAAAAATTTTTTAAAAAAACAAATAAATAAAATATTTAAAAAATCTAACTTTTATAATGAAGTTATATTAGCTTATGAGCCTTTATGGTCAATTGGTACAGGATTAACACCAAAAATGTCTGAAATTAATGATATTTTGCAATTTTTGACCAAAATATTAAAAAATTATTCTTTTAAAAAAATAAAAATTTTATATGGTGGTTCCGTAAATTTATCAAATATAAAAGAAATTTTAAGTTTACAAAATTTAGATGGGGTTTTGGTAGGCTCTGCTTCAACAAAACCTTCATTTATTAAATACTTTAAATAACATTATGATAAACCTTTTTTTAATTATTAGTGCGATTATTGGAGTGGTGCTCATTTTAATTATACTTTTTCAAAAAACTGAAGGTGGAAGTCTAGGGCTAGGCACTCAAACATCTCTCACAGGTGGAATGACAGCAAATAAATCCTCTTTTTCAGGAATGACAAAAATTACTTATGTTTTAGGTTTTGGTTTTTTATTTTGGTGTTTGTTTATGGGCGCAATTATTACAAAACAATATTCATCTTCAACTGATTTAGAAACTATTCAAGAAGAAATTATTTTAGACGATTCAATAGAGGAAATGATTCCAGAAGTGCCTAATCAGTGAAATTAATTTTCGTTACCGGAGGTGTTGTTTCATCGCTAGGTAAGGGAATAGTCACTGCATCATTAGCCTCTCTTCTTAGATCTAGAGGCATTAAACTAAAAATTAGAAAACTAGATCCGTATTTAAACGTTGATCCTGGAACAATGAGTCCATACCAACACGGTGAAGTTTATGTTACTGATGACGGCTATGAGACTGATTTAGACTTAGGCCATTATGAGAGGTTTACAGATATAAAATGTTCTAAAAATGACTCTATTTCATCGGGTAAAATTTACTCGACTATACTATCAAAGGAAAGAAAAGGTGAATATTTAGGATCTACTGTACAAGTAATACCTCATGTTACTGAAGAAATTAAAAATTCTATAAAAAAATCAACTAATAAGGATGATGTTATTATTTGTGAGATAGGGGGCACTGTTGGTGATATTGAAAGTCTTCCTTTCTTGGAAGCCATCAGACAATTTAAAAATGAAAGACAGCTAGACACACTCCTCATACATTTAACTTTACTTCCATATATAGAAACATCTGGTGAAATTAAAACAAAGCCCACTCAGCACTCTGTTAAAGAGCTTTTAAATGCAGGAATTCAGCCTGATATAATTGTTTGTAGAAGTAATAAAAAAATAAAGTATGAAGAAATTCAAAAAATTAGTTTGTTTTGTAACGTACCAACTAATGCTGTAATTCCGTCCTATGATGTAGGGAGTATTTACCAAGTACCTTCTTTATTATCAAAATCTAAATTAGATGACTTAGTCATAAAAAATCTAAATATAAAATCTACAAAGAAAAAAGATCTATCAAAATGGACAAACTTTGAAGTATTAGAGTCAAGAGCAAAAGAGGAACTAAATATATTTATAATTGGAAAATATGTTCATTTGAAAGATAGTTATAAATCTCTCTACGAAGCTATTTATCATGCAGGTGTTCACAATAAAGTAAATGTTAAAATCAAATGGATTGACTCTGAGACAATAAATAAAAAAAATGTTGATGAGTTATTAACAAAAGCTGCAGGTATTCTTATACCTGGCGGCTTTGGCAATAGAGGGATAAGTGGAAAAATAGAAGCTATTAGGTATGCTAGAGAAAATCAAATTCCATTCTTAGGAATATGTTTAGGTATGCAGTTATCAATTATTGAATTTACTAAAAATGTTTTGAAAATGAAAAACTCAGGTAGCTCTGAATTTGGCAAGCATACTAATAATGTCATATCTTTAATGACCGAATGGAGTAAAAAAAATCAAAAGGTAAAAAGAACAAAAGAAAATGATTTAGGTGCCACTATGAGATTGGGCTCTTATCCTTGTTATATAAAACATAAATCTTTAGCCTCAAAAATTTATAAAAAAAAATTAATTCACGAAAGACATAGACATAGGTATGAAGTGAATCCTAAATATAGATCTTCAATAGAAAAAAAAGGTCTCGTTTTTTCTGGTTTCTCAAAAGATAAAAAATTATTAGAAATCATTGAAAATAAAAATCATAAATGGTTCCTTGGTGTTCAATTTCATCCTGAGCTGAAATCTAAACCGTTTAAACCTCACCCTATATTTTTCTCATTTATAAAAAATAGTTTAATGAATAAAAATGCCTAGATCTGTCCAATTATTTAAAAATCTTATTAAAAATGATACTGACAGACTGACTTTAATATCTGGCCCATGCTTGTTAGAAAATGAAAAATTAGTCAGAAAAGTTGCGCAATCTCTTATTAAATATGCAAAAAAAGAAAAGTTTAATTTAGTATTCAAATGTAGTTTTGACAAAGCTAATAGAAGCTCCCATAAAACAATACGCCATAAAATTTCCATTGATAAATCCATAGATATATTAAAAAATCTCAAAAAAGATTTAAATATATCTATCACTTCCGACGTTCATGAGACTTTTCAAGTTGATAAGTTGGCTGAATTCCTTGATGTGATACAAATTCCAGCTTTTCTTTGTAGACAAACAGATTTAATTAAAGCTGCTGCACAAACAAAAAAGATTGTCAATGTTAAAAAAGGACAGTTTTTATCACATAAAGAAGTTTCGAATATCATCAATAAAATTGAGAATGAAAATAACAAAAAAATATTAATAACTGAAAGGGGAAATTCATTTGGATATAATTATTTAATAAACGACTTTAAAGGTATTCATTTAATGAAAACATTTGGATACCCAATTATTTTTGACTCAACACACAGTGTGCAACTACCTGGTGGATTGGGTAAGAAAAGTGGAGGTGCTAGAGAGTATGTGACACCTTTATCGAAAGCTGCTTCATCTTTAAGGATAGCAGGTTTCTTCATTGAAACACACCCAAACCCAGAAATTGCATTAAGTGATGGTCCTAATATGGTATATTTACACAAAATGCCAGAACTCTTAAATGCTATTAATAAAATAAATAAGGCAGCAAAATAAATGAAAATTAAAAATATAACAGCAAGAGAAATTTTTGATAGTAGGGGAAACCCAACTGTGGAATGTGAAATGATCTTTGAAAATACCCCATATCCCTTTCGAGGAATGGTACCATCAGGGGCGTCCACAGGAAAATTTGAAGCATTAGAATTAAGAGACTCAGACCCTAATAGAATGAGTGGCAAGGGTGTTCTTAAAGCAGTATCTAATGTTAACGAACTAATTAAATCAAAAATTTTAGATAAAAGTTTTATTGATTTTAGAGAATTTGATCAATTCCTAATAGATTTAGATGGTACAGAAAATAAATCAAAGTTTGGAGCAAATGCTATTTTATCTCTTAGTCTTGCTTACTATAAGGCTTGGTCTTATGTAAACTTTGGTGCAATATTTCTCTCTCAGGGTGTGGATGATTTAATTATTCCAGTTCCAATGCTGAACGTAATAAATGGTGGACAACATGCTGATAATGATGTTGATTTTCAAGAGTTTATGATTTTACCAATAGGATTTAAATCTTTAACTGAAGCTTTATCTTCAACACATTCTGTAATAACTAATATAAAAAAAGATTTAAAATCTAGATCTTTAAATACTAATCTTGGTGATGAAGGAGGCTTTGCTCCTAATCTAAAATCTCATTTAGATGTTCTAGATCTAATATGTAATTCAATTTTAAAAGCAGGCTTTAAATTAAATGATCACTTTAAAATTTCATTAGATGCAGCTTCTAGTGAGTTTTACACCGATGGAAAATATAATTTTGAAGGTAACTCATATTCAACAGAAGAAATGATAAGTGTTTACGAAAATATTTGTAAAAAATACCCCATATTTTCAATTGAAGATGCACTTAATGAAGAGGATTATGAGGGTTGGGTAAAAATTACAAATAAACTTGGTTCAAAGATACGATTAGTTGGTGACGATCTTTTTGTTACAAATATACAAAAGTTGCAAACTGGTATAGATGAAAAACAAGCTAACAGTATTTTAATTAAATTGAATCAAATAGGCACAGTTACAGAAACTTTAGAAGCTATCAACCTAGCGACAGAAAATAGTTTTGCATCTATTATGTCTCATAGATCAGGAGAAACTGAAGATTCTTTTATCTCAGATTTAGCTGTTGCTTCACGCTGTCCTTTGATTAAAACTGGTTCATTAGCTAGATCTGATAGAGTTGCAAAATATAATCAGTTACTTAGAATATCAGAAAATAACAAGATTAAAGGGTATGCTGGTGAATTAAGTGAAGTTTTTAAAAGCTAGTAGTTTAATAAATTTCTTTTTTATATTTGTGTTGATTTATCTAATATATCACACAGTTTATGGAAAGTTCAATATTGGAAATTACTTAATTTATCAATTTGAGGAAAAAATGTATAAAAAATTGCAATCCAATCTCGATCAAAAAATGTTAGATATTAATATTGATTTACACTCTTTCTATTCTAACAAAGAGGATTATATTGATGAAATTACAAAGCAGAATAACCCTAATATTCAAGATGGAGAGACCATATTAAAATTAGATTAAGATGACTAAAAAAAACAAAAATAATTTTACAAATGACCAATTACTGAAGTTTTACGAAAAAATGTTTTTAATTAGAAAATTTGAAGAAAAAGCTGCTCAATTATATGGAGCTGGAAAAATTGGAGGTTTCTGTCATTTATACATTGGCCAAGAGGCTGTTGTCATAGGTATTCTCTCTTCTATTAACTCAGAGGATACCGTTATCACTGCTTATAGAGATCATGGACATATATTGGCTCGTGGAGTAGATCCTAAACTAGTTATGTCTGAATTAACTGGAAGGAAAGATGGAATTTCAAAAGGCAAGGGTGGATCAATGCACATGTTCTCCAAAGCTAATAGATTTTATGGTGGACACGGTATAGTTGGAGCACAAGTACCTTTAGGCGTTGGTATAGGTTTCGCTCATAAATACAGAAACGAAAAAAAGATTTCAAGAGTCTATTTAGGTGATGGAGCTATGAGTAATGGCCAAGTTTTTGAGTCATTTAATTTAGCATCACTTTGGGAGTTACCAGTATTATTTATTATCGAAAATAATAAATATGGAATGGGCACATCTATTGGAAGGTCTGCAGCAGGAGGTGAGTTGTACGAACGAGCAACTGTATTCGGCATTAAAGGTGAAAAAGTAGACGGTATGAATTTTTTTAATGTAAGTGAGTCAGCTATAAGGGCAAGAGAATATATCGAAAAAAATTCTAAGCCTTATATCATCGAAATGGATACATATAGATTTAGAGGCCATTCAATGTCTGATCCTGGTCTATACAGGACTAAAGATGAAGTGAATAAAATGAAAGAGATAGACCCTGTGTTAAGTATGAAAGAAACTTTATTAAATGATTATAAAATTCAAGAGGACACGATTAAAGATATTGAAATTGATATTAAGAAACAAATTAAAGATGTAGAAAAATTTTCACTTGAGTCGCCACTTCCAGATTTAAAAGAATTATACACCGAGGTATATTTATGAAAATACTTCTACCAGCTTTATCTCCAACAATGGAAACAGGTAACCTAGTAAAATGGTTAGTTAAAGAGGGAGATAGCGTAGTTTCTGGAGATATTTTAGCAGAAATTGAGACTGATAAAGCCACTATGGAACTAGAGTCACCCGATGATGGTAAAGTTGAGAAAATATTAGTTAAAGAGGGCACTGAAAATATAAGTGTTAATACTGAGATAGCGCTACTTAAAGTTGATGGTGAGGAAATAGAGGATATACCAGATAAACTTATTGAAAAATCTCCACAAGTCTCCTCTAACGGATCTGAACCTCTTACAACAGAATTAAAAATTTCTATGAATTCTCTTTTAAATCAAACAAGAGAAAATTCAGGTGCAAAGAATTGGTCTGAAAAAGAAATATCTATGAGAGAGGCATTGAACCAAGCTATTGAAGAAGAAATGAAATTGGACAAAGATGTTTTTCTCTTAGGAGAAGAGGTAGCTGAATACGATGGGGCATATAAAGTAACTCAAGGGCTTCTTGATAAATTTGGATCAAAAAGGGTTTTAGATACTCCTATTTCTGAGCATGGTTTTACTGGTTTAGCTATTGGAGCAGCCATGGCAGGACTTAAGCCTGTATGTGAATTTATGACTTTTAATTTTTCTATGCAAGCAATTGATCAAATAGTTAATTCTGCTGCTAAATCTTTATACATGTCAGGTGGAGAAATAAATGTTCCTATAGTTTTTCGAGGTCCAAATGGTGCTGCGGCTAGAGTAGGAGCACAACATAGCCAATGTTTTATATCTTGGTTCTCTCATATTCCAGGCTTGATAGTAATTGCTCCTTCAAATGCAAGAGATGCAAAAGGTTTATTAAAATCATCTATTCGAAATCCCAATCCTGTTGTTTTTTTAGAACATGAATTACTCTATAAAGAAAAAACCAATGTTCCAGAAGAGAACGATTTTTTAATTCCTATTGGTAAAGGCAATCTTATTAAAGAAGGTAAAGATGTAACCATTATTGGTTTTTCAATGTCAGTTCAAAGAATATTAAACGCTCTTCCATCAATTAATAAACTGGGGATTAGTCCTGATATTATAGATTTAAGATCAATTAAACCTTTAGATGAAGAATTGATATATAAATCCGTTAAAAAAACCAATAGGGTTGTAATTGTTGAGGATGGCTTTGGTAATACAAGTTTTGGATCACACTTATCTTATTTAATTCAATCAAATTGCTTTGATTTCCTCGACTCAGAAATAATTAAAGTTAGTGGAAAAGATGTCCCAATGCCATATGCAGAAAATTTAGAAAAATTGGCATTACCTAACACTGATGAAATTGTATCTGCAGTAAAAAAAGTGTCATATATAAATTAATGTTATATGAAGTTAATTTACCTTCCTTATCTCCAACAATGGAGGAGGGTAAAATAGTTAAGTGGATAAAAAAAGAAAAAGATCCAATATTAAGTGGTGAGGTTTTATTCGAAGTTGAAACAGATAAAGCCACGATGGAGTACGAGTCACCAGAAGATGGATATATTGCTAAAATAATATCAAAGGAAGGTGAAACAGCAAATGTTAATCAATTAGTTGCAATTATTTCAGACGATTTGACTTTTACACAAGAGGATATAAGTAATTTTCTAAAAAATAATAATTCAGATAATAAAATACAAAACTCAGAGTTAAATCCTTCTGAAAATGATAAAGATTTGGTACCAGATAAAATATTAATTACACCTCTAGCTAAAAAAATAGCTCAAAAAAAAAATATTGATATTTCAAAAATAAAATCGATTTCAAGAAGAATACATACCGATGATCTTGATATAAATGAAACTTTTGATAATAGGGCTATAAGAGTATTTATATCTCCACTTGCAAAAAAAATATCAAATGAAAAATCTATAGATTTTTCAAAATTAAAAGGCACTGGTCCAGATAATAGAATTATTTTAAGAGATGTATCAGACTCAAATAATTTATCTGAAAACCCAAATGTTAACAGATTAAGACAGGCTATTGCAAAAGCTACAACACATTCAAAAAATAACATTCCACATTTTTATTTAAATACTAGGGTGAATATGGCTACCCTATTAAAATTTAGAAAAGATCAAAAATTAAAAGGCAATAAGTACTCTTTAAACGCAATATTAATGCAATCTATATCAAAAGCATTCAAAGCATTTCCAGAGTCAAATTGTACTTATAATGATAAAGGTGAATTTGTCATTAATAAAGATCATAATATTGGTATTGCTGTTGACTCTAAGTCTGGTTTAAAAATGCCTGTAATTAAAAAGGTAAATAATTTTAATTTAGATGAAATCAACTCTAATCTTAATGAAAAGATAAATTTAACGAGAGATAATAAACTTTCTCCCTCTGATCTGTCAGGTGGTGTGATAAGTATATCTAATTTAGGTTCATTTAATATACGTAGTTTTGATGCTATTATTTTACCAGGACAAACATATATTTTAGCAGTAGGCCAAATTTTTGAGGATGTTTATGTGGACAAAGGTAAGATTGAAATAGGGAGTTTTATAAATTTGACATTATCATGTGATCATAGAGCTGTAGATGGAGTTTTAGCTTCACAATTTTTTTCTAGTATTGTACAAAATTTAGAAAATATTTCAGATGACAATTAAGTATGATCTTACAATAATTGGCGGTGGTCCTGGTGGTTATGTTGCTGCTATAAAAGCTGCACAACTTGGTATGAAAGTTGCTTTGTTTGAAGAGGATAAGCTAGGAGGTGTGTGTCTTAATTGGGGATGTATTCCAACTAAATCATTACTACATTCAGCAGAATTCATGGAAGAGGCTAATCATTTTGGACTAGATAAGAAAGATCTTACTAAAATTGCTTTAGATAAAGTTGTAAAGATGTCAAGAACAGCATCTGATAATTTATCAAAAGGCGTTAACTCACTCATGAAAAAAAATAAAATAGATATTTATAAACACCGAGCATATCCAAAAAAAATAGATAATGAATTTTTTGTAAATACAACTTCAGATGAAATTTCATCTAAGAACATGATTATAGCTACAGGATGCAAACCTAGAACAATTGGTGACATTAAATTTTCTAATTTAATTTGGAGTTCCAAAGAAGCAATGATACCTAAATTTCTTCCAAAAAAATTGTGTATTATTGGGTCAGGAGCTATTGGTATAGAGTTTGCAAGTATTTATAATGCTTTAGGTTCTGATGTAACAGTGTTTGAGTCTCAAAATAAGATTTTACCTCAGTTTGATAACGATATTTCAAATGAAGCAAAAAAAATATTTGAAAAAAAGGGTATTAAATTTGAGTTAAATGCAAAAATTGAGAAAATTGTTGAAAACAAAAAGAATGTAAGCTTTCAAAATATTGACCAAAATGTAGTATGTGATGCATTAATACTATCTGTAGGTGTTATACCTAATTTAGACAAAGAATTTATAAGCTCCCTTAACTTAAATCTATCTGATACAGGTTATATAAATACAAACCATAATTATGTGACAAATATTGAGGGTTTATATGCTATTGGTGATATTATTGGCGCCCCATGGTTAGCTCATAAAGCCATGCACGACGCTATAAATTGTGTGACTCATATTTCAACAGGTAATAATACTCATCAACCAAAAGAAAATCATATCCCTGGTTGTATATATAGCTTACCACAAATAGCTACTGTTGGTTTTACTGAACAGCAACTTAAAGACAAAAACACTCCCTATAAGACCGGTAACTTTCCATTTTTAGCAAATGGTAAATCACAAACTATGTCTAACTCATACGGTTTTGTTAAAACACTCTTTAATTCTGACACTGGAGAAATATTGGGTGCACATCTTATTGGACCTGATGTTACAGAAATGATAGCTACATTTGGATTAGCTATTTCATCTGAGTCAACAGAAGATGAATTTATTAATACTGTTTTTGCACATCCAACTTTATCAGAGTCTATTCACGAAAGCGTATTATCAGCTTTTGAAAAACCTTTGCATTATTAAACATGATCAGACATCCAGAAAAAATTAAAAAATTTAATCCTACGACAATTAAAAAACCTAATTGGCTAAAAGTAAAAGCACCAACATCAAAAAAGTATTTTGAGACACTTGACATAGTAAAATCTCATAACTTAGTTACTGTCTGTCAAGAAGCTGCATGTCCAAATATTGGAGAATGTTGGGAAAAAAAACATGCAACTTTTATGATATTAGGAGATACCTGTACTAGAGCATGTGCATTCTGTAATGTAAAAACTGGTAAACCTTCTGAACCACCAGATCCGATGGAACCACTAAATGTTGCCAAATCTGTTTTGAAATTAGGACTTAAACATGTTGTAGTAACAAGTGTAGATCGAGATGACTTGCCTGATGGTGGTGCTCAGCATTTTATTGATACTATTAAATACATAAGAGAACTTTCTAATAATACAACAATTGAAATTTTAACACCTGATTTTTTAAGAAAAAATAGAAATTATATCGATATTGCAAAGGTGAAGCCTGATGTTTTTAATCACAACTTAGAAACCGTACCAAGAATTTATAAACAAATTAGACCTGGTTCTAATTATATTGAAAGTTTAAAACTTTTAAGGGAAGTTAAAGAGTTCGATAGATCAATATTTACAAAATCTGGTATTATGGTTGGATTAGGTGAGGAATACACAGAAATAATTGAAGTATTAAAGGATATGAAAAATTCTAATATTGATTTTGTCACTATTGGTCAATATCTTCAACCATCTATTCACCATGAAAAAGTACATAAGTTTTATACTCCTGAGGAATTTAAAAGTCTTTATAATGTTTGTTTAAATCTGGAATTTAAAATGATTTCCTCATCACCAATGACAAGATCAAGTTATCACGCAGATGAAGACTTTGAAAAATTAAAAAAAGTAGTTTAGTTACCTTTCAGAGAAACATTCGACCAACAGGCTATAAAATCGCCTTTACCTATAAGTCCAGATTTTTCATTTGTTGTTGCTTTGATAGAAATACTATTTTTATTAATATTAAGGTTCTTTGAAATACTTTCTACAATCTTTTTAAAATGCGGATTAATTTTAGGTTCTTCTGAAACAATCATTACATCAATATTATTAATCATCTTTTTCTTTGAATTCATTTTGTTTAAAGCATAATTTAAAAAGTCTATTGAATTTCTATTTAAATTTTTTTTGTTATTTGGAAAATAAGTACCTATATCTCTTAAAGATAGAGCTCCTAGAATAGAGTCTGTAATTGCATGCAGTATTACATCTCCATCTGAATGAGAAATAATTTTTACTTTGGATTTTATTTTTGCACCACCAAGTTTTAATAAATTATTTTGTTTAATTTTGATAGTTCTGTGAATATCATAACCAATTCCCACTAAGATATTATTTTCAACTAATTTATTTAATGAGTCTAATTCATCTTTGTAAGTAATTTTTATATTTATTTCATTTTGTAATATATATTTTATTCTGTATTTATTTTCTTTGTACCTAAATAATTGACTGTCATCAGTTAATTTTTTTTCATTATTTGTATTATGCAAATAAGTAATTTTATTTTTTACAAATCCTTGCGGTGTTTTTATAAGTTTTAGTTTGTCTCTATCTAGGTTTTTATGTTTGACTACAACAGTATCTGAACATTTATTGTAAGGCACCACACAGTCATATTTCTTGTTTATGAGATTTTTAGTTATTTCATAAATTATTTTTTTTGAATTTAATGGTCTTGCTGCATCATGGATTATCACGTATTTTGATTTAATATTTGATTTATTTAGGGCATTTTTAACACTTTCTGACCTTGTTTTTCCTCCTTTTATTATCTCTAAATCATTATAACTATCAATATCACTCTTTTTGATATTTTTTACAACTACACTAATTTTTTTAAATTTTAGTTCTTTAATAAATTCAATATTATAGTTTAATAAATTTTTATTTTTAAACTTAGCTAATAGCTTATTACTATTTGATGAAAACCTTAAACTATCGCCACCAGCTAAAAGTATGAAATGAATTTTTGAGTTAATTGATGTCAAGTTATTTTAATAAATTTTCAGCATTTATATTATTATCTGTTTTTATAACCCTTTTTGCTTTAACAGTATATTCACTTATTTCTTCAAATGAAATAGTTCGTAACGCTGAATTAATTCAATATCTTGTAATTGCTGATTTTGTTTTTTTATTAATATTACTCCTATATTTATCTATTTTCTTTATTAATTACATTAAATATAAAAAGAGAGAAGTTGTAGGTTTACGACTTTTTAATAAATTTTTTCTTTTCTTTGGTTTATTTTCAGTAATTCCAAGTGGAATAATACTCATAGCTTCAGCGATTTTTTTCAACATTGAAGTAAGCACTTGGCTAGGTCCAGCTTTTAAATCTACAGTAAATAACTCTTATCAATTAGCTCAGAAATACATAGATCAAACTGAGAGAGATCTTATAACAGACTCAAAATTTATAAGAAATTATGTTTTAGCTGAAAGGCTAATAGATAGAGATATTATACAAAGATTTAATATTACTACTGTATACAATTATAATAATGATAATCAATTTATTGAACATATATCAGAGGAAAAAATATTTATATCTGAAGAGAATTTAAATGCAGCTAAACAAGATAATGAAAGCGATATCACAATCTTTTTTTCTAGTGATCAACTATTTTCAAAAGTAAAACTTAATAAGTCAAATTATTTACTATTATTGAAAAAAATTGATTTAGAAACTTTAAATTATTATCAAAATATTATTCAATCCTATGAAGCAATTAATTCGTTCGATTCAAATAAAAGAGATATACAAATTACTTTTTTCACTATTTACATAATTTTATCAACAAGCTTAATTTTCATTTTTATTATTATTGGATCAAATTTTAGCTTTAGACTCGCTAAACCTATTAGAGACTTAAATACTGCAATTATTGATTTAAGAAAAGGAAAATATCATCAATTAGAGTTTAAAAAGTCTAGTGATAAAGATGATATTAGTGTTTTAACAAATTCTTTTCATGAAATGAGTAAAACAATCATTAGTCAAAAAAATAATTTACAAGAAGTAAATTCAACAATAAATGATCAACTAAGTTTTATTAATAATATTATTGAAAATTCCCCGTATGGAATATTTGTTTTGAAAAATAAGTCAATGATTTTTGAAAATTCAGCCTCCTTAGTCTTCAAATCTGATAAAAATAGCTCTTATCATAATTTTATAAACCTTTTATCAAAACATTTTAATTCAGCAGATAATTTTTTCCAGAAATCATATGAGATAAATTTGGATTTAATAATTGAGAACATTCAAAAAGTTTATTTTGTAAAATCAATTTTTATAGATAATAATTCACTTTTCGATCAAATAATTATATTTAATGATTATACTGATTTGATTTCTGCAGAAAAAAACAATGCTATTGCCGATTTAGCAAGAAAAATTTCACATGAAATTAAAAATCCATTAACACCAATGCTTTTATCAACAGAATATATTGAAAGCCAACTTAAAGATGAAGAATTAAAAAATTCTATAATCTCAATAAAAAGGCAAATATTTTTGATACAAAATTTAGTAAATGAATTTTCTACTTATGCCAGATTGCCAAAAGCAAAGATTACTAAATTAAATTTATCTGAAATATGTTTAGTTTACATTGATGAATATAAAAGAAATTATCCTAATATTAAAATAAATTTTAATATAGAGAAGAATTTATTTATTAATTTTGATCATTCATATTTAGATATTATCTTCAATAATCTTTTCAAAAATTCAATAGAGGCTCTTGAGGATACTTCTAATCCGATTATTGAAGTTTCTATAAAAAAGCATGTTAAATCTCTAATTTTGTCTTTTTTTGATAATGGACCCGGTTACGATGGAAAAACAGAAGACTTAATAAAACCATATTTTTCAACAAAAAAATCTACAGGTTTAGGTCTATCTTTAATAAATAAAATAATTACTGACAACTCAAACAAGATGAATATAACAACGAACAGTTATTCAGGATTTAAAATTGAAATAATATTTAATGACAAAAATATTAGTAATTGATGATGAATTAGAAATTTGTAAACAAATTTCTCTTATCCTTTCAAAACAAGGCTATGATGTAACTTATGCAAATTCTTTTAAAGAGTTCAATGAACTTCAACAAAGAAATTTTGACTACGATGTTGTCTTAGTTGATTTATGGTTAAAAAATAGTAATCAACAAGGCATTGATATTATAGAGTTCTTAAACAATAAATATGATAATCTTGTGATTATATCTTTTAGTGGTCATGCAAATATTGATAATGCTATAGAATCTGTCAAAGTTGGTGCTAATGACTTTATTGAAAAACCATTTGAAACAAAAAAACTCATTCATATAATTCAAAAAAATTTATTGGAACTACAACAAAGAGTAACTATTAACAATTATAGAAACAAAATTTCTTTTCACTCCAAAATCGATACTGTAGGTTCTGGCCAATATATTAAAGAATTATTTAAAACTATTTTAAAAATTCAAAATAATTCCTCTATTTTAATTATTGGTCCAAATGGCATTGGTAAGAATTTTCTTGCTAACACTATACATATGAACTTATCTTCAAGTAATCCAGATACATTTATTAATTTAAATGAAAATCTTATGAATGAGACTGATTTGTTAAAGCTAAGCTCTCTCCATAATTATTTTACTATTTATATAAATGATTATGAAAATTTTAATCAGATAGAATTATTGAGTTACCTTAATTTGGTTAAAAGTAAAAAAATAAATGCCACTATAATTTTTGATAGTAAAAGAATTGATATTAAGGACCCATTAATTAGTAATATAGATAGTAAAATTATATTAAAGCCACTTACTGCTAGAAAAGATGAAATATTCGATCTTTTTAAACACTATTTAAATATTTTTGCACTAAAGAAGTTTGAAAAAAAGATACAAATAGAAGATGATGTAGAAAAATTATTATTAAGTCACACTTGGCCGGGAAACATATTTGAAATTATGAATTTGGCTGAAAATGTTATTGGTTTATTAAGTGATAATAATAAAATTGTCTCAAAAGATCTGATAGATAATTTAATTAAAAATTCAACTGACAATGCTGATTTATACGATTTAAATTTTAAAGAAGCTAAAGATAAGTTTGAAAAAGAATATTTAATTCAAAAATTAAAAATTAATAATTTTAATATGACACTAACTGCAAAGATGCTTAAATTAGACAGAGTTTCTTTATACCGTAAAGTAAAATCTTTGAAAATAGAAATAGAACAGTGAATATACTAATATTAGGATCAGGTGTTGTCGGAGCGAATTTAGCTAAAAAGTTATCAGAACAAGGTAAAAATGTATTTCTTTTAGATGATGATGCAAATGAATTAAAAAACTTATCTGAAAGATATGACATAAAAACTATATTTGATGACGCATTGAACCCATCTTTTTATAAAAATTTTAATACTAAAATTGATTACTTTATTGCAGTGACTAGAAGTGATGAAAAAAATTTAATTACAAGTAAGTTTGCAAAAGAATTTTTAAATGTAGAAAAGTCAATAGCTAGGATAAGAAATCAAAATCTGATATCTGAAGAAAATAAACCGTTACTTATTAAAAAAAATAGTTACTTAGATCATATTATTTCACCTGAATGGGAGGTCTCAAATAATATTTTTGAAAAGATACATCTCCCA